>CAWIZJ010000061.1:0-75763 GCA_963840535.1 uncultured Alphaproteobacteria bacterium
TTTAGCTGTTTACGTGCCGAGCGGCGCTATCTCTCAATCGTATCCGCAAAGGCTCGTACGAAACGCACGGCAAGCGCCCTCGCATCTGATCTAAGTTGGTCGTCGGTTTTCGGGCTGTGTTTTCATGTTTTTTACAGTGACTTCTACCACGAGTTTTCCGCCACCGACATCCTGCTCGGACCAGGTGATCTTTGCTCGCACGTGATTCTCGTCGAGAGGTGCCATTTCGATGTTCACGCCTTTTGCCACAGTCGCTCTCCTCTAACGTCAGGAGCTATATCACGTTTGCACGCACGGATGCGTCTAGTTCGACCAAATTACGCCCCACGGGCGGCTTTTCGGGTTTTCCATTTTAGGTCCTTTTCCATATTTGAAGTTGTCCCCACATGCATATCGACGCGCGAAGCCTCGAAGCGACCCTCGATGAGGTGGGAATATCGTGATATCCGGGAAATATTCTATTTGGGCCTATTGCGATGACTTAGAAGCGTTCCCAAGTACGAAACGCGCAGGCCATGAGGCTGCGTGATACGGAAGGTTCGGCCCCGAGGGCGGACCGTTCGCATGTCGCTCAAACAAAGAGGTCATGCTATGCGTACCTTCAATTTTGATCCCCTTTACCGTTCAACCGTCGGCTTCGACAGGATGTTCTCCATGCTCGACCAACTCGACGGCACGGAAGGCTCGGCTCCAAGCTATCCACCGGCACAGATATCAAACGGAATCGCGAGAACGCCTTTCGCATCTCAGTCGCAGTCGCCGGCTTCACCGACGCCGACCTTTCGATCGAAGCGAAGGAAAAACAGGCTGACGATCCGCGGCGAGAAGCAGACCAGATGACGAAGAGAGAGAGCGGCGAAAGTGCTCTACAAGGGTATCGCCGAGCGGACCTTCGAGCGTAGCTTCCAGCTCGCCGATCACGTCGTGGTCAAGGGTGCCAGCTTGGTGAACGGCCTTCTGCAGGTCGACCTCGTGCGCGAGATCCCAGAGGCCATGAAGCCTCGGGCGATCCCGATCGCGAGTTCCACCAAAGTCGTAAACGTCGAGCCGACCAAGGTCGCTGCCGGAGGCCTCAACATGAAATTTGGGAGCGCCCCGCTATCCGGGCGCTCTCCCCGTCCGCGGACAAAGCTGTCCTCGTAAATTTGCCCCCCAATCCCCTTGCGCTAAGTACCATGATAATCGGAGAGATTTCGGAGGCGATCAGGACGAAAAGCCTTGTTCTGGCTGATCTCATTCTTCTCCGGCAGTTGCGGCATTTGTCTTTGTTTTGATGCTTTTGTTGCGAATGGCCCTGGGTCTGAACGACGGAGCACCCAGTATCGTTGGCCGTCGTCGGTCTTTATCCTCACGCAAAACAAATCGTTGCTGGTGGCGCGCCTACTGTTAATCCAATTGGTGATGTCAGTTAGGATCTCACGAGCTTCACTGACATACCCATGACCGAGCGCAGTCATATCAACGTTTGTGACCACGATCGTGTCGATACCTGGAACTACGCAAATCGGCGGCATCAAGCCAACCCTTGGAAACTGGTTAAGCTAGTGCGATGCCTCGACGACACGATTGTGAGACCTAATCGAAAGTCATGGGACTAATGTTGTCACATCGGTGCAGCCTCCAACTCACCTCGTGATGAAGAGCCATATAACCCACGCGATGATCTTGCCCGCGAATAGCGCACGACCCGTCCGAGCCGCCGTATATCTGTTACCGAGAGCGAAAGCGCCCGGGATTTTCCACCGCGTCACAGCGTAGCCGGTAACGATCGGCACCATCGTCGCAAGGCCTTGATCAGCGGTTCCATGGCGGCCTCGATCTGCTCGGCGCGTGCGTTAATGGCTTCGAGCCGCTCCTGATTGTCGCGGTGGTGCCACGCGGCCAGGCTCGGTAAAACAAATCTTCGATGTCGACCTGCCATATCCGCGCGACAGGATAAGCCGAGCATCTCTCGACCTTGAGCAGCAGATCAAACAGCTCGTTCGCGAGGAAGTTCTCGAGCTTGGTGTAAATTGAGGCGAGTGTCAGTGACGGCTCGAATATGCGCGGGAACGGTTCTTTTCAGTTCGAGTGCCAACGGTTGCCCCAGTCTCGCTCCGAACCCCAGTTCCCCCTTCGCCAATCAGCACGTGACCATCCGTACGCAGGGCTTTCAACTGCGTGACTAGGACGATCCGCCTAGCAGTGGCACGGGCCGAGCGATCATCGTGTTTGGCATGAGCATAAGCACTTGGATTAGACAGCAGTCGATATTGAGTGTCGATGACTTTGCCTCTCGCATCCACCCGCAGGCACTCGCGATCCGCGGTTCCCCGTCGTTTCCCGTCGCGCGCGGCGGTGGTGCACGAGAGCTGACGCTTCGCCTCCGATGACGGCGGCGCCAGCACCGCCCTGGGGGCGACATGCGCCCATACCGCCTGCATGACCGGCTCGAAGATCGGAACCGCGGTGTGTCCGCCGGTCGCGCCGCCGCCGAGCGTGCGCCGCTTGCCGTCGGCATTGTCGTAACCGACCCAGACCGCCACCGTCACGTCGTTGCTGAAGCCCACGAACCAGGCATCGTTCTCCTCGTCGGAGGTGCCGGTCTTTCCGGCCACGAACGGCGCGATCCCCGCCATCGATCGTGCCGTGCCGCGCGCCAGCACCCCCTGCAGCATGGACTTGAGCTGATAGAAGGAGGCGCGGTCGACCGAGCCGATCGCGACCTGCCTGGGCTCGTGGCGGTAGATCGTGCGGCCGTCCTGCTCGATGCTGTCGATGACGTGCGGCTCGGGACGCGTCCCCTCGTTCGCGATCGCGGCATAGAACGCCGCCAGATCGATCGGCCGCACCGGCTGCGCGCCCAGCACGAGCGGAATAATAGCGCTGGCATTCGCGGTAGATCCTGGCTTCCTCCGCGAGCACGCAAAGGCGCTCGACGCTGGCTTCCGGCTTTTTCTCGATCCCGCCGTCGAGCAGGCGCACGGTCGCCAGGTTGCGCGAATTCTCCAACGCCTTCTGCAGCGTCAGCGTGCCGCCGCCACCACCGTCGTAATTCTCCGGCGACCAGCGTTCGCTGTCCGGTCGACAGCGTGATCGGCTCGTCCTTGATCAGGGTGTTGGGCTGCAGGCCTTTCCCGAGTGCCGCCAGATAGCTCAACGGCTTGATCGCCGAGCCGGGCTGGCGCATCGCCTGGGTGGCACGGTTGAGCTGGCTCAGCGGATACGAGAACCCACCCGACATCGCCAGGATCCGCCCGGTCGCGTTCTCCAGGACGACCACCGCCCCCTGCACGATGGGCCGCACCCGCAACTCCGCACGCGCCGCAGCCCCGCTCTTGTTCTTGGTCACCTGGACGAAGACCACGTCGTGAAGCGCGAGCTTGCGCTGCGCGCCGGCGTTGTCGATCGAAAGCGGCAGAATGCGCCCATCCGCCAGCCCCACCTTCCAGCTCTCGCCCTTTCTGCCGGAGGGCTTCTCGAGCACGACCGCCGGCGTCCAGTGCACGTCGTAGAGCGCCAGCCATGCATCGGCGAGCGCCTGCTGCCAGGCCGGCAGCTTCTCGGACGACGTGCGGCGGGCCTCGATGCGCCGAATGGCCTTGGCGAGATTGGCCTCCGCCGACTTGAACGACACGCGGCCGGCATTTCGTTCGTAGCGTGACAGCCCCTCCTGCAGCGTCTGCTCCACCACCCGCTGCAGCTTCGGATCGATGGTCGAGCGCACCGTGTAGTAGTTGGAGGTGATCGCGCCTATCCCGGCGGCCTGCTTCGCCTCGCGCACCACCTGGTCGACGAAATGGAAGCCGAAATCCCGACGCGGCTTCTCGTAGGCGACGAGCGGCGGCAGATCCGGCAATCGCCTGCCTATGCGTTCGGGGCCGATCGCACCGTCCTCCTGCATGCGGCCGAAGACGTAGGCGAGCCGCTCCTGCGCCCGCGCCGGATGACGGTCGGGATTGTAGTAGTTCGGCCCCTTGGTCAGGCCGGCGAGCAGCGCGCCCTCCTCGAGCGTGAGCTCCTTCGCCGACTTTCCGAAATAGCTGCGCGCCGCCATCTCGATGCCCCAGGCGCCGCGACCGAGATAGACCATGTTGAGGTAGAGCTCGAGGATCCGATCCTTGCTCAGCGTGCGCTCGAGCCGCGATGCCACGATCATCTCGCGGATCTTGCGGTCATAGGTCAGCTCCTCGCCGACCAGCAGGTTCTTCACCACCTGCTGCGTGATGGTGGATCCGCCCTGCGGACGACGCGAGCCGGCGAGGTTGCCGATGAAGGCACGGATCAGGCCACGCTCGTCGATCCCCCGGTGCTCGTAGAAGCGCTGGTCCTCCGCCGCGATGAATGCTCGCCTGACCTGCTCGGGAATGTCGGCGAGCGCAATCCAGGCACGGCGCTCGTTCTCCTCGAAAACCTCGGCGAAGCGCTGACCCTTGCGGTCGAGCACCACGCTGGCGCCGGGAAGCTTGACGCCGAGCAGCCTGGCGTGGTCCGGGAGATCGGTCAGGGCCTTGTTGTAGTAGTCGATCACGCTGCCGAGATCGACGGCCGAAACCGGCACCCTCTCGTTCCTGCAGAACTCCCGATAGGCCTTCTGCAGGTCGACGAAACTGATGCCGCGAAACGCCGCGCTGTCGCCGACCGACTGCGGGTCGTCGAGGGCGGTCGTGATCAGCTCATCGAGGTTGATGTCCTCGAGATCGAAGGCCTTGAGCATGTGGGCGCAGCCGGCCTGCAGCAACTGAGCGACCCTGGGCTGGTCCCACGTGCGGTCGAAGCGGGTCTGCACCGCATCCGGCGCCGTCGTCACCTGGCTGAGCGCCAGGGCGGTTCCGAAAATCTTGACCAGAAGAGATTCCATCCGGCGGGGCCTCCGAACGATGGCTGCCGACTTGCACCATGCGGGTACAAATCACTCAATTGGACAGTGGTCCAATGGCATCGTACCTGCGCGACATCGAGAGCTGCCGGCGTTCCGATCCGGTTCGGAGCCTCGCGATACAAGCATAGATCAGTCGCATGACCAGAGTTCCCCGGGGTCGCCGCAGTATTCGGAAAACTGAGATCAATCTTTTCGGGCGAAGCGTCGTATTTGCCGCGAAAACGTGATGATCAAATCGCGGGAGAAGCAGGCTGTTCGCATTCCTGCAGCGCTTGCCTATGCCGATCCCGTCGATCTGGAATCGCCGAGCTAGGTGATGTCATCCCGCTCTTGCGGGCCCGCAACAAGTTGGAGGATGAGGTTGACCGCCTTACGCCGCATGCCGAAGCCGCCTCGTGTCGAAAAAAAGACAACCGAGCGAGCCGCGGCGAAGGCGCGGTGAGGGACGGGCCATCTTAGCCACGTGATCGACGCCAATATCGCTATTGATGCCCGTGACGGCACTGACGAAATTCTCGCGCGCTTCGCGGCGTGCTTCTGCTCCGCCTCGAATTGCGCGCACCTCTCCCCGCAAAGAGCGGAAGTCGAGAGGTGTAGTTGCGAGGTGCGCCCCGTCGTGCCAGGATGCTTTCGCCGCTCTGGCCTATGGCAAAATGCTGCCCAAGCGGCTCGGACGGGGCCGCGATACGATCGGATGATTGCTGCTCATACCAGCACGCTGCTGAGTTCGTGACAGATGACGGGGACGATTTCCGCGACCGGGTCGGGTGTGAACCGGGTGTCAAGCTCACGTCGACCGGCTCAGCCGCGCAGCGATCCAATCCGCGATTGCGATGGTGCGCTCGTCCTCGCCGGCGGGACCGACGATCTGCAACCCGACCGGCATCCCGTTCGGCCCCGTGAACGCCGGAACGGTGAGGCAGGGACCCCGCATCAGCGTCCAGACGCGATTGAATGCGGAGTTGGAGACCGAGACCAGATCGGCAACGGCCTCGCCGCAGGCGCTGGGCGTGATGATCGCATCGCAGCGTTCAACAGCGTCGCCAGCGCACGGCGGCAGGCGAGGGCGTGCGCCTGCGCCGCGTCGTACTGCGCCTGGTCGGGCCGATCGGAGCCGAGCTCCCGCTGCAGCCAGTGGTTCATGGTCGGCAGATGATGGCGCGCCTCCCAGTCCATCGCGCGCAGGCTCTCGACCCGCACGATCACCTGGAAGCTTGCTTCGATATCCGCAAACAGCTCGGGCAGCTCCGCGCTCACCACCTGCGCTCCGGCGGCATCCAGGGCGCGGGCGGCCGCCTCCAGCGCGTCCGCCGTCTCCGGCTGCGCCTCGCTCCAGTGCATGGTCCGGCAGACGCCGATGCGAACGCGCTCCGCGGGTCGGCTGGGCGTCGAGGGGTCACCGCCGGTCAGGGCCGCGCGCAGCAAGGCGATGTCGGCGACGCTGCGGGCGAACAAGCCCATCGTGTCGATGGTGGGACGCAGGTGCCGGATGCCGCCGCGATCGATCCCGGCCAGGCTCGGCTTGTAGCCGACCACTCCGCAAAATGACGCCGGCAGGATGGTCGATCCGCCGGTCTGCGAGCCCAGCGCCAGCGGCACCATGAAATCCGCCACCGCCGCCGCGCTGCCGCTCGAGGAGACGCCCGGCGAGCGCGCCGGATCGTGCGGGTTCCTGGTCGCGGCCGGCACCGGGCTGGCGAACTCGGTGGTCGCACACTTGCCCAGGATCACCGCGCCGGCGAGCCGCAGCAACGCAACGACGGCGGTATCGTTCACCGGGCGGTGATCCCGGAAGACCTGCGAGCCGTACGCGGTCGGCATGTCGCAGGTGTCGAAGATGTCCTTGATCCCGACCGGCACGCCGTGCAGCGGGCTTCTCGGGGCCTCCCGGTCGCGCGCACGCGCCTGCTGCAGGGCCAGTTCGCGGTCGACGAAAACCCAGGCGTGCACCTCGGGCTCGCGCGCCGCGATGCGCGCGAGGCAGTCCTCGACCAATTCGACCGAGGTGGCCGAGCCGTCACGCAGCCTAACGGCGGCCTCCTTCGCGGTGAGCAGGTTGAGGCCGCCCGGGCCGCGGGGAGCCAGATCGGGCATCGTCGCCTCCGGCTATTTCATCAGCGCGGGGAGAAACAGCGCAATCTGCGGGAAGATCATCAGCAGCACGATGCCGAGCAGGAGCGGCAGGATGAAGATCAGGGAGCCGCGCACCACGTCCTCCATCTCCACTCCCGGCACCACCGACTTGAGCACGAACAGGTTGAACCCGACCGGCGGCGTGATGGCGGCGATCTCGATCTGGATCGTCACCATGACTCCGAACCAGACCGGATCGTAGCCGAGCGCGACCACGGTCTTGTAGAAAATCGGAACGATGATGACCAGGATGCTGGTGGGATCGAGAAACATGCCCAGGACCAGCAGCAGCAGATTGATCAGAACGATGATGACCCAGGGCGGCACATCGAAGCTGGTCAGGAACGCCGACATCCCCTGCGGGACGCCGAGCCGCGTCAGCAGGAACGAGCTGAACAGGCCGCCGACGAACAGCAGCAGGAACATCGCCGTCGTGCGCACGGTGCCGTCGAGCATCCGTCCGATCATCGCCCATCGCAGGTATCCCATGGCGGCCGCGATCATGATCGCGCCGGCTGCCCCGACGGCACCGGCCTCGGTCGGGGTGGCGACGCCCGAATAGATCGAGCCGATCACCAGCACCGACAGCAGAACCACCGGAGTGACGGATCCCAGCGCGCGCAGCTTTACCGGCCAGGGCGCGCCTTCCTTCAGCGGCGGCGCGAGCTCGGGCCGCCACAAGACCTTCAGGATCACGGTGGCGGAGAACAGGAACGCCATCATGATGCCCGGCAGGATCCCGGCAATGAATAGATCGCCGATCGACGTCTCGGTGAGAACGCCGTAGATGATCATCGGAACGCTCGGCGGAATGAGAATGCCGAGCGTGCCGCCGGCGGCCGCGGTGCCGAGCGCGAGCGACTTGTCGTAGCCGCGCTTGATCATCTCCGGCACCGCCATCGACCCGATGGTCGCGGCGGTCACCGGGCTCGAGCCGCACACCGCGGCGAACACCGCGCAGGCGAACACGGTCGCGACCGCCAGCGCCCCCGGCAGCCGCCGCAGCCACATGTGCGCGGCGCGGAACAGGTCGTTGCCGATGCCCGTCGCCGCCAGCGCCTCGCCCATCAGCACGAACAGGGGAACGACGACGAGGACGAAGTTGCTCGACTGCGTGAAGGAGATGTTGCCGAGCTGCCGGAGCGCCTGCGGGGAGACGAAGATGGCGGTGCCGAGAATGCCGATGGTGCCGAGCGCGACCGCGACCGGCGTGCGCGTCACCATCAGCGCCATCAGCACGAGGATGAAGACGAGGAAACCGAGAAACAACTCCATGGGCGCCGGTCCTAGTCCTCGACGACGGGGTCCGCCGTCTCGGCGGGCGGCGTCGGATCCGACCAGGCGCGCAGGAGCTGCACGCAGCCGGTCAGCAGGAACTGCAGCGTCCCCACCGGACCGATCCAGTACACGTACTTGAGCCTTATCGGGATGACCGAGAAAGCGAGCTCGTCGGTCTCGAAAACGTCGATCGTCAGGTCGAGCACGTACCAGAACAGCACGGCGCCGAAAAAAATCACCAGCACCCATCCGCAGACGCGCTGCCAGCGGCGCCACGCCGGCGGAACCAGCGGGTCGAACAAATCCACATGCACGTGGTGGCCGCTTTCGAGCGCAGGCGCCAGCGCGAGGAAGAACGTGAACTGCAGCAGGTAGCGGGCGACATCCATGCCCCCAGGTTGACGGCGCGTTGAAGCCGTAGCGCAGGACGACCTCGCGCACGACCACCGCGACGATGGCCGCAGCCAGGATGGAGGCGGTGAGCGCAAACAGTCGGTTGACGGCGCGCGTGAACGCTTCCACCGCATCGATCCAGGAACGTCCGCGCTCCATGTCGGCCGGCATCGTTCGGGCGCGACGCGCGGCCGCCGCTCGTCGCGCTCACCAATACGGCTTGAGCTGCTCCGCGAACGGTTTTCCGGCGTCGCCGGCCCCCTCTCCGATCTTGTCGAACACCGGCTTCATTCTTTCCTTCATGGTCTTGAGCTCGGCGTCGCCGAGCACGTGAATGTCGGCTCCGAGCGCCTTCAGATCCGCCAGCCCCTTGTCGGCCACCGCCCGCATGGTCGTGATCGAGCGCTGCCGCGCCTCGGTCGAGACGGTGCCGATGGTCGCCTGGTCCTCGGCGGAGATCGATCGCCAGGTCCGCGGGTTCATCACATAGAGCGACAGGTTCACGGCCTGGCGCAGCGAGGTGAGCTTCGGCGCCACCTCATAGAGCTTCAGCGACAGCACGAGGTTGGGGACCGAGAGCGCGCAATCGACCGTCTTGTTCTGCAGCGCCAGATACTGCTCGCCCGGATCGATCGCGGTCGGGGCGCCGCCGAGCGCGAGCACCTGCTGGCTCTGCCACCGGCCGGCGGCGCGCACCTTCGTTCCGGGCCAGTCGCCGACCGCCTTGAGATGCTTGCCGCCGCACACCACCACGAGCTCGAAGGTGGGCTGCGTGAACATCAGCTCGACGCCGTATTTCCGCAGCAGGTCCGCCAGCGGCGGCTGCACGCCGTCGAGCGCCTTGCGCATCGCATCGGCATCGTTGGGAAGGCCGCCGATGGCCTCGACATAGCCGAGGGCGGGAAGCGCACCGGAGCCGAAGCTCGCGGCGGTGAGGCCGACCGGCACCACGCCGTTGCGCACGGCACCGAGCGTCTCGACCGCCGAGGTGAGCGCGCCCGAATAGCTCGGCTTGAACTGCACGCGCCCTTGCGTTCGCTTGTCGACCTCGGCCGCCCAGAACTTGAAGTTGTCGGCAAGCGCATCGCGCTCGGTGTGGAAGATCGCGACGTCGAAGCTCGCCGCACCGGCCGGTGACGAGGCGAGTCCGCAGGCGAATGCAATCGCCAGGGTGGCGACAACCGTTCGATGCAACATCAATCCCTCCCTTGCACGCATGTCATGCTTTCCGGGTTCGCCGAACTCTTCGATCCCATGTTCGCTCAGGCGCTGTCGTCATGCCACGGCGGCGGCCGCATCCGCCCGAGCGACGCATGACAGCACTGCTGCCGCGACCTCGCCCGGCCTTTCCACCGCGACGCTGTTGCCGGCATCGGCGATGATCCTCAGCTCCGCATCGCGCAGGCCCCGAGCATAGGCGTGCGCGTGCTCGACCGGAACCAGGTTGTCGAACTTTCCCGCAATCACGACGGCAGGACCGGCGAACCGGTGCAAACGGTCGAGCAGCTTGCGGTCGTGCAGATAGGGTGGCGCAAAGCCGATGCGCGAGGCGAACCGGAACATGCGGTAGCGCAGGAGCTCGCGTTCATCCGGCATGCGGCCATCGGGAAACATGGCCAGCGCCTCGGGCGCGTCGGCCTGCCGAAACAGCGTGCGCCGGAAATCGGCGTAGTCGCCGCCGTTCCTGGCCTGCACCAGCATGAAGATGTCGGCGATCGGGTGCCCCGGCACGAACAGGCCGGTGGCTCCGATCAGGGCGAGCGAGCGCACCCGCTCGGGAATCCGGATCGCGATCTCGGCCGCGATCCACCCCCGATCGAAGCGCCGGCGAGATGAAGGTCGTCGATGCCGACCGCATCGAGCACCTGCAGATAGTGGAACACCACGTCCTCGATGGAGTCGATCTCGTCGTTCTCCTCGCTGGCGTTGCAGCCGGGATGGGCGGGCGCGAGCACGCGGACCTCGGCTGCCAGAGCGCGATGGAACGGCAGCCAGTCGTTGGTGCTGCCGTGGATGTCGGCGAAGCCGTGCAGATAGAGGAGCGGTTCGCCGGAGCCGGCCTGGCGGCGACGGCATGGCCGCCGACCTCGAGCGTCGCGGTCATTGCGCCGCTCCCGCCATCGCGATGTCGCCGAGGACCGGAAAATTGCGCGCGAACAGGTCGGCGGAATTCGCGGCGCAGCGCGGGGGCCACCTCGGTTGCGAACAGGCGCATGCTCTTGCGCGCCAGCCGGTCCTCCATGTTGCCGAAGTGAAACTGGATGAGGAAGTTGCCGATCTGCGCCTGCTCGATCAGCTCCCACAGCCGCCTGCGGACGGTGGCGGGGCTGCCCACGATGATCGAGCCGAACCGTTCGAGCTCGTCCCAGCTTTCGCAGTCGCCCAGCATCCTGCCGTCGGGCGGGGCGTTCTTGAGGAAATTCTCGTACAACTCCACCGTCATGGACGGGACGCCGGTTCCGAAGGTCAGCATCCTGCCCGCGCTGCGCAGGTGCCCCTTGAGCGTGTTCTTGATGAAGTACCAGACACCCTCGCGCGATTCCGTGCGCGCCTGCTCGTCGGTCTCCGACACGTAGACCGAGATCAGCAGGCCCATGCGGAAGGGATGGAAGACGCCGCCGTGGCGCGCGATGATCTCGCCGAAGCGCTGCGCCGCCCGCTTGGTCGCGGGCCCATGCGCGCGCGAGGAGAGGAAATAGTCGTGCCCGCGCCTGGCGGTCTCCTCCATGGTCTCGATGCTCAGCGCGCCGGGGATCCAGATCGGCGGATGCGGCCGCTGCCGCGGCTGCGGCCACAGGTTCACGTAGCGCAGCGGATAATGCCTGCCCTCGTGCTCGAACGGACCGGGCTGCGTCCACGCGCGCCGGATCAGGTCGACCGCCTCCCAGAACTGCGTGCGCGCCTGCGGCTGCGGCACGTTGTAATTGAATGCCTCCGGCCCGCCTCCGATCGCGAGCCCGGCGATCAGCCGGCCTCCGCTCATGTTGTCGATCATGGCGTATTCTTCGGCGACCCGCAGCGGATTGCGGTGGAGCGGCAGCAGATTGCCGAGGACGACGATCTTGCCGTGCGTGGTACGCTGCGTCAGTGCGGCAGCAATGATGTTGGGCGACGGCATCAGGCCGTAGATGTTCTGGTGATGCTCGTTCAGCACCATGCCGTCGAAGCCGAGCTCGTCGGCATAGACGAGCTGGTCGATGTACTCCTGGTAGAGGTCGCCGGCGCGGTCGCGATCCCACAACGAATTCGGAACGGTCACCCAGCCGCTGTCGTAACGCGCGTCGAAGTCGGACGGCAGATACGGATACGCCATGAAATGCCAGCAGAACAGTCGAACCGGATGCATGACGCAGAACCACTTCCATTTATCATTCGTGCTGACAAGCTAGGCATATCCCCGAGGGAGCGTCAAACTTCGCGCCGGTCTTCCTGCTTCGAGACGGATCGCAGCGCATTTCGTGCGTGTGGAAACCGACGAGCGTGGGTCGCGCTGCGATCCTCCTCAGGGAGTTGCGTAGGGTGGGCAAGAGCGCGCGACGCAGGTGATCGGTCCGCACCGCGCGGCACGCGCTCTTGCCCACCCTACATTCCGCCGCGGCGCAGCAGCGCCGCGCTGCGTCTCGAAGGATGAGGGCGCTGACGCTAGTGTCCCGCTTCCGACGTTCGCTTCACATTGCAGCACGCTCGAGTGCGAACGTCGGAAGCAAAGGACACTAGCAAGTCTATGGTGCTAGTGCGGTTTTGTCTTTGACGTTCCGATGACGGAACCGCCGCGAGACTGATCGGAACGTCAAAGACACCGCACTAGAGCCAGGCTTTCAGGAAGAGCAATACCTTTGGCCCCGCATAGGCGCCGAAGCTGCCGGGCTCGATCGGATCCGTCATCCAGAAGTGCCCGGCCCCCGGGACCTCGATGGTACGCGCAACGAACTGCGCCTGCTTGAGCGCCGTGAGGAAGGCCGCGGACTGCGTCGCCGAATCCACGATGTCGTCGCTGGTGCCGTGCACCAGGAGGAACCGCGTCGCATTCTTGTCCGCGGTTGCATAGCTGATGGGCGAGCTCTCGAAGAATACCTTGCGGTTCGTCATCGGCGCGGCGCCGAGAAACTTTTCGGTGATGTGGTCGCGCGGCCTCGCCATCTGGTCGTGCTCCCATTGCCGCAGCATGTCGTAGACGCCGTACACGCCCACCACGGCTTTCACCGCGGGCGAGACCGAGGAATGGGGGTCGTTGCGGTACCCGTCGGAGAACGGCGGCTCCGACCCGGCCAGCGCCACCAGGGCCGAGAGATGCGCTCCGGCCGAGTCGCCCATGAGCGCGATGCGGTCGGCGTCGACACCGAGCTCTCCGGCCTTGGCGCGGACGTACTGCACCGCCGCTTTGACGTCGTGGACGGCACCGGGATAGGTCTTCGACCCCGGCTTCGCCAGGCGGTATTCGACTGCGAAGGCGGCGTAGCTGTTGCTGGCGAGATAGCTCCCCCAGTGCGTGTAGAACTTGCGGTCGCCGATCTGCCAGCCACCGCCGTGCACGCAAACCAGCACCGCCGCCTTGTCGAGTCCCTTCGGCGAATACAGATCGCCGACGAGCTCGGTCCCGTCGTGCTCGGCGAAGGCGATGTCCGTTCGCACGACAACCTCGAAATTCTCGGCCATTGCCGCCACTCCTGTCATTATAACCCTGCTTCAACCACCGTCATTCCGCCACTCGGTTCGGCCCAACTCGGCAAAACAGTTCGCAAGCCGCGCGACATCAATCGCGCCGATACCGGCTTCGCCCAACGCCGCCTTCCATCGGGTGTCGACACGGATGCGGAGCTCTTCCAATAGCGCGACTGCCTCCTCGCGCTTCAGGCCGAATGTCGCCGCGCCGGTTACGGCATTGGCGAGCGTCGCCTCGTGTCCCCGCTCGCCTACTGCAAGTATGAGACGCCCGCTCGAATCGACGTGCGGCCTGGGCACGACGTCATAGAGCGGCGACAAACGCCAGCCGCGGCCGTCGAACAGGAATGCGTGGTTACGCAGATGATCGTCGTCGTTGCCGACAAGTATATTGAACGCCATGCGACGGAAGAGCTCCCGCAAATCGGGTCGGGGGTCGGATCCAAATCGGCGCAGGGCCTCTGCTAGATCGCGATAGGAGTAGCGATAGGCAGCGATCTCGTGGGCTTCGAGCATGGTCAGCGACGAGGCAAACGGTATGCGTTCGAGCTGGTTGCCGTCGATCAGGCGATCGAACCGTCGGATAAGATAGATGTCGCGGCCGAGGAGGGTCTCGAAGTCGGTATTCGGGACATCGAGGCCGCATTCCCGCGCCAGCCGCATGACGGCAAGCTCGGTGCGGCAGACAGGATAGGTATCGTCCTTCCCGGAAAACTTTGCGATCCACGGCCCTCCTCGATGAACCACCGCTGCCTTGGGCCGAGCACCGCCAAGCGAGGAACCGGCCTCGAGAATACGCCGGAGATCCGGTTCCAGATGGTCGACTGATTGGACACGTTCGGCGGCCTCGGCGAGTGCCGCGAGGTCGACGCGCTCTCCGACAATCTCTTCCTCGCCCCACGGCGCAATACGCTTGGGCCCGCCGGCCGGATCCGGACCGAACGCGAGCGCACCGACGCGATGATCGCCCGACGCAACGAGGTAATCGAACTCCTCGAGGTTCTCGGCGCCGGCTGCCTTGTGCATGAGATAGCGTCCCCAGCCGTCCGGAGCGGCATCACGGATACCGTTGAACAGATCGAAGCCCTCGGCCGATTGGAATGTCTGTGGGACGGCATCGGGATCAGGGAGAGCGAGCGCCGCCGGGTCGACGGCTACCCGATCGGGCCGGCGAAGATAGCGGGAGCCGTATTGAAAGGTGGCATAACTGTTGCGACCGTCCTCGATCATGTCGAGACGACCGGCAGGAACCGGCCCCTCGGCAAGGTGCACGTACACATACGTGGTTCGAGTGCGCACTCGGGTTGGTCCGCCGGTCAGAAATCGAGATCGGACTTGGGCGAACGGGGTGCACGCGCCCGCCGGGGAAGCCGTCTCAACTCCTCACTCTTGCCGACCATGTCGTTGTCCGGGGACGCGAGCACCGCGAGGCGGTCGACCAATCCGAGCGCCCATAGCGCCGTCGCCAGGACACCGAGGCTGACACCGGCATCACCGCGCTCCAGTCGTTGCACGGTGTCGAGGCTTACCATCATCCTGTGCGCCAGAAGACGTTGGGGGATGCGCCGCCGTGTTCGCGCAATGACGACGTCGCGGGCAAGCAGCTCGATCGCCTTGGCGGCGGGGGCCGGAAGAGCCTTGATGGCGAGGGTGGACTTGGACATGGCAAATCTCCTTTGACAATATAGCAGGTTTAAAAATTTCTAAGACCTTATTTATCAGGTCAAGAGAGGAGTTGAGCCCAGAGCCAGCGCGGTTGCGCCGTGCAAGAGGTCGAACATTGCTTGTATATGCTGATAATATACATAGATGCTCGATCCGGGGCGCATCGAGGGCTTCGAGGGGGATCACGGCAACAGCCGCAAGAGCACCGACAAGCATGGCGTCAGCCAGGCCGAAGCCGAGCAGGTGTTCTTCAACGAGCCGCTGCTCCTTCTGGAGGACGTGAAGCACAGCGGGGGGGAGCTACGGTTCCACGCGCTCGGGTGCACCGACGAGAAGTCGTCTCCTCCACGTCAGCTTCACATTGCGCGGTGAGGGCAGGCGCGTTCGCGTGATCTCCGCGCGCGACATGCACCGCAAGGAAAGGGACCGATATGAGCAGGAAACTCAAGCCCATCCCCGCCTTTCGCGATGAGGCCGAGGAGCGCCATTTCTGGGAGACCCACGACTCCTCGGATCATGTCGATTGGAGCCGGGCAAAGCGCGCGCGATTTCCCAATCTGAAGCCATCGACGATCTCCATCTCGCTGCGCCTGCCGTTGAGCTTGCTGGATCGCATCAAGGTGGCGGCCAACAAGCGCGACATGCCCTACCAGTCGTTGATCAAAGCCTGGCTTGCCGAGAAGATCGATTCGAGGTGACGGCCGGCCATCAGCCCAGGTCGCGCGATTGCGGCGTTATCAGCGCGCCCCGGCGGCGGACGGCTATTCGGTCGGGGTGGGATCGGCAGCGGGCGTCACCGCCGCGGCCTCCACCATCCGCGGCAGGCGGATGGTGAAGGTCGAGCCGCGGCCGGGCTCGCTCGCCACCAGGATGTCGCCCCCCATCATCTGGCAGAACCGCCGGCTGATGGTCAGCCCCAGCCCGGTGCCGCCGTACTTGCTCGCCGTCGCCGAGGAGGCCTGCGAAAACTCCTGGAACAGCCGCCCCATCTGCTCTCCCGTCATGCCGATGCCGCTGTCGGCGACCGAGAGCGTGATCCAGTCGCGGCCGTTCTCGCGGCCCTGCCGCGCCGCCACGGTGATGGTGCCCTTCTCCGTGAACTTGTTGGCGTTGCTCATCAGGTTGAGCAGCGCCTGCCGCAGCCGCATCTGATCGGCATGCAGGGACCCGATGCCGGCATCGCAATTCACCGTCACCCGGTTGGCGTTCTTGCTCGCCAGCGGCTCCACCGTCCTCACCACGTCCGCGATCAGCGGCGCCAGGGGGAACGACTCGAGGTGAAGCTCCATGCGCCCGGCCTCGATCTTGGAGAGGTCGAGCACGTCGTTGATCAGCGCCAGCAGGTGGCGGCCGGCGCCCAGCACGCGGTCGAGCGGCTCGGCGTCCTGCTGCGCCGCCTGCGCATCCTCGCGCAGCATCTCGGTCACCCCGATGATGGCGTTGAGCGGGGTGCGCAGCTCGTGGCTCATGTTGGCGAGGAACTGCGACTTGTGCCGGCTCGCATCGGCGAGCTGGCGGCTCTTGTCCTGGATCTCGTCGAACAGCCGCACGTTCTCGATCGCGATCACCGCCTGGTCGGCAAAAGTGGTCACCAATTCGATCTGCTTATCGGTGAACGGCCGCACTGCCTTTCGCCACAAGGCAATGACGCCGATCGGGATTCCCTCACGCAGAAGCGGAACGCCGAGAATCGTGCGATACCCGCCGATTTTCTGGCCTGTCCTGTAGGTGTATTCGGGGTCCGCCAAGACATCGTGGATATGGAAAATTTTCTTTTCAAGCAAAGCCCGCCCCGCCACCGTACCCCTACCGATTTCCGCCGGGTTACTTGCTAGGAATTCGGCGAATTCACGCGAAACTCCGTAGCTCGCCTCGAAATCGTACGTCGCGCCTTTCGGTCGGCCTAAGACCACTGAGTCGGCCTCACACAAGCGCGCTGCCGACTGAACGAGCGTATCGAGGACGGCCTGCAGATCGAAGGCCGAGCGGCTGATGACCTTGAGCACGTCTGCGGTGGCGGTCTGCTGCTGCAGCGATTCGCGCAGCTCGTTGAGCAGGCGCGTGTTCTCGATGGCGATGACCGCCTGGTTAGCGAAATTCTCGACCAATGCGATCTGCCGGTCGGTGAACGGGCGCACCTCCTGGCGGTAGATGCCCAGGGCGCCGATCAGCTCGCTCTCCTTGAGCATCGGCACGATCAGAAGGCTCCGGGCGCCGCCGAACCTGGCGATCGGTTCATCCGGGCCTTCTTCCATAAGATCGACAACGTGGACCGCCTGCTTCGTGCGCACCAGCCGATCGAGGCTGGCTGCATCGATGCTTCTCATCAATGGCGCTCCTTCACTGAATTCCGCGAAACGCTGCGGCGCGTTGTGGAGCGCAACGCGACGGAAAGGGTTGCCGTCACCGAGCAGCATCGAGCCGAATGCGGCCTGGCAGATCCGCGTCGCGTTCGCCAGCAGCGCCTGGAACACCGGCTCCAGCTCGCCCGGCGAGCTGGAAATGACCTGCAGCACCTCGGAGGTCGCGGTCTGCTGCTGCAGCGATTCGCGCAGCTCGTTGAGCAGGCGCGTATTCTCGATGGCGATGACAGCCTGGGCGGCGAAATTCTTGACCAGCTCGATCTGCTTGTCGGTGAATGGCCGCACCTCCTGCCGGTAGATGGTGAGCACACCGATCACTTCGTTGTCCTTGAGCATCGGCGCAAACATCACGGTTCGGCCGCCCCCGCGGTCGACGAGCGAGACGGCGCGGGGGTTGCCGGCGAGATAAGCGGGGTCCCGGGACATGTCGTCGACATGAGCCACCTGCCTGGTCCTCACGACGCGGCCGATTCCGGTGCTCGGGGCGAATTCGAGGACCGGCTCCCGCCGCCGTTCCTCGGCGAGGACGGCCGGCAGGTCATGCCATGCGACCGATCGGAAGCGGTCGCCTTCGGCAAGCCACAAGGTGCCGAACTTGGCGACGCACAGGCGAACCGCATTGGCCAAGATGGACTGGAACACCGGCGCCAGCTCGCCGGGCGACCTCGAGATGACGCTCAAGATCTCGGAGGTCGCGGTCTGCTGCTGCAGCGATTCGCGCAGCTCGTTGAGCAGGCGCGTGTTCTCGATCGCGATCAGGGCCTGCGCGGCGAAGTTCCGAATCAGCTCAATCTGTTTGTCGCTGAATGGACCAACTTCTTGGCGGAAGATTACAAGTGAGCCAATCAGCTCGCCGCCCTTCAGCAGCGGAACGTTGACAAGTGCTTTCGCGCCCCCAAACTTGGCTAACGTGGGCGCCGATTCCGGGTCAGCCAATATGTCGGGAACGTGAACGACATCCATGGTTTGCACCAGGCGCTCTAGGTTATGTCCCGGCGTCGGTTGTACGAGCGGTTCCCGGCGCCGCTGCTCCGCGAGGGCCGGCGGCGCTCCGTAAGTGGCGAGGACGCGGAACGCACTGCCCTCACGTCGCGACATTACGCCAAACTTGGCCCCACAAACCCTGACCGCATTCGCCAGCATTGACTGAAACACCGGTTCAAGCTCGCCCGGTGAACTGGAGATGACCTTCAGCACCTCCGAGGTCGCGGTCTGCCGCTCCAGCGCCTCGACCAGCTGCTCGCGCGCCTCGGCGAGCTCGCGGGTCCTGCGGTCGAGCCGCTGCTGCAGGCTGGCGGCGGGGGAGGGGCGACGGCGCACGGCCGCCGGCGCCTTGCGGCGATTCGATTTCGTCGCCCTGCGGCGGCGCGTCTTCATTGCCGCGCCGCCCAACGCTGCCGCGGCGCGGCGAGCGGCCGGATCGGCAACGCCACGGCCGCGATCGGGGTCCGCCCTCCCATGTCCACCCTCCACGGCGTGGAGATCACGCCACGTGCAACGCGGACGATAACACAGGCGCGCCGACGCAACCTCTCCCCGCTTGCGGGGAGAGGTCGACCGCCGCAGCGAGCGTAAGCGAGCAAGGCGGTCGGGGTGAGGGGGAGTCGACAAGGCACGTGCGGTGTCGAGTCCCCCTCTCCCGGCTTCCTCGGCTCGCTGCGCTCACCTCTCCCCGCAAGCGGGGCGAAGTAACGCAGTTGCGCCGGCGTGGACCGACTTCGGCAGGACACGCCCCCGGCGATCACCGCGGTGCGATCCCGGTGCCGCGCACGACCACGATCTGGGTGCGGCCGCCGGCGATGCCGAAGTCGTCGTCGTTGATCAAGGCGAGCGCGCCGTCGCCCAGGAGCGCCATGCCCTCGGTCTTGCCAACGATCGTGGGAAAGTCGAAGCTGTCGAAGCGCAACGTCTTCTTGACCGGCACAATTCCGACCACTGCCGCGTCGCTCTGCTCGAGGGTGGGCCGCGTCGCCGGCGCGTCCCATCTGCTGCCCGTGATGTCGGTCGCGGCCGCAAGCTCCACCTCGTAGAGCTTGGTGGTCTGCTCCGTGCGTTCCAGCACGATGAAGCGGTCGAGCCCGACCGCCATCATCTCGCTGATGCGTGGGTCGCTGTTTACCGTGGAAGGGTCGCGACGGAAGCTCCTCGGATCGTCGAGCACGTAGACGTACTCGCCGGCGACCCGCATGGTCGCGCGCTCGATCTTGAACAGGCGGGAATTGCGCGCGGCGCGATAAGCCGCGGCGTCGGGGTTCGCCAGCGGGTTCTGCATGATGAAATACAGGAACCGCTCGTCGGGCGAGATCGCCAGCTCTCGATGCCGCGGTTGACCTGCCGCCTGGCGAGAATCGCCGGCAGCGTTCCCTTCACGTCGTAGCGCGCCCCGGCATAGTCGCCCTCGGTGCCATCGGGGAACGTGCCGCAGGATCATGCGCCCGTCGGCGCTGAAGTGCATCAGCGAAGGCCCGTTCTCGTCCGTGATCCAGAACGTGCCGTCGGCGAGACGAACGATGCCCTCGGCGTCGATGCCGTGGACGTCCCGCGACAGACGCCTGCCCTCGCCATCGAGCGGGGCTCGGTGGTCGCAACCGCCAGCGGGTTGGGCATGCCGTTGAGGGGACGGCCGTCGCGGTCCTTGAGCGTGATGACGTCGGTGACACGGAAGGCCGTCATCCAGAATCATCACGCGGTGGATCGACGGCGCATAGCCCGGCAGCGGGTAGATGCGGCCGCCGGCGACCTCGGCGCAGGCCGGAAACGCCACCCCTGCGACGTTTTTGGCCTCGCCGCACGTGAAGTTCGGGCCGCGGTCGCCAACCGTCCAGATCGTGTTGGGCGGATCGCCCGCCGCGCGGAATGCGCCGCTGCCGATGCCGACCGTGAGATCGAGCGTCCTGCCGCCGTCGAAGCCATGGCTGCCGAGGACGAGCAGGGTGTCGTCGCTCAGATGCTCGCGGATGGTGACCTCGGCATGGGCAACCGATGCTGCGATCGCAGCGCCGGCCAGAGCGGCGGCACGCCCTCGGTATGAGCGCATTGCAAATCTTCTCCGCGGAGTTGCCGATGATGACAGGGCGGACATGACGATTTCGTGACGGGTGCGTTCTGGAGACGTCAACGTCCCCGGGATTGCCTGCTCTGCTGCTCGTCCCATGCCGGCGAAATCCTTGCCCATTCAACCAGGGGGTTCCTCAAGCTGTCTGCTCGACCGGACAAGTGCAGCAAGCCATTCCAACGCATCGGCAACACGGATAGACTCGAGTTCTCCAGCTCGGGAGGACACCATGCCCAGGAAATCTCTGCTCGCCGTACCGCTCGCACTTGCGCTTGCCGGGGCCGCCATCGCCCAACAGGCGGGCGCGCCGGTGCAACCTGCTCCGGTCAAGCGCACGCCGGTCGGCAAGATCGAAGTGCCCGGCTCGAACCATGAAGTCATCACCGCGGTGGTCGAATTGCAGCCGGGGTTCAAGGCCGGGCGCCACAGGCATCCCGGCTCCGTCATGGCCCAGGTCCTCGAAGGGGAATTCCTGCTGACGATCGACGGCCAGCCGGAGAAGACGTTCACGGCGGGGCAGTCGCTGGAGGTACTGAATGGTGCCGTCCATGACGAGGGCGCGGGCGGAACGAAGCCGGCGAAGCTGATTGCCGTCTACGTGGTCGAGAAGGGCAAGCCGCTGGTCGAGCCGGTGAAGTGATGCGCGGCGGCTGAGATTGACATGAACCGACGCGACCTACCGGGTGCGCTCGGCAGCGTGGCGGCTGCGTGGCCGATCGGGGCGCGCGGACAGACCCAAGGTGGGAGCCGTGCGCCATGTCCCCCTCCGCCGGGCATTCAATGAGTTTTCGCCATTGGTTTTGCGACCTGCCGTGCGCAGTCGATGAAAAGCTGTGCCAAGGGACTCAGAGTGCGGTTCTTCAAGGTGATGATCCCGGTTGGATACGGATTTCCAGACGTCTCAATCGGCAATAATTTGAGCGGCAAGTGTCTGCCGAAGCGCAGCATCGATACCGGAAGCATGGTGACGAAATGTCCGGTCGCCAACAGATGGTAATGCAGCGGCAGAGAAAACGAGACCATGTGAGCGCGTGGAGGCTCCAGGCCGCTCGCACGAAATGCCTGTGCAATGTTGCGGTCCAGGGATGCTGTCGGAAGGCGGCAGAACCCAACGCTCGTGGATGAGATCGGCGAGCCTCAATTTGCGTCGACCTACCCATTTGCTTTCTGCACCTGTCATCACGGCGAACTTGATCATCGAAGAGGATTCTCGACATTCAAGTCACCTTCAAGACTTAGACTCGCAGTCGCTGTGACCACCAGCTCGACATTGCGTTGACGCAAGTCGCGATGCACGAGCGTGCTGCTGTCGGCAGGTACGAGATGAAAGGCCGCCCGTGGATATTGCCGCGAAAGACGATCGATCACGGCTGATACGAATCCTGCTGCCATCGTTTCAGTACACCCGATCCGCAGCTCTCCGGCATGCGGATCAGTCAGAAATTCGAGCTGCTTTGATGCCCTGGCGCAAGCTCGTCGAACACGGCGACGCCGCACTTGAGGAGCGCGCGGCCATAGATCGTCGGCTCGATCCCATGCGGTCCTCGGTCGAGGAGGCGAACCCGACAGCATGCTCGATGTCTGCGATCGCCTTGGAGATGGAGGGTTGGGAAATCGCGAGCTCGGCAGCCGCTTTCCCCATGCTGCCCGACTTCGCGACCGCGAGCAGAATGTGCAGGTCGCGCAACCTGAGCCGTCGTCCCGACGCGGTCCGTCCACTGCATGGCGATCCTCATTCCTGAATGGCTATGACATGATCAAACAATAGAATTACAGACTATGGGTTGGTTCGGCTAGCCCTTTTCGTGACCAGCTGGGGCCCCAGCAGCACGCGGCAAACCTTTACAGGAGGTTGCGATGAAAATGCTGCTGTCGTTTTCGACGTTGGGATTGCTCGCGCTGTGGCCCGCCTCAGCTGACGGCCCAACAGCCTGCGGGAATCGAAGGCTACCCGACGAGACCGGTAAAAGTCATCGTTCCCCGCCCGCCGGGAAATGCAAACGACCTCATCGCCCGCGTCCTCGTTCAAAAGCTCTCCGAGGAAACGGGCGGTCAGTTCTATGTCGAGAACCTTCCCGCCGGCGGCGGGATCGTCGGAATGGGTACGGCCGCCAGCGCGCCTGCGGACGGCCATACGATCCTGGCTGCAAATTAGGATTTTATTGTCCACCCGGTGGTCAAAGCGAAGGTGCCATACGATCCGTTCGCGAGCTTCGCACCGGTTTCGCTCCTGGCATCCGCACCCGAAGTGATCGTGGTGCATCCTTCGGTCCCGGCGAAAGATATGAAGGAGCTGGTCGCGCTCCTGAAGGCCAATCCGGGCAAGTACAGCTACGCAAGTCCCGGGCCACGGGACATCGCCGCACGTCGCATGCGAGCGGCTGTTCAAGGTCACCAACGGTCTTGATGTGGTGCACGTGCCGTTCCCGGGCGGCGGGCAAGCTGTCCAGTCGACGCATTGCGGGGCATACAGCAATCCTGCACATCACGCTGCCGCTGATCGCGCAGCATCTCAAGGACGGAACATTGCGCGCTCTGGCCATCGCGAGCAGCAAGCGTTCTCCGCTATTCCCTGACTTGCCGACGCTAGCGGAGGCCGGCATACCCAAACACGAAGTGGCTTCTGGGTGGGCATACTGGCGCCGGCTGAAACGCGGAAGGACAGGATCGAAATGCTTCATCAGAAGATCGCAAGAACCCAATCCATAGCGGATGTGAAGCAACGCTATACATCGATCGGGTTCGAGCCCGATCGGCAGCACGCCAGACAAGTTCGCTGCTTACCTCAAGGCCGAATTCGCCGAATGGGCGAGGGTCGTGCGAGACGCCAACATCAAAATTGAATGATGCAACACGGCCAACCAGATACCGGGCACGGGCACCGGATGATCGCTCAAGCGGAACGTCCCTCGGACTGAGGGGCGTTCCCATCATGGAGAGACAAGAGAGAAGGCTCGCAGGCCGAGGCCGCGACACCGGATCGCATATTTGATTTGAGCTACGCGTTCTGGAAATCAAAGGCAGTGCTGAGTGCGGTCGAACTCGATGTCTTTACGGCCCTGGCCGAGGGGTCTCTCGGCCCCCAAGAGCTTGCTCGTTCGGCTCGGACTGCATGGACGCGGTGCTCGGCGATTTCTTCGACGCGCTCGTGGCGCTCGACTTGCTGCAACGTGATCCATATGGCCGATACGCCAATCGACCGGATGCCGCTTTATATCTGGATCGTCGTAAACCCACTTATCTCGGTGGTTTGCTGGAGCACCTTAACGCACGTCATTACCTGAACTGGAACTTGCTGACCCAGGCACTGCGGACAGGAATACCACAAAGCGGAGCGCTTGCGACCGGCAGCTATCCAGCGTTTTATGTCGACACGACGGCCCAGGACGATTTTCTTGAACGGAATGAGCGCGGGAAGTCTGATATCCGCGAAGGCCATCGCGAAGAAGTTCCCATGGAAGAATTACAACACGATTGTTGATATCGGCACGGCACAAGGCTGCGTGCCGGTCGAGATCGCAAGCGTTCATCCACACCTCATGGGCGGCGGCTTCGATTTGCCATCTGTCGAGCCCGCATTCTCCAGCTATGTGCACAAATACGGCTTATCTGACCGGCTCCGATTCTTTCCAGGCGACTTTTTTGCCGATCCGTTGCCCGAATCGGACGTCCTCATCATGGGACGCATCCTACACAACTGGGATCTCCCGACCAGGAAACTGCTGCTAGAGAAAGCCTATCACGCGCTTCCCGGACGCGGAGCGCTTATCGTCTATGATCCCCTCATTGACGATGCGCGCTGCGTCGAAGCTCATGGTCTGCTGTCGAGCCTCAACATGCTGATCGAAACAAAGGACGGCTCGGAGTACACCGGAGCCGAGTGCATCGAACTGGTTGCAGCAAGCCGGCTTTCGCGAAACGTACGTCGAGCCGCTCGGCGATGTGCACACAGCCGTTATCGGGCTTAAGAGTGATGGAAAAGGTTAGCCGAAAAATCTCGTCCAAACGATCGCTTGTGGTAAGGGCAGTTCCGGGTGCGCGAGCGGGTCAGGGGGCCCCGACCTTCGCGGCCTGCCGGTTCATGCGACGAACTTGTAGCCGTCGCCCCAGCGGTGCACGCAGCCGGTCGAGGGCGAAGGAAAATGTGTCACGCACATGACGGTTGGCGTGTCGCAGAAGCGCTCGAACACCTTGCGCCGCGTTTCCCCCGCCTGCCCGGAGTCGTAGTCCGCACGCATGCCGAGATCGGGATAACGTCCCTGAATCGCCGAATGGATCATGTCGCCCGCGATCAGGGCATCCTGCCCGGGGCGGCCGACTAGCACCGAATAGTGGTCGATGGTGTGGCCGGGCGTGGGAAGAAGCTGCACGGTGTCGTCGAGCGCAAAGTCGCTCTTCACGACCTGGGCGCGCTTGGCCTCGACGATCGGCAGCACCGAGTTCGGTGATCCAGGGAACGCCGGCCGGATCGTCCTTCTCCTTCTGCGTCCAGTGCGCAGCTCGCGGTCGGCCATGACGTATCTGGCGTTGGGAAACGTGGGAACCCAACGTCCGTTCTCCAGCCGCGTATTCCATCCGACGTGGTCGACATGGAGATGCGTACACATCACGTAGTCGATGTCGCTGGCTGCCAGGCCGGTCGCCGCAAGGTTGCTCTCGAAGCGGTTGCTGTTCATCATGTTCCAGGCCGGCCGCGCCGGCCGCGGCTTGTGATTGCCGACGCAGGAGTCGACCAGGATGTTGTGGCGCGGTGTCCTGATGATGAAGCTCTGCACACAGAGCACCAGCCGGCCGCTGACGGGATCGATGAATGTCGGCTCCAGCCAGGAGCGGTTCTCGTCGAGAAGCTCCTTGGTGAGGGTGGGAAAGAACTCCATCACGTCGAAGAACGGCCCCTGCTGCTCGACCACCGGATGGATCGTGATGTCCTGGAGCGTGATCGCGGTCGCCATGCGGGTGCTTTCCTGAAGGCCGGTGCAGACGCGCAAATGTTAGCGGCGCCCAAGTTTTGTGCATAGCCCGTTGCGCGGCAGGGGAACAGGGGCGATGTCAGCGCGGGCCGGGTCCGCCGGCGACGCGCCGCACCGAAGCGGCGATCGCGCGCAGATCGGCGGCGACGGATGGATATCTGCCGGCGAGCGCGTCGAGATCGCCGATCTCGACGTCCGCCGGCACCACCCCCGGCCACTCGGTGCTGGCGCCCAGGAACCAGCGGCGGCGTCCGATCAGCCGCGCGGTGTGGAAGGTATTGCCGGGGATCAAGAGCTGCACGCGCTGACCGTTGCGCAGGTCCGGTCCCACGACGATGCGCTCGCTGCTGCCGTCGGCATGCAGCAGGAACACCTCGAGCGGATCGCCGAGGTAGTAGTGGTAGAGCTGGTCGTTGCGGATGCGGTGAAGCCGCACCGGGGCTTCGGGCGTCACCATGAAATAGAGCGCGGAGCCCAAGGGCCGCCCGCCCGAGAACGGCGCCGGCAAGGTGCCTGCCGCGATCGACTGCCTGCTTTCGAACGTCACCCGCACGAATCCGCAGGTGGCGTTGGGCTCGAGCTCGAGCAAGGTGCGAAGCTCGTCGGCAGTCAGATCGTCGGTCATGGGCGTCACCTTCGCTGCGTCTTGCGCATCGGCCGCGAGCGCCGGCAACAACGTCGCGACACCGACGAGGGCGGTCCCGTGCAGGACGCGGCGGCGACCGACGATCGGTGAATTCCATTCCGGCACGATCGATTCATCGGCCGAGATCCCGCTGCCGCACGAGATCAGGTCATTCGATCACCTCGTCGGCGCGCGCGAGCACGGGCGGCACTTCGCGCGTCAATTTCATCGGAATTTCACTAATAGCATACTCGAAGCGGCCGCGCAGGCAACGCTAGGTCGGGTCGAGCTTTTGCGAGACCCGACGATTGCGCGGGAGGTCGAGAGGGTTGGGTCTCGCAAAAGCGCGTCGCAGACGCGCGTAGCCGTCTGTACAATGTCCCGGTCAATCTCGATTCGCCGAACTACGGTGTTGATGATCTGGCGCATGCCGTGCCAGTCGAGCCGGTCGAGGCCCTGACTGACCTTGGCGGAAAAATCCTCTAGCCGGCTGATGACCAGCGACAACTCGCATTCGGCATTGGTGGCCTCGAATGCCGCTTGCCGCTGCTCCTGCAGTTGCGCCATGCGCCGCTTCAACCCGGCAATGCGCGGTACGAACTCGGTCTTGTCGATGAAGCCGTCGGAGTAGCCGTCGATGAGGCGATCGATGCCGCGCCGAAGCGTGCTGATCTGACGATCAAGCCGCACGACCTGCTCCGATGGTCTGCCTGTGTCGGATGCTTGTCCGAGGCGCCGCTGATACTCGTCGCGCCACGCGGCTCGGGTGTTCCAGCAGCGCCTTCACCTGATCCCATACCGTCTGCTCGAGCCGGTCTCCGCGGACGGTGGCATTGCTGCACTTGGCCGCGCCGCTGAACCGGTGCGCATCCGCGCCGATGCAGCGGTAGTAATGACGCCGGCCCTTCGAGCGATCCGTCGGTGAGAGTGCAGACGTCTTGACGTAATAGGCATACCCACAGCAGCGGCAAACCGTCAGTCCCTGCAGCAGCCAGCGCGGGCCGCGTCGGGTTTCGCGCTTGCGCTTGCGGTTCTCGTCGAGCTGCGTCTGCGCAGCTTCGAAGAGGGCTGGATCGACCAAGGCTGGCACCGCGATCTCGATCCATTCCTCGGGCGACCCGCGAACGCGCCGTGTTGCACTCGCCACGGGTCGTGCATTCCGCCGAACCAACCGCGGCCGCGGCTCGGCCGGAACAACGCGCGACCGCCCAAGCACGGCGCGGCCGATATAAGCCGGATTGGCGAGCATGCCCCGGATCGTTGTGGTGCCCCAACTTGCCAGACCCCGCGGGCTTCTGCAGCCCATCTGCCGCAGCCGCCTGCTCACCTCGCTCAGGCTCAACCGGTCGAGACCAACCCAGGCAAAGATGCGGCGGACGATCTCGGCCTCGTTCTCGACGATCTCGAAGCGCGCCACTCCGCCTCCCTGATCGCGACGGATGTAGCGGTATCCGAACGGCGCCCCGAGCAATGCGCTGACCGAACCGGAGCGGGCGGCATGCAGGCGTCCGCGCCGAACGCGCTCGAGGATCTTGGTGCGCTCGTACTCCGCGATGATGCCCTGAACCTGCAGCAATAAGTTATCTTCTGCCGTGTCGCCGATCGCCCGGTTCAGGAACACGACCTCGGCGCCGGCACGACGAAGCTCCTCGATAAGCACCACCTGATGTGCATGCTTGCGCGCCAGTCGGTCGGGTGCGTGCACATAGATGCGCTCAATCTGTCCGATCGCAACCGCGTCGCGCAGCCGTTCTAACGCCGGCCGCTGAAGATTCAGCCCGCTACAACCATCATCCACGTAGCTATGGTCCGGCTCGAGCGCAAAGCCGTCAGCCACAATGCGCTCCTTCAGCTCGGCAATTTGACTTTCGATCGTATGATCACGCGCCTGCGTGTCGCTCGACACGCGCGCATAGAAGGCAACCGTCCCACTTCCTCATGCCTCACCTCTTCTTCGCTTCGCTGTCATCGCCGCGACCTCCGGTGGGCCGGTTTTCTCGCGCGGTGGTACGCAGCTGCTGCCGCCGCACCAACGGCACCAGGGCGGTGTAGGCCTCGATCAGATGTTGGGCACTGAACCTGGTCGTCTCGAACGATACGCGCACAATCTGCAGAGGGCGATCCGTGCGCCGGACCATGGGCCCCTCCATCGAGGGTGTTTCGCGAATCGGACCGCCGATGACACATTAATCCGCCCGCAAATGCCCCGCTCCCTGCGTCAAAGTGACTCGGCCGCCCTCCAATACCCTTCGAACGTGGCCCTAAGCGGCCGCTCAGCCGGCGGCGCTCAACGATCGCCGACCATTCAAAACTGGCAACATTGTACAGACGTCTGTAAACGCGCTTGGGGCTCGACACCAACCTACGCCGTGGACGCATTGCGAGCGGTAGGTCGGGTCACTTCGTCGGCGAGACCGACTGCGGCGGACTTGAGGGGAATGTCGATCTTGCAGCAGACGCCGCCGGGTTCGAATGCGAGGTCGACCGAACCGCCGAGCTCGTGCGGGATGAGATCGCGAATGATACCGACGCCGTATCTGCAGTCGGGCGAAGCTGCAACGGCGGGGCCGCCGATTTCGCGCCAGCGATCGACAGATTGGCCGCATCCGCGCCGCGCCCGCGGTTCCAGGTCACCTCCACTCGGCCATGCGGGCTCGACAGCGCGCCGTATTCGCAGCGTTCGTCGCCAGCTCGTGCAGCACCATCGCCAGCGCCTGGGTTGCCGCGACCGTGAGCGTGACGCTCGGGCCGCCGATGGTCGCGTTTGCGTCCGTCGCGCCGGGCGCAAGCTGACGGCGGACGAGCTCGGCGAGGTCGACGCCCTCCCAGCGATTCTGGCTGAGCAGCGCGTAGGCATCGGCCATGGATCGAATGCGCCGATCGAGCGATTGGACGTACGTCGTCGAGCGAAACGTTGCGCTGGCGCGAGTCCCTGGCGACTTCGGCAACGCGCGCCAGCAGATTCCCGACGCGTTGATCGAGCGCGGCGATGAGCAGGCTTTGCTGGTCCTCGGACTGCTTGCGCGCGGTGACGTCGAGGGTGAGGCCTTTGAGGCGTGCAAGGCGCCCCGCGGCGTCGAATTCGGCGGTTGCCGTTTCCTCCAGCCAGACTTCCCGGCCGTCGTCGGGGTGCCTGAAGCGGAAGGTGATGTTATAGGCGGGGCGCTCGGGGTTGACACCGCGCACGATCGCCTTGAACCGCTCGCGGTCGTCGGGGTGTACCTGCGAGAGAAAGCTTCCCGGGCCGAACGCTTGCCGCGGGTCGAATCCCAGGATCTGCGCGGCGTTGACGCTGCGCCGCGACGAGCCGGCGCCGACGTCCCATACGAACGTCGTGACCGCCCCTGCCGTCAGCGCGTCCTGCAACCTGGCCTCGCTCTCCGCGAGCGCGGCTACGTGCTGCCGCCGCTCGGCGAACAGCGCGGCGAGAACCAATGCGCAGAGCGTCACAGCCAGGATGCCGGCGCGGGCGGCCAGCACGCGGTCCGCCATCGGGGGCCCGGCATCGCCGAAGCGACCGATACCGATGGTCGTCGCCCAGACGATCGCGAAGGTGACGATGAAGGCCGCCGCCGCAGCAAAGACCGGCCGGCAGCGTGCTGCGATCCACAGCAGGACCGGAAACAGCAGCGCGATCGGCACGACCGTCGTCCAAGGATGCGGCGGCAGGGCAATGGCGACGACGCTCAAGACGATGAGCAATGCCAGCGCGGCCAGACCTTCGATGGTTTCGCTGCGCGGCGGCGGCTCGCGTGCTGCCGCGGCGAGCCCGATCACCAGGGGCGCGATGGTGACGATGCCGAGCGCGTCGGATGCGAACCAGTCGCGCCAGGTGGAGACAATCGAGGCCGCGGTGCCGTGCAACACGGCAAACCCGAGGGTGCCGCCGATCCCGGAGGCGGCGGCTGCGACGATCGCCGCCGCCAGCAGGCCCAGCACATGGCGCAGCCGGTCGAGACTGAAAGGTGAACCGAAGGAGCGCTCGATCAGGCCGGCCACCAGCAGGGCTTCCCCGGCATTGCACAGGGCGAAGACGATGGCGCTCACGACGTTTCGATCGCCCAGAAGATTGGCCACGATGGTCGCGACCATCGTTCCGGCCGCGACCGCCCATCGCGCCGGCGGCCCAAGCGCGATCAGCGTGCCCGCGGCGACGCCGGCGGCCGGCCAGAACACCGCCACGCCGTCGGGAGTGAGCAGCGAAAGGCTCATCCTTGCCGACAGGATATAGACGCAGGCGACGAGGACGGCGATCCAGAACGAGCTCAGCCACCGCCGTGCCGGGTCGGCCGCGTCCGTCCCTCCGTCATGCGCGCACTCGTTGCGCGCATCCACGCCTTGTTGCGGCAGGCAGGACGTGGATGGCCGCGGCAAGCGCGGCCATGACGGCTTCGGCGACCGTCATCACGGGCGCTACTTCAGTGATTCTGACGCTTGCATCGCACGTGTCCCGGGCGCAGCGCAGCACGAAGTGGTGCGCTGCAGAACCGGGACCGTTACAAACTCCGCCGCTGGAACGGTCCCGGCTCAGCGCTGCACCGCTCCGCAAGAGCTTCGCGCTGCATCGCAGCCGGGACACGACCGTTAGAGACAGCACACTACTTCACCTCCGGATAGAGTCCGGAAGCCTTCACCACGGCAAGGCCTTCGGCGCGGTCGTCCTCGAGCTCGCGGGCGAACTGCTCCGGCGAGTTGAACACCGGCGCCAGACCGCGGCTGATCATGTGCTTGTGCTGGAATTCCGGGTTCGAAGCGACCTTGACGATCGCCTGGTTGAGCTTGTCGATGATCGGCTTCGGCGTCCCGGTCGGCGCATAGATCCCGAAGAAGGTCGCCATCAGGTGCTCCTTGTAGCCGATCTCCCTGAAGGTCGGAATGTCGGGCGCGAGCGGCGAGCGCCGGTCGCCGTCGACCGCCAGCCCGAGGATGGTTCCGTTGCGGATGAACTGGATGAGGTTGCCGATGCCGAAGATCGCGACCGGCGTCGTGCCGGTGAGCATGCTGTTGACGGCATCGCCGCCGCCCTTGAACGGCACGCGCACGAAGTCGGTGCCGTTCTTCTTGTTGAACTCTTCCATGAACGCGACTTTCGACAGTGAGGGCGCCATGTAGCTGAGCGTCCTGGGCTTGGCCTTCGCCAGCGCCGCCAGCTCGGCGAACGATTTGGCGCCGAGCGATGCGTTCACCGCGAACACCTGCGTCAGGTAGAACGCCCGGGTGATCGGGATCAGGCTCTTCTTCGGGTCGAAGCCGCGGTCGGATGGATGATGGGATTGATGACGATCGGCTCGGTCGGGAGAATGCAGATGGTGTAGCCGTCCGGCGCCGCTTCGCCGCAGGCGCGCGCCCCGATGGTGCCGGCGCCGCCCATCCGGTCCTCGACCACCACGGTCCCGCGCAGCAACGGCCCGATCTCGTCGCCGAGCGCGCGCATGAAGATGTCGCTCAGCCCGCCCGGCCCCTGCGACGCAATGGCCCGGATCGGCCGCACCGGATAGTCCTGCGCATGGGCCGGCAGCGCCGGCGCGGTCACAACGAGCAGTGCGAGAATCGAAGGCCAGCGGCGCATGTCGTGTCCTCCCGGTGATCGTTGCTGCCGGGGACAATGCCGCAGCAGTCGCAACGGAGCAAGCCGGGGAGGCGCGGCGCTGCGTTCTACCTCTCCCCGCAAGCGGGGAGAGGTGAGCGCGCGGCTTCATTGTGCGTCGATTTCGCAGTCGGCGAGATAGCAGTCGGCGAGATATGTGCCTCAAGTCGACCGGAAAGAGCACTATTGGTATGGTACCGCAGGCAGGCGCAGCGGCGGCGCGGGGAGGGGAGCATGCCCAGCCATAAGATGAAGGTCGAGAAGGGCATCACCGTCACCATGCGCGACGGGATCCGGATCTCGCTGTGCGTCTACCGGCCGGACGCGCCGGGCCGCTTCCCGGCGCTGTTTGCGGCCTCGCCCTACCAGTACGAGATGGACGAGGTGCCGGCCTATCCGCTGTTCCTGTGGCGCGAGACCGGGCCGGTCGAATGGTACGTCGGGCAAGGGCTACGCCTATGTCCACGCCGACGTGCGCGGCTCCGGCCGCTCCGAAGGCGAGTTCGAGTTCATGGGGCTCAACGAGCAGCAGGACTATCTCGAGCTGATCGCCTGGATCATCGCCCAGGACTGGAGCAACGGCCGCGTCGGCGGCATCGGCCAGTCGTACTACGCGATGGCGCAATGGCTGATGGCGACCTACAACCCGCCGGGGCTCGCCTGCATCGCGCCCTACGACGGCCTCGTCGACCAGTACCGCGGATCGAACTACCACGGCGGCATCTACTGCAGCTACCGCTCGGTCTGGTACACGACGCTGCGCGCCGACAACCAGCACCGCCTGGCCGGCCGCCACGGCCGGCCGCCGATGACGTTCGACCTCGTCGGCGCCATCATCGACCACCCGCTCGACGACGAGTTCTGGCGCCAGCGCTCGCCCTACTGGCGGCTCGACCGGATCAAGTGCCCGGTGCTGTCGATCGGACACTGGGGCAAGATGGGGCTGCACCTGCGCGGCAACATCCTCGGCTACGAGGAGGTCAGGGCGCCGAAGAAGCTGGTGGTCACCGGCGCGCGCAACACCTTCGAGGCGCACCGGATGTTCGACCAGGTCGAGTTTCACGAGCAGCAGCTGCTGCCGTTCTACGAGCTGCATCTCAAGGGCGCCAACAACGGCTTCATGGACGCCGAGCGGGTGAAGCTGTTCGTGCGCGGCGCCGATGTCTGGCGCGCGGAGGAGGAATGGCCGCCGCAGCGGGCCGCCACCGTTCCCTATTATCTGCGCAGGGGTCCGTCGGGCAGCGTCAGCTCGCTCAACGACGGCGGGCTGTCGACGGAGAAGCCTCCGGCGGGCGAAGCTGCGACCAGCTACACCTATCCGGACTGGGAATGGGTCAACGGCGTCGCCGTCATCGGCGCGGACGGACGGGTCGACCCGGTACGGCGCGTCCTCACCTTCACCAGCAACCCGCTCGAGGCCGATCTCGAGGTCACCGGGCCGATCGTGCTCGCGCTCTACGCCTCGTCGAGCGCGATCGACACCCAGTTCATCGTCAAGCTGACCGACCAGCATCCGCAGGATGCGGCGGCGCGCGCGCGGGACGAGCAGCCGGCCTATACGCCGGTGTCGAAGGGATGGCTGAAGGCCTCGCACCGCGAGAAGGACCCGCAGCGCTCGACCCCCACGCGCCCGTTCTACACCCACACCAATCCGCAGCCGATCACGCCCGGCGAGATCTACCGGTTCGACATCGAGGTGCTGCCGATCTCCTACGTGTTCAGGAAGCGGCACCGCATCCGGCTCGAGCTCGCCAACGGGGATTCGCCCGCGACCGACGGGGTGTTCTCGCATCCCTATCATCCATCGCTGATGGGCACCGACACCATCCATCACGACGGCGTGCATGCCTCGTGCCTGCTGCTGCCGGTGATCGCGGCGCCCTGAGCGCGCACCGCGGCGGTGCGGCGGTCACCGCGTTGGGTCTCGCTGCGCTCGACCCCAACGACGTGCCTCCGTCATGCCCGCGCTCGTCGGGCGCATCCACGCCTCGTTTGCTACAGGAAAGACTTGATGCTGAGAGCGTTGCGGAGCGCGACGGGCGGCGCCTCAGCGTTCCCTCCCCCGCAAGCGGGCGCAAGCGGGGAGGGAGCCGGCCGTGCCATCGGCGACCAGATGCGCGCAGCAAGCTCGCGCATGATGCATCGACGCATGATGGAGATTGATCGTGATGCAAACAAGCCCGCGGGGCCTTGATCCGGCCGTGCCTTCGGCCGATGATTGCAAATTGGCCGGCGCCCGATGAAGTGGCGATCCGCAGGAAGGCCGCGGGCGCGGGCCGGTATCCAGGCAGGTATCATGCGCCGCACTTTCGCCAGCATCCCGAACGTCCACGCCCAGCTGGCAGGAGCGATGCTCGGCATTCTCTTGAATTGCCTCGTGGCGGAGGTGGCCTTTCCCGATCCGAACGCGCCCGCGAGCCCGGAATCGGCCACGCGCGAGGTGCCGTCGTGCGACCCGGATGACATCCTGCTCTACCGGACGGATCGCGGATCGCCGGTCGAGTTGCCGTGTGCTCTCGATCGGGAAGCTTCGGCGGCGGTCGCCGCGGCCCGCGCCTATCTGATCGCGACCGCCCGGCCCGGATACACCATGATGCGGCAAGGGCCGGAGCTTGCGATCGGACGACTGCATCCCGCTTTCGCGGTGCGGCTTGCAAATGCGGTTCGCTCCGCGCGCGAGGCCGGCCTGGCTTCTGCAGGGGTTTACTCCGCCTATCGACCGCCCGCATTCGGCATCGGGGGCTTCGTTGACAAGTTCCACTCGCTTCATACCTACGGCCTTGCCGTCGATATGCACGGCATCAGCGGACCCGGCACGCCGGAAAGCCAGCTCTGGCACGACATCGCCGCCAGCCACGGCATCGTGTGCCCTTACGGGCCGGGCAACGCGGCGGAATGGAATCACTGCCAGCCGACGCGCGTCAAGATCATTCTGGCCGAGAATCCGCTGCGCGATACCGTGACCGCGCAGGGTCCGATCAGCCTCGAGGACATGTTCGAGGTCGGCACATCGCTGATTGCCGGAAGCGCGGCCGCTCCGACGGCGGAGCCGCCCGCTCACGTCTTCGCGCCGCAACGCCGTGCGGCTGCACCCCGTCTCGCATCGTCGCCGTCCCCGCACGCGGGCAAAAAAACCGCTTACGATGCGAGGGCGCCGCGAGCGCGCCGTTCCGCATCCAAGGCTGTCCCGGCCCGATACCCGCAGCTCGTGCGTCCGCAGCCCATCTATATCGAGGAGGGACGGCGCGGTATCGGGCTGGCCGTCGTCGTGCTCCCTTCGACGTCGCGCTCGGCCACTCGCACCCGATGATGTGAAGCCGCGAAGTCACGATCTGGGACTCCTGGGAGCCGAGCATGTCATTCGATTTTTCGACGCTGTTCTGGGTCGTGATCGCGCTCCTGGCGCTGCAGCCCCTGCTCACGGGGCGATTTTATGCCGCGCGCCGCGCGCAGGCGATCCGCGCCATTGAAAGCGCGCACGCGACGCGCGTCATTACCATGATCCATCGTCAGGAGAAGCGCAGCCTGTTCGGCTTCGCCGTGTCGCGGCACATCGATCTGGAGGATGCCCAGACGATCATCGCGGCGATCAAGAGCACGCCGGAAGACGTTCCGATCGATCTCATCATCCACACGCCCGGCGGGCTCGTGCTGGCAGCCATGCAGATCGCCCGCGCAGTGGAAGCCCACAAGGCCAAGGTCACCGTCTACGTTCCGGTCTATGCCATGTCCGGAGGAACGCTGATCGCACTCGCCGCCGACGAGATCGTGCTGGGCGAGTTCTCGGTCCTCGGTCCGATCGATCCGCAGATTGCCGGACTGCCGGCCGCCAGCATCGTCAAGGCTCGCGACTCCAAGCCCGTTGCGTCGGTGTTCGATCTCACGCTGGTTCTCGCCGACGTGGCCGACAAGGCGCTTGCGCAGGTCAAGAAGGGAGCAGTCGAGCTGTTGACGCCGCGGATGGAGCCGGCGGCGGCGGAAGCGCTTGCGGCAAAGCTCGCGGGAGGACATTGGACGCACGACTATGCGCTCACCGCCACCGAGGCGGCCGCCCTCGGGCTCCCGGTCAGGGTGGGGATGCCCGCCGAGATCATGGCGTTGATGAAGCTCTATCCGCAGCAGATTCAGCGGTCCGGCGTCGAGTACCTGCCCCTGAATATCCCCCGTCAGCCGCAAGCGTGAGAGCACGGCCGCCGGTCCTGCCGCAACCGTGCACGCATTCGGATCCGGCACGGTGCTGCGGGCGCTTGTGCTCATCGGCATTGCGAGGCCATTCGCCCAGCTGTTCGCCGGCGAGTGCTTCCTCTTGCGCATTGTTCGCCGCCCTGATCGTTTTGTGACGAGGCGTTGCCGACGAGGCCACGCGGTCAGGCGCAGGTATCCGGAGCCGTGCGCGGACGCCGCCGGCGGTGCTGTGATCCTGGTGGTGGGATTGCGGTACCGATGCGCTGTTGCGGCAGGGGCGAATCGGCGCGCGCACCGGAACCATTGTCGCGCGTGACGCTTTTGCTTGCATGCAGAGTGATCGGGGGATCGTGCAGGTACTCGAGCGTGGCGTGGTCGCAGGCCTTCTCGGCGCGATCATGTGTTTCGCGAGCGGTGCCGCATCGGCAGAAGGACCGGTGAAGGTCGCAGAGAGTCAGCTCGAGCCGGTGAAATGGAGCGAGCTGGCGGGCTGGGCGGCCGACGATCATCTCGCTGCATTCGCAGCCTATCAGGCCAGCTGCCAGGCGCTGCGCAGGATGCGGCGCATCGACGATCGCGCCCAGATCTCCGTCGCCCTGGCGAACGTCTGCCGCAAGGCCGTGGACCTGCGGCCGCAGGATTCGAATACCGCACGCGCCTTCTTCGAGCAGAATTTTCAACCCGTTCGTATCGCCCGCCTGGGCGAGGCCGAGGGACTTCTGACCGGCTATTTCGAGCCCATCGTCGCGGGCTCGCGCTTTCCCAGTCCCGAGTTCCATGTCCCGCTCTACCGCCGGCCGCGTGACCTGGTCGCTGCGGGCTACAAGCCCGGCTCCCGTGCGTTTCCGAACAAGGGTGTGCGGATCGGCCGCCGCAACGGGAACAACGAGCTCGCGCCGTATCACGACCGCGGCGCCATCGAGGCCGGCGCGCTCGACGGGCAGAAACTCGAGATCTGCTGGCTCAAGGATCCATTCGACCTGCTCGCGATCCAGATGGAAGGCTCGGCGCGCGTGATCCTGGAGGACGGCACGCCGCTGCGCATCAACTACAATTCGCACAACGGCTATCCCTATAGCTCGTTCGAGCGCGTGCTCGTCGAGCGCAAGCTCATCCCGCGCAGCGAGATGTCGAGGCAGCGCATGCGCGCCTGGATGGCCGCAAATCCGGCCGAAGCTGCGAAGGTGCGCGCCACCAACCGTTCCTATGTGTTCTTCCGCGTCACCGGGCTGTCGAACGAGGGCGAACCGGTCGGCGCGCAGGGCATCCCGTTGACGCCCGGCCGGTCCATTGCCGTCGACAGGCTGCATGAATACGGGACGCCGTTCTTCGTCGAATCCAACCTTTCGATCGACGGCGGGAAGCATGCCTCACCCTTCCGCCGCCTGATGATTGCGCAGGATACGGGCTCGGCGATCGTGGGACCGGCGCGCGCCGACCTTTACCTCGGCGCCGGCGACGACGCCGGGCGCATCGCCGGCCGCATTCGTCATCCCGGTCGCTTTGCGATGCTGCTTCCGCGCGAGCTCGACTTGATCGCGGCCGGCAGTCAGATGCCGTTGCCGACGCCGAAGCCGAAGATCCCGGGGATCGAGGCCAAGCAAGCAGACGGCAAGAGCAGGGTGGAGTCCGTCGGCTCCGGCGCGACTGCAGCCGGCAGTCAGATGCCGTTGCCGAAGCCAAAGATCCGCGAAACCGAAGCCAGGAAGCAAAACGGCACGGGCAAGGCGCATCTTGCCAATCCCGGTCAGGATTGGCGGCGAGCGGCGACAAGGTCGGGCCGGCAAGTCGTCCCACCGGGCCACGGCTACCGCTCACTCTTTTGATTGTCACCGCCAATCGGTTCCGCCGATCGCCGCCGGCGGGGAGGGGCGAGCACGCGCAGGTTTCTTCGCCGGCGTCGCCGGTCTCGAACACGGCCAGCATCGGGCCGAGCGACAGGAAGTTGCCGTGCCGATTGAGCGACGGCGCGTACAGGGTCGACGCGCTGCCGCCGTCGAGAAACAGGGCATTGGGGCATTTCAGTCCGTCGCGGAAAAGGCGTGCAAAGGCATCGAACGATACCTCTCCCTGAGAGATGGCGAACATGACCCTGCCGTCCGCACGCACCCCCACACCGGTGCGGGCCTTGAGCGAGGTGCTGCGCGGGTCGAAACGGGGATGCAGCCGCCCGCTGATCACCAGCATCGGCCCAGATTGCGTCGCCAGGTACGCCTCGGGCCGCTGCTTGAGAAATGCCCGCGTCTCCGCCACGCCCGCCCCGGCGGCCGACAGGAAGAAGACCCCGTTCGGCTTCATGTGAAAATTGCCGTAGGCGGACCTGGTGTTTGCATGCACCAGCTCACGCCCCTGTTCCACATAGAGCCCCACGGGCTTGAGGTCCGGATCGAACATGCCGGCGTTGGTGGCGAACAGCAGCCTGCCCGCCGCGCCTTCCAGGACTCTCGGCAGGGCGGAGAGATGCGCATAGGGGGTCCCGTCCGGCCGCTTCCAATAGAGCCTGATCGTGTGGCGGCGCAGATCGGCCTCGCAGATGGTGTACGTGTTGCGCTCATGCTCCATCGAGCGGCACGGCCGGGTTTCGGCCAGGGCGCCGTTGCCGAGGGCGGCAAGGCCGGTCGTTGCCGCCGCCAGAAGCAAAGCAATCGTTCCCACCTTGCGCATGCCGCACCGGTCCGCGTGCCGAGCTCCAGGCCAAATCGCCGTTTGACACAATCTAGTGGCACGATCTGCTTGAGCATTTCCAGCCATTTCCCGATGATTGGGAAGTCGGCGAGGGGTCGCCCCGGTGCGGCAACGGAATGCATCGCGAGAGGTCATCATGAATGTGCAGCCTCGACACCGTCTGGTGTGGCAGATGGTGCTGCCGTTTCCGCTTTCGGTGCTCGCTACGGTCGCGGTCATCTGGCTCCTCGTCCCGCGCATGATCGCGGACATCGCCACCGAGCAGGCGGTCTCCACAAGCCGCGATATCGCGGCGCAATTCAAGATGATCCGCGACTACTACACCGAGAACGTCGTCGACAAGATCGTCTCGGAGGGAACGTTCAAGGTTTCGTCCGATCACAAGAACGATGCCAAGGCGATACCGCTGCCGGTGACCATGATGCACGACCTGAGCGCTCTCCTGGCGGATCGCGACACGGCGATCAAACTCTACAGCAAGGTCCCGTTCCCCAACCGCGCCGATCGCCAGCTCGACGTTTTTCAGCGGGAGGCCTGGGATTTCCTGGTCAGCAACCCGCAGGGGTCGTACGCCCGCAACGAGGTGCGCGACGGAAAGCACGTCGTACGCGTCGCGTTGGCGGACACCATGGCGGTGAAGGCCTGCGTCGACTGCCACAATGGGACCGCGGAATCGCCGAAGAAGGATTGGAAGCTCGGCGACCTGCGCGGCGTTCTGGAAATCAACTCGGTCATCGATACCAAGCTTGCGCACGGCGCGGCGCTGAGCCGGTCGATCGTCGCCGCCGCCATCCTGATCGGGCTGCTGCTGCTGGGCATCACGCTCCTGGTGGCGAACAGTGTGCGCAAGCCGATCGAGGGCCTGATCGGCGCAATGCAGAAGGTGGCGGCGGGCGATTTCGAGGCCGTGCTCCCGGGCCGCGGCCGCAGGGACGAGATCGGGCAGCTCGCGGCGTCCTTCAACAGCATGCGCTCGGAGCTTGCAGCCGCGCGCGCGCGCGAGGTCGCCGATCAGGCCCGTACCGCGGCGATGCAGTCCGAGCTCACGCGCGTCGCGCGCCTGACGACGATGGGGCAGATGGCAGCCGCGGTCGCTCACGAGATCAACCAGCCATTGGCGGCGATCGTGACGAACGGCAACGCGGGCCTGCGCTGGCTCGCCCATGCGACGCCGAATCTCGACGAGGTGCAGGCGGCCTTGAAACGTATAGTGCAGGATGGGCATCGCGCCGGCGACGTGATCGTGAGCATTCGCGAGATTTTCAGGAAGGAGGACCACGAAAAGGCGGTGCTCGACGTCAACGAGCTCATCCGGGAGAGCCTCAGGCTCTCAGACGCCGACCTTCGAAACGCACGGGTCGCGGTGCGCACCGAGCTGCTCGACGCTGTGCCCGACGTCCTCGCCAACCGGGTGCAGCTGCAGCTGGTGTTCCGAAATCTGTTCACGAACGCCAGCGAGGCGATGAGCTCCATCACGGACCGGGAACGAGTGTTGTATGTGCGATCGGAGATGTCCGATCCGTCCGGCGTGCGGGTCACGGTGGCGGATTCGGGACCAGGCATCGATCCGGAAAGCGTGAATCGCATCTTCGATGCTTTCTTCACCACCAAATCCGCCAGCATGGGAATGGGCCTGTCGATTTGCCGCTCGATCGTCGAGGCCCATGGCGGAAAGCTGTTGGCGTCGCGCGGTGATCCGCACGGATCGATCTTCGAGATCACCTTTCCTGCTGCCGGGGACGGAATTGCTTCAACCCGGACAAATTCTTCAGACGGACCTTCTTTAGACTGATCTGGGCCGGTAACAGGCCGCGATCCCTCCCCCGCAGGGCCCGCAGGGGGAGGGTGGTCGCCGAAGGCGGCCGGGTGGGGGTCATGGCTAACCAAATTTGCACGTGGTCTTCGCAAACGGATGACCCCGCAGGAGGTGAAGTTGTGGGTTCATCTGCGCGCATGGAGAACACGAGGGTTTCACTTCCGGCGTCAAGCGCCCGGCGATGATTTCATCGTCGATTTCATCTGTCTCAAACATCGCCTCATCGTCGAGGTCGACGGCGGACAACAAGATTTCTTTCATGTCACGGCCGCGCCGACACAGTATCGAAATTCCACGCCATATCTGGAACCGCATGGAAAATGCGCTCGCTTACGCCGCCTAAATCGACCAAAGTCAAGCTCAGGGTGTTCGCTGATAATCCCTCAGAGTGCTACGGTGCTGCGACGCCGGTCCACTTCTCGGACCGTGCGGCAGCCCAACGTCACGGGCGGTATTTTGGGCGGCGACGTGCGGAATAGAGGTCGCGCCCAGTTCCGACCGGGCTTGGGAGCGCCACGCATATTGGCCGGGGCCGGTCAAGTCGCCATATGATGACTGGGGGCAGGTGATCGGAGACGCTCATGCCTCATCCAAAGAAAGCACGCGCCATCGGTTTCAACCATGTCGCTCTTGAGGTTGGTGATATCGATGATGCGCTCGCGTTCTACGGTCGTTTGTTCGACTTCGAGCTTCGCGGCAGGAGCAAGACCTCGGCCTTCATCGACCTTGGCGATCAGTTCCTCGCGCTCCAGAAGGGTCGCACCCAGGCCGCCGACGACGGCCGTCATTTTGAACTCGTGGTTGATGACAAGGACGCGGTGCGTCGTGCGCTGGCTGAGGCGGGCGTGGAGCCGCTCCCCGGTCAGTTTCTCGATTTCCTCGACCCCTGGGGCAACCGCGTGGAGGTTGTCAGCTACGAGAACATACAGTTCACCAAGGCGCCGAACGTGTTGCGCGGCATGGGACTGTCGCATCTTTCCAAGAACAAGAGGGCGATAAAGGAACTCATCGACAAGGGCATGGCCCCAGCGACGGCTTGAGCAGGCCATAGGGGAATGCGGGGCTTGGGCTGGGAACTAGCTTGCTGCCCTTTTCCTCTTATTGCCAAAGGGCTGCCACAGGGCGGGGCGCTGATTGCGGTTCCGCCGTTTCGCCATAGATGGATGACCGCGCGGCTTGATCGAACCTGATCGCAGTTCGTTCGTCTATCCCTATCCAGTCGTGAAATCATATAATGAGGGTGGGCGTCGACTACGGCGATCCACGCCTCAAGGCCTAAATATTGATTCGAGAGCGTACCGCGCGATCCTCGACAGCGGATGAGAGGAGAGACGTATGAGCCAGCCGCCCTTACCCAACCTGGGGCCCAAATCAATCTTCAAGCCGGCTGCGATGACCATCACTCTCAAGGTTAACCGCCGCGACTACACCTTGACCATCGCGCCTTGGACGACATTGCTCGATGCTTTGAGGGATCGCCTCGGTCTGACCGGTGTAAAAAAGGGATGCGATCACGGCCAGTGCGGCGCCTGCACGGTCTTGGTCGAAGGGCGCCGAGTCAATTCCTGCCTAACACTGGCTGTTATGAAGGATGGCGCCAAGATCACCACGGTCGAGGGCCTTGCCGCCGATGGTGCGCTCCATCCCTTGCAGCAGGCGTTCATCGATCACGACGCATTCCAGTGCGGTTACTGTACGCCGGGCCAAATCTGTTCCGCCGTCGGTCTCATCGCGGAGGGCAAAGCAAAGACTTCGGATGAAATCCGCGAGTTGATGAGCGGCAACATCTGCCGATGTGGTGCCTATCCCAACATTGTCGCGGCGATCCAGCAGGCAATGGCTTCAATGGGTGGCAAGCAATGATCAATTTTCAGTACGCGCGCGCTACCGACGTCGCGGATGCAGTGCGACAGATCGCGGCTGATCCGGCAGCGAAGTTCATTGCAGGGGGCACCAACCTCATCGACCTGATGAAATATGACGTCGAACGCCCCGCTCGGTTGATCGACATCACGCACCTGCCGCTCAAGACCATTGAGGAAACCTCGAACGGCGGCCTGCGCATCGGCGCGCTCGTACCAAACAGCGACCTTGCCTACAACCCGCTGATCGAGAAACGATATCCGTTGCTGTCGAGCGCGATCCTGGCCGGCGCGTCGCAGCAATTGCGCAACATGGCAACGACCGGTGGCAATCTGGTGCAGCGCACGCGCTGCTTCTATTTTTATGACACGGCGACGCCCTGCAATAAACGGGAGCCCGGCAGCGGCTGCTCCGCCATCAATGGTATCAACAGAATCAATGCCATTCTCGGCACAAGCGATGCCTGCATCGCGACGCATCCGTCCGACATGTGCGTCGCGCTCGCGGCCTTGGAAGCCACGGTTCACGTGGCGGGCCCCGCCGGTGAGCGCGCGATCGCGTTCGCGGATTTTCATCGGTTGCCGGGCGATATGCCGCAAGTCGACACCAATCTCGCGCCGACCGAGATCATAACGGCGATAGAACTGCCGCCGCATGGGTTTGCGTCAAACTACAGTTATTTGAAGATCCGCGACCGGCTGTCATATGCATTCGCGCTGGTGTCGGTTGCGGCCGCGATGGAAATCGAGGGTGGCCGTATCAAGGAAGCGCGTGTCGCCCTCGGCGGCGTGGCACACAAGCCCTGGCGCAAAGTTGAAGCCGAAGCGGCTTTGCGTGGCGAAGCCACCGATCGCGCCGCATTCACAAAGGCGGCCGACATATTGCTCGCCGGCGCCAGAAGCCTCGCGCATAATGCCTTCAAGATCGGCTTGGCGCGTCGCGCCATCGAACGCACCTTGACGCAGGCAGCGAACGGCACGCCACAACTCCAATCCCACAAGAAAATCCGGTGAGTGTTATGAAGCCATATATCGGCACACCCACGTCGCGCGTCGACGGGCGCGCCAAGGTCACCGGCACGGCGCAATATGCCGCCGAATTCAAAGCTGCCGATCTCGCTTATGGCGCTGTCGTCACCTCGACCATCACCAGGGGTCGCATTGCTCGCATCGACACGAGCCGGGCGCTTGCGGTCGAGGGCGTGGTCGACGTGCTCAGCCACGAAAATCGTCCCAAGATGGCCAGCACCGATCAGGCCTACCACGACGACGTAGCTCCTGGCGGTTCACCTTTTCGCCCGCTCTACGACGACAGAGTCAAGTTCAACGGCCAGCCGGTTGCACTGGTGATCGCCGAGGATTGGGAAACGGCGCGTTTCGCGGCAACCCTCGTGCGTGTCGAATACGAGGCGGATATCCACGCTACCGATCTGCACGCACGCCTCGACAAGGCATACGTGATTGAGAAGCCCGACAAGCCGCGCGGTGATGCGGCAAAAGCCTATGCCGCCGCCGCCGTGCGTCACGAGGCTGAGTATTTCATCCCTACCGAGCATCACAATCCGATGGAGCTGTTTGCCGCGACCGTCATCTGGAACGGCGACGGCAAGCTCACGGTCTATGACAAGACGCAGGGAGTGCAGAACGTGCAGCGCTATTTGTGCAGCGTGTTCGGTCTCGGCGCGGACAATGTGCGTGTCATATCGCCCTTCGTTGGTGGTGCGTTTGGCTCCGGCCTACGCCCACAATACGAGGTGGTGCTGGCCGTGCAAGGCGCGCTTAAGCTCAAGCGCTCGGTTCGGCTTGTACTCGCCCGCGAGCAGATGTACGGCCTCGGGTATCGGCCTGCAACCATCGAGCGGGTTGCGCTCGGGGCCAAGGCGGACGGAACGCTCGACGCGATCACCCATGAAGCGACCGCGATGACCTCACAATACGAGGAATTCTCACGTAACGATGTCGGATGGTCGGCGCAGCTTTATAGGAGCGCCAACGCGAAGTATGAGCACAAGCTCACCCAACTCGATGTACCGACGCCGGCCGACATGCGCGCGCCGGGGGCGGCGACGGGCGTCTATGCGCTCGAGTGTGCAATGGACGAGCTCGCCGTCGCGCTCGAGGTCGACCCGATGGAGCTGCGGCTTCGCTGCTACTCGGATCGCGACCAAAGCCAGGGCGTTCCTTACACCAGCAAGCAATTGCAGGAGTGCTACCATAAGGGCGCGGAAGCCTTCGGCTGGAACAAGCGCAATCCCCAGCCGCGCTCGATGCGGGACGGCACGGAGCTGGTCGGGTGGGGCATGGCCACCGGCATCTGGGAGGCGCTTCAGATGCCGACGGCCGCCCGCATCGTGCTGACCGGCAATGGTCATGCCGAAGTATCGTGCGCCACGTCGGACATCGGCACCGGCACCTATACCGTCATGGCGCAGGTCGCTGCGGACATGCTCGGCGTGCCGATCGAGAACGTCACGGTGAAGCTCGGCAACTCGACGCTGCCGATGTCGCAAGTCGAGGGCGGATCGTGGACCGCGGCCTCGGTCGCGCACGCCATCGCCGCCGCCGCCGATGCGGTCCGCAATGAGCTGCTGAGACTGGCACAGAGGGCTGCCGGGTTCACCGCTCGCGGGCCTGCAGGCCGACGACGTCCGGCTCTCGGAGGGCATGATCGTCGCCAAGGAAGGTGTAGGCCGCGCCGTGTCGGTCGCCGGCGCCATGCGCAACGCGGGTGTCGATCGCATCGTGCACGAGCGATCCGCCGAGTTCCAAGAAGACAGCAAGCATGCTCGCAATACGCATTCGGCGATCTTCGCCGAGGTGAAGGTGGACGAGCAGCTCGGTGTCATCCGCGTCACGCGCGTCGTCAACGCCGTCGCGGCCGGCCGCATTATCAACACCAAGACCGCGGCCAATCAGGTCATGGGAAGCGTGGTGTGGGGCATCGGGATGGCGCTCCATGAGGAGACGCTGGTCGATCACCGCTTCGGCCGCGTCATGAACGCCAACATCGCAGAATACCATGTGCCGGTAAACGCCGACATACAGGATATCAAGATCATCTTCGTCGACGAACCGGACAACATCATCAATCCGATGGGCATCAAGGGCGTCGGCGAGATTGGAATTGTCGGCGTCGCAGCGGCGGTAGCCAACGCGATCTATCACGCCACCGGAAAGCGCATTCGGGATTTGCCGATCACACTGGATAAGCTGGATCATTCTTAGAGTTGGCCTTGATTCGAACTCCAGCCCAGGTGTGCCCCTTAATACGGCTCGCGAGTTCTAAGGTCCGTGCCGCCCGCTCGCGAGCCGGTAGGCGACGGGGTCCTGCCTGGCCGCCGCCGCCAACTCGTCAATGACCAAGGTCGCCAGTCCCCCCATATGATCGGCAACGACGGCAACGGCGTCCTCGAGCTGCACGATGTGGCCGCACGCGCGCGGCATCTCAAGCTCGCCATTAGTGATGCGCCATGCGATCTGCGACGCGAGCCGCGGACGCACATGCGGGCTCTCCACGTTCCGCCTTCAAGGTGCGTAACGCGTAAAGACCAGGCGTGCCCTTTCACATTGGCACTTCCTTTTCGAACTGAGCCACAGTGCGTTACTCTCGCGGTTGGATCGTGGTGGATTGTTGCCGATCAACTTTCGGCGGCGACGTCGACAACGGCTTGCGCAAAAGCCTGTGGGGCTTCCTGCGGCAGATTGTGCCCGATGCCGCCTTTGATGAGCCGGTGCTCGTATTTGCCCGAGAATTTCCTGGCGTAGGCACTGGGGTCCGGGCGTGGTGCGCCATCGGCATCGCCTTGAAGAGTGATGGTCGGCACGGTAATGACCGGGAATTCCGCAAGCCGCTTTTCCAGCGCGGCGTATTTCGGCTCGCCTTCGGCCAGACCGAGCCGCCATCGATAGTTATGGATGACGATGGCGACGTGATCCGGATTGTCGAGCGCCGCAGCGCTGCGATCGAACGTGGCGTCGTCGAACTGCCACTTCGGCGAGGCGAGTTGCCAAATGAGCTTCGAAAAGTCGTGCCGGTATTTTTCGTAGCCCAAGCGTCCGCGCTCTGTGGCAAAATAGAATTGATACCACCATTCGAGCTCGGCCTTCGGCGGCAGGGGCATCTTGCCGGCCTCCTGGCTGCCGATCAGGTAACCGCTCACCGGCACGGTTGCTTTGCACCGCTCCGGCCAAAGCGCGGAGACGATGTTGACGGTTCGCGCTCCCCAATCGAAACCGGCGAGGATCGCCTTCTCGATCTTGAGCGCATCCATCAGCGCGATGACATCGACGGCGAGCGCCGACGGCTGGCCGTTGCGGAACGTCTCGCTTGAAAGAAAGCGCGTCGCGCCGTAGCCGCGCAGATACGGGACAATCACCCGGTGGCCCGCCGAGGCCAGCAAAGGGACGACATCGACAAAGCTGTGAATGTCGTAGGGCCAGCCGTGCAGAAGAACGACGGGAGGGCCGTCGGCTGGGCCAGCTTCGGCGTAACCGACATTCAGGAGGCCGGCATCGATCTGCTTCAGTGGGCCGAACGTGGTGTTCGTGCCAGGCTTGATCGCGGGCAATTGCGTCCATGTTGTCCTACCGGCCTGCGCGCCCGCAGAATTGACCAGGCCGAGCTGAGCGGCAGCAATGGTCATGGCCGCAGCACCGAAAAAGCGGCGACGACGATGGTCTATTTTCTCCGCCATCCTGACCGTGTCCATGGTGAGTTTCTCCTTATTCAAGATTGATCGCCACGTCTGGTGGATAGCGGCGCACACGAAATGCGCGCCGCCGCTAATTTTCACATGGGTTGACGCAGCGATCGGAACGCAGCGCGCATCTCGGCAGAGAAAAGCTCCCGGCTCTTCCCACGCGGCGAAGTGGTCCGGGTGGAATGCGATCACCCGTGTCGTCCAAGAAAATCCACCTCACTTGGACTGCTTGGCGACTTCCTGAGCCTTCTGGTAGCTCTCGATTACGGCGGCATAGTGCGGCGTTGCGAGAGCATACAACTTCGCAAGCTCGGCCGCTTCAGGACGGTTCCATGTTCGGTGAATCTCGGAGAGCACCGCATTCGCCGTTACGGGAATGATGCCAGCCTGCACGAAACGGGCAAGCGTGGTACGCGACGCCATTTCGCTGGGATCACCTGACGCGTCCGTCACCGCGTAGACCTTGAAGCCAGCCGCCTTGGCATCAAGCGCCGGGAACATCACGCAGACGCTGGTCCAGACGCCTGCCATGATCAGAGTTTTTCGTCCGGTGGCGCGGACTGCCTTGACGAAGTCTTCGTTGTCCCAGGCGTTGACCTCACCCTTGCGCGGCACATAGACCGCATGCGGCGCGGATTGATGAATTTCCGGCATCAGCGGTCCGTTCGGCCCGTTGGGCTCGGATGCGGTGGTAATGACGGGGATTTTCAGGAGCGTGGCTACCTTTGCGATCAGCGTCGTATTCGACCGCAACTCGGCGATACTGACGTCCTTCACCGTCTGGAACAGCCCCGCTTGGTGATCAAGCAGCAGGATCACGCTGTCGGCGGGATCGAGCAGCGCCTGCCCGCCTCCTGTAGGTAGCACACTCGAGGGCACAGGAGCTGTTTGGGCGAAGGCGCTCGGATCGGTCGAAAGAGAGTCCGATCGCCAGAACCGCAGCAAGCGCGCGCAGGGCATTCTTCGACATGATCGACATTGGTTTCCCTTTCATGGTCATTCGCGTCTGATCAACTGCTACGACGTAGACTTGTCGGCCGAAGGATAATCGATCGCCGGCAGGGCCTGACCGATGGCAGTCAAATCGGCATGCAGCGCTGCCACAACTTGTGCGCCTTCCCCGACTGCTGCAGCGACGCGCTTTACCGAACCCGATCGGACGTCGCCAATTGCAAAGACGCTTCGTCGACTTGTCTCGAGCGGGTGCCTGTTCTCGTTTGCCCCCGCGCCGGTCAATACGAAACCCTTGGGGTCCAAGACTACGCCGGAGCCGGACAACCAGTCGGTGTTCGGCTCCGCTCCGATGAAAAGGAACAGATGTCGAATCGGTCGCCGAACCTCCTGCTTTGACGTGCCTCGACGCCAGCGGATCGCCTCGAGCATGCCGTCATGACCTTCAAGGCCAGTGACGACGGTTTGCGTCAGCACTTCCACGTTGGAAAGGCCCGCAATGCGGTCCACGAGGTATCTCGACATGCTCGCCGCCAAGTCCGGCCCGCGCACCAGGAACCATACCTTGGAGACTTGGTTCGCCAGGTAGACCGCCGCTTGCCCCGCCGAATTGCCGGCACCTACCAAGGCCACTTCCTGCCCGGCGCACAGCTTCGCCTCGAGCGGAGAGGCCCAATAGTGCACGCTCGCGCCCTCGAATGATTCGAGGCCATCGACTGCGAGACGCCGGTAGCGCGCTCCGCTCGCAATCACGACCGAACGCGCTCGGGCATGTTCGGCGTTGGACAGCCTCAGCACGAGGCAGCTTTTGTCGGTATCACTCAGGGCATCCAGGCCGATCACCTCGTCCGGGATCGCCGTTTCGACGCCGAACTTCTGCGCCTGATTGTACGCACGCGCCATCAGGGCCATGCCGGTTATACCCGTTGGAAAACCCAGGTAGTTCTCGATCCGGGCCGATGCGCCCGCCTGCCCGCCGAACGCGCGGCAGTCGAGCACGAGGACGGAGAGCCCCTCCGACCCTGCATAGACCGCGGCGGCGAGGCCTGCCGGTCCGGCACCCACGATAACGACGTCATAGACGCGGCTTGGATCGATGGGCCCCACCAGACCTAAGCAACGGGCGAGCTCGATCTCGCTCGGATTGCGCAACAGCTGTCCACCTGGGCACAGCACGATCGGCAATTGACCGGCGTCGACCTGGAAACGACGAATTAGCGCCTTGGCTTCCGGATCGGTCTCGGGGTCGAGCCTTTGATGCGGATGGCCGTTGCGGCGGAGAAAACCAGCAAGCCGAAGTACATCGCCGTTCTCGGCACGGCCGACAATCACCGGTCCGCCGGCGCCGGTCTCGAGCAGACCGACGCGCCGCAGGATCAGGGAGCGCATGATCCGCTCCCCCAATTCCGCTTCCGCGATCAGCAATGCCCGCAGTTGGTCCGATGGGATGGTCAGGGCTTCCACTGGCGTCCGTGCGTGAGCATCCACCAGCGCTGGTCGGCCGGCCAGCTGAGCCAGTTCGCCCATGAATGAGCCGGCGCCGTGAGTGACGATCAGTTCTCGGCGACCCGAACTCGTCATGCTGGGTGATGTCCACCGTTCCGGCCAGGATGACGGTGAGGCCGGGACTCACTTTGCCGACCCTGGCCAATGTCTGGCCCGCATCATACGAGCGGACCTTGCCAAACCGACGCACCCGCTCTATCTCCGCCGCCTCCAGAGTAGGAAACATCTGGTGGCGCCGCGTATCGATAATTGATTGCGTTGGGACAACCATGATTCAATCCCAGTCCACTACAAGCGCTCGATCATTAATTGGCGGCGAAGTAATCAAAGATGGCGACAGCAGCACAAGCGACGCCGATGAAGGATCTGATATACATCATACTCGTTCTCCGCAACGTTGGGGCGGCCCGCCCCGCCGAAGCCCTGTTCGCCATAACCCGAGAGCAGCTGCTCTCCTTGGGATGCTGATCTGACGCGGCGCAAGTCCCATAGCACTGGCCTCACCTGGGGCGAGTTCACCGAGAAGGATGAAGGCTGCGAAGCCCGCAGCGGCGAGAACGCCGGAATAGCGGGGTCCATTATGGAAGGCCTCCGGGATCATGGTTTCCGCCGCCATTGCGATGAGTGCCCCGGCTCCGGATGCCTTGAGGATTGCCGTCGCGTCAGGGCCAAGGTCACTCAGGAAATAGAAGGCAAGAGCCGTCGCCGCTGCAGTACCGAGCGCAATACCGCCGCGGCGCACAAGGCGCTCGAGACGTTTACGACGGACGGCTTCGGCTACTTCCTGGAGCAATCCACTCGGCCGCAGACGATCGGCTACTCTGCATCGCGATCGCTTTCCGCGAGCTCCCTCGTCCTACTGGCGTCCTCGAGATTCTCAAGGAGGAAGAGATTGGTGGTCTGTGCTGGCATGGGATATTCTCCTCTAGCGAGGCGCTCTGGGCGATGGCGTTGCTGGCGAACGCGGCGCCAGCGGCGACTACAGCACGCCTGCCATGAGGCTCATTTCATTGTCTCCCTTACCGCCGCGTGTTGCGTGGAGGATGCCCGGGCGACGACGGAGCTCTCCGTATCGAATATGGTCATGGCTTGGCCCGCTGTGCGAGTTTGAAGGGTGGCGCGTGCGATTGGATGCTCAGTCCGCCAATCTGAAGAGTGGCTTTCCTTTTTCCGCGAAATACGTGGCGAGTTCGGCGGCATGACCGCTGCCGACGTTTTTCACGGCGTGGATTGCTCCGTACGGGATGAACAGGACCTCACCGGCCTTGAGCGTCACCGGCGGCCTGCCATCGAGCGCATATTCGAGTAAACCTTCGACGACGTAGACGAGCTCTTCGCCCGGATGCCAGTGCCTGGGGGCTGCGGCTCCCGCGGGAATCCCGACGAGCGCCTGGATGGCCTCACGCCCAGGGACGCTGAGATCGTGCTGCATGAGATCAGTGCGTGTGATCCCCGGCAGTTGCGTGGTAGCGGCTTGCCCTGTGGTCGCGGCGGCCGATTGCGATGGAAACAGGCTTGCCGAACCAGCGACAGCGATGCCCATCGTGCCGAGCGCAGCCCTGCACAAAAGGTGACGGCGGTTCTGGTTGATAACTTCGCTCTTTTCGATCGAGTTCATGATGACTGGTCTCCGAATTTGAACAAGTTGCTTTTTGGGTTGACGTCACGGGACTTGGCGCAGCGTCCGGAACGCGGCGCGCAGCTCGGCACTGAAAAGCTCCGGCTGCTCCCACGCGGCGAAGTGGCCGCCCCTGTCGACCTCGTTGAAGTAGATGAGGTTGCGATAGGCGCGCCGCGCCCATGTCTCCGGGGCGCGATAGGTCTCCCGCGGAAAGACCGTGATGGCGACCGGGAGCGATATCTCGGAAGTTCTCTCCGTGGCCGCGTTCGTAACGCTACGTCCGCCGTATTCCCAATACAGCCGCGCCGACGAGGTCGCGGTGTTCGTGAGCCAGTACAGCGTTATCTCGTCCAGCACCTCGTCAGGAGACTTTTCGGGGTCGCTTCTGTTGTACGTCCAATGGGAAAAGCCCGGATGCCCGAGCATCCACGCCGCGAGGCCAGCGGGAGAGTCCGTCAACCCATAGCCGACCGTCTGCGGCCCCGCGCCCATCATCGCAGCGTAGGACCTGCTGCCCTTTTTGGCGGAGGCGCTGAGGACGTCGAACGTCGCGCGTTCCTTTTCGGAAAGCCCGGCCGGTGCAGGCCCGCCAGCCGCAATCGCCGCGATCACGTCGGTCGGTACGACCGCTGGCAAATTGATGTGGATGCCGAGCAGGCCGGCCGGCGCGAGGCGCGCCATCGCGCTGGACACGGGCGACCCCCAATCCCCGCCCTGGGCGACGTAGCGCGTGTAGCCAAGACGGTTCATCAGCTCCGCCCAAACGCGCGCGATGCGGTCGGGGCCCCAACCGGCGTCCGTCGGTTTCCCGGAGAACCCGAAGCCGGGCATTGAGGGCATGACCAGATCGAAGGCGTCTTCCGCGCGTCCGCCATGAGCCGTGGGATCGGCGAGTGGGCCGACGGTCTTAAGCAACTCGAACACCGAGCCGGGCCAGCCGTGCGTCATGATCAGCGGCAGGGCGTTCGGATGACGCGAGCGCACCTGGATGAAATGGATATCGAGGCCGTCGATCCGGGTCATGAGCTGAGGCAAGGCGTTGAGCTTCGCTTCCGCCTTTCGCCAGTCGTAGCCGGTGCCCCCAGTACCCACGAGCGGCTTCAGCTTCGCGAGCTGTATGCCCTGCGACTGGTCATTGACGGTCTCCCGGTCGGGCCAGCGCGTGGCGGCAATTCGCGCGCGAAGATCGACGAGGTCCTTCTCCGGCACATTGACGCGGAAAGGGCGAATGGCTTCGTTCGTGGGCGCCGCAGCCAGTTGTGACGGGAGCAGATCCGCAGCGCTTGCGACAATGCCCATCGCAGCGGTGCCCAACAGCCGGCGGCGATCCTGGTTGATGTGTTCGCGGGCCCTGCTCGTACCCATGGCTCTCTCCTCGGTTTGTGCTCAGCAGGACTTGTGTTGGCCAACACTTACGCCTGCGGGGCGGAAAACACCATGCGGAGAAACAATTTACTGATCTTGCACGTTAGTCGGCCAGGCCAATGCACGAGCCGTGCTATCCTTTGAATTCGTCATGACACGAGAGGCGCCTACTGATGAAAAGCGGAATCTTCGCACTGACAGACTGAGCATGACTTGCGCCTCGCTTCGGGCGCCGCAAAGCAAGCTGAAAGGGAAGCGCGATGAGAGTTCTGATCGCCGGTGCGAGCGGTGCGATCGGTCGGCCACTGGTTTGTCGCCTGAGAGCGAACCAGCATGAGGTATTCGCACTTACGCGATCGCCCGATTCCGCACCCGCGTTGAAGGAAATTGGCGCGGAGCCGGTCATCGCCGACGCCCTGGATGCCGCTGCGGTGAAGGCCGCCGTCGGACGGATCCGACCCGACGCTGTGATCAACGAATTGACCTCACTGCCCCGGCACTACACGCCCGCCGACATGAAGGCAGCGGCGGAACGCGATCGCAAAGTCCGAGTGGAAGGCAACATTAACCTGCTTGCGGCGCTTCGCGATTCGGGCGTGCGCCGCTACCTGCTGCAAAGTTCCGGATTCTGGTATGCGCCCGGCGTGGGGCTGGCGGACGAGTCCGTCCCGTTCATCTCCAGCGCGTCCCCGGGAGTCGAGGCCAGCGCCCGCACCTTCATGGAATTGGAAGCGCGCGCATCGGCGACCCCGGGAATCGAGTTCGTCGCGCTACGTTACGGGTTCTTCTACGGCCCCGGCACCTGGTACACGCGCGAGGGCGATATTGGTGATCAAGTGCGGCAACAGCAGGTTCCGATTATCGGTGAGGGCCAGGGCGTCTACAGCTTCGTGCATATTGACGATGCGGCTGGGGCGACCGCTGCCGCGCTGGAGTGCCCGCCGGGAGCCTACAACATCGTCGACGGAAACCCGTCACCTCAGCACTTGTGGCTGACGGCGTTCGCGCGTGCTGCAGGAGCACCTGCGCCACCTCGTGTCAGCGAAGAAGAGGCGCTTCGGGCGTCAGGCCCCGACGCGGTCTACTACGCGACGAGGCTTAGGGGGGCTTCGAATGAGAAAGCCCGGCGCGAGCTTGAGTTCCGTCCGCGCCCGCTCGAGTGGATTCTAGGTCAAATACCTGACTGATAAGTGTGCTGCGCGCGTATCGCATAAAAAAGCGGGCGGAACGGCCGTCCCCGCACATTGCCGTCTGCCCGCACCCGTGGAGGTACGCGCTGAACTTCCGGCCCGAGCTACGATGCCACGCATTTGCTGCGGTGTAAAGTCAGGTTCCCCCAAGAAGCGGCAGATACTCACCGATGTCGCATTCGTGCCAATAAGCGACATTCGCGCCTTCGTTGACGCCCCTGAGAACCTTGTCTGTTCAAATCAGCACGCCACGATTTACGGAGGCTTGGCAATTTCATCGCTGCGGAATATTCGGCGCTGAGGAACCAGTGGGACACGGCCACGCGACCGGCCAATCGCAGGCAGGGACACTGCCACGACATTGGAATCGAGCATGATCAACGACGAGACAGGCGATGCCATCAGAAGCAGCGGAAAAGTCCCCTTTCAATGCCTCGTGCTTCGTGGCCATGCTCGTCCTCTCCGGCGTGGTACCGAGACGGCGTTGCAGGTCGGCGCACCGTCATCAGGCTCTCCGCAACTCCTTGGCCCGTGCGGGGAGCTTCCAGTCCGGGCGGATGAAGTGACAGGTGTACCCGGCGGGGTAGCGCTCCAAATAATCTTGGTGCTCGGGTTCGGCTTCCCAGAAATCGCCGGCGGGCGCGATCTCGGTCACGACCTTTCCAGGCCAAAGACCGGAGGCATCGACGTCGGCGATCGTATCCTCGGCGACGCGTTTCTGTTCCTCGCTCGTGTAGAAGATCGCCGAGCGATAGCTCGTCCCGATGTCATTGCCCTGGCGGTTTCTCGTGGTTGGATCGTGAATTTGGAAAAAGAGTTCCAGCAGCCTGCGGTAGCTTATCTTCGCGGGGTCGAAGACAATTTCGATCGCTTCGGCATGGGTGCCGTGATTGCGATACGTCGCGTTCGGCACGTCGCCGCCGGTGTAGCCGACGCGCGTCGAAATCACACCATCATGGCGGCGAATGAGATCCTGCATTCCCCAGAAGCATCCCCCGGCGAGCACTGCGCGTTCCTGTGTCATCCCATATCCTCCACCTGATCGAGATAAGCCCCGTAGCCCTCCCCTTCCATGTCGTCGCGATGGATGAAGCGCAGCGAGGCGGAGTTGATGCAGTAACGCAAGCCGCCACGGTCCTCGGGGCCATCGGGGAAGACATGGCCGAGATGGCTGTCTCCGTGGGTCGAGCGGACCTCCGTGCGGATCATGCCGTGCGAAGTGTCGCGCAGTTCCTTGACGTTGACCGGCTCGATTGGCTTCGTGAAGCTCGGCCAACCGCAGCCTGATTCGTATTTGTCGGACGAAGCAAACAGCGGCTCGCCCGAGACGATATCGACGTAGATGCCGGGCTCCTTGTTGTCGAGATATTCACCGGTGCCTGAGCGCTCGGTGCCCCTTTGCTGGGTTACGTCATACTGCTCCGGCGTCAGTTTCGCGATGGCGTCGGCATTCTTGCTGTAGCTGCTCATTGTCATTGTCCTTTGCGACCGTCGTCGGAGGCTCAAAGCGAGCAAATCTGGTCCGGTTTACCCCGGATAGCCGCCGTCAATGCAGCCATGCGGAATCGTCGGTGAGTGCCACTGCACAGGAACGGACTCATGCACCGCAGCAAACTGCCTTCTTATTCGATCATCTCGTCGGCGCGGGCGAGCAGCATCGGCGGCACCTCGATGCCGATCGCTTTGGTGACGGCAGCTCCTTGCCGGCCATGGCGTCCTCTCCTTTGCCTCCGAAGCGGGTAACCATGTTGATCCACGAAGGCCGGGTGCTGCATATCTTTGATTTGTCGCGAGCGATGCTGGGCTAGTTGCGGCCCAGCCCCTTGTGACTCATTTTTTTGTGGCAGGCACGGTGAACGTCAACGTCACCACTTGTCCGGGGAAGACCATGTGGTTAGCGTCGACCAACTCTATCTTCACCTTGTGCTCGCCGGGCGGTAGCCCGGCTATGTCGACTGTATTGTTGTCACTCGCATCCGCCCACAACCAGGGCAGGTCGTCGACGGTTATGTGCAGATGCCCGATACGTGGGGATACGTTGAGGCCGCCCGGCCCGAACACCGGCAAGATGCGCACGTTCTCCACCCGGTACTGGGCCTGGAAGATGCCCTGGGCCAGCGGACCGGGAAGCGGTGGATCCACAATCAGTTTGGGCGCGGGCTCGTTCTCGATTGTGTTGTACGGTGAAGCGCCGCGGATCTCCCTCGCGCTCTGGGCGAAAGCGCTTGTAGCGAGCACGGTTCCAGCCGCGACTGCGGCAAGCGTCTTGATGAGCAGGGTCATGGCATTCCTCCTTTGAATGAGCGCAGGATCCCACGATCTCAGGCCGCCATCGGTCGGGCGAGAGCCGCGCGGCCGGCGAGCCGACGACGACGATGATGACAGTCGTAGCGTTGCTGCTCATGACGGCAGCTCCTTGCCGGCCTGCTCTGCCACCATGTACTCGGCGTACCAGTCCGACCAATTCGCATTCTCGTTGCTTGCCATGGGCGGCCGACGCGCGCGCCGCATCGCGCTCGCCAGATCGGGTGCGGAGGCGAAGCTCGTCGATCACCCAGGCCAAGGAACGTTTCGCAGGATATCTGATTGCTGCAGACAGGTCAGCAGGCGCTGGAATGATTTTGCAACTAGATCGGTCCACCCGCGGTGATGAATTGGCGGCGTGAACCCGGCATCCGCTCAAATCTGAGATATGAACTGTTCGAATTCGTCCGCAGTCATGCGGCGACATTCGATCAGACGTGCCGCCAACCTACGGACTTCGCGCCGGTTCTTAGTCAGTAGCTCTCTCGCGCGAGCGCAACCGTCCGCGATCCATTGATCAATTTCCGGGTTCTCGCAAACGTCGTAGGCGGCGAGCAAGTTTAAGGTGTCCACCCAATCACCGCCACTTGCCCACGATGGCAGCAGATGCCTGAAGGTCTCTTCCGCCTGACGGCCAGCGATGCAAATTGCTACTTGATCGACCAGCGGAAGGTGCTCGCAGGTGCTGCGCGGTCACCGATTGTCTGTGAACGCAAACGTATGGCGTTGAGCCTGAAGGCGTGGCTTGACACGGCGTTTGAGGAACATGGTGTCCCCCCAATCAGGTTCTCGCCCATATTTTGGGCAGCCCGGTGTGGGCGACGACCGCGTTGCGTCAGGTTCGCCTCAATGAGAACAGACATTGGTCGTCGCGGCGGTAGGTCGCTTCGTGCTGTGTGCGGACTCCCGCATCGCAGCATGCTATCTTTCAATCACCAAATCCGCGTGCAGCAGGAATGACTCGGGAATTGTCAACCCAAGCGCCTCAGCGGGTTTTGAGGTTGACGACGAGCCTGCGTCGGTTGTTCGACCGGGATCTCAGTCGATCAAGTCGTCGGTGCGGGTGCGCCCTGATAAGGAGAAACAGACATGACCAAGGCATTCATCGGCTTTATCGTAGCGATAGCCGTTCTGTGGGCGTCCAACGCCATCGCTCAGAGCGCTGAGCCGCAGCCTGCGGCGAAAATCGTGGTCGATGCGCCTTTGGCCGAACCGTTGAGCCGCGGAGTCGTGATCATCCAGTACCGCACCGAAAATCTGCAGATCGTCCCGGTGTTCGGCCCGAAGGCCCTCGATGTGTCGCCCCGCATCGGGCATCTCCATGTGGCGGTTGATGGCGCGTCGTGGATCTGGGCCGAAACCAGCGGCGGGCCTATCATTATCGCTGGTCTTCCTGAGGGACCGCACAAAGTCGAGATTACGCCCGTCAACGCAAACCATCAGCCCTTGGATCGAAGCGTCGTCGTCGAATTCGTGATCCCCGGAGGAAAGGCGGCGAAATAGGGACCTCTGCTCGGAAGCGGGCCGCGGCCAGTGGGGTGATCGCAATGCCGTGCCCGCTTTAATCCCTCCCCTTCAGTCGGGGGAGGGATGAAGGTGGCGTAGTTCGATCCCGTTAAGGGTGGCAGAACGACCGGCCGGTGACGGTTTCGATCGCCCGCTTCACGTCGGGGCCGGCCGGCTGCGCTGCGCACCCGGCGTGCGCGGCGCGAGCCGCTCGTGTGTCCGGGCTATCCGCGGCGGTGCATCGCGGCGCCGACACCGACCCGATCGCGCAGCCCGGTGACGCCCTTGACCTCGGCGCAATGCTCGCAGCAGAAGAAGGTGCCGTCCTTCTCGAGCCCGTGACCGACCATGGGGATGCCGCAATTGTCGCAGTGCGGCGCCAGCGCATGGATCGCGCATTCGAAGCTGTCGAAGGTGTGGGTGGTTCCGTTCATGCTCACCTGGAACGCCTTGTCGTAGTCGTTTCCGCACGTTTCGCATCGGGCCATGGCTGCCTCGCAGGGGCTGGGTGAACCGCTCGCAGGCATAACCGCCTCCCTCCCGCGCCGGTTCCTGCCGGGCACGGGGAATCGTCGAGGCCCGGTTGGGTCTCGCCATAGCGCGTCGCAGACGCGCGTAAACGCGCTTGGGGCTCGACACCAACCTACGGCGATGAATCGCAGGTCGGGTCGAGCGCTCGCAAGACCCGACGATCCCGCGACGGGCTCGACACCAGCTACACCGCGGCCCGCAGGCGGTCGATGTCCTCCCGCCATCCGGCCACCAGGCGGTCGCCTTCGGGATCACCGCCGTCGTCGCGCACGCGCCGCTTGCGGAACGCGAGCTCGTGCTGCGCGTTCACCAGCGCCGCCGAGGCGCGCGGATGCATGCTGTCGATGCGGCGCGTGCGCAGCATGCGGTCGCCGACGATGGCGCGGTACTCCTGCGCGCTCACGGCGCGCCCGACCTCCTCGGCCAGCTCCTCGCGGATCACCCGCCGTTCCCACACGCCGCTGCGCCAGAGCGCCAGCGCCACGATCAGCAGGAACGGAACGAATATGGTGAGCTGCAGCAGGCTGCCGATCGCGAAGGCATCGAGAAACCCGAGATCGGGGAGGGCCTTTTTGCCCGGAGGCTCCTCGCCGGCGGCGGCGCCGGCGAGCGCGCCGATCAGCGGCAGCGCATTGTTGAGCATGTGGGCCGCGATGGCGAGGATCAGCCCCGCCACCGGAGCGAGAATGCGCAGCCATCGTCGCCGCGTCTGCATCGCAAGACCGAGAAAGGCGCCGAAGATCGCGGTGAACATCGCGTGACCGCCGAGCCCGAACAGGGCGTAGCGCAGGCCGAGGTGGATGCCGAACGGCGCCACGCCGTGCTGGGCGTAGCCCATGACCACGTACAGCGCCGTCTCGAACCAGTTGAACCCCACGCCCACCAGCGCGCCGTAGACCAGGCCGTCACGCATGTTGTCGAACTCGGCGCGCAGCAGCGCGAACAGCAGCAGCACGCCGAGCGCCTTGGCGCTCTCCTCGGCGAACGGCGCCGAGAGCGGCGCCACGATCATCATCGGCGCATCGGGACCCAGGATCTCGGTCACCATCGGGTTCTGTGCCACCCAGGCGTCGACGAAGCGGTAGAAGGCGGTGTTGAACGGCAGCGCGAGTGCGGTGGCGATGCAGCCGCCCCAGAGGAACGCGGCGGCGAACAGCCATGGCGTCTCGCGCTCGCGACGGTCGAGGAACCACAGCACCGCGAGCGGGACGAGCGCGAGCAGGCTCGAGAGCGCGAGTGCGCGCAGGAACACCGCCGCGAGCTCCGGGCGCATGCCGGCGAAAAGGGTCAGCTGGACGAAAGCAGAGAAAGTCAGCACCGCCAGCAGCGCCGCGCCGATTGCCATGCAGATGCCGCGCCGGCGCAGGGGCGATCCCATCAGCAGGCGGTCGTAGGCCGGATGCGATGTCAAGGGCGTGCCCCTCCCTTTCGCGTCGGGATCGCGGACTTCGGAAACCAGGACGACCGCGTGAATACCGGCTTGGGGCTTGTGGTGAGCTCGCGTCATTCCAAGGATTGCATTTCAATCCCACCAGCCGGAGCCAACCGCAGCATATCGAATTGGCAGGGATCAGTCTGTGGGTATGCCAGACATTCTTCGACTGCTCGGCGGATGCCGGCGCGTGTGAGGTTCGGAATGGGTCATTCGCTACAGATTTCGCGATGTCCGCGCTCCGTCTGCTTACCCTCCGAAACTCACCGTGACGGCGGACATTCCGGAACGGCAGCCCCGTGCCGATAGCGGTCATGCGCAGCCAGCGGTGCAATGCGCACCAGCGTTGATGCAACTCTCTAGTCTGAGCTCGGCGTCGATGCTTCGACCAACGTCATCATCGCTGGCGATAGTCGTTGCCGACGGGCCGCGGTGGGACCTCCGCTTGCGCAGGGTCTCCACCGCCTTGGCTATTGGGCTAGTGTCCCGCTTCCGACGTTCGCTTCACATTGCAGCACGCTCGAGTGCGAACGTCGGAAGCAAAGGGACACTAGCAAGTCTATGGTGCTAGTGCGGTTTTGTCTTTGACGTTCCGATGACGGAACCGCCGCGAGACTGATCGGAACGTCAAAGACACCGCACTAGGTCGGCATGCGCGCGCCGGTTTCCAGCAGCGACTTGAGATCGCTGAGGACCCACGGCCAGCCGCCGCCGCCCTTGGCCGGATCGCCACCGCCCGGCACCATGCCGGCGACCATCGGGGCGCCCGTGACATCATGAGTGATGGTGACCGTACACACGCCTTGCCCCTCCATGATTTCGTATGTGAGGCGTGAAGGCGGCTCCGCAATCATTTCCGGCGTGAACTGCGGGTGCCATGTCTGCGCCAGCTTGCGCGGCGGATCGCTCTCTAGCACCTCGCCGAGGATGACTTTGTCGGGCAACCCGAACGATTTCATCTCGGGACTGGCCTCGTGGTGATAGTGTCCGCCGCCCTTCAGCTCGTATTGGACGCGGCCGCCATAGGCGTAGCGCTCGGTCCATTCGGGCTTGGTGATCGCATCCCAGATCGCCTGGGCGCTCGCCTTGATGACGATCCTGTAGACCAGAATGGTCGCTGCTTTGTCCGTCATGGTCATCTGTCCTTGTCCTCTAGCTCGGCCCTTGAGCGCCAGCAGCGCGGAGACCTCGCGTTCCCTGTATTTATCGATCCAACGGTCGTGGATCATCCGGATGGGAACCGCATTCAGAAAATGCAGTTTCTCCCGCCCTGACCGGCGGGTGACGACGAGGCCGGCATCTTCCAGAACCTTGAGATGCTTCATGACGCCGAAGCGCGTCATCGCTGGCCCGGACTCCAGGTCCTTCAGCGTCCGGCCGTCGCGCTGAAAGAGCAGGTCCAGGAGGAAGCGACGCGTCGGGTCAGCAAGCGCCTTGAAGACTTGGTCATCGTCCATCCCTCACGCATGATAGGTGACAATATAGTCACCTGTCAAGGTCGAGTCCGATGAATAGAGTTGACTATGATCGATTCGTTATATAAATTAATTGTTATATAACGAGAGATAACATATGCCGAACCTCGATGCCGCCTTCTCTGCACTCGCCGACCCGACCCGTCGGGCGATCCTTGCCCGTCTCGCCCTGGGTGAGGCCACGGTGATGGAGATTGCTGAACCCTTCGACATGACGCAGCCCGGTGTCTCTCGCCACTTGAAGGTGCTGGAGGAAGCCGGACTGATAGTGCGCAGAATCGAGGGCACCAAGCGGCCGTGCCGGTTGGCGCCGTCGGCGATCAGCGAGATCGATCGATGGCTCGACAAGCTGCGTCAGGCTCTCGCCAAGAACTACGATCGGCTCGACGACGTGTTGGCCGGAATGCAATCAAAAAAGCGAAAGGGAAGACGATGAGCAAGCTGACACTAATGACCGAAGGCGAAAAACATGTCGTCGTCACCCGCCGCTTCGCGGCGCCGCCCGAGGCTGCCTACCGCGCTCACACCGAGCCGAAGTTGATTCAGAAATGGATGCTTGGTCCGGACGGCTGGACGATGCCCGTCTGCGTCTGCGAGGCGCGACCGGGCGGGAAGATCCGCTACGAATGGGCAACGGCAAGGGTGGTGGATTCTATCTGACCGGTGAATTTGTGGAATTGGTGCCGTTCAGCCGGATCGTTCACGTGGAGCGGATGCATCTTCCCGATCCGTGTCCCGACAATCACGTCGAAACAAGGTTCGAGCCGGACGGGAGCGGGACGCTGATGACGATGCAAATGACACTGCCCGATGCCCAAACGCGGGCGGCCATGCTGGCGAGCGGCATGGAGCACGGGATGGAAGCGAGCTACGTCCGGCTCGAGGCCATGGTTTGAGCAGTCAAGCAAGCGCACAGAGAAATGGAGTCTCAACAATGATAGCCACACCACAGATCATCCAGACCAGCGTCCAAGAGGCCGCCGTCATCCGCCTCACCATTCCGCGCAGCGAGATGATGAAAGTGTTCGGCCCCGCCGTCGGCGAGTTGATGGCAGCGCTCGCCGCACAAGGGGTGGAGCCCGTCGGAGCGGTCTTCGCACACCATCTGAGAATGCCACCGGACACCTTCGATTTCGAATTGGGCGTCAAGGTCGCGGCGCCGGTGAAGGCTGCCGGACGCATGAAACCGGGCCAGCTGCCTGCGGTGAAGGTGGCGCGCACAGTATACAGCGGTCCGTACGAAGGCCTCCCGTCCGCGTGGGATGAATTCGTCAAGTGGATGAAGGCGAACGGCCACGAGCAAGCCGAAAACCTGTGGGAGGTGTACTCGATCGGTCCGCAATCGACCCCTGAATTCCGCGAACTGGCGCACGGAACTGAACCGGCCACTTACAAACTGACCCTGCGCCCGCGCATCAAGCAGGGTCGGTTGGCCCGCTAATGGGATGGTCCGGCCGTGCTCCTGCCCCGCCAGCAAGCGAAGCTGGCCAGGGGCGCCAAAGACAAGGAGCAGGCCATGCCTGAGAAACTCAATATCGCGATCGCCGTGATCGGCATCGATATCGGCAAGAACTCTTTCCACATTGTAGGGCTCGATCAGCGCGGTGCAATTGCGCTGCGGCAGAAGTGGTCACGTGGTCAGGTGGAAACGCGGCTCGCGAACCTGCCGCCTTGCCTGATCGGGATGGAAGCCTGATCTGAGCTGCAGGCTCAAGCGTCTCGGTCACGATGCGCGGCTGATGCCGGCCAGGTACGTGCGCGCCTATTCGAAGGGACAGAAGAACGACTTCCGCGATGCGGAGGCGATCGCCGAGGCAGTGCAGCGCCATCGTGACATCTCCTGGTGCGAACGGATGTCGGGTCGATAGTATCTCCGGTGCCCGCGTTGGAGCAGTCCGCCCCAGATTATTTGGTCGCCCGTGAAGAAAGATTTGTGAGGCCGATTTAGGCGAAGCCTGGCGCCCCTTGGGAGTGGCAAAGCATCAACAACAGAACGCGCAAAAACTCCTCCCAGCTTCCGATGCGATCCCTTTGCACGTGATGTGGCCTTAGCCCCCGGCAGGACGACAGCGCCTCGCCCCACGCGCCCGTTTCCGTCGCCTTCATTTGACAGCGAGCCGCCGCAGTGCCGGCGGCAGATTCCGCATCTCGCTATCGGAATATCGGGCGTCACCAAGACGAGACCGCAGGTCCGGTTCCCACCCGGTCAGTGCGGGCTGGAGCGGGGCATCGTGGTTGTTTCGGCTATCCACGTCGGTGAGTGAGTACGCTCCGCCCTCCCAAAAGCCGGCTGAACCGTGATCAGGCCGGAGCACTTGGTGCGCTCGAGACGCCTTTGCACCGGGCGTTCCCTTCCGGATGGCATCGCCGGAGACAACCGGCATCGGGCGCGGTTGCGCGCGCTGATGCGGGCGAGCAGCATTCATCTCAGCCGCGTACGCAAGCCAACAATTCGGGCGCCGACCGTGGAACCCTCCCTTCGAGATATTCCGCGTCCTCGCTTTCCTTGCTGCAACCCACGCGGCGTAGGCCGCCGGTGGGATGAAGATCCACAGCCATGACCAGCCGGCTTTGTGCTCCGCTCTCTTCTCGGTGACTTGTGAGGGCAGCATCGGCGGCGGCTCGAGGTTTTCTGCGTGTTCGAGGCTTTCAGCATCAACCTTTCCAACTGGCGGTGCCGTGATCGAAACGACGAGTCGTGCGGTTCGTGGGTCGAATGCGGGTGCAGCAGAGCCGACCTCCGGTTGCTCCCCTTCGGCGAGGAGATCGGGAATGCTCGTGTCTATGACCTCCCATTGCAATTCGCTCTTTGGCTTCCCTGGCCTGCCGGGATACCAGCATTTCTTCCCGTCGATGATGCGCCAGCTCCAGTAGTCCTTGCTGCTGCCTTTCTGCTCCTCACACAGCATGGCAGCCTCAGCGAAAGTTGCTGACATCAGCACTGCTGCAATGGCTGCTGCAACCTTCACCGACATACCGTATGCCGTGGAGCCTCGCCCACCAGCGCCCGTTTTCTCACGCAGTTGATGAGCTCCGTATGGCGCAAGAACGGCCAACTCGTGATTTCTCGAGGCAGCCGACTGAGCCGTCTTGGTACAGCGGTAATTAGACGCCGCGCCGGCTTCGTCGTCTCCTCCGATCAGGTTTTCAACCATGGTTCCGCTATCGCTATTATGACCCTGTAATGCGCGAACAATGCCCCATTCACGTCAATGCGTGGCCATTCCGATCGGTTCGTTATGCATTTATCAATCATTAGGGCAGGGGAGGGGCACATGCTGACCCTACGCCTTTGGGTACTTGTGGTCATTGTGGCCGGGACATTCGCGGGCCTGCCATTGTCCAATGGGTGGGCGTGCGATGGTGATCGGTTCCCGTGCCCCATTGTATCGGAGACGCCGAATCACGAGGCTGACGCGCCGGCTCAGCCCGCGCCCCGCAAGAAGGTGAGCCAACCCGCGCGGCAGGATGTGCGGGAGCAGCCGAAGGTCGAACGAAGCGCGCCACGCGCCGCGGGCGGCACGAAGGCCAGCAAACGGACTGTCCAAGAGCAGGCGGCCAACTCGCCCCCGCAACAGGCGGTAGAAGCCGCGCCCGCGATAGGGGCAATGTCGCTGACCGATCAATCTGCCGATGACGAGAGCCAGACCGAAGATCGGGTTGCGAATGCGGCGGCCACTTGGCCGGTTCGCCCAGATACGGACGGTGCCGTCGCGAGCACGTCAGGAACCAATCTCGCAGACGCGGCGCAAAGCGCGATGATCAAAACGGTCCAATTCGTGGATTCGAAGGAGGTCAATGAACTTGATCTTGCAGCGGACGCAAGGGCGCTGTCGTGGAGCACTTTTCTGTTGATCATATTCGGGCCTGCCCTCGCTGCGGGGTCGGCCACCTGGTTCATTTCGAGGAGGCAGGTCCTTCGCGGTCTTTAGATCGATGACGAGCTCGACGCGCGCAGGACGAGCAAATGTTGTCCGGTTTGCTTCCCGAAAGCCAGACCAGATTGCGGGTCATGATTTCACCGCAAATCCAATGACACACCAATCGAATACGCCTTCTGCTGTATTGCGCGCAGTGTCCGCTTGAGCGACTTTGCGATTTTTCCTACCGGCATCTTTTGACGAGCCAATGATTTCAATTCGCGAACATCTTGTGTGGTCCATTCCCGACGCTTCGTTCTCTTTTTCATGACGACCCCACTTCTTTGGAAACGATTTCATTAGCACTGCGCGCGTCAGCATATGACAGAAATTTTTTAAGCCTGTCCAGCCGCGATCCGGGAATGCCTCCGCACAACTCCGAAGGCGACCGATCATTCGATCACCTCGTCGGCGCGGGCGAGCAGCATCGGTGGCACTTCGAGGCCAAGCGCCTTGGCAGTCTTGAGGTTGATCACCAGCTCGTATTTGGTCGGGGCCTGCACTGGCAGGTTGGATGGCTTCTCGCCCTTAAGGATGCGATCGACGTAGCTGGCCGCCCGCCGGTACGGATCGATCCGATCCGGCCCGTAGGAAACTAAGCCGCCGCCGGTGCCGAAGATACGGTCCGAGTAGATGGCGGGCACACGATGCCGCTGTGCGAGCCCAATGATCAGTTCGCGATGATCATTGGCGATCGAGCTACCAGTCACGATCAGGCCGCTGTTCGGCACGCGAGCAAACGCAGCGATTGCACGTTCGATCTCGCCGGTGTCGCGCAATTCAAGCGGGCTCAACTCCACTCCGAATATTGGTGCTACGACCTGGATCGCGGCGAATTGGCCAACTGCCGCCGAAGAAACGGGGTCCCGCAGAACCGCCACTCGCGTGAGAGGAGGCGCGATCTGCTTGAGCAGTTCCAGCCATTTTCCGCTCAGGCCGTACTCGAACAAGGTAAACCCGGTAATGTTGCCGCCCGGTCGCGCGAGGTGTGCGACCAAGCCCGCGCCGACCGGATCGACAACCGCCACGAACACGATCGGCATCGTACGGGTTGCCTTCTGCAACGCTCCTACAGCCGGCGCACCGCTGGCCAGGATGACGTCCGGCGCGAGAGCCACCAATTCCGCCGCGAAACTGCGATACCGGTCGGTATCGCCCGCAGCCCAACGGGCTTCGATCTGTACGTTGCGACGGTCAGTCCAACCCAATTCAGTCAGCCCCTGTCGGAGCGCCGACATGCGGGCCTGCCCTTGCCGATCTTCAGCCAAGTTCATGAGCACCCCGATGCGCCGCATTCGGTCTTGCTGCTGCGCGCGCACCGCGAGCGGCCACGCAGTCGCCGCCGCGCCGCCGATGAACGTGATGAAGTCGCGCCGGTTCATTTCCCGGTCCTCTCGTGCTTCCGACCGAAAGGATAGCACACCCCGGTACGGCAGGAGACTGCGGCGCTGCGAGATTTCGGCCTGGCCTATGACGGCTTAGCTTAGGGTCATCCACGTCATTCCACGGTACCCGCGATTGGTCCGGTCTACCCCCAACTACGGCTATGATGGTGCGACGCCGCGAACGGTCGAATCGTGCCAGAAGCAGACCTGAGCAGGTGCAGCAAAGCCGGGACAATTACTCGATCACCTCGTCGGCGCGGGCGAGCAGCGTTGGTGGCACCGTTAGGCCGATCGCCGCAGCAGTCTTGAGGTTGATGACCAGCTGGAATTTGTTCGGCTGTTGTACTGGAAGATCGGTGGGTTTAGCACCTTTGAGAATCCGATCGACGTACGCCGCCGCCCTGCGGAACAGGTCGACGGGATCAACACCATATGAAAACAGACCGCCGCTCGTAGCGAAGACACGGAGCCCAAAGCCCGTCGGCAACCGATAGCGGTTCGCCAATCCGATGATCAACTCACGATGAGCCAGTGTGACAAAGTCAAGCAGGACCAACATGCCACTATTTGCCTCGGAGGCATATGCACTGATGGTCCGCTCGAATTCCTCCGCGTTGCGGGCCGGTCTCACAGATACCTGAGTTGCCAACGTTGGTCCGGCAGCTTCGATCGAACGCACGTTTCCTGGCATCACAGGATTGTCAGGGTTGAAAACAACGGCAACGCGGGTGACGATGGGCGCAATCTCTTTCAGGATTTCCAGCCATTTCCCGCCCATCGAAAATTCGTAATTAGTGAAGCCAGTGATATTGCCACCCGGATGAGCAAGGCTCGAGACCAGACCAGTAACGATCGGGTCGGTAACGTTCACGAACACTAGCGGCGTGGCCGGCGCAGATCGCCGGAGCGCCGTCGTTGCTGGCGTGCCTTGGACGAAGATGGCATCCAGGGCGAGACGCCCGAGCTCCGCAGCATGGGCCTGCAGGCGAGCGGCGTCGCCGGCAGCCCAGCGATATTCGATGTTGATCTTCGTGCCTTCCTGCCAGCCGAGCTCGGCGAGCGCCCGCGTGAATACCAACACCAACGCCTTCTGGTCCAAATCGCTGTCCGCCGTTCCCATCAGTACGCCGATGCGCCGCACCCGCTCCTGACCGCGCGCGGCGAAAGGCATCGCCGCCGCGCCGCCGAGAAACGTAACGAAATCGCGCCGCCTCATGTGTCCGCCCTAGGCTCAGGAGACTGCATCGTATCTGGTCAAACAAGGCATAAATCCGGTTGTTATAGATTGCAGGCAGTTTGTTCCGGGCCGCCAGCGCGATGATCCGATGGCGTTGAGCCGCCGCCAACCCGCTTGCCGTTACGATCAAGCCGCCATTCGGCTCGCCTGCAATAACCGGACGTTTGCCACGGCTTCCCGGCTCTTACGCTTCGTGCCATCACTAGCGGACTCGATGCACCGCAACAAAAGAGCCTTCACTCGATTACCTCGTCGGCGCGCAGCATCACCGCCGCCGGGACCGTAAGTCCGAGGGCCTTGGCCGCCTTGAGATTCACAACCAGCTCGAATCTGGTTGGCTGCTCGACTGGTAGTTCGCTGGGATGAGCCCCTTTCAGTATCTTGTCGACATGGGAAACGATCCGCCGATAAGTCTGTGCCACGTTCGGGCCGTAGGACATGATCCCGCCGGCACGCGTGAATTCTTGCCAGCCTGAGACCACGGGAATGCGTTGTTCCGTCGCGAGCGCGACAAACCTCTCCCGGTGCTGCAACATCGTCCCGTCCGGCAGAACATTGATCGCATCGGCCCCCTTGGCGCGAACAAGGTTGAATGCCCGCTCGACGTCGCCAGCTGCTACGATGCGGGCGTAGGAGAGCTTGAGCCCCAGCTTCTCAGCGGTCGCCTCGGTGACCTTCAACTCGCCGTACTCTCCCGGATGCATCGGGTTGGAGAGTACTCCAACATGCGTAACCTGCGGGAACACTTCGCGCAACAGCTCGAGCCGCTTGCCGTTGATCTCGTACGACATCAGCGTTGCGCCAGTGAAATTTCCACCCGGCCTGCTGAAGCTTTTCACGTAACCGCTGATGACCGGATCGCCGCTGGTGACGAAAACGATTGGGATTGAATCGATTGCGCCATGCAAGATCGTAGCTAATGCTCCGCCCTGTACGACGATCGCCCGTACCCTGAGCGCAGCGAGCTCGCGCGCGAGCTCGAGCACGCGATCGCGACCACTAGCCCAGCGCGGCTCGATGATGAGATTTCGACCATGAGCATAGCCGAGGTCCTGGAGTCCCTGCCTAAGCGAGTCGAAGTATGCGTGATTTTCGGGAACCTCCAAGGCGAGCCACCCAATTCGCGGAACAGCTGCCGCCTGCTCCGCGCGCGCCACGAGTGGCCACGCGAATGCCGCGCCACCGATCAACGTAATGAACTCGCGCCGCCTCATGTCGAACACCCTTTCCGCAGGTGGTTTACCGCGCACTCAGGCTGCCACAGAGTAGCCGGCGAGTCCTATCGACGGGACCTGAATCGTTCTAAATCGTGGCGGCGGCCGCCGGCACTCCAGCTTCGATTAGAGGGGCCACTACCGTGCGGGTGCCTTAACTGGCGAGGATCAGTCAGGAGGTAACGGAACGATTTTGCAACCCGTCAGCCTTTGGCGAGGACCGCCAACGTCTGAAGTGGGTCGAGGGACTCAACCGTGGCGCATGAGGCCCGGAAGTGGCACGGCGGTCCTATTCGATCACCTCGTCGGCGCGCACGAGGATGGACGGCGAGAGGTTGAGGCCGAGCGATGTAGCAGTTTTCGTGTTCACCACCAGCTCGAACTTCGTGGGCTGCTCAATGGGCAAATCGGCGGGCTTTGCGCCCTTCAGAAGCTTCGCAACCAAGCCTCCAGCCTGCCGCCACATCAAGGCAAGCCCCGGTCCGTAGGACACCAGCCCCCCGGCCTCGACTTGTTCTCTCCACTGGTAGATCGCCGGCAAACGATGTTCGGCGGCCAACCCAATGATCTCCCGCGTCAACGACGCGAGAAACGGTGACGCAAACACGTTTATGGCTTGGGCTTTTCCTTCCCTGGCCGCGGCGAACGCGCCGACGAGGTGATCGCGATGTCGGACCTCCAGGATTTGCAATTGTATCTTCATTGCACGGGCTGCAGCCTCGGTCATCGCGACTTGCGACTTGCCGCTCGTGGGATCCCAGAGGGCGGCCACGCGCGATAATCCCGGTACGATCTCGCTCAAAACCTCCAGTCTCTTGGCGCTGAGCTCCGGCGCGAGGATCGTCAGCCCGGTAGTGTTCCCGCCGGGTCGCGAGAGACTGTCGACGAGCCCTGCTCCGAGCACATCATCAGTGAATGCAACAATGGGTATTGTACTCGTGGCTTGTTGGGCAACCCGAGGAGCGAAATCACCGCTGGCCTCGATCACCTCCACCTTCAGACGCACGAGTTCGGCGGCAAGCTCCGGGAGATGTTGAAGTCCTGTTTTGGAGTAACGCAACTCGACTACGAGATTTTCGCCTTCAATGAATCCTGCCTCACGCAGTCCTTCGCGAAACAACTCGAGGCGGGGCGAAGCCGGGGGAGAGGCGCCAGGCCACAGAATACCGACCCTGCGCACGCTCTGCGCCGACTGCGCCCGCGCCGCGAGTGGCGACACCGCCGCGCCGCCGAGGAGCGTGATGAACGCGCGGCGCTTCAATCGATCGAGTTCCATTCGATACCCGCCAGCCAAACCCGGATCGCAAGATATCGAATTGGCGAGGCTGTGTCAGGTGGTATGGGAGCCTTTTCACAACCCGCCAACCCAGTCCAAGTCCGGGGTCACGAACTTGCGCCTTTTTAATTGATCGACAACCAGGACCGGCATCGCAGGAGAGCGCGACCGGTTCCGGCAGCGCGGCCGTCGGCATCGTGGCCGGCCATGCCGCCCTCGAAAAATAGTTCTTGCGGCGTGACGCGACTCGGATACGGTCGGCGCATTCTCACAAATTGCGTCTGATTCACCGCCGCCGTGCGGCGCAGCCCGCCGCGGGTGGCCGATCATGTCCGCTTCGCGCACCTTCGCCCACCTCGAACCGCGAGCTGCAAATTCTCGCCGAGATAGCGCTCGACTGCAGGCGCTTTCAGTCGGACGCCACAAAGTCCGACGTGGCCGTCCGGACGCAGAAGGTAGAAAGACGGCCGGGGAATCTGCGCGCGCGCCAGCTCCCGGTCATTGACGGGATCAGTCGGGATCACGTGGATACGCAGCATGCCGCCGAGGTGCAGCGCTTCCTCGGAGGGCGAAGGCTGCCCGATCGCGATCAAATTGAATTGCGTGTCGTCGAGTTTCCGGAACAGGTCCTCGACCGCGCCGTCCCTCGTGAACTTGAGCCGCAGCCACGGGAAACGATCGCCGGCGCGCGGCGCGCCGTCGGGGATGCCCTCCAGAGTTTCAGACAACGGGCTCTTGCGGTAGCGGATGCCGATCTGCGAGACAACCCGAAACGCGAGCTGCTGTATCCGTTCGCGACTCATCGCGAAAGCAACGATCCGCACCAGGATCCTGGTGCGGAGCAGACCGACGAGCCGGCTGTCCGAGACGACCAGCCTGAACGCCCGGTCGGTCGTGTTCAGCAATCGACGCGCAACCGGGATGCGCTCCTCCTCGTACGAATCGAGCAGTGCTGCATCGGCTCGACGGTCGACGACGAGCGCAATCTTCCAGGCCAGGTTGTACGCGTCCTGCAACCCGGTGTTCATGCCTTGCGCGCCGACCGGGCTGTGGATGTGGGCGGCGTCGCCGAGCAGGAAACAGCGGCGGTCGCGGAAGCGCGCAGCGCAGCGGTGATGAATGCGATAGGTGGAGAACCAGCTGCACGCCTGGATCGAGAGCCCGGCTCCCGCTTCGTTGCGCAGGGACGGAATCACGTCCTCGAATGTCAGGTCATCCTTGTTGTGCAAGGCAGGCGGCAGAATGCCCACGATCCGCCAATGATCCTTCCCGCGCATGGGAAACAACAGATGAAAGCCTTCCTGCCACAAGTAGACGTTGACCTCGTCCGCCACCATGCTCCCCGTCACCTCGGCATCGGCGACGAAAAACACGTGCTCGTAAGGTGCGCCCGGGAACGTGATTCCGGTCAGCTCGCGAACGCTGCTGCGCGCCCCGTCGCATCCGGCGACCCACGCGGCGAGGACTCTTCGCTCCGTGCCGTCGGGCAGCCTGAGCGTGACCGCGACCTGGTCACCCTCCTGCACCAGGCCGACCAGCTCCGTGCTCCACTGCACCGCCACACCCAAGTCACCAAGCCTGTCGCCCATGATCCGTTCGTTGTCGTCCTGGCCCAGGATCAGAACGAATGGATAGGGAGTGGCGTCGCGCCCGGCTTCACCCAGAGGGACGCGCGCCATCTTTCGGCCCTGCGCCCAGATGTTCGCGCCCGTGCCGCGCTTGCCGAGCTCGAGCGCCCGTTCGACGATGCCGAGCCCGGCGTAGATCTCCAAGGTGCGCGCCTGCACACCGAGTGCTCTCGTCTGCAGCGACGGACCGGCATGCCGATCCACGATCAGCACGCGCACGCCTCGCCGAGCAAGCTGATTGGCCAGCATCAGCCCGGTCGGGCCGGCTCCGACGACGAGAACGTCAGTATCCATCTCGATCCCATGGATCAGCCGTATCGAAGATCACGGCGCGCCCTGGTGTCGTAACGAGAACCGACCGGAAATCATAGGCGGGATGATCTCCTCGTCGGGGCTCATTCACCGCCCGCACGTCCAGCCGACTGTGATGTTTCGGCCACAGTTGCCTTCAAATCGGTGCCGCAGGACGCACGGCTGAAAATAGACGCTTTTGGCGGCACACTGGATCCGCTCCCTGCGGATCGGGAGATCGTGGTTCCTGAAGCTCCACCAGGAGGTTGTCCTTTGGCGATCATCGACCGGCATCGAGCATCGGCGAGATTGAGGCGATTGATCGCAATCATGGGCTTCACGCTGCTGGCAAGCCCGGCGTTCGCAGATCCACAATCCGAGATCTCGTCCTATCGCAAGAGTTACGGCCTATCGGCGGTGACCATGGACCCGAAGCTCACCGAGCTTGCCCGCAAGCAGGCGAATGCAATGGCAGAGCGGCGTTCGATGGATCACAGTGTGGCCGGATCATTCCGCTCCCGCATGGCGTCCTACGATGCGCCATCGGCTGCCGAAAACATCGCGGCGGGAACGAAGACGTTCAAGGACACCTTCGCGACATGGAAATCCTCGCCCGGTCACAATGCGAATTTGCTCAAGCGTGACGCGACCCGAATCGGGCTCGCCTCGGCGTCGAGTCACGGAACGACATACTGGGCACTGATCCTGGCTGACGACCCGAGGGGCCGCAGCGCACGGGACGGCGGCGCCGGCGTGCTCTCGATCTTCCCATTCCTGACCAAGATGGGAATCGGCGCACCATGACTGCGCCAACGGGGCAACAGGAAACGTACTTCTGCCGACTTGGAAGGTGATTACAGCTTCCACACCTCGCCCGGCTGCAACACGCGGAAGCGCTCCGGCGCGATCCCGGCAGCGACGCGCGCGGCCGCGAGCGCAGTGACCGGTGCATCGATCGGCTCGTCGGTGAGCTGCAGCGTTCCATAATGATGACCGAGCGCGAGCTCCGCTCCGCAGTCACCAAATGCCTGCACCGACTCTTCCGGGTTCATGTGCTGTTGGCTCATGAACCAGCGCGGTTCGTATGCGCCGATCGGCAAGACAGCGAGCCGGAACGGCCCGTGCCGCTCGCGCGCCGAGCGGAAATGGGTGCCTTCGCCGTAGCCGGAATCGGCAACGTGATAGATGCGGCCCGCTGGCGTCTCGATGACGAAGGCCGCCCACAGTGCCTTGTTGCGGTCGAGCAGATGGCGCGCCGCCCAGTGCCGCATCGGCGCCAGCGTGACCGCAACGCCCGGTCCGAGCTCGACGCGATCGCCCCAATCGCGGGCCTCGACGCGGATCGAGGGGTCGTGGTCGCGCATGATCGCGTCGTTACCGAGCGGCGTGATGACGCGGCATCCATGCGCGGCCGCGAGTCGCGACAACGTCGCGACATCGAGATGGTCGTAATGGCAATGCGACACCAACACCGCATCGATCGGCGGCAGCGCGTCGAATGCGATGCCCGGATCGTTCACCCGTTTCGGCCCGATGAAGGTGAACGGCGAGGCGCGCTCCGACCAGAAAGGGTCGGTCAGAACGTTCACGCCCGCCGTTTGCAGCAGAACCGTAGCGTGCCCGACGAACGAGATACGCCACTCGGGGCCCGCAATCCGTGCCGGCGGCCGGTCGGCATGAGGGCTCGGTGCCCATGCCGGCCATTCGGCCGTGCTGCGGCCGGTGTACCAGCGGAACAGCTTTGCAACGCTATTGGGCGGCGAGCCGTGCGGATCGAAAAACCGCAAGCCGTCGAAGTGATCCGACACCGGGCCGTCGTAGTAGCGCGCCGCCGCGGAGCGAATGCCGAGACCGCCGAGTCCGGCGGCGGCGACGGCGGCGAGAGCAGTGAACATGCGGCGGCGGGTGATTTTCATATGCGGCGCTCCAGTGTCCCGCTTCCGACGTTCGCTTCACATTGCAGCACGCTCGAGTGCGAACGTCGGAAGCAAAGGGACACTAGCAAGTCTATGGTGCTAGTGCGGTTTTGTCTTTGACGTTCCGATGACGGAACCGCCGCGAGACTGATCGGAACGTCAAAGACACCGCACTAGCCGGGGATTTCCCCGGATGAACCCTGAACCGGCGTGAAAGGTGCGCATCATTGAGGTAGGTGTTTTCCGAACCGGTCCGAAGCCGAGGCGAGGTGTGGCCCTCTGTCGCCATTCCAGGTACCAAGCCAATGTTGCCGTCGGGTCAAACCCCGCAAGGCTCGGGTCGAGCAAATGTAGTTCGTTTCAACCCGGATCGCGACCGTTGCGTGGACGTCTTTGAATCGGCAGCCCTGTGCCATCAGGAACGGACTCAATGCACCGCAGCAATTATTCGATCACCTCGTCGGCGCGGGCGAGCAGTGTCGGCGGCACTTCGAGGCCGAGCGCCTTTGCAGTCTTGAGGTTGATCACCAACTCGTACTTGGTCGGCGCCTGCACCGGCAGGTCACCGGGCTTCTCGCCCTTGAGGATGCGGTCGACGTAATTAGCGGCCTTCCGAAACTGGCCGATGCGGTCGGGACTGTAGGAGAGAAGGCCACCGCGGTGACAAACAAACGGTTGGAATAGACCGCTGGCAATCAGTTCCTGGACGCCATCACACCTCGTCGGTCTGAGGCGGAGCCTCGTTAGGTTTCTGGGGGCAACACGACGCAGTACAGATGTTCCGGTTTGCCACTGAAGTTATGGGGGGCACAGACATGAAATCCCATATCCGGGGCACTCCTCTTCACGACCTTGTCCGGCGGGACCACGATCCATGCGCCGTTGACTTTGACCTCATAATGGTCGCCCACCACCCGGCCAGAAGTCGGACGGCAGTCTGAGAGACTGCAGCACAATACCCTCGTGTCGGGCCTCACCAAGTGCTGATAGAAGTCCTGGTGCCATTTATGATGGTCGTGCCCGATATAGCCTTCCTGCGCCAGGGCTGTTGTGGAAAGGAGGACGGCAGCGAGCACGGATCTCACGCAAACCTCCCCAAGAGACAGGATGTCTACATTGAGTCGTACTCTGATTCGCGATAGGTCGCCGTTGAAACGTGTTGATAACATATCGCTTGCGGACCACGATTGAAGTGTCCGAGGGATGAGTCGAGCCAAAGGGCGCGACCAAGAAGTGTGAACCCTGTCACTTCCCAAGCCTCGAAGCACGGCTCTGGCGTGGACAGCATAGTTCTCGCGAGGCGCGCCGCTGCAGGCCGGTCTCGTGTGCTCCGCAGTGTAGGTCAGAGCACGCGCGTGCACTTCCCGCCTTCCTTCGTACCAGACCAATGCTCTCCGGCCCCCACGCAGGCGGCGGCGTAACTGGCGCAGTCGTAGGAGGGGCCCCCCTCGCCCTGCTTGCACTCCTTTTGCATACACTTGCCATCGATCTTTTTCGTACATGTCAAGACTTGCCCCGAGAACCCCACGCCGTTTTGCTGGTCGGAGAAAACGTCGATGTTCGGATCGAAAGCAACGCTCTTCAGGTTCCGGTCCCCGCCGCAGCCTGTGAGCGTCATCAGCACAGCGAACGTGACCGCATATGCGCGCATCGTCGAAATGACCATTTTACTCTCCTACTATCGAGCCGGTTGACCATCGCGTGTATTACGGATCGACATCCCTCCAACGAGGTGACGCGCCTCACAGAAGGCAAACAAAATTCATGCGATCGCGATCAATGGGCCCGGCACGACGCCGCGGCTCGTCCCCAGCTTCCGGACGTGTACGAAGCGCGTGCGCAGCTATCTGGACGACCGGCGTTCCACAAATCGGTGCGCTATACCGAGATGAGCACCGATGGCATACCTCGGTACGGCACGGGACTTGCTGCGCTGCGGGATTTCAAGCCGACTTATGACCGCAATGGGTCGATACTGTTGGAAAAGTCACCGCGGAAAATCTGTAGAATAAGAATGCGCAACAATCGAATTATCGGCGTACCTTCTTGAATTGATCTTGCGTGTTCGAAGCTCGTCTTGAATCAATGTTGCTCGGGGTCCCCCCTCAAAATCCTTTTTCAACAGCATCGGTCACGGGCGGTTAAGGCTCATGACGAGCAAATGTAGTCCGCTTT
>CAWIZJ010000062.1:0-87653 GCA_963840535.1 uncultured Alphaproteobacteria bacterium
GACCCCCAGATTTGTAGTCTGGTGCTCTATCCAGCTGAGCTACGGGCGCGTGTCGCGCAATGGCACGGGAGATATCCCGGGGCCGGCGGAGACGCCGCAGACGCGCGGGCCATAGCTATAGGCTTCGCATACGCAAGGCAAGTTTGGAATATGGGCGTGCCGATGGTCGAAGCCACTCGGCCACCAAGGATAAATCGCGCTCGACTACGCGCTCGCGCGCTCGCCGCGGCGTGAATCGAGCTCGACCGCGCGGTCCGGGATGGTGAGGTCGGAAGGTCGCCCCGATGGTGCCTTCCACCAGCCTGATCTCCCCGCCGTGAGCACGTACCAGCTCGGCGGCGATGGCGAGCCCGAGGCCGGCGCTGCCGGTGCGGGTCGAACCCTGGAACGCCTCGAACAAGTGCGCACGAGCGCGCTCGGAGAGCCCCGGCCCGGTGTCGGACACCTCGACCACGACCACGGCGCCCTCGCGCCGGCCGGTGACGCGGATCTGGTCGCGGCCGGGATCCTTGCGGTCGCCGCCGTCGAGCGCCTGCACCGCGTTGCGCGCCAGATTGAGCAGGATGCGAAACAACTGGTCGGGATCGGCATCGACCATGAGCCCGCGCTCGACCGCACCGATCCAGCTCACCCGGCTGCCGCCGTCGACCCCGAGCGTCTGCCGCACGTCCTCGACCACCGTCTCGAGCGGCAGCATCCGGCGGTCGGGCGGCGCCTCCTGCACGCGGCCGTAGGACAAGGTCGACTGGCAGAAAGCGATGGCGCGCTCGAGCGCGCGCATGAGCTGCGGCGAGAACCGTTGCACGTGCGGATCGGATACCTTGGCCAGCCGGTCGGAGAACAGCTGCGCCGAGGTCAAGAGGTTGCGCAGATCATGATTGATCTTCGACACCGCGAGCCCGAGCGCGGCGAGATGGTTCTTCTGCTGCAACAGCGTGGCCAGGTTCGCCTGCATGGCGGCCAGCTCGCGCTCGGCGGTGCCGATCTCGTCGGTGCGGTCGGAGGCGGCGATCAAGCGGGCGGGATTCTCCGGATCGGAGCGGAACGCCACCATGTTGGCGGTCATGCGACGCATCGGCCGCACCAGCAGGACATGCAGCGCGAGATAGACCAGCGCTGCGGTGATCGCCGAGATGATCAGCGACAGGAACAGGATGCGGACGGAAAACTTGACCATCTCCTTGCGCAGCGGTGCCTCGTCGAGCACGATCTCGACGAATTCCCCGCCCATGGGGGCGGGGCCGACCAGGCGCATGACGTCCTTGTCCGCACACAACAGGGTGCCGAAGGCGTCGACGATGGCGCGGTGCCACGACATGTCGCGCATGTCGATGTCGCGGCTGATCGCGGGCGGCATGTCGGTGACCATGAGCAGGCGGCGCTGGGAGCCCATCTTGAAGGCGACCGCACGCGCACCGATGCTGTCCAGGATCTGGCGGGTCACGGCCTCCGGCACCGAGCCGTCGGGGGCGGCTTCGAACACCAGCGCCGCGGTATAGGCGGCGGACAGCCGGTCACGCAGCCAGTTGAGCCGGAAATTGGCGATCGAAGGCACGTAGATCAGCACTTCCGCGAGCATCACGAACAGCAGCGTGAGCACGAGCAGCTTGCCGGACAGCCCGAGCTGCGGGGGACGCGTGCGGCTCGATCCCTCCGCTACGGCCGGTTGCGAGGTCATCCCGATAGTTCCTTGCCCTCTCTTCAACCAAATCGGCGCAATAACGCGATGATGCGCCGCACCCAGCGGTTGGTGAGACCAGGAGTGAAATAGGTAATCGCAGCCCGTTTTCCAATCTCCGCCAGGGTGGGATACGGCACTATCATGCTGGCAAAAGCCCTTATATTGAGGCCTTCGGTGACCGCCAACGCCCAGGCGGTAATGAGCTCGCCGGCGGCGACACCGACGATGGTGGCGCCGAGGATCACGCCCCTGCGGTCGGTCACGACCTTGATGTGCCCCACCGACGCCCGCTCGGCGCGGGCGCGATCGTTCTCGTGATAGGGCCAGCGCAGGACCCGGAAGGCGAGACCCCGCTCGCGCGCCTCTTGTTCGCTCAGGCCGACATGGGCGAGCTCGGGGTCGGTGAAGGTGACGCGCGGCACAACGCCGTCCTTGACCCTTGCGCGCATGCGGAACAACGCGCTGCGAATAACCAGCCCGGCATGGTAGTTGGCGAGATGGGTGAACTGCCCCCTCCCCGCCGCGTCGCCTATGGCGTAGACGCGCCGGTTGGTGGTCTTGAGTCGCTCGTCAGCAACGATCCCCGCCTTGTCACAGGCGATGCGAGCGTGCTCGAGGCCGAGGCCACCGGTATTGACGCGGCGTCCAGCCGCGACCAAGAGGTGACTGCCTTCGATGGCTTCCTCGCCCCCGCCGACACGCAGGACGGTCCTGATCCTCGAATCGGCGTTCTCGACACGCGCGATGTCGACGCCGGCGCGCAGGTCGACCCCCTCACGCTCGAGCGCATCCAGAACCACCGCTGCGCATTCGCCATCCTCGCGCGCCATCGGCTGCGCCGCTTCCAGCACGGTCACCTGCGAGCCGAGGCGGCGAAAGGCCTGCGCGAGCTCGAGCCCGATCGACCCCGCGCCGATGACCACGAGGTGCTGCGGCCGCTCGGTCAGCTCGAACACCGTCTCGTTGGTGAGGTACGGCGCCGACTCGAGCCCGGGGATGGGCGGCAGCGACGGGGAGGATCCGGTCGCGATCACGAAGCGCCGCGCCCTGATCTCGAAGCCGTCGCCGACCACCACTGTCCTGCGATCCTTGAAGCGCGCCGAGCCTTCGATCACGCGCACCCCCAAGCCGTTGAAGCGTTCCTTGGAATCGTTCGGCGCGATCTCGGCAATGACCTCGCGCACGTGGGCGTGAACCTTGGCGAAGTCGACCTCGGCCGCCGGAGCATCCACGCCGAATGCTTGCGCCGAGGCAATCGCATGGGCGCGCTTGCCCGCGGCGATCAGCGATTTCGACGGTACGCACCCGACGTTGAGGCAGTCGCCGCCCATCCTGCCCTTCTCGACCAAGACGACCGACACGCCGAAGGCGGCGGCAGCGGCGGCCACGGATAGACCGCCGGAACCGGCGCCGATGACGCAGATGTCGGGTTTCAAGCGTTCGGGAGAACGGACGGCGGAGGAGCACCATGAGCGAGGGAACGACGCTTGATCATGAGCTCAATCCAGCTGGAGTCCGAGAACGCGCGAGCAAGGGCCAGTCAAGGATGGCTTACGCCATCCGTCCTCGCGTCGTCGGAGTTGCTTCACCACGACCGGAATGAGCGCCGCAACGCCCAGCGCCCCGAGACCCGCCAGCAGCTCGGGCGTGATTGCCGCATCGATGTGGAATTCGAGCCGGCAATCGGCCCGTCCGGTGGCGAGACAGGATCGGTAGGTTGCCTGCTGCGCGGCGATCACGCTGTCGAGGCCGGCGCCGACGAAGGCGAATGCGAACGTGGCGGGAACAATGCCGAGGGCGGTGGCCGCCGCGAAGGTCGCCAGCGGCACTCCGACCAGCGCCGGAACCAGATTGACCAGCCAGAACGGAAACAGCGGCACCAGCCGCAGAAAGAGGAGATAGCTGAAGGCATCTGCACGAAAGCCGCGAGCCAGCTTCTCTGCAAGCGGACCTGCACGGCGAGCGACCTGCTCGCTCAGCGCGCTCTTGGCGATCAGGAAAATGCAGATTGCCCCGAGAGTGCGCCCCCACCAGCGCTGCCGTCCCGCCCACGACGGCGCCGAACAGGATGCCGCCGACCACTGTGAAAAAGACCCCGACCGGGATCGACAGTGCAACCACGGATACGTAGATCGCGACATACGCCGCCACCGCCGCAACCGCATGTCGATCGATGAAATCGCGCAACGCCTCGTGATGACGCGCCAATGTTTCGAACGAGAGATGCCGGTGCCAGCCCATGCCGACGGCCACAGCCGACAGGACCACGATCACGATCAGTGGGACGAACCGCCGGAGCGGGAGCTCCGCGCCCTTCCCAGCCGGGGGAACGCCGTCGAAGGTCATGGTCAGATTCATTGGCGATATTCCGATCGGCATCGGCCTGGTCCAACCTGTCGGGCGATCTTAGCCGAGAGCAGGCCCAGGCACGCGCCATTTCACCGTCTTTTGAGGCGCTTCACGCGTTTGTGGCGCGATTGGCGCGCATTGCACGCCATTGCATTGACGAGCAAGGCCGGCCTCCCTTATAAGCCGCCAGATTTTGGGCGCGGCGCCCCGATAAGCCAGGGGCCAGATCCATGATCCTGGCGCCGCGCGAGGGGCCCAACCGCCGACTGCTAGCTGCCAGCGGAGACGACCGGTGAAACGGACCTTTCAACCGAGCAATGTGGTGCGCAAGCGCCGTCACGGTTTTCGTGCCCGCATGGCCACCAAAGGCGGCCGCAGGGTCGTGGCCGCGCGGCGCGCGCGCGGCCGCAAGCGGCTGAGTGCCTGAGCCGCCGCAATGCGACCGGCGTCTTCGCCATGGAGCGGCTGAGGCGACGGGGTGATTTCCTGGCTGCCGCGACCGGAGCGAGGGTGTCGACCGCGGCTTTCGTATTGCAGGCGCGTCAGCGAGGCGATGGTGGTCCGGTACGCGTCGGCTTCACCGTGTCGAGGAAGGTCGGAACGGCCGTAGAGCGCAATCGGGTACGACGCCGCCTCAGGGAAATCGTGCGGCTTACGGCCGGCACTGGTCTTGCTGCCGGCCATGACTATGTGCTGATCGGACGGCGCGCCGCCTTGTCGCTGCCATTCGACGCGATCACCGAGGATTTCAAGCGCGCGCTGCGACGAGCTTCCAGATGAACAACGACCAAAAGAACACGCTTCTCGCCATCGTGCTGTCTGCGCTCGTCCTGATCGGATGGCAGGTCTATTTCGGCCTCCCGCAGATGGAGAAACAGAAGCAGGCGCAGCAACCGAGCCAGCAGGGACCCGCCGCTCCGCAGCAGCCCGGCGCGCCGGCCACACCGGGCACGGCCCTGCCGACCCCGCCGGGCGCCCCGGCTCAGCCGATCACCCGGGAAGCCGCGCTCGCGTCGTCCCCGCGCATTCGGATCGAGACGCCGACCCTCGCCGGCTCGATCGCCCTCAAGGGCGGACGCATCGACGACTTGTCGCTGATCAAGTACCGGGAGACCGTCGATCCCAAGTCGCCCGCGATCGTGCTGCTCGCCCCCTCGGGGAGCCCGCATCCGTTCTATGCCGAGTTCGGCTGGACCCCCGCGGCCAACACCGCGAGCGCGACCGTGAAGGTGCCGGGCCCGGATACGGTCTGGCGACAGCAGGGATCGGGCTCGCTCGCGGTCGGTCGACCGGTAACGCTGATCTACGACAACGGAGAAGGACTTGAATTCCGCCGCACCATCTCGGTCGACGACAAGTATCTCTTCACCGTCAAGGACGAGGTCGCGAACAGGGGCGCCGTGCCGGCGACACTCTATCCCTACGCGCTGATCTCGCGCCACGGCACGCCGGAGACGCTCGGCTACTACATCCTGCACGAAGGTTTCATCGGCGTGCTCGGCGACAAGCTGCAGGAGGAGACCTACAGCGACGTCGAGAAGAAGAAGGTCATCTCCTTCACCTCCAACAATGCCTGGCTCGGCTTCACCGACAAATATTGGGCAGCGGCGCTGCTGCCGCTGCCCGCCGCCAAGATCGAGGCAAGGTTCGCGGCCTTCCAGAACGGCAAGAAGAGCTACCAGACCGACTACAGGCTCGACCCCCAGACCATCGCGCCCGGCGCGTCGGGGGTGGCCGAGACGCGGCTGTTCGCCGGCGCCAAGGAAGTATCCATCATCGACGGCTATAACGAGCAGCTCGCACTCAACAAATTCGACCGGCTGATCGACTGGGGCTGGTTCTATTTCATCACCAAGCCGCTGTTCCTGGCGATGGACTGGATCTACCACAAGGTAGGGAACTTCGGCGTCGCGATCCTGATCATCACCGTCATCATCAAGATCTTCTTTTTTCCGCTCGCCAACAAGTCCTATGCCTCGATGGCGAAGATGAAGGCGGTGCAGCCAGAGATGATGGCGATCCGCGAACGATATGCCGACGACAAGATGAAGCAGCAGCAAGCCATGATGGAGCTCTACAAGAAGGAGAAGATCAACCCGGTTGCCGGCTGCCTGCCCATTCTCATCCAGATCCCCGTCTTCTTCGCGCTCTACAAGGTGCTGTTCGTCACCATCGACCTCCGACATGCTCCGTTCTTCGGCTGGATCAAGGACCTGTCCGCGCCCGATCCGCTCACCGTCTTCAATCTGTTCGGGCTCATCCCGTGGGATCCATCGGCCGTTCCGGTGATTGGGCCGTTCTTGATGCTCGGCCCGTGGCCGCTCGTCATGGGCCTGACCATGTGGTTCCAGATGAAGCTCAATCCGCCGCCGCCCGATCCGACCCAGAAGATGATCTTCGACTACATGCCGATCATCTTCACCTTCATGCTGGCGAGCTTCTCCGCCGGGTTGGTGATCTATTGGGCGTGGAACAATACGCTCTCGGTGCTCCAGCAGAGCGTGATCATGCACAAGCACGGCGCCAAGATCGAGCTTTGGGACAATCTCAAGGGCGCATGGGAAGGCCTGAAAGGTCTCTTCATCAAGAAGAAGAGCGATACGGGCATCAGCGGCTCCTCGTCATGAACGGGCCGCAGGCGCCTGCGCGCGCCGGCCCCTTCACCCGCGCGGAATACGAAGCCGGCCGCAAGCTGTTCGCGGGCGAGTGGCAATTTGCGGCCGCGGCCGGCGCGATCGCGACGCTGCCACGGATGCGCGGGATCGAGGTCGCCTTCGCCGGCCGTTCGAATGTCGGCAAGTCCAGCCTGATCAACGCGCTGACCGGACGGCGAGCACTCGCGCGCACCTCGCACACGCCCGGCCGCACGCAGGAGCTGATTTTCTTCAATGGGCCTTCGAACCTCGTCCTGGTCGACATGCCCGGTTACGGCTATGCGGCCGCCGCCAAGACCAAGGTCGAGGACTGGACGGCGCTCATCCATGCTTTTCTCGCGGGCCGCGCCAATCTCGCGCGGGTCTATCTCCTCGTCGACGCCCGTCATGGACTCAAGCCGATCGATTCCGACGTGCTCGAAACCCTCGACAAGGCAGCGGTGAGCTATCAGATCGTGCTCACCAAGTCCGACCAGATGAAGGACCTCTCGCCCCTTCTCGCCGCGACCGGCGCGGCGCTCGCCGCACATGCGGCAGCCCATCCCGAATTGTTGGCGACCTCGGCGCGCACCGATGCCGGGATAGCGGAGCTCAGAGCCGCCATCGCGCGCCTGCTGAAGGAGCGTGCGGGTTAACGAAACTCCACGGCGCCTATTGCCGCCTGCTGCAGCGTACGCTTATGGTCTGCGCGGTTGGAAATACCGAGCGCGCAATTGGTCTAGGAGCCCGCGGAGGTCCGCACAGGGATGAACAGGTCCAGTCTGGCGCTGGGTAATTTGCGCGGGTTTGCCATCCTCATGGTGGTGGCGTTCCATTCCTTCATCGCCTATCTGGGCTCGCTGCCCGCTTCTCCGCCGTCGTTCGACGGCTCCCCGCATGAATGGACGTCGAACCCGATCATCGACAGCGAGCGCTGGTTCGGCTTCGACCTGTTCTGTGCGTTTCAATACGTATACCTCATGCATCTCATGTTCTTCCTTTCCGGTCTGTTCGTCTGGCCGAGCATCAAGCGCAAAGGCGGCAAGGCATTTCTCTACGACCGCTTTCTGCGGCTCGGCGTGCCGTTCCTGTTGGGGGTCTACCTGCTGATGCCGGTGGCGTACTATCCGGTGTACCGCGTCACCGCAGTCGATCCGAGCTGGTCCGCGTTCTGGTCGCAATGGATCGCGCTGCCGTTCTGGCCGAGTGGTCCGATGTGGTTCCTGTGGTTGCTCCTGGCACTCAATGTCGTCGTTGCCGCCATCTACCGGCTTGCTCCGGGCGCCGGCGAGCTCCTGGGTCGCCTTGCGGGCAACGCCGGCACCCATCCCGGCCGCTTCTTCGTCGCCCTGGTGGGCATCTGCGCGCTCGCCTACATCCCGTTGTCCGCGGTTTTCGAGCCTTGGCAATGGACGCAATTCGGGCCGTTCGCTTTTCAGCCGAGCTTTGCGCCGCAGTACGTCATCTTTTTCTTCGCCGGGCTGGGTGTCGGCGCGCATGGCATCGAGCGCGGTCTGCTCGCGTCCGATGGAACGCTGGCGGCGCGCTGGCCCTATTGGCTCGCCGGCGCAGGCGCGGCATTCCTGCTGTGGATCATTCCCACGGCGCTGATCGTGAAGGGAACCGGTACGAGCCCGCCGGGCCTGCAAATCGTCGCCGACCTCGGCTTCGTGCTGTCCGCTGCGAGCACCTGCTTCGCTCTGGCGGCGGTGTTCCTGCGCTTTGCCGCCATGCACCGGCCGATGCTCGGTGGCCTTTCACAGCATGCCTACGGCATCTATTTCGTCCACTATGTGTTCGTGCTCTGGATACAATACCTCCTGCTCGGCGTGGCGTTGTTCGCCATCGCAAAGGCCGCGATCGTATTCGCTGGTACGGTCATCCTGAGCTGGGCGACCACCGTCGCGTTGTGCCGCATTCCACTCGGGGCCCGCCTCATGGGGGCCCGGCGGAGCGCACTGGCCAGAACGCGCTGAGGCCTGCCCTTTCGTCGGGACAGCAGCCTCGCTACAAGGCGCATCGACCGGCACCGCTCCCGCCCGACTGCTCGGATGACAACTCGATGACGGTTTCTCCCCACGATATCGCCCGCGTCCTGTCGGAAGCGCTTCCTCACATGCAGCGCTACGACGAGGAGATCGTGGTGGTGAAATATGGCGGTCACGCCATGGGCGAGGAGGGGCTCGCCAAGAGCTTCGCGCGCGACATCGTGCTGATGGAGCAGACCGCCATCAATCCCGTGGTCGTGCACGGCGGCGGACCGCAGATCGGCGACATGCTCGAGCGGCTGGGCATCGAGTCGGAATTCTCGGACGGCTTGCGCGTTACCGACGCCGCGACCATCGAGATCGTCGAGATGGTGCTGGCCGGCTCCATCAACAAGCAAATCGTCGGCTTCATCAACGAGGCCGGCGGCAAGGCCGTCGGCCTGTGCGGCAAGGACGGGAACATGGTGCTGGCGCGCAAGCTCAGCCGCCGCGTCGTCGATCCCAATTCGAACATCGAGAAGATCATCGATCTCGGCTTTGTCGGTGAGCCCGAGAAGGTCGACGTCACCGTGCTCGACCAGATTCTGGGCCGAGACCTGATTCCGGTGCTCGCGCCGGTGGCGACCTCCAGGGACGGTATCACCTACAACGTCAACGCCGACACGTTCGCCGGCGCGATCGCCGGCGCGCTCAAGGCCAAGCGACTGCTTCTGCTGACCGACGTTGCCGGCGTGCTCGACAAGTCCAGGAACCTGATCAAGGAGCTCTCGGTCGAGGAGGCGCGGCGACTGGTTGCCGACGGCACCATCTCCGGCGGCATGATCCCCAAGGTCGAGACCTGCATCTATGCACTGGAAGCGGGTGTGGAGGGCGTGGTCATCCTCGACGGCAAGGTGCCGCATGCGGTGCTGCTCGAGCTGCTCACCGACCACGGCGCCGGCACGCTGATGATGCGCTAGCCGGATATCACGGACCGAGGGATGCGCTCGAGATGCAGCCAGGCTCGATCCGCGACGGCTGGTGTTCATCGACGAAACGTGCGCATAGACCAACATGACCGGTCGCTACGGTCGCGGAGCACGCGGCCAACGGCTCGTCTGCAAGGTGCCGCATGGCCACTGGAAAACCTCGACATTCATCGCCGCGCTTCGGCACGATCGCGTCAGCGCGCCTCTACTGCTGGATGGGCCAATGAATGGCGCGTGCTTCTTGGCCTATGTCGAACAGATCCTTGCTCAACGCTCCGGCGCGGCGACATCGTGATCATGGACAAAGTCAGCATTCACAAAGTTGCTGGCGTGCGCGAGGCAATCGAGGCGCGCGGCGCAATCCTCTTCTACCGCCCGCCCTACAGCCCGGACCTCAATCCGATCGAGCAGTTCTTTTCCAAACTCAAGGCGATCCTGCGCAAGGCAGCTGCCAGTTCGTCCGAAGCCTGTGGTCGCTCATAGGCTCTTCCCTCAAGCAATTCTGGCCACGCGAGTGCTCGCTGCGCTCGCCCGGGACACGAGACTGCGTTTCCCGGCCGAGCGCGCACCCGCGCGCGAGAGCCGGGACCGCAGACGGTTGCGGCGAGCCGGGCATTTCGATCGCCTGCCTTGTGCCGAGGCCCGGCGCTACTCCGCGGCGATGCGCACCTCGGGCGCGGCCGAGCGGACGTCGGCATCGACGTGCTTCTCGTACTTGACGAAGTTGTCCTGGAACATGCGCACCAGCTTGCGCGCGGTCTCGTCGAAGGCTGCCTTGTCCCTCCAGGTCTTCATCGGATAGAGGATGTGCGGCTCGATGCCGGGCACCGAGGTCGGCACCGCAAAGCCGAAATAGGGATCGGTACGGAAGCTCACGTTCTTGAGCGATCCATCGAGCGCGCCGGTGACCAGCGCGCGCGTGACCTTGATCGGCATGCGCCGGCCGACGCCGTAGATGCCGCCGGTCCAGCCCGAATTGACCAGCCAGCAATCGACCTTATGGCGGGAGATGTAGTCGCGCAGCAGGTTGCCGTATTCGGCCGGGGGGCGCGGCAGGAACGGCGCGCCAAAGCAGGTGGAGAATTCCGGCTCGACACCGACGAGGCCCTTCTCGGTGCCGGCGACCTTGGCGGTATAGCCCGATAGGAAGTGATACATCGCCTGCGCCGGCGTAAGCTTGGCGATCGGTGGCATCACGCCGAAGGCGTCGGCAGTCAGGAAGATGATGTTCCTGGGATGGCCGGCGCGGCCGGTGCGCGAAGCGCGCGGCATGAATTCGAGCGGATAGGCGGAACGAGTGTTCTCGGTCTTGGAATCGTCGTCGAAATCGGGGATGCGAGTCTGCGGATCGAACACCACGTTCTCGAGCACCGCGCCGAAACGGTTGGTCGCGGCATAGATTTCCGGCTCCGCCTCCGCCGAGAGCTTGATGCACTTGGCGTAGCAGCCGCCCTCGAAGTTGAACACGCCGTCCGTCCCCCAGCCGTGCTCGTCGTCGCCGATGAGGATCCGGTTCGGGTCGGCCGACAGCGTGGTCTTGCCGGTGCCGGAGAGGCCGAAGAACAAGGCAACGTCGCCATCCACGCCCACGTTGGCGGAGCAGTGCATCGGCATGACGCCTTGCGCCGGCAGATAGAAGTTGAGCGTGGTGAAGACCGACTTCTTCATCTCGCCGGCATAGGACGAGTTGCCGATGAGGATGATCTTCCTGCTGAAATCGATGGCGATGACGGTGTCGCTGCGCACGCCGTGGCGCCGCGGATCGGCCTTGAACGAGGGCAGATCGACGATGGTGAGCTCGGGCACGAAATCGGCGAGCTCGGAGCGCTCCGGACGAATCAGCAATTGGCGAATGAAGAGGGAATGCCAGGCGAGCTCGGTGAAGATCCGGGTCTTTATCCGGTATTTCGGATCGGCACCGCCATGGAGGTCTTGCGCGAACAGCTTCTTGCCGCGCGCGTGCGCGATGAAGTCGTCGTAAAGCAGCTGGAAATTCGCGGACGAGAGCTTTCGATTGCCGTCCCACCAGACCGTGTTCTCGGTCAATCCGTCGACCACGGTGTGCTTGTCCTTCGGGCTTCGGCCGGTATGGATCCCGGTTTCCGCACACAGCGCTCCGCCTGCAACGATGGAGGCTTCGCGCGCCTGGATCGCGTGCTCGTACAGATCGGGAGCGGTGAGATTCCAATGGACCGCTGCAAGGTCCTTAAATCCAAATCTGTCGGCGCCGTAGGCACCATTCCTCAATCCGGTTTCCTGCACGAAAAACCTCCACGACACATCCGGCGCGCGCCGGAGCCCCTTGCCGCCTTCAACGGGTAAAGCCCAGCCCGATAATAGCGCCCCACTCCCGCGCTCGCGACCCTATAGTGGGGATCGCGCGTCGTGCCAAGGTGGATGCGGGCATTCGCGAGCACAGGCTCATGCCGCAGTGCGGATCACGTCCATCCTTCGGATGGATGATTCTCGATTTGACAAGTGCCGGCCAGCGATCCAGTTCCGTGCTGCGCCGCACAAGCGAGCGGGCAAGCCTTTCGAGCCCGCCTTGCGACACCACGACCCGATCGGCTCGATCACACTCGATCAGGATTACCGGCTTTGCCCGGAGCGGCCTTCAACCACTCGCCGCCGTCTCAGTCGACCAGGCCCTTCTCGACCAGCCATCGCTGGATGACATCGGCGATCTCCGCATTGTTCTTGTCCATCATCAGCATGTGGGAATTGCCGCTGATGCCGATCTCCGGAAGATTGATCACGTCGACGGTGCCGCCGCCCGCGCGCACCGCCGCAGCATAATCGAGATCGATCTTCCTGGTAGGCCGCCCAGCGCGGATGCTGCTCCACATAGTCGCCGAATATCATCAGGACCGGTGTGTTCCTGAGTGCGGCCGCCTTGTCGATATTGCCGGCGCTCGCCGCCTCGATCGCGATCGCCGCCTTGACCTTGTCAGGCCGCGCCTCCGCAACCTTGAAGCCCGAAGGATCCGCCCTGACTGTGCAACAGCAGTACGCAGGGACAGACCTTGTCCACCAGTGCGATGTAGGCATCGATGACGGCGTTGTCGGTCGACAGCCAGCGCGGCACCGCCTGCCGCATGAAGTTGTCGTAGGCCTCGACCGGAAACTGGCTGCCGGGCATAGTCTTGCGCTTGGCCGGATCGGCGTTCCAGGAGCCTGCGCCGTCGCCGATGCGGAAACGCTCGTACGGGATCGGCGTAGTTGCAGGAAGATCGGCTCGGACGTGCAATATGTCCGGGTTCGCAAAGCCGGCGCGGCCGCGTTCCACTGCGTCCGAGACGTAAACGTCCAAGCCCTTGCGAACGAAGATGTTCAGCCAGCCTTCGCGGCCGTCAGGCGTGGTCTCGAAGGTGACGCCGGTGTACCCGCCGCCGTGCCACATCAACAGCGGAAGCTTGCCTTTGCGGTTCCTCGGCAGGAAGTACTGTACGTACATCTGCTCGACCATGAACTGGCCGTTGGGATCGAGCTTGGACGGCGGACCACCCGGGATGCGCACGATGTCGCGCGCAGTCTTGCCGCTGACCTCGGCGATGCGGCCGCCGATATGGAACGAGCCCATTCCACGCAACACGATGTCATCGGCGATGGCGAGCGTCGGCCACGCGACGAAGGCGACCATCAATCCGAACAGGTATCGATGCATGTCCCTGACCTCCCAATCCGTTGATTTCCGGCCGCGTTGCCCGGCACTCGGCTGTCTACTTTCGGAGTGCGCGCCGGCCGTCGCTGTTCTTCCGACCAACGCAACGTTGTTTGTGCCGGCCGCACCGTCACAAGTGAGCTCCCGCTGTATTTTCGCTGTATTTTCAGCGAGGCGGGAGTGGATTGCTGGTGCGATTCCATTTGCCCCCTTCCGCGATCGAACCCCCATCCAGTCTGGATTATTATCCTATATGAAATAATTCTTATTGTCAAATGCTGCCGACGGATGTGCCCGCCCTCGAACTGCCGCAGCGTTGCGCGGATGCCGACCCTCCCCCCGAGCTCGGTGGCAGGGGGCCGCAGTCCTCACAAGGCGGTCATGCCGCTCTCGCCTCATCGGCCATCTGCTTGAGCACCTGTCGCAGCACCCCGGGCGTGCGCACGCGCTGCGGGAACGCCAGCCGCAGCGCGGTACGGGCGAGCTGAAGCTCGAGGCCCTCGGGGTCGCAGCCGACGCAGCGCCAGCCACCGTCGGGGGCGCCGAGCAGCCTGGTCGCGTAGAGCCTGATGGCTTCGGCGTGATCGCCGTTCATGTGCGCGAGTATCTCCGACTCCGCGGCAACGAGCTCGGCGGCATCGCCGATCTCGGTCAGAACCTCACGCGGTTCGAGATCGACGATGCGGCCGAACCCGGCAACCAGATGCGCGGCCTTGAGGTCGATCCGATAGAGCGCGAAATCGGCGAAGCCCGCGAACATCTCCGCCTCGGGCTGGCGCTCGAGGTAGCGCCGCCGGCTCTCGGGATCAGCGGTCACGGCCGCGGCTCCCATGAGCATGACCCGTGCCCCCTCGAGTGGGTCCCCGGCCTTGCGCTCGTCGACCATGAGCGACACTCGCGGGTCGGCTAGAATGTTCCTGGTGTGCACCGCAAGACGGGAGATCAGCAGCAGCGGCGCCCCATCGGCCGCGGTCGCGACGTTCACCAGCGAGCAATAGGGGTCGCCCGAGCCGGGCATCAGCGTGGCGAGTGCCCCCGCGCGGCTTTCGCGCAGCAATTTCTTGGCGGCGAGCGCAGGGTTGAAGTCGGGGGTCGATTTCATTGGCGCCTCCGCGAAAGATGCCTATCTAGCAGGCGAGCCCGGTCGGGCAAGACGAGAACCGGCTCGTGGCTTGGGGCGACAAATCGGTCTGGCGCTGCGGACCGACGCGAGCTAGGGTAACAAACCCCTTGACAAATCACGTGTTTGTCAGGGATTCGCCACATTTAGGCCTCGCTTTGGGGGCTCCAATTTTGGCTAAACGCCTGGAACAGGGGCTTCATGCCGACCATCGCCCTCGTCGATGACGACCGCAATATCCTGACGTCGGTCTCGATCGCTCTGGAGGCCGAGGGTTATCGGATCATGACCTATACCGACGGCGCATCCGCGCTCGACGGCTTCAAGACGTCGCCGCCCGATCTTGCCATTCTCGATATCAAGATGCCGCGGATGGACGGGATGGAGACGTTGCGGCGATTGCGCCAGAAATCCGACATGCCGGTGATCTTCCTCACCTCCAAGGACGAGGAAATCGACGAACTGTTCGGCCTCAAGATGGGTGCCGACGATTTCATTCGCAAACCGTTCTCGCAACGCCTGCTGGTCGAACGCGTGAAGGCGGTGTTGCGCCGCGCCGTTCCGAAGGACGGCACCGCACCGAAGGAAACCGACGCCGCCAAGGTGCTGGAGCGCGGCATGCTCCGCATGGACCCGGAGCGCCACACCTGCACCTGGAAGAACGAGCCGGTGACGCTGACCGTCACCGAGTTCCTGATCCTGCAGGCATTGGCGAGCCGGCCGGGGGTGGTGAAGAGCCGCAACGCGCTGATGGACGCCGCCTATGACGACCAAGTCTATGTCGATGATCGCACCATCGACAGTCACATCAAGCGGCTGCGAAAGAAGTTCAAGGGCACCGACGACGATTTCGACATGATCGAAACGCTCTATGGCGTCGGCTATCGGTTCAAGGAGATGTGAGCTCGGGTGTCCTTCAGGGTCCGTGGTCGGAACCCGCTTCTGATCACCGCCTCCGTGGTCTGACGCCTGGACGGGGCGCGCGCAACCGGCAGACCGAACGTGCTCAATCGAACGCCGGACAGCTTGAAGACCGCGATCGAGCCGGATCGAACTCGATGCAGGTCCGCGTCCGCTCGAACCGGGCTGGCGCCGGCGGCTTGCGGCGCTGCTGGGCCACAGCTGGCAACTGTTCGTCAGGGTCAGCTTCTCGAGCCTCACCCGGCGCATCATCTTCCTCAATGTCACCGGCCTTTTGACATTGGTCATCGGCATTCTCTACCTGTCGCAATTCCGCGCCGGCCTGATCGATGCGCGCCGCGAGAGTTTGCTCGTGCAGGGCGAGATCATCGCCGGAGCGATCGCCGCGTCGGCGGCGGTGGAGACCGACACCAGCACCAACGATCCCGAGCGCCTGCTCGATCTGCAAGCCGGCGAGAGCTACGGGCCGCTGGAGACCGGACTCGAATTTTCCATCAATCCGGAACGCATCGCCCCGGTCCTGCGTCGTCTGGTATCTCCAACCAACACACGCGCGCGCATCTACGATCGCGACGGGGCACTCATTCTCGACAGCCGCAACCTCTACGACGTGCTTCGCCTTGATCTGCCGCCGCCGACGCGCAAGCCCGGTGTCCTCGAGCGCGCATACGTGGCGATCCGCACCTGGTTCAGCCGCGGTACGCTGCCGCTCTATCGCGAGCTCGGCTCGCAGAGCGGCAATACCTACGAGGAAGTCGCCAAGTCGCTGCAGGGCTTCAAGTCCAGCATGGTGCGCATCAACGAGCGCGGCGAGGTGATCGTATCGGTTGCAGTGCCGGTGCAGCGCTTCCGCGCCGTGCGCGGCGCCCTCATGCTGTCGACGCAGGGATCCGACATCGACAACATGGTTGCGGCGGAGCGGCTGGCGATCTTCAAGCTGTTCCTGATCGCGGCCGGCGTCATGGTGGTGCTGTCGTTTCTCCTGGCGGGAACCATTGCCGGTCCGGTGCGCCGGCTTGCCGAAGGCGCGCAGCTGGTCCGTCGCCGCATCCGGTCGCGGGTGGAAATTCCCGACCTCAGCCACCGGCGCGACGAAATCGGACATCTTTCCGGCTCGCTGCGGGACATGACCAGCGCGCTCTACAGTCGCATCGAGGCGATCGAGCGGTTTGCGGCCGACGTGGCGCATGAGCTCAAGAACCCCCTCACTTCGCTGCGCTCGGCGGTCGAAACGCTGCCGCTCGCCAAGACCGAGGATAGCCGCACCCGTCTGCTCGCGGTCATCCAGCACGACGTCAAGCGACTGGACCGGCTGATCTCCGACATTTCGGATGCGAGCCGCCTCGACGGCGAGATGCAGCGTCACGAGGCGGAACCCGTAGACCTCATGAGCCTTCTCACCACCGTGATCGACGTCGCCAATGAGCGATACGACGACGGCGTGAGGGTGGAACTGAAATTCGAAGGCGGCCGATCCGCCGCCTTCCGGACGCTGGGCCACGATTCCCGGCTCGGACAAGTGATCGACAACCTGATCGACAATGCGCGTTCGTTCTCCCCGCCCGGCAGTTCCGTTCGGGTCGCCTGCCGACGGTCGAAGAGCGAGATCGAGATCATGGTCGACGACGACGGACCGGGCGTGCCGGAGGAATCCATCGACAGGATTTTCGAGCGCTTCTATACGCATCGGCCGCATCAGGCATTCGGTCAGAACTCGGGTCTCGGACTGTCCATCTCCAAGCACATCATCGAGGCCCATGACGGTCGCATCTCGGTGGAGAATCGCTTGGCGGCACCAGCGGCAGCGGACGAAGCTCCGCAGGTGCTGGGCGCTCGCTTCGTCCTGCGTCTGCCGGCCATGTGATGTCCAACGGAGCCCCGACCGTGCACGCCTCGGCGGTGCTGGCCGGCGCGCGCGCCGTGCTGATCCGCGGACCCCCGGGAGCCGGCAAGTCACGCCTTGCGTTCGCTCTGCTTGCGGCAGCGCAAACCGGCCTCATACCCTTCGCCCGCCTCATCGGCGATGATCGCGTGCACATCGAGTCGTGCCACGGTCGCTTGCTGGTGCGACCGGCAGCCGCGCTTGCGGGGCTGATCGAGGTGCGCGGCGTGGGCATTCGGCAAGTGCCGCACGAGCCCGTAGGGGCAGTCGGTCTGCTGATCGATCTCGCGGCCGAGGATGCCGCGCGGGTGCCGGAGGCCACCGACACCGTAATCCTGGGGATCGCACTGCCGCAACTCGCGGTCGCGGCCCGCGCCGATCCCTTCCTTCCGGTGCTGTCCACGCTGATCGCATTAAACCTTGGTCACGACCACTTGCGGCGGCCTCCAGGGGCACAAAAGTAACCGTCCGCGGTAGCGCATGGCGTCGAAGGCTCGTCGTCGGCGTGTCGCGAGGGAACCCCTCTACCGCAATGCAATATGCGCGCATATTGCCGGAAAGGCCCTTGCGCACGAACTTCGGATGGTCATGATGGATGCCCTATCGTGCGGTGCAACCGGGGCGCGCCCGCGGGCAGTTCCATGATCGGTCTCGTTCTCGTCACCCATGGGCGCCTGGCGGTCGAGTTCCGCTCTGCCCTGGAGCACGTGGTCGGCCCGCAGAAGCAGATCGAGGCGGTGACCATCGGGCCCGATGACGACGTCGAGCAGCGCCGCAAGGACATCATCGAGGCCGTCAAGCGCGTGGACAGCGGCGAGGGGGTGGCGATCCTGACCGACATGTTCGGGGGCACACCGTCGAACCTTGCCATCTCGGTGATGGGTCGACCCAAGGTCGAGGTCCTCGCCGGGATCAATCTTCCAATGTTGGTGAAGCTCGCCAAGGTGCGCGACGAATGTCCGCTGCCTGAAGCGGTGGCGGCCGCCCAGGATTCCGGACGCAAATACATTACCATCGCCAGCCGCGTCCTTTCCGGCAAATGAACGACCCTGCCGCGGGCAACGGCTCGTCTCATAGCAATCCTGCATCGGACGCGGCACCAGTCATCCGCGTGCTCGAGATCTGCAACAAGCGCGGCCTGCATGCACGCGCTTCCGCCAAGTTCGTTCAGATCGTGGAAAAGTTCGACGCCGATGTGAAGGTGAAGCGCGGCAACGAGGTCGTCGGCGGCACGTCGATCATGGGCTTGATGATGCTCGCGGCGGGCCCGGGAACGACGATCACGGTGGAAGCGACCGGTGCGCAGGCGGCGGAGGTGGTCGAGGCGCTTGTGGCGCTCGTGAGCGGTCGCTTCACGGAAGAGGAATAGCGTCGGCGAGCTCCCGCAGGGAAGCGATCGTCGAAGGGGGGGTCGCGATCGGCGGCGACATCGCGTTCGATTCGCATGCGGTGTACTCGGGCCTGCCGTGAGCGCGAATCCCTACCCTGCCGAAATCAACGCATCCCGGGCCTCGGCTGTTGCGCCTTGGGGGGAGCGACATAAAGATATCTTTATATCGTCGTTGCAGAGGCGGAGCGCCACTGCTATAGGCAGCGCCATGGCGTGCCAGTCGCGTCGCGCGCCGGATCTCCAGACCAGCCAAGGACCGTCATGACAGCTGCATCGAAAGCCGCCAAGCCCGCTGCCAAGCCCGATCATGTCGTCAAGGACATCGGACTCGCCGAATGGGGGCGCAAGGAGATCGCCATCGCCGAGACCGAGATGCCGGGCCTGATGGCGACGCGCGAGGAGTACGGCGCGCTGCAGCCGCTGCGCGGGGCGCGCATCTGCGGGTCGCTGCACATGACCATCCAGACCGCGGTACTGATCGAGACGCTGAAGGCACTCGGCGCCGACGTGCGCTGGGCCTCGTGCAACATCTATTCGACCCAGGACCATGCGGCGGCCGCCGTCGCGGCCGGCGGAACGCCGGTGTTCGCGGTGAAGGGAGAGACGCTGAAGGACTACTGGGACTACCAACACCGCATCTTCGAGTGGGGCGACGGCGGCGTACCCAACATGGTTCTCGACGACGGCGGGGACGCCACGCTGCTGATCCATCTCGGCCTGCGCGCCGAGCAGGGCGAGACCAACCTGATCGGCAAGCCAACCAACGAGGAAGAGGAGATCCTGTTCGCGTCGATCGGGCAACGGCTGAAGGAGCAGCCGGGCTGGTACAAGAAGAATGCCGACGCCATTCGCGGGGTCACGGAGGAAACCACCACCGGCGTGCATCGGCTCTACGAGATGCAGAAGAAGGGCACGTTGCTGTGGCCCGCGATCAACGTCAACGACAGTGTCACCAAGTCGAAGTTCGACAATCTCTACGGCTGCCGGGAATCGCTGGTCGACGGCATCCGCCGCGGCACCGACGTGATGATGGCGGGGAAGGTGGCCATGGTCGCGGGCTTCGGCGACGTCGGCAAGGGCTCGGCCGCTTCACTGCGGCAAGCCGGATGCCGCGTGCTGGTCTCCGAGATCGATCCGATCTGCGCGCTGCAGGCCGCGATGGAAGGCTACGAGGTGACCACCATGGAGGACGCGGCGATCCGTGCCGACATCTTCGTTACCGCGACCGGCAATCTCGACGTCATCACCATCGAGCACATGCGCAAGATGAAGGATCGGGCGATCGTCGCCAACATCGGGCACTTCGACAGCGAGATCCAGGTTGCCGCGTTGCGCAACCTCAAATGGCACAACGTCAAGCCGCAGGTCGACGAGATCGAGTTTCCCGACGGCAAGCGCATCATCCTGCTGTCGGAAGGCCGCCTGGTGAACCTGGGCAATGCCATGGGTCATCCGAGCTTCGTCATGTCCTCGTCGTTCACGAACCAGACACTGGCGCAGATCGAGTTGTGGACCAATCCGAGCAAGTACGAGAAGAAGGTCTACACGCTGCCCAAGCACCTCGACGAGAAGGTCGCGCGGCTCCACCTCGCCAAGATCGGGGCCAGGCTGACGAAGATGTCGGACCGGCAGGCCACCTATATCGGCATCCCCGTGGAGGGTCCCTACAAGTCGGATCACTACCGCTACTGAGCGGCCTTCGCGACGCATAGTGATGTCCGGCCGGCTGGCGAGCGTGGCATGAGGGCCCATATTTGAGGTAGGATGAGGGGGTGCCGCCATCGCTTTGCCGTATCGGCCGGCGATGCTGCGAGCGTTGCCCCGGAGTTGCCTCAGGAAGCCGCAAATGTGCCGCTGGATTGCCTATCGCGGCGAAACCATACCGCTGGAGCAATACGTCACTGCGCCCGCCCACTCGCTGGTGGTGCAGAGCCAGAGAGCCTTGGAATCGACTGCCGCCACCAACGGCGATGGATTCGGGATGGGCTGGTACGGCGAACATGCCGAGCCCGGCCTTTATCGCGAGGTGCGGCCGGCCTGGTCCGACGAAAACCTGCGCTATCTCTGCCGGCACATCCGGTCGCACCTCTATTTCGCGCATGTGCGCGCCTCGACCGGCACTCCGATCACCCGTCCGAATTGCCATCCTTTCGCCTGCGGCCGCTGGCTGTTCATGCACAATGGCCTGATCGGCAACTGGTCGCGGCTGCGCCGCAAGGTCGAAGGCCTGATCCCGGACGAAGTCTACGGCTCGCGCATCGGCACCACCGACTCGGAGGCCGTGTTTCTCGCCATCCTCGGCGCCGGTGGCGACAAGGACCCGGTCGGAGCGACAGCGCGGGTGATGGCCACGCTCACCGACATGGTTACCACCAGCGGCCACAAGGAGCCGTTGCGCTTCACCGCCGCGCTTGCCAATGGCAAGGACCTCTACGCCTTCCGCTACGCCGCCAACGACAATGCAAACTCGCTCTATTATCGGGAGTCGGGCGGCAACGTGGTGGTCGTGTCGGAGCCCCTCGATACCGAGCGCGCTCACTGGAAGCCGGTTCCGCCCGGTCACGCCATCGTCGCGAAAGCAGGCAAGCCGGTCTCACTGCAGCCTTTTCTCGCGGCGCAGCGCGTGGCGGCGGAGTGAGGGAGAGCCTGGTCGCCCCGGCCCGACCGAAAAAAGCCACCGTGCTTGCCGCTAGCCGGCATGAATGCTAATCCGCGCCATGAATGCGGCCATCGGCAATATCCGCAACTTCTCGATCATCGCGCATATCGACCACGGCAAGTCGACGCTGGCCGATCGGTTGATTCAGCTGACGGGCGCGCTCGCCGACCGCGAGATGGTCGAGCAGGTGCTCGATTCGATGGACATCGAGCGCGAGCGCGGCATCACCATCAAGGCGCAGACCGTGCGGCTGAGCTATCGGGCGCGCGACGGCAAGGACTACGTTCTGAACCTGATCGATACTCCCGGCCACGTCGATTTCGCCTACGAGGTCAATCGCAGCCTCGCCGCCTGCGAGGGCTCGCTGCTGGTGGTCGACGCTTCGCAGGGGGTGGAGGCACAGACGCTCGCCAACGTCTATCAGGCGATCGACAACAATCACGAGGTCGTGCCCGTCCTCAACAAGGTCGATTTGCCGGCCGCCGAGCCCGACAAGGTGAAGCGCCAGATCGAGGAGGTGATCGGGCTCGATGCCTCGAACGCGATCCTGATCTCGGCCAAGACGGGCGAGAACGTGCCGGAAGTTCTGGAAGGCATCGTCACCCGCCTGCCGCCGCCGCGCGGCGATCGCGATGCTGCACTCAAGGCGCTGCTCGTCGACAGCTGGTACGACAGCTACCTCGGCGTGGTGGTGCTGTTCCGCGTCGTGGACGGCGTGCTCAGGCGGGGTCAGCGCATCCGCATGATGGGCACCGGTGCCGCCTACGAGGTCGACCGCGTCGGCGTGTTCACCCCGAAGATGGTGAACGTCGAGGAGCTCGGTCCCGGCGAGATCGGGTTCCTCACCGCCTCGATCAAGGAGGTCGCCGATACCCGGGTCGGAGACACCATCACCGACGACCGCAAGCCGGTGCAGAAACCGCTGCCCGGTTTTCGTCCCGCGGTGCCGGTGGTGTTCTGCGGCTTGTTCCCGGTCGATGCCGCACAGTTCGAGGATCTGCGCGCAGCCATGGGCAGGCTTCGCCTCAATGATGCGAGCTTCACCTACGAGATGGAGACGTCGGCCGCGCTCGGATTCGGTTTTCGCTGCGGCTTTCTCGGCCTGCTGCACCTCGAGATCATCCAGGAGCGGCTCGAGCGCGAGTTCAATCTCGAGCTGATCGCCACTGCGCCGTCGGTGATCTACAAGATCGCGCTCACGAACGGGAAGCAGATCGAGATCCACAATCCGGTCGACATGCCGGATCCGGTGCACGTGAAGGAAGTGCAGGAACCCTGGATCCGTGCCACCATTCTCACACCCGACGACTACCTGGGCAGCGTGCTCAAGCTCTGCCAGGACCGGCGCGGCGTGCAGGTCGAGCTGACCTATGTGGGCAACCGCGCCATGGTGAAGTACGACCTGCCGCTCAACGAGGTGGTGTTCGACTTCTACGACCGCCTGAAATCGGTCTCGAAGGGCTATGCCTCGTTCGACTATCAGCTCACCGACTTCAAGCCGGCCGACCTCGTCAAGATGCAGATTCTGGTCAATGGCGACCCGGTCGATGCGTTGGCCATGCTGGTCCACCGCACGCGCGCGGAAAGCCGCGGCCGCGCCATGGCGGAGAAGCTCAAGGAGCTCATTCCTCCGCACATGTTCCAGGTGCCGATCCAGGCCGCCATCGGCGGCAGGATCATCGCACGCGAGACCGTGCGCGCCTTCCGCAAGGACGTGACCGCCAAGTGCTACGGCGGCGACGTTACGCGCAAGCGCAAGCTGCTGGAGAAGCAGAAGGAAGGCAAGAAGCGCATGCGCCAGTACGGCAAGGTGGAGATCCCGCAGGAGGCGTTCATCGCCGCGTTGAAGGTGGATGTGTGAGCCCTCCATGCGAGGCCGCGAGAAGAACCGCGAGCTCGACGCATCCTGGTTTCGACGATTTCAAACAGCCCGCCGTCCCTGCGGACAGCCTTTCCCGTTCCCGCGGCGCGCGGCGCGCCCGGGTGTTGAGCCGTGTTCTTCGATCCGCCCCGACTACCGAGGGGCGGCGGACGCCGCCAGAGCGCCCGGATGCAGCGGCATCCGGCGGGCGCCTTCGCGTGATTTGCGCCTGCACGATTTCAAACGGCCCTCGCTCGGCGCACGGTGACGCGCTCTCCTAGCGCCGTCGCGATCTGTAGTCAGACTCAAGCTGTTCGTGTCGTACTGACAGCAAGTCGTCAACGAACAAGACGTGAGCGTGCCCTATGCATCAACGCGAAATGAGTCGATGACAGATATTCGTGATCGTCGCCGATATCCGATTGTAAGGACTCACAATCAAATGTCTCCTCACGACCATCTCTATCCCGGGCGATCGGACTATTGCAAATCATTCTCATTAGCATAATCGTGGAGCTTCAGGAAACGAGGGGTCTCATGCGTTCATTCCGCTTCATCACCACCCTGATCGGTGCCGCTGTCCTCGCCGCCAGCTGCGGTCAAGGCCGCCGGCGACCTGTCGCGGCAGGAGCCGATCACCGTCACGGTCGAGTTGGGCCGGCCGGGCCAGCATGTCTTCGTGCCCGACCGCCTGCGCTTCGAGACCGGCAAGCTCTACAAGCTCGTGCTGAAAAACCCGAGCAGCGATCCGCACTACTTTACCTCGCACGGCTTCACCCAACTGATCTTCACCCGCAAGGTCCAGGTGGTGCAGGAGCGCGACGGCAAGGGCACGGTGCTCGCCGAGTTCAAGGGCGCGATCCGCGAGATCGAGGTCTATCCGGGCCAGACCGCGGAATGGTGGTTCGTGCCGATCGCCACCGGCCGCGTCACCGACTTGCGCTGCGGCATCGCCGGCGCCGGCGGCAAGACCCATGCCGACCACGGCATGGTGGGCGAGATCGTGATCGAGTGACACGCCGCCGTCTATTGCACGACGATCCGGGTGCGGCTCAGCCCGTGTTGCTGAACCAGGGCAAACAGAACGGCGGCGTTCGAAGGATGCAGCCGGATGCAGCCCTTCGAGGCGCGCCCGCCCAGGCGCCCGACATGCGTCGTGCCGTGAATGGCGTAGTTGCCGTCGTAGAAGATCGAGTACGGCATCGGCGCGCTGTTGTAGATGGTCGAGCGGTGATGCCGCTTGAGCGACTGCGGCCGGAAGGTTCCGCTCGGCGTTCCGTAGATGCCGGTGGAGACCGCCCAGGAATAGCGCTGCTGTCCGTCGACGATCACCGACATGCGCTGGCTCGACGTGTCGACCCTGACCACCAGGTCGGCGCGGGCATCGCCGGCATGCGGCCATCGACAGCGCAGACCGCAAGCGCGATCTGCGCCGGGCAAGCGAGTCCATCGCGCCAAAGGGCCGGCCTGCACGAACGGTGGGAACGGTTTCGACCATGCCCAACCATACCATGTGCGGTGCTAATCCGGCGTTGCCGTGCTTCGACGGGAATCCACGGCGAGCCAAACGATGTGGCAACCACACGCGGCGCCGGTTGCCGGCTTTCCGCGCGTCGCATCGACCCCGACCCCGCTGACGGCGGCAGAGGGCCTGCAACCTTGAACGGCGGGCGTCCCCTGTGACCACGAGCCCTCGGCCTCGGAACGCCGCTGCCGCAGAAAAGGCGGTAAGTCCCGAAAGATCGTGCTCATGCCGCGATTCCCGCGGTCCGGAAAAGGGACGCTCCGGGGACGACGGTCGGGACCGGCGAGGCCGCGACGGGGAAACTCTCAATCGGATGCCAGCATGACCACGACCAACACTGCCGATGGCGAGCCCGGCACAATCTCGAGCGGTGCACCGCCGCGCGTTGCTGGCGTCGTCGACCTTCGCGGCGGACATCGCAACCGCGCAGGACAGGGGCGCCGTCAATCCGGCACCGCTGCCGCCGCTCGAAAGACCCGATGACCCCGGCACGCCGGCCAAGGAACTGTTTGGGCGCAAGGGCGCGCCCGCGCAGGATCGAAGCGCGCACCATCGGCTCCTACGCCCGGGGTTGCCTCGCCGGCGGCGTTGCCATGCCGATCAACGGCAGAACCTGGCAGGTGATGCGGCTGTCGCGCAATCGCAACTGGGGCCATCCGAGCCTCGTGCAGTTTCTGGAGAATTTGGCCGAGCCAGGCGCCCAGCACGGGCTGGCGTGGGCTGCTGGTCGGCGACCTGTCGCAGCCGCGCGGCGGCCCGATGCGCACCGGCCATAACAGCCATCAGCTCGGCCTCGACGCCGATATCTGGCTCACTCCGATGCCCGACCGCGAGCTGACGCGCCTCGAGCGCGAGGAGATGTCGGCGACCATGGTCGTGGCGGAGGACCGCCGCGATGTCGATCCGAAAGTGTGGACGCCGGCACATCTGGCGGTGATCAAGGCGGCGGCGCTGCACCCGCGCGTGCAACGCATTTTCGTCAACGCCGCGATCAAGAAGGCGCTGTGCCGGGATGCCGGCAGCGATCGCGCCTGGCTCGGCAAGGTGCAGCCGTGGTGGGGCCACGACTATCATTTCCATGTGCGGCTGCGCTGTCCGTCCGACGATCCGGAGTGCGTTCCGCAGCCGCCGCGACCGGCGGACGACGGCTGCGGCAAGGAGCTCGACCACTGGTTTACGGACGCCATCTTGTACCCCAAGCCGTCGACCGATCCCGCCCAAGCCGAAGCCGCCGCTCAAGATGGCCGACCTTCCGACCGCCTGCCGCCAGGTGCTGCTGGCACCGTAACGCCGCAGTCGCACGGAGCTCGTAGCCGGGGAAGGAGCGCAAGAAAAGCCGGCGCTCCCTGCGAGGCTACCCCGTCGCGGATTGCGCCCTGCAAGCGAGCAGCTACGATGCTGTCGTGATGAGCGCACACGAGAACGCAAGTCCGGGCCCCGGCGAGCTCGACATCCTGCGCGAGCTCGAGAAGAAGGTGCTCTGGCTCGCCAGCTGGACCATCCATCACGCCAACCATCTGCGCGAGGACGTCGACGGCCTGAAGGTCGGCGGACACCAGGCATCGTCCGCCTCGCTCGCCACCATCATGACCGCACTTTATTTCGCGTGCTGCGGCCGCAGGACCGCGTGGCCGTGAAGCCGCATGCAAGCCCGGTCTATCACGCCATCCAGTATCTGCTCGGCCGCCAGAGCCGGCAGAAGCTCGAGACCTTTCGCGGCTACAAGGGGGCTCAGAGCTATCCCTCGCGCACCAAGGACGCCGACGACGTCGATTTCTCCACCGGATCGGTCGGTCTGGGCGTGGCCCAGACGCTGTTCTCCTCGCTGGTGCAGGACTACGTGCGCGCCCACGGCTGGGGGCTGGAGCGCCCGGAGGGGCGCATGATCGCACTGGTCGGCGACGCGGAGCTCGACGAGGGCAATGTCTTCGAGGCGATCCTCGAGGGCTGGAAGCAGGATCTGCGAAATTGCTGGTGGATCATCGACTACAACCGCCAGAGCCTCGACGCCGTCATCCGCGAAGGACTGTGGTCGCGCTACGAGGCGTTGTTCCAGGCCTTCGGCTGGGAGGTCGTGATCCTCAAGTACGGCTCCCTGCTGAACGACGCTTTCCGCGAGCCCGGAGGCGAACGTCTGCGTCAATGGATCGACAATTGTCCGAACCAGCTCTATTCGGCGCTCGTGTTCCAGGGCGGCGCCGCCTGGCGCAAGCGGATCAACGACGAGATCGGCGACCAGGGCGCGCTGACGCAGCTGATCGAGAAACGCTCCGACGAGGAGCTGGCGCGGCTGATGACCAATCTCGCCGGCCATGACCTGCCGTCTTGCTCGATGCCTTCGGCCGGATCAACCGCGACACGCCGACCTGCTTCATCGCCTACACCATCAAGGGCTTCGGGCTGCCCTTCGCCGGCCACAAGGACAACCACGCCGGCCTGATGACGCCGGCGCAGATGGAACGTTTCCGCGCCGCGATGAACGTCCGTCCCGGACGCGAATGGGATGCCTTCGAAGGGCTGAGCATCGCACCCGACGTGCTGCAATCCTTCCTCGACCGCGTGCCCTTCGCCAAGGACGAGCGCCGCCGTCATGGCCGCGCACATTGCCGTTCCGACGCGTCTCCCGGTGCCGCTGCAGCCGGTGATGTCGACCCAGCAGGGCTTCGGCAACCTGCTCAACGAGCTCGGGCGCGAGCACACCGAGATCGCCGACCGCATCGTCACCACCTCGCCCGATGTCACCGTCTCCACCAATCTCGGTCCCTGGGTCAACCGCCGCGGTCTCTACGCGCGCGAGACGATGGCGGATACCTTCAAGAGCGAGCGCATCCCGTCTACCTTCAACTGGGACTTCTCGCCCAAGGGCCAGCATATCGAGCTCGGCATCGCCGAGATGAACCTGTTCATCCTGCTGTCCGCGCTGGGTCTCTCACACTCCGTGCAACGGCGAGCGCCTCATTCCGATCGGGACGCTCTACGATCCCTTCATCCAGCGCGGGCTCGATGCCTTGAACTACGCGTGCTACCAGGACGCCCGCTTCATCCTGGTAGCGACGCCCTCCGGCGTCACGCTCGCGCCCGAAGGCGGCGCGCACCAGTCGATCGCCACCCCGCTCATCGGCATGGCGCAGGACGGTCTCGCGGCGTTCGAGCCGGCATTCGTCGACGAGCTGGCGGTGATCCTCGCCTTCGCCTTCGACTATATTCAACGCGATGCCGAGGGCGAGGATTCCGAGCGCAACTGGTTGCGGGACGAAACCGGCGGCTCCGTCTATCTGCGCCTCTCCACCCGGCCGGTGGAGCAGATCAATCGCGAGATGACGACCGAGCTCTCCCAGGCCATCGTCGCCGGCGCCTACTGGCAGCGCACGCCGGGTCCGAACTGCCAGGTCGTCGTCGCCTACACCGGTGCGGTCGCGCCGGAGGCGATCCAGGCGGTCGGACTGATGGCGGAGGACCGCCGTGACGTCGGCCTGCTTGCGGTCACCTCGGCCGACCGCATCAACGCCGGCTGGACAGCGGCGCAGCGTGCGCGCGAACGCGGCCTCGTTCACGCGCGCTCGCATATCGAAAAGCTCCTGGACCAGGTTCCCTCGAATTGCGGGATCGTGACGGTGCTCGACGGCCATCCCGCGACGCTTGCCTGGCTCGGCGCGGTGCATGGCCATCGCGTGCGACCGCTCGGGGTCGAGCATTTCGGGCAGACCGGCTCGATACCGGATCTCTATCGGCACTACGGCATCGACGCCAATGCCATCGTGGCCGCGGCGGCGGCGCTCACGCCCGGGCGCCCAATTCGGCATCTCAAGGCGCTTTGACAGAACCGGACGGCGTCAATGGAGCATCACATGCGTGCGTTTTCCCTCCTCGCCTCCGCCCTGCTCCTCCTTGCCATGCCCGGTCCGCCGGCCTTGGCCCAGGCGAAAAAGAGCTCGCCGCCACCCCTGCGGGAAACGATCCGGTATTTCCAGTTTTCCGGCGATCTGCTGGGCGAGTTGCCGATCGATGGCATCCTGAAGGAGGTGCGGCTGGGCGCAAAGATCGTCTCGGCCGTGCTCGATGTTTGCCATTCGATCCCGAACGCCGAACCGCGCAAGGACCGGTTCGTGGTCAGTCTGAAAGTGGAGGGCGACCACATGACCGGCACGGGACAGAGCCAGGAGGAAAAGGTCCCGGTTACCGTGAACATCAACCGCACTCACACCGGAAGAACCGTCAACTTCGCCGGCGTCATCACCCGGGGGGAGACGAGAACCGAGGTGAGCTCGGCCGACAACACCGACATGAGCGAGGACGAATTTCGCGAAAACCAGCCGGCGGAGGAATTGATCGTCGCCACTCCGGCCGATTTCACCGAGGTCTCGCCGGGATCGGTCGCGATACGGGTCAAGCGCCCGTCGCTGATCGGGGTCGTCAACGAGCTCAGGAACCAAGGCGCGGCCGTCGATCTCGACTCTCTCACGACGGAATGCACGACGTTGCGCGCGGGCGAGCACGTCGTACGCGCCGAGATCGATCCGGAACGGGCTGCGGCGATCGTGGCCAGGTTGAAGGCCTTGCCCGGAGTGGTAAACGCCGGCTGGACGACCGGGGATTACATCATCGACAATGCGGTGCGCCTCGAGGCGGCCGCCTGGCGCGGGCGCCGACGGCAAGCCGGACAAGAGCAGGCTTACCTCCTCGATCGCCGATTCCATCGCCAAGTCGCTCGATGCCAAGGTCGATGCAACCGCCTGGGACGCCGGGCGGGGCGAGCTTTCGCTCAAGCTCGTTCGACCCAATCAGGCCGTTCCGCAACTTCATCTGACCGACGTCCTCGAGTTCATCGCGACCATGGCTCCGGAGCGGCCCGGCTCGGATGCTGCCTTCATGGTCTGGCTGAAATACAGCGGGCTGGATACGGTCGATCGTGGTCCCGAGCCGCGCCTCAAATTCATGTCGAACGGAGGCGACCGGGAGGGGCCGATCGTAAGCGTGGATGATCTCGTACGCTCGCTCGCACGTGACTTGAGGGGTCAGTATTGGGATCCCAACACCAGTACCTGGCAATGAAGGGAACACCGGTCGGCGGGGCAGTGGCATCGCTACATCGGATTTCCGGGAGTAGACGCCATCCCGGCAGCTCGACGAGATCAGCCCGCGTTATCGGCAACATCGAGGCCGAGGTGCGCGGGCTCTCCACGTCCGTCGCCGAGGTTCGTCATTCCACCGCCGAGCAGCACCGAGACAGTCGGGAGCGGCTCGAAACGATCAGTGCACACGTCGAGAAGATCGAAGCCGACATGAAGCCGTTGGCCAAGACCGTGGCCACCATGGAGCCGATCGTCGCGGGCTACGTCGTGACTCGATGGAAGGTCGCGGGGCGTTTGCGCTCGGCGCCACGATCATCACGATGCTCGGATGGGTCGTGTCGCTGTTCGCGGGCAAGGTCGTCGCGTGGCTCCTGTCGCTGTTCGTGGCGAAGTGAGCTTGTCCGTGGCGGTGCCGGTGGCCTGAACGACCGTTCGATCAGTGTTTCTCCGCGCATGCCCGCATCGGCGCGATCTTACTTTTAGTCGAGACCCGTTCCTGGGCGCCCCGTAGTGAACAGGATTGCGCCGTCAGCCCCGGCTGAGGACTCGTGCTTTCATGGAGGGCACAGAACAGCAAATTGCGGTACTATTATGCTTAACAAAGTCAACTTCGTGCTGCCTCAGTGGCTAGGCTTCGCTATGCAACATGAGATGCTTGCCGATGTCGCTGACGGGTCATGACCAACAAACTCAGGATGAGCATAACGAGTCCGCTTATCCCTCAACAGCGGCGCTAAAGCGGACATCCCGGAATCGTCGGTCAGTGCCAGAGCCGACATGAGCAGGTGCAGCATCACGCCTGCACCGACTTCGATTACTCGATCACCTCGTCGGCGCGGGCAAGCAGCGTGGCCGGCACGGTGAGGCCGAGCGCTTTGGCGGTCTTGAGGTTGATAGCCAGCTCGAATTTCACTGGCGTCTGCACGGGCAGGCTCGCGGGCGGGTCGCCGCGTAAGATACGATCAACGTAGGACGCGGAGCGCCGCCACAGGTCATTCATCTCGGGGCCATAACCGATGAGCACCCCGCTCTCGACGTAGGAGCGAAAGCCGGCGACCGATGGTACGCGATGAGCGGCGAGAGAGACGCGATCAGCTCGCGATGACTGGCGCTCACCGGATTCGGCAGCACGAGGACCCCGGCGTGGGGTTCGCCTGCGAGCGCGCTGACCGCACGCTGGATGTCGGCGGCACCACGCACGTGGACTGCGTCGACATTGATTCTGAGCGCCGTGCCTGCTGCCTGCGCCGCGCGGTAGAACTCGAAGTTCGCAGCGATGCCCGGGTGCAGGAGGACCATGGCGCGCGTCAGCGCCGGGGCGACCTCTTTGAGGTGCTCCAGCCACTTGCCACCCATCTCCGGCTCGAAGGCCGTAAAGCCGGTCAGATTGCCGCCCGGACGCCCCAAGCTTTCGACGAACCCGCTGCCGACCGGATCGCCGACCGACACGAATACGACGGGGATCGACCGGTCGACCGCGCGCATTGCTATCACTGCCGGATTGCTCCAGACCACGATCAGCTCCGGGGCCGCGGCGACCAGCTCCAATGCCGCGGATTTCAACCGGTCCAAGTCGCTGGTCGCATGCCGGTAGACAATGCTCACATTCCGCCCCTCGGCCCAGCCAAACGCCTGCAGGCCCTTCTGGAAGGCGGCCATGCGCGGCGGGAGAGTTGCATCGGTTTCCGACATGGCCGTGAGCACGCCGACGCGCCGCAGCCGCTCGGACTGCTGCGCGCGCGCCGCGAGCGGCCACGCCGCCGCCGCGCCGCCGAGGAGCGTGATGAACTCGCGCCGTTTCAGTTGACCGAATTGCATCGGCTGCCCCTAGCCAGGCGGTGGCAGCATAGCGGATTGGCGAGCATCAAGTCAGGTGCTCGTTTGCAGTGCGGGATTTCGGCCCGGCTTATGTCCGCTAATGGGATGGTCCGGCCGTGCTCCTGCCCCGTCAGCGATAAGCTGGCCAGGGGCGCCAAAGACAAGGAGCAGGCCATGTCTGAGAAACTCAATATCGCGATCGCCGTGATCGGTATCGATATCGGCAAGAACTCTTTCCACATTGTAGGGCTCGATCAGCGCGGTGCAATTGCGCTGCGGCAGAAGTGGTCACGTGGCCAGGTGGAAACGCGGCTCGCCAACTTGCCGCCGTGCCTGATCGGCATGGAGGCCTGCGTCGGCGCGCATCATCTCAGTCGCAAGCTACAGGCGCTTGGCCACGACGCCCGGTTGATGCCGGCCAAATACGTGCGCCCGTATAGCAAGGGACAGAAGAACGACTTCAATGATGCGGAAGCGATTGCCGAGGCGGTGCAACGCCCGACGATGAGGTTCGTCGCGACCAAGACCGTAGAGCAACTCGATCTGCAGGCGCTGCACCGCGTGCGCGAGCGATTGGTCAGTCAGCGCACCGGCATCATCAATCAGATCCGCGCCTTCATGCTGGAACGCGGCATCGCGGTGCGCCAGGGTATCCGTTTCCTGCGCGCCGAGTTGCCGGGCATCCTGGCGACGCGCAGCGATGTTCTCTCGCCCCGCATGCTGCGGGTGATCGAGGACCTGGCAGGCGACTGGCGCCGGCTGGACGAGCGCATCGAAGGGCTATCCAGCGAGATCGCGGTGCTGGCCGATCAAGATGCAGCATGCAAGCGGCTGATGACGGTGCCCGGCGTCGGGCCGATCATCTCGAGCGCGATGGTTGCGGCAATCGGCACTGGAGACGTGTTCTCCAAAGGCCGCGACTTCGGCGCTTGGCTTGGACTGGTGCCCAAGCAGATCTCGACCGGAGACCGCACCATCCTCGGCAAGATATCGAAGCGCGGCAATCGTTACCTGCGCGTCCTATTCGTGCAAGCGGCGTGGGTCGTGCTGATCAAGCCGAAGAGCTGGGAACGCCACGGGCTCAAGCCCTGGATCGAGGCCGCCAAGAAGCGGCTCCATCACAACGTGCTGGCGATCGCGCTCGCCAACAAGCTGGCCCGCATCGCCTGGGCCGTCCTCAACAAGGAGCGCAACTTCGAATGCATCAGGACGGACAAGATGGCGTCCCGACCGGCTTGAGCGTCGCGCCGTGCTCGCGCCCGTCAAGGCATGGCCTGGGAACGCCGGAGCCAGAGGCGAGCCAAGCGCGACGGCCAGCCTTGACGGCCTCCTGCGCGCGGCGCCTGCGCACAAGCACAGGCCGGGACGAAGGAACGACCCCACGGCACGAACAAAGGAACTGCACGAGATGAGGAGCGATCAATGACGTAGTCCTACAACCTGTTTCCCGCCGAGGTCTGCGAGAGGATGAGACGAGATGGAGGATCGGTCTTCCCGGCGCATGCGAACACTGGTGACCCGAATGGCCCGCTCGAGGCCTGTCCGCTAATGAGATCGCAGGCGCGCTGATATCCATGATGGCCGGGAGCTCAACACGCTCCAATCAGAGGCCGGATACATTGATGCAAGACCGCACATCCGCCAGATCAACGAACCCTCTTGCAACGCACGGCCGGACCATACATGCGGGTCATGAACGGCCCAATGCGCAACGTCCGCGTTGAATTTGGTGCACCTCGGTAAGCGGACCTATAGCCGCCCCCCGCGAGCCAAGCGGGCCATAAGATTTACCGCCCGCCGGAGCTGGGTGGTCTCGGCACTACGACCGCCGTGCTTCCAGGCGTTCCTATTTCCCTTTGGCGGTCCCGGCGACTTGCCGCCGTGCAATCTGCACCGGCCGTTCGGCATCGCTGGTGACTATCCTTAGCTGGCGACAGGTAAGTGCTGGCAGGGAGTTCGGCGGATCTAATTTGCGACAGGCACAGGACTTATGTGCAGGTTGGCGCGGTACTGGCGCGAACCTGACGGTCGGTGCGACTGCTCATCCTGGCATAAGGAACTGCTCTACCTGGCGGCGAATCTCGTGCTTGAGCGCCTCGATCTGGTGCGGGTATTGGTAGGTTTCGTTGCCGAGCGATATCAGCCCCCCTTGAAGGGTGAAATCAAGGGGGAGCGGTCGAGACAGTTTGGTTGATGTCACCCTTGCCGTCCGGCGCAGCTTTTGATCGTCGAGGGGCTCCCATCTGGGATCGATCTCGACTATTGCACCTACTGTATGCAGCGCTTGGTTCATCCGCATCAGGTATTCCTTGATCGGTTGGAATATTTGCTTCGCTTGCTCTTCTACTAAGACGATCACTTTGCTTCTCTTTGTTTTGCCGCGCTTGTTGCACATTGCGGATCAGGGAAGAGAACTCATCGCTGTCGTCACTCATAACGGCTCTCTTTCGTTGACCATGGTCGGGATGATGCCACGCGGATGGAGCGGAGCATACTTCGGCCGCGCGGGCAGGTGTCCTATCATACGTCCTTCAAGGGCCTTGGCCGGGCGGGCGATGGGGCGCGAATTTGAATCAGCTCTACGCGGCGACAGTTACTACGGTATTACCCCTGAGCGGGCTCATTTAGCCGACGACGAGCTTGACCAAGTCGGCTTGGCGGCGGGCGGGCCGCCGTTGACGAATCCGACCACCGGCAACGCCGGTTGCTTCGCGCGCGCGGCGAGCGGCCACGCGGGCCGCGCGCGCCGAGCAGCGCGACGAAATCGCGCCGCCGCAATTGATCGAAGTGCATCTGGTCCCGTGCCAAGCTAGCGTCGGATTGCAGGATATCGAATTCGCGGGGGTCAGTCAGGTGGTAACGGAACAATTTTACAATCCGCAAGCCGCCTCAATGTCGGGAGCGGGTCAAAGAAATTGCCGAAGTGTGTGAGCGAGAGACCGGTCGATTATCGCAATTGGAGCGAAGGCGCACGAAAGAATATTGGAATGCGTTCTCTCCCCTTACGCACAAACACGCAGTAATACGCAGCAACACACGGAGAATGTTAGTTTCGGGTTCCTCTCCCTCCAGCGAGGACCTCACCCCCGACACGCCGAGCTTCGGACCGCCCGGTCAGATCGTCAGATCATCGACAGCACGAGCGCGGGGATGAGCGCACCGGCCGTCACGATCACGGCATAGCGCAGCGCCCTGTTGTCCGGCGCGTGCATCAGCAGTGGCAACCCGGTCCGGAGCAGATAGAATCCGAACAAGCCGCCCAGGATCACCAGGAAGTTCAGGCCGGGGATGAGCAGCGCGAGATCGCAGAGCGCGCCATTGCGGAGGGCATGCCGCCCCTCGACTACATGCTTGCCGTGATGCGAGACGAGCAGGCTCATTTGCACCGTCGCGACGAGATGGCAAAGGCGGCGGCGCCTTACGTTCATCCCCGACTACAGGCAATCGAGCAGCGCCCGCCGACGGAGAAGGTTCGACCCCTTGCGGAGCGGTTCGCGGAGTTAGAGCGCGAGGACGCGATCGCCTTGAGCGAGAACAACGTGGTCGATATCAATAGCGTGCGGTAGCATGGCGCCCATTGCAATCCGCTCCGCTCTCGCCGCGCTTGGCCTTACGCAATGCGGGGCCGCAAAAGTGTAGGGCGCGTACGACATCGTGCGCAACAACGGCTTCCACGGCCGCGCTTCGGGCGTGCACTTCGGCAGTGCCGCGAAGCCGAGTGCCGCATGCGGCTGAAAGAGATCGAGGCGGCAGGCGGGCTGGCCGGACGCGGGGTCCGCTTCATCATGACGGGCGTTAACCGTGCTGACGTGGCGAGCCGCTGAAGAGCATCGCCAGCGCCCGATCGCACGCTCGCCGCTTGTGCGGCCGACGGGCCTGCCAATGCAACTTCCCATTTGTCCGATCAAGCGGAATCAATTGACAAGCCGACTGTTTTCGGGTCTGACGACGGTTATGGCGTCAAGAATTCGAGTGCAGCGACGATAATAATCAAGATGAAACAGCGCGCGGTCGAGCCAGCGCAAATTCGGTCGCAGCGGCGCGCGTCGCTGCAGGACGTTGAGTTGGTGGCGCAGGATCAGGATGTCTGCTTCCAACCGCTTTCGCGACCTTGAAGCAGTCGCACAGCATGCGAACGAACAGGAGGCCGATTGCAATCATTCGGCTATCATGGTGTGATTTGTTGCTGACCGCGAGTTAAATGGACGGAGTTTTCGGAAGCGACAGTGCCAATGAAGGCCGCCTTTTGTTTTCTCACTCCGGAATCAAATCTACATCAGCCCGCCGCGTGGAATTACTTTCTCCCGCGGGGCGGATCTGAGCCCAGTACAACGTTTATTCTCACTCCAAGTTTCCCGCTGCCGTCTCGGACGATCTTCTCACGACGAGTAGGATCCGCAATCAGATTCCCACGAGCCACGGGCACGTTTCGATCGTGGTGGCCTCCCTAAAGCTCTTTGAAGCCGCTTATGAGGACGACGAACAGAATACTTTCTTCATCTTGGTCTCGGAAAGCACAGTTCCAATCGAGCCATTGGCGAAAATCGTGGACGAGCTTGTCGCCGTAGGAAGCAACTCAATTATCCCATTTTCGATTCCAAAGCCCGGCAGCGAGTGGCATTCCAGGCTAGGAAGCAGTCGACCCATCCTGGCATCTTTGTAAAGATGTGGTTTCAGCACGACCAATGGATCATATTGCATCGCCATCATCTTGGAGCGCTCATGCAAAGGCCGTGCTACTCGATGTTCGAAAATGTGTTCGCCCCTGATGAACATTATTTCGTGAACGTGCTCGTCCACGTCTGCGGTACGCCTGTTTCCGAATTCCTCAAGAGGCGTACCACATTTGTAACTGGGACGAGAGAGAAGTAGTGCGCTACAGATCCGAAAACAGGATTGTTCAGAGAGTTCACCCGAAGACTTATCAGAGCCTCTCGCCTGCGGATATCACCAAAGCGGAAGTCCAAGGCTGTTTGTTCATCAGAAAGCTAAGCCCTTCGTGCGATTCCAGCTTGATCATGCGTCGCCTCGCGATGCGGGATTGACGAATTGCACCTCGCCGCTTCGCCCTCATCCGCGCGAAAAAAATCTGCGCTCGCTCACGACCACTGCATCGGTGATCGATGTTCTTCATGGGCAACATCTATCGCGCCCTCCTCGAACGCCCCATCTGCACTGTTGGAACTGTTATGGCCGAGATAGTGTTGGATCGATCGGGTGTCCCGCCCATCGTTGGCCAACTTGTAACCGCAGGCGTGGCGCAAGACGTGGCTGCTGATCTGGAAGGGGAAGCGGGCCGCCTCACCAGCGCGCGCGACCATGCGCTGATAGCCGGCCACGCTCAGCGGCGCGAGGCGCTCGGACACGAAGACGTGGACCGTGCGAGCCCCCTCTGGTGTCTCCCGCTGAAGCCGGCGCAGCCGCCCGCAGTCTCCTTGCCACCGAGCGCCACCCCTTGCAGAGCGGATCGCGGAGCTAGAGCGCCAGGAGGCTATCGCCGAGAGCGCCAACGTCGTTCCGCTGCGAGCTGCCGATGAATGACGGCCGCACGATCTGAACGATTGCCCGCGCATCGACTGACATTAACCGTGCTGAGGTGGCGGAGCCGCTGAAGAGCATCGCCAGCGCCCATCGCACGCTCGCCGCTTGTGCGGCCGACGGGCCTGCCAATGCAACTTCCCATTTGTCCGCTCAAGCGGAACATCAATTGACAAGCTGTTACACTACTGTCGAGAACTGTAACAGTGCAATTGCGACACAGGGGGATTTCCATGAGTAACTTGCATGCCGCGCTGGATGCACCAGCGGCACTAAATGTAACAGTTGCCGCCACCCGCCAGCGGGAGGTGCGCCGCTCTGCCCGCCCTCGCGAGTATCTGACCGAGCGGGAGGTCGAGAAGCTCATGGATGCCGCTCGCGACAACCGCTGGGGCCTTCGGGACGCCACTGCCATCCTGCTGGCCTACAGGCACGGGCTGCGCGCCAGTGAGCTCGTGGCGCTGCGGTGGGATGACATCGACTTCCAGACCGGCAAGCTGCATGTCCGCCGCTCCAAGGGCGGAACGGCCAGCGTTCACCCGATTGGCAGGCGCGAACTCCGCGCCTTGCGCCGGCTTCAGCGGGAGGGGCAACCGGGCCTGTACGTGTTCGTTTCCGAGCGCCTGGCGCCCCTGAGTGTGGCAGGCTACCAGCGCATGGTCGCGCGCGCTGGCGAGGCGGCGGGCTTCCCGTTCCAGATCAGCAGCCACGTCTTGCGCCACTCCTGCGGTTACAAGTTGGCCAACGATGGGCGGGACACCCGATCGATCCAACACTATCTGGGCCACAGATCGATTGCCTCAACGGTGCGGTACACGGCGCTCGCGCCCGATCGGTTCAAGGATTTCTGGAAAGATTGACGGACGAACAGCGGCCCTGAACGAGCGCGGTATTCCAACGGCGCGCAGCGAAGGCAAATGCTCGGCGGTGCAGGTGGCCCGCACCATGGCACGAAGTCCCTGCGCCGGTGAGCCGGTGAGCATGGTGGCCGCACAGAATAGGGTGGCTGAATTGTCCGCGCTTAGTCCCTCAACTGTTCGCGAGCGCGGTTGGTTGGTCCCATCCGTGCCACTTCCGGCCGGGGTCTCGAAGGTGGCGGTGGTTACAGCTTTTTCCAGAGTTTTTCGCGCAGGGTGTCACCAAGAAGGATAATGCCACCCATCAGAAGGCCGAGCGGGACGGCAATCATCCAGCCGACTAGGGCTTGCCTTCAGTTAGGCGGCGTTTGCGCGAGAACGGATCAGAATCAAACGCGGAACATCGTTCTATAAAGCAGTGCCGTCGGTATGTTGGGGATTCCCAAATCAGTTGTCGAGTGATTCATGGGCAGTCGGCTTTGAGGAGGCCGACCCATGCAGCGATTCGGATTGCGAGACGATCAATGGGAGCGGATCAAGGATTTTGGCCCGGACGGGAAGGCCATGTCGGCGGCACTGCAGCGGACAACCGGCTGTTCGTTGATGCGGTTCTTTACAGATATCGAACGGGAATCCCTTGGCGTGATCTGCCGGCACGTTTCGGCGACTGGAAGATCGTGCACCAGCGCTTTAGCCGGTGGGCGAAGAGCGGCGTTTTCGAGCGAATTTTCAAGTTGTTGGCGAGCGATTTCGGACAACGAATACATGATGATCGACGCCACCATCGTGCGCGCTCATCAGCACAGCGCTGGCGCGCGAAAAAAAACGGCCCGCAAGCGATCGGCCGATCACGCGGCGGACTGACCACCAAGATTTATGCGCTCGTCGACGCCCTGGGCAATCCCGTCGAGCTGATGCTCACACCGGGACAAGCTCATGATCTGGCTTGCGCGGAACCGTTGATTGAGAACGCCGACCCAGATGCCTTGATCGGCGACAAGGCATACGACGCCGACTCGTTCGTCGATACCCTCACGCAACGGAAAATCATTCCAGTCATCCCACCCAAGGCCAACCGTAAGACCGAGCGGGCGTGCGATTTCGCGCTCTATTGCGAACGCAACCTCGTCGAGCGCTTCTTCAATCAGCTCAAGCACTTCCGCGCCATCGCCACACGTTACGACAAACTCGCCAGAAATTTCCTTGCCGGAGTGCAGCTAGCCGCAGTTACAATCCTGCTCAACTGAAGACAGGCCCTTAGAGCCGATCCAAAAACTTGTTGAGTTTGATGAATTGGTTGTGATTCCTTGACCCCTGACGAGCGCTGATTTGTTTCGAGGGGACCTCCGATGTGGACACCCGAACACCGCGTAGCGGCACGGCGTGATGGTCAGCGTTACTCGAGTGATCTCACCGACGCCGAATGGGCGTTGGTTGAGCCGATGATTCCTCCTGCTCGGCGCGGCGGGCGGCCGCGAGATGTGAACGTGCGCGAGGTTCTGAACGCCATTTTGTATGTGTTGTGGACTGGCTGCCAGTGGAAGGCCTTGCCAAAGGAGTTTCCGCCCAAGAGCACGGCGCACCATTATTTCATGTTGTGGGATTGGGATGGCACGCTGGAGCGCCTTCACCATGCGCTCTACGTGGCCGTACGCGAGCAGGAGGGGCGCGAGGCGAGTCCCACAGCAGCGATCATTGACAGCCAAAGCGCCAAAGCGGCGCAAAAAGGGGGGCCTCGATCGATGCGCAGGGCTACGATGCGGGCAAGAAGGTCACCGGCCGCAAGCGGCACGTTCTCGTCGATACGCTCGGTTTGCTGTTGAGCGTTGTCGTCCATCCCGCCAATATCCAGGATCGCGACGGGGCGGCGCTGGTTCTCGACCAACGCACGCGAGCCCTGTTCCCGTTCATCGAGCGGATCTTCGCCGACGCCGGTTATCAAGGACCACGAGTGGCAAATGCTGCCGCCAACACCGGCCGCTGGATCGTGGAAATCGTCAAGCGCAACGAAATGCACAAATTCGTCGTCTTGCCGAAGCGCTGGATCGTCGAGCGAACGTTGGCATGGATCAGTCGCAATCGCCGCTTGGCGCGCGACTTCGAGCGCTACGCCAGGACCGTCGCCGCCTTCATCCGCGTTGCAATGATCCGAATCATGCTCCGCCGCTTGACCAAGGCAACAGGTTGAGCCTGAATCATGACTTCTTGGATCGGCTCTTAGGATACTGAGCAAAACATCGATGGGGCCGCCCGCTGGCGACAGCGGCTGCAATGAAGCCTAGCCACACGAGGCAAAGGGTTGTGCAGGAAGTGGCCTCTGCCAGCGCGTCACGGCGCCGCAGGCGGTTGCTTTCATGTTCGAATGAGACGGCGCGCTTTTTCCAGTCGGTCAGGTTACGTACATGTCGATGGTAGTATTCGAGAGCATCATCCAGTGCGTCCCCTGCGTGCTTGCGTGGGGGGCCAAGCCATTCTGAGCCGTTGGTTCGCACCGTGGGAATGTAAGTCGCATGGTGGTTGGACGGATTTTTCCTGCAAAACCGGACAGAGATGCCAGTGTCCTGTCCGTGTCGTGGGTGCCCTTTTTCGTGCAGGCGGAGTTCCTCATCGATGGCTCTGTTGTAGACGATGCCCATAAAAGACGGGTAATTCAGGGACAAGTAGGCAAGTGTTTTGGACAGTGACAATATATCCCCCACCGTGCCGATCCTGGCTCGGTTTTGTTCGAGCGTTTCATCGCCGCTCTCGTTTGCGCCTTCTGGTTCTCAGTTAGAGAAGGAAGAAGTCCGCCTCCGTCACCGTACTGGCGTTACCGATGCCAACCAGTCGTGATCGTTTGATCGGCGGCTCCATCGATTGTGACGAGAGTGTTAGCTCCGACGTCGGCGATGGTGACCCGAGCGGCGAAATTGGCGCTCGTTACTCCGAACGCGGAAATGTCGAGGAGATCCTGGCCGCCAGTCGGGTTGGCGTCGAAGCCGTTGATCCGGTCGTTGCCGAACCCCGCAGCGAAGATGAAAACATCGTTGCCGGCATCGCCGTTCATGGTGTCGTTGCCGGTTCCGCCGATGATGAAGTCGTTGCCGGCGCCGGCATTGATGGTGTCGTTGCCGCCGCGGCCATCGAGACGGTTGGCGGCGCCATTGCCCGTGATCGCGTCGTTGCCTGATCCGCCGATGACATTCTCGATCGAGGTCAGTGCGTCCAGCCCCGTTTGCGTGCTCGAAACGAAGGAACAGCGCAAGATTGATGGTCGCAGACGCAGTGATGGCCGACATGTCGAGCGTGTCGGTGCCGGTGCCGCCGTTATAGGCGTCCAGCGAGCCGTCGCCGTTGGTGGCGACTATGGTGTCGTCGCCATCGCCGGCGTTGACGATATCGCGACCGGTTCCGCCGGTAACAGTGTCGTTGCCCGCGCCGGCATTGACGGTGTCATTGCCGCCCTGGCCGTCAATCACGTCGGCGCCGGCAGTGCCGGCGACTGTGCCGCCGCGCATTCCCATTGGTGATGGTTTCGTTCACATCGGTGACGCTGATCGACAGGGGCTCGCTGTCATCCGGGGTGAGGCTTGCGGCGCATAGAGCAATTCACCGCGTGCCAAATGCAGTAGTTGCTCAGCACGATGCCGTCCGCACCGGCAACCATTATGAACTCCTTCGGCTCTGGCGGGATGCGGTTGCGAATGTCGGCTTGACGCTGATGCTCCGCTTCCGTGCTTCCCGCCCAGGGCCTGGACATGCACAGGTAGCGCAGCGCGTCGGCGGGGGCGGCAGCCTTGGCCATCTCGTCTCGACGGTGCAAATCAGCCTGCTCGTCTCGCATCACGGCGAGCATGAACGGTTGAGGGGTCGCACTAACCGGAAACCTCTCCTGCGGAACGCTGCAATCGCATCAGCGAGCACAGCAATCGGATGATGCTCAGGGCCGATACAGAAACACTTGCTTTCTGGCAGCCAGGGTGCGCGCCAGGATTGGAAAGTGCATTCGTGTGATGGCCGTCACAGCGCCACGCTCGCGATATCCATACCATGCACGATACGTCGCGGTGCTGCGAACTTTTCGCGGAGGGACGTATCATGAAGTCCAGGACGACATGGCTGCTGACGCTTGTCGCATTAGGCTGCGCGACACTGACTACCACGTCGGCACAAGCAGACATTACCCGCCATTGCCGGGGCCTTTACTTTGTCTATGTCCCTAACTTTTCCTCCGGCCACGAATGGCACACAAGTTTTCCCGTTCCACCTTTCACCACCGTGGGAACCTGCGGTGCTTCTGACCCGAACCGCTGTCGCGAACGGGCGCGCGACCGTGCTAATCGGTGCATGCAGGCGCATTGGGACCAGCGGTGGAACCGCTCTCGGCCCAACGAATGCACCCCTAGCCATGGCGTCACCGACTACAACCTTGCAGACCTGAAGAAAGGTATTGAATTAGCGGCGTGCTGTTCGTTGGGCTCGCCAATCAGGGCACCAGCGGCACCGTGACGGTGGAGGCGCAACGCCACAGTGTTGGCGACAAGGGCTGCGGTACCGGGGAAGTACTCTTTAACGTTCAGAGTCATACTGTGAAATTGTCCGACTACGACGACGATTGTCAAAGAATCCGGCAGCAGCTTTGCCCCTCCCCAGCTCAAGGCGAAGCAGACTAAGGACAATCCGCACAATAACTGAATCGTAATCGGACGTGGGTGCGTCGGATTGACTCAGGTCTTGGGGATTCCCGAGGGGGCGAGCAGGCGTAGGTCGGTCGCATGATCGACGAGGACGCCATTCGGCAGCGATGGGAGGCGGTCGGCTCGAAGCTGGACGAGCGGGGGCGTCGGTTGTTTGCGGCGGTGGAGGTGCGGACCGCCGGTCGGGGCGGCCTCGCGGCCGTCTCGAGGATTACCGGGCTGGCCCGTTCGACGGTCAATCGCGGTCAGGACGATCTCGACGCGGAACCGCTGCCGAAGGGGCACGTTCGTCGCGCTGGCGGCGGGCGTCGTCCGGTTTGCGAGAACGATCCAGGGCTGGTCCCCGCCCTTAAGCGGCTCGTGGAGCCCGCGACGCTGGGCGATCCGGTGCGGCCGTTGATCTGGGTGTCGAAAAGCATGGAGAAGCTGGCGGCGACGCTGACGGAGATGGGGCATCCGATCAGTGCCGATACGGTGCGCAAGGAGTTGGGGAAACTCGGGTTCGCGCGCCAGTCCAACCGCAAGGCGGATGAAGGCTCGAAACATCCCGACCGAAATGCCCAGTTCGAATATATCAACTCGAAAGTCATTGCGGCGCAGGCACTATTAAATACAAGAACCCGACACACCCTGCGACGACACGCGAGTTAGAGGACTGGGGGAAGCGATGATGGCCGCCGGCATTGCTGGATATTTTTTTATATTTTCCTCGGCTGGCTTGCCCTCGACCTCTCTGGCTACGGGGTTCTGGTCAGAGATGGCCAAGAGAAATCAGCGGCCGGGATTGTCTCACGACAATGCACCTATCTGCACTCGCGGGGGCCTTACAAGATAGCGCCCGCTAACGACCGACCTTGCTCGAAAATCCTTCGTTTCGGTTGAGGTTGCGATGAAGTAACGACGTGCCGGGTCAGGACGCGGATGCTCAAGCTGTCCGGCCCTGTATCGCGCGGACGATCCAGATCAGCAAACACGCGCCGATGAAGCCAGCAATCAGGTAGCCGATCCATCCGCCCAGAGCGATCCCGAAGAAGCTGAAAATAGCGCTGGCAACCACCGCCCCGACGATGCCGAGCAGGATGTTCATCAGCAACCCCATGTTGCTCTTCATGAACTGCTCTGCCAGCCAGCCTGCAATTCCGCCGATGATAATCGCTGCGATCCAACCGATTGCTTGGTCTCCCATTGGCTCGTCTCCCTACAAGAGGTGCAACCCTGCACCCCATCTAACAAGTTTCCCACAAGGTCGAGCCCGAAGGAAGCCCCCGCCGGTTCGAGCCTCGATCCAGAAGCGACCCGCTGCTTCGACGGAGGCATTGATGTGAACTGCCACAGTTTGCCTCCGCAGCATTTCGCAGGAATTCGAAAGATCGCGCAGCAACACCCGGAGAGTGTTCGTTTCCGGTTCCTCTCCCTCCAGCGAGGACCTCACCCCCGACACGCCGAGCTTCGGACCGCCCGGTCAGATCGTCAGATCATCGACAGCACGAGCGCGGGAATGAGCGCGCCAGCCGTCACGATCACGGCATAGCGCAGCGCCCTGTCGTCCGGCGCGTGCATCAGCAGCGGCAACCCGGTCCGGAGCAGATAGAATCCGAACAAGCCGCCCAGGATCACCAGGAAGTTCAGGCCGGGGATGAGCAGGAAAATGCCGGCAAGCCAGAGCGGCGTGTGCGAATAGACCGACAGCTTGAACGCATTCGGCCAGTTCTTCTTGCCGCCGAAGCGCGGGGCGAGCACGTCGATCACCACTGCGACGAAATACACCACGGCGAAGGTTGCGACGTAGACGACGATGGCGCGCGTGAGGCCCGAGACGAGCGGCTTATAGCCGCCGATCACCGATTGACCGATGAAATTGGCGAGCTCCGGGACGGCCGCGAGGATGGCGACATAGCCGATATAGAGGTCGCGCATCCTGCTCGATTCCTGCTCGATCGCCAACCACTCGGTTCGCGGCGTGAACAGGATCGCCTTCGTGCGCTCGACCAACTTCATTGCCCACCTCTCCGCAACTCCTTCAGGTGTGCCGCTCGCCGCGGCCTACGCTACCCGGAAGCCATACCGCAGAAATGGGCAGACGCCGGCCATGCCCGTGCGTCGCCCCTAACCATGCCGGTCCGCGCAAATCATGGCCGCACCCTTCTCGGCGATCATCATCGTCGGCGCGTTGGTATTGCCCGAGGTGATCGTCGGCATGATGGAGGCATCGACGACGCGCAGGCGCTCGATTCCAATCAGGCGCAAACGTTCGTCGACCACCGCCATCGGATCGCTCGCGCGGCCCATCTTGGCAGTGCCGACCGGATGAAAGATGGTCGTGCCGATATCGCCCGCGGCCTTGATCAGCGCCGCATCGTCGTCGCCCACGGAGGGTCCGGGCAGATATTCGACCGGCTTGTAACCGGCCAAGGCCGGCTGCGCCACGATCCTGCGTGCGACCCGGATCGAGTCCGCGGCGACGCGGCGATCTTCGTCGGTCGACAGGTAGTTCGGCTTGATCACCGGCTTGTCGGCGGGATCGGGCGAACGCAGCCGGACGAAGCCGCGCGACGTCGGCTGCACGTTGCAGACGCTGGCGGTGAAGGCCGAGAACTCGTGCAGCGGGTCGCCGAATTTCTCGAGCGACAGCGGCTGCACATGGAACTGGATATTCGCGCGCTCGTGCAAGGGACTCGAGCGGGTGAACAGGCCGAGCTGCGAGGGCGCCATGGTGAGCGGACCACGGCGAAGCAGGGCGTAGTCGAGGCCCATGCGTACGCGGCCGACGAGCGAGCGATAGGTCTCGTTCAGCGTCTTGGCCCCGGTCACCTTGTAGATGAGCCGAAGCTGCAGATGATCCTGCAGATTCTCACCCACGCCCGGCTTGTCGAGCAGGGTGCGAATGCCGAACCGCTGCAGCGCGCCGCCGGGGCCGACCCCGGAGAGCATGAGAAGCTGGATCGAGCCGATCGAGCCGGCCGCGAGAATCACCTCGCCGCGGCAGCGGGCCGATCGCGCCACACCGTCCTGCCGCCAGCGCACGCCGACCGCGCGCGTGCCTTCGAACACGATACCCTCGGCCAGGCATCGGGTCTGGAGGCGCAGATTGACGCGGTCGAGCACCGGCTTGAGGAAGCCGCGCGCCGCCGACCAGCGTCGACCGCGTCGCTGATTGACGTGGAAGGCGCAGCTGCCTTCGTTGTCGCCGGTGTTGAAGTCGGGGATGCGCCGGATGCCGGCCTGCTCGGCTGCCGTGCAGAACGCGTCGAGAATGTCCCAGTGCACCCGCGGCGCCTCGATGCGCAGCTCGCCGCCGACCGCGTGCGCATCACTCGCCCCGAGAAAATGATCCTCATGCTTGCGGAAGAAAGGCAGCACGTCGTCGTAGCCCCAGCCGGCAAGGCCGAGCTGCCGCCAATGGTCGTAGTCGGCCGCCTGCCCGCGCATGTAGATCATGGCGTTGATGGCGGAGGAGCCGCCGATCACCTTGCCGCGCGGATAGTTGAGGCTGCGGCCGTTGAGCCCTTGCTCCGGCTCGGTCTTGAACATCCAATCCGCGCGCGGATTGCCGATGGCAAAGAGGTAGCCGACCGGAATGTGGAACCAGATCCAATTGTCCTTGCCGCCCGCCTCCAACAACAACACGCGCACCGACGGCTCGGCCGACAGGCGGTTGGCCAGCACGCAGCCGGCCGAGCCGGCGCCCACGATGATATAGTCGTATTCGCCCTCGATCGGCGCCGTCCCAACCATGCGATTCCCGTCCTCGCGACGGCCCTCCCACCGATCAGGCCGGCTCTTTCAGGGGATGAGGGTATCCCCATCCGTCGGCGAATGCACCGTGATCCAGACCCGAACCCGAAGTTCGCACAACCGTGCCGCAAATCCGATTCGAAAACGGGCACTGATCAAAATCTATGAGAGTTTCGGCCCGGCGATGAGGATGTCGGGCCGGGCCTTGCCTGCGCATGCAATCCTGCTAGTGTCGTAGTTGCGGCCCGTGGCGCGCCGTAAGCGCGCCCCCGCCCCGGAATGGCGCTTCCGGATTGGCCGCCTCAGGTCAAAATCCCGCCCCAGCAGGACGCGGCAGCCGTGCGCGGCTGTCGTCATGTAAAGGAGCGCCATCATGTTTCATCTCGAACGCGCGGCCGTTGTAGCGGCCGTCGCAATTTCCCTCGTGACCATCGTCCCTGCGTCGTTCGCGGCGGACAGATCGGTCACGGTGTTCGCCGCCGCCTCGCTGAAAAATGCAGTCGACGACATCAATGCCGCCTTCACCAGGCAGACCCGCATCAGGGTCGTTGCGAGCTATGCTGCGAGCTCCGCCCTGATAAAGCAGATCGAGAACGGCGCGCCGGCCGATGTCTTCGCCTCGGCCGATCTCGACTGGATGGACTACGGCGCACAGAGGAAGCTCATCAGGGACGACACCCGCGTCAACCTGCTCGGCAACCGGCTGGTGCTGATCGCACCCGCGGATTCGAAGGTTGGCAATGTGACCATCGGTCCCGGCCTGGACCTGGCGAAGCTCGCCGGCGACGGGCGGATCGTCACCGGCGACGTGCGTGCCGTCCCGGTCGGCAAATACGCCAAGGCAGCGCTGGAGCAGCTCGGCGCATGGACCGCGAGCGAGCCGAGGCTCGCCATGACGGAGAACGTCCGCGCGGCGCTCACGCTGGTTGCGCGCGGCGAGGCGGCGCTCGGCATCGTCTACGAGACCGACGCCAGGATCGAGCCGAAAGTGAAGATCGTGGGCACCTTTCCCGCGGCATCCCACCCGCCGATCGTCTATCCGGTGGCGCTGACAGCCAACGCCAGGCTCGATGCCGCGCAGTACCTCGCCTTCCTGCGCTCCCAAGCGGCGAAAGCCGTGTTCGAGACCTACGGCTTTACATTTCTGATCCGGCCGACCTCGTAACTCAAGGACAGAGGACGGACGACAGGCGACGGGAAAACCGGGGATTTCCATTCCGCGTCGTCGGTCGTCCGCCGTCCGACATGCTCGATCTCTCGCCCGATGAATGGGTCGCAATCAGGCTGACGCTCCGGATCGCACTGGTCGCGACGCTGGTGGCGCTTCCGTTCGGAGTGGCCGTGGGATGGCTGCTCGCACGCACCAATTTCTGGGGCAAGGCATTGCTCGACGGCCTGGTGCACCTTCCGCTCGTGCTGCCACCGGTGGTCACGGGTTATCTGCTTCTGATCTCGTTCGGCCGCCGCGGACCGATCGGCGCCTTTTTCGCCGATCATCTCGGCATCGTGTTCTCGTTCCGTTGGACCGGGGCGGCGCTCGCCTGCGGGGTGATGGGCTTCCCGCTGTTGGTGCGCCCGATCAGGCTGGCGATCGAAGCGATCGACCGCAAGCTCGAAGGCGCGGCGGCGACGCTCGGCGCCGACCGCCTGTGGGTGTTCCTCACGGTCACGCTACCGCTGGCGATGCCTGGATTGATCGCGGGCATGGTGCTTTGCTTCGCCAAGGCGCTCGGCGAGTTCGGGGCAACCATCACCTTCGTTTCCAACATCCCGGGGGAGACGCAGACGATCTCGGCGGCGATCTACACGTTCACCCAGGTACCGGGTGGCGATGCCGCGGCGGGCCGGCTGGTGCTGGTTTCGATCGCGATCTCGCTGGCGGCGCTGGTTGCCTCCGAATGGCTCGCACGGCGGGCGGGCACACGCTTGCACGGGGAGTGAGGATGCTCGCGGTCGAGGTCGAGAAACGGCTCGGCGACTTCTCGCTTCATGCCGGCTTCGAGACCGCCGGCGGCGTGACAGCTCTGTTCGGCGCCTCCGGTTCGGGCAAGACGACACTGGTCAACATGATTGCCGGCCTGCTCGCGCCCGACCGCGGACGCATCGTTGTCGACGACACGGTTCTGTACGACTCCGAGAAGCGGATCGACATCCCGGTGCACCGCCGACGCATCGGCTACGTCTTCCAGGAAGGTCGGCTATTCCCGCATCTCACGGTTGCGAAGAACCTCGACTATGGGCGGCGGATGTACGGACTTCCGCGCGACGACACCGGGGCGGCGCAGATCCTGACGCTGCTCGACATCCGCCATCTTCTCGGTCGCCGTCCGGGCAAGCTCTCGGGCGGCGAACGCCAGCGCGTCGCCATTGGACGCGCACTCCTGATGCAGCCCCGTCTGCTCCTCCTCGATGAGCCGCTGGCCTCGCTCGATACCGCGCGAAAGCGCGAGATCCTGCCCTATCTCGAAAGGCTGCGCGACGAAGCACGCGTGCCGATGGTCTACGTAAGCCACCATGCCGCCGAGCTTCGGCGCATCGCGACGACCGTCGCGCTGATGGACGGTGGGCGGATCGTCGCCACTGGCGCTGTCGAATTGCTCGACGCGAGGACCGCCGAGCTGATGGCCTAACCAGGCGGCGGGTCGAACGAGCCGCCATCAATCCGCGCGCACCGGCAGTCGTTGACGGAGGGTGAAAAATCCGGGCCAGGGGTCTTCCTTGAGGACATCGAGCCGTTGTCTGAGGTTGTCGATCTTGAAATGATCGGCGCGAATGCCCTCGGAGAGCTCGTCCCAGGCCAATGGCGTCGATACCGACGCCAGCGGCAACGCCCGGGTCGAGTACGGCGCGACGGCGGTCGCGCCGCGCCCATTCCTCAGATAGTCGACGAAGATGCGCCCGCGCCGGGCCTTCTTGGCCATCGTGGCGACGTAACGATCCGGCTGGGACCTGGCCATCGTCTCTGCAATCCGCTGGGTGAAACGCTTGGCCTCGTCCCATCCGACGCTGGGCTCGATGGGAAGCACCACATGGAGACCCTTGCCCCCCGAGGTCTTCACGAAGCTCTCGAGACCGTCAGCCTGCAACCGGCTGCGCACATCGAAGGCAGCCTCGATGACTGCGCTCCACGCTACGTCCTCGCCGGGATCGAGGTCGAAGATCAGGCGATCCGGACTTTCCAGGTCCGCGGCCATCGATCCCCAGGGATGAATTTCCAGCACGCTGGCCTGGACCAGGTCGATCAATCCATCGAGGTCATCGAGGATCAGCATCTTCTCCTTCTCTCCGACATTCACCCGGCGCACCGAATTGCTGAGGCCGTGCCAGGCGTGCTTGGCGAAGAAGCATTTTTCGTCGACCCCCGACGGACAGCGAACGAGGCTCAGCACGCGTCCGGAGACGTGCGGCAGGATCCGATCGGCGATTTCAGCATAGAATTCCGCCAAGCCCTCCTTGGTGATGCCCCGCTCCGGCCAGAGCATCCTTTCCGGATGAGTGAGACGCCGCCAAGTGAGCTCGCGCGTGCGATCCGGTCGGGATTCCTTCGGCGCCACCTCGAGCACGATGTCCTCGGGAGCACGGTCCTCCCTGAGGCCTCTGAACACGCTCTGACGGATCAGGTTGTCCGTGGTCCAGCCCCGATATTCGACTTCGCAGACAAGGCGCGGCTCGGCCCATCGAACATCCTTTTCGGAGCCGACGGGAAGACTGTTTCCCAGCTTCGGTTTGGCCGCGCCGATTTTTTCGAGTTGTGAGCGCAGCAGCCGCGATTGGTCGGCGGAATATCCGGTGCCCACGCGGCCGGCGTAATAAAGCGTCCCGCGATCGAAGTAGCCGACCAGCAGCGCGCCGACGGTACCCCTTGCAGAGGTCGAAGGCACGTAACCCAGGATCACGAATTCCTGCCGGAGAATACCTTTGGTCTTCAGCCAATGCGTCCCGCGCCCGGCTCGATATGGCAGGTCGCCGCGCTTCGACACGATACCCTCCAGGCCGAGGCGGCACGCATGCTCGAACATGGTGGGGCCGTCCTGCTCCAGATGCTCGCTGAAGCAAACGGGCGAACCGGGGGAGAGCCCCGCGACGATACGCTGCAGCAGCGCCTTGCGATCGAGCAGGGTCGCCGCGGTCAGATCGAATCCTTCGCAATAGAGAAGGTCGAACACGAAATAGCGAAAGCGATCGCGTCGTCCGCTGCTCAAGTCCGCCTGCAAGGCGGCGAAGCTGGGAATTCCCGCGGTATCCTCGACGACGACCTCGCCGTCGATCAGCGCGGAGCTCAGCCCGAGATCCTTCAGCGCGATGGCAATGCTCGGGAACCGGGAGGTCCAATCGAGCCCCCGCCGTGTCAGCAGCTGTACGCCCGGCCCGTCGATGCGTGCCTGCAGGCGATAGCCGTCGTACTTGATCTCGTGGACCCATCTCGGCCCGCTCGGCGCCTTGTCTGTCTGTTGTGGCACGCTCGGTTCGAGGAAGGCGGGCAGGATTGCCTTGCGCGCGCCGCGAACCTTGCCCGGATCGGGTGGCACCTTCCTGCGCGCGCCGATCACCCGAGCACGGCCGGCGTGGTCCTTGCGCAATTCCCCGAGCGACGCGAGCTCCTCGGTGGTGCGACCGCTGAGAAACGAGGTCGTCTCCTGTTCGGTGATGTCGGGCTGGCCGGCCCGACGACCGAACTCGTCGTCGGCCTTGATCAGCAGCCATTGCTCCGTCTTCTCTCCGCGGCCGCGGCCGCATGCGGACCAGATGCCACCGGCCTCTCAGCCGGCCGCCTTCGAGCGCGATGTCGAGGTGGCCTTTCCGAAGTCCCTTGTGCGGATCGGAGGCGGAGCTCCATCGCCCCCGATCCCACACGATCATCGCACCGCCGCCATACTCGCCCTTGGGAATGTTGCCTTCGAAATCGAGGTATTGCATCGGGTGATCTTCGGTGCGAACGGCGAGCCGCTTCTCGCCGACGATCATGCTGGGCCCTCGCGTCACCGCCCAGCTCTTGAGCGTGCCGTCGAGCTCGAGCCGCAGGTCGTAGTGAACGCGGCGCGCATCGTGCTTTTGCACCACGAACTGCCAGCCGCTCCCCTGCCCTCGCTTCGGCTCCGGCTCGGTGGTGCGCGCGAAATCGCGCTTCTTCCTGTAGTCCTGGAGCGGGTCGCGACGCGATCCCGGCTTCGAGCTTGTCTTGCGAACCGCCACAATGGCTCCGTCGATCCATCCGCTATTGTAGTAGGTTGTGATCTTGCGAGACCCAACATCTTGCGCCCGCATGTGACGTTGGGTCTCGCTGCGCTCCACGCCAACCTACAAAGAACTACGAGGACCGGGCGAGCTGCATCTCGCAGTATTTCAGCGCCAATCTCGCGCGCGACGCCCAGGGCGAGGCATTGTCCAACGCAAGATAGCGTCGCCAGCAGACGGCCGCGGCCGCGTGCCGTTCCTTGCGCTGGTGAAGCAGACCGAGGTTGAAGATCGCGTCGGCATAGTCCGGGTCGGCTTCGAGCGCCCGCTCGAGGCACACGACCGCTTTGTCCGTTCGGCTCTGATCGTCGAGAATATCGGCCAGATTGTACCAGGCTTCGCAGAAGCGAGGGTCGGCCTTGGTCGCGGCCCGGTAGGCCGCCTCCGCCTCGACCTTGCGGCCGCTGGCGCGGAGCAGATTGCCGAGATTGAATGCCGCAGTCGGATCGCCGGGGTCGAGCCGCATGACTCTGCGATAAAGCCGCTGCGCGGCCTCGAAATCCCTTGCCTCCTCGGCCGATTGCGCCTGCTCGAACAGGTCGTCGGGGCTTTCCTGCGGTTCGCCGACCGGAAGCACGAACTGGCCGGTCCGGTCGGCACGTCCCTTCATGTGCTCGATCAGAACGGCGTCCGACGAAGCCGGATAGAGGCGCAGGTTGGATAACGCTGCTTCGGGCAGCCAGGTTCGGATGTCGAACAGGCTCCTGGTGATGGTCGAGAGTGCGACGCCGGATTCGAGCAATCCGGAGAGTTGCCGTGCCGCGGTCAGATCGCGAAAGCCATAGCGCCCCTCACGCTGGTCGAGCAATCCGAACACAGCGGCCTGCTCGACCACTTCGAGCGGAAGGCCGCTCAACGAAGCCATCTGACCGGCAGAATACGTCCTGAGCTGGTCGTCGGGGACGGCCCTTCCGGCCCATTCGAGGAACTGACGCTCGCTTGCGATTGCCACCCCGTAGGACTTTGCGAGGCTCAGGCTCTTCGACGGTTTTCCATCCGCCAGGAGCGGCCATCCGAGCCCGCCAACCACGAGAATGCTGGTCGTCCTGGTGACACCGCGGCGCGGGGTGCCGCCTGCCCGACGCACCAGCGCGAACGCCTCCTCCCGTCGCATCGCCGCCAGCCGCCCAGTGAAAGCGACGGTGCGCTGCAACGCGGTGTTGCTCGGTTCAGTAGCCATGGTCGGGAGCGCGAGTCGGGAATCCACAGCACACAGAAGAAAACAGCCGACTGATCCGGCTGGCAACTGTGATTGCCGGCTCGCCGACCGAGACCTGTCAGCGCCCGGCTGCCTTCTTCTTGGCCGCCCGGCGCGATCCGGTGCTGGCCGCCGCCGGCTTCTTGACGCTGGCACCGATGCTCGCCCGCAAGGCATCCATCAGATTGATCACGCGAGGCGCCGCCGGTTCCTCGCCCACGACCTCGATGGGCTTGCCGGCCTCCTTGGTCTTCAACAAGCTCGACCAGCGCCTTTTCGTAATGATCCTCGTGGCTCTTGGGCTCGAAGTGGCCGCTCTTGGTGTCCACGATGTGGGCCGCGAGCTTCTTCATCTCCGCCGGGAGCTTGAGATCCGGTATATCCTCGAAATATTCGGCATGGTCACGGATCTCGTATTGATAGCGCAGGGTCGTCGCCAGCAAGCCCTTGTCGAAGGGCTCGAGCATCGCGACGTGCTCCCGGCGCGTCAGCACCACCCGCGCAAGCCCGACCACCTTCTTCTCCCGCATGGCATCGCGAATGACCGAGAAGGCCTCCTGTCCGACCTGGTCGGTCGGCGACAAGTAGTAGGGACTGGACAGGTAGCGGTCGTCGACCTCCGATCGCGGCACGAAACTGTCGATCTCGATCGTGTGAGTGCTCTCGATCTTGATCTTCTCGAGCTCGTCATCCTCGACCAGGAGGTATTGGCCCTTGGCGTATTCGTATCCGCGGCCGATATCCTCCTTGCCGACGGGCTCGCCGGACTCGGCATCGACCATTTGCTGCTTCAGGCGGTTTCCCGTCCTGGTATTGATCCGGTTGAATGATACCCGCTCGGAGCTCGACGACGCCGGGTAGAGAGCGATCGGGCACGACACCAACGACAGCTTCAAGTAGCCTTTCCAGTATGCCCGGGGCGCCATAGCCTGCTCCTACTCACGCTCGCGGATCGATGCACCCCAGCCGTGCGCCGTCATGCCACGACTATAGCGAGCCCGCTCAGGGGGGTCGAATCGCAACTGCCAAGGACGTGCCGTGGAACCGGATATAAGGGATTGGTGTAGTTCCAATTAACGATGGAAGACCGGGCCCGAGGGCGGCGGGTCTCCGCTGCAGCGGGTCAGTTTCCCGGCGCGTCCATCACCACGAAATCCTTGCCGGTGCGCGTGTCGGGTGTTGCCGGACTGTCCGTGGTCACGAACACCATCCCCGGCTTCATGCGTTCATGGATCGCGTCGAGCACGTTCTGCGGCGGCGTAACCCGTTCCACCACGGAGGTGCCGGGCTTCACCGCACCGCGACGGCCGGCATCGAAACCGCTCGCGTGCCAGGTAAACCCGTTCTCATCCCCTCCCTGGAGAACGAACACATGGGAGCCGAGCGGTTTCGAGGGATTGGCAATGCTCGCCTTGCCTTGCGCGACGATCTCGCCGTTCTGCAGGACGTAGATCGACTTGTCGGCGCTGGAGACGAGGATCGAGGTGACCGCGTCGGTCTGGGCAAATTTGGGCTTGGTCTTCTTCGCGACCTTGGCAAGCTCCTGCTTGGCCTTGGCACCCGAGAATGAGGCCCGGATCGACGACCGACGCCGGCTGGGTGTGGTCGGCCGCGATGATGACGGGCGTCCCGACCTGCGGTGACTGTCGTAGAGCTTCGCAGCAAACTCCGGCGGCAAGCGAACGCAGCCGTGAGAGGCGGGATAGCCCGGCAGCTTGCCGGCATGCAGTGCGATGCCGTCCCAGGTGAGCCGTTCCATGTGGGGCATGGGAGCGTTGTCGTAGGTGCTGGAATGATGCACTTTCGCCTTCTGCAGAATCGTGAATACACCGGTGGGTGTTTCGTGCCCCTTCTTGCCGGTCGAGCAGGGCGACATCCCGATCTGGATGCCGTTGCGATAGACGAACACGGCCTGCCTGGGGATAGAAACGATGATCGCCACCGGCCCCGCGGGCGCCCGCTCCGGGCTGCCACTCCGATCGGCCGGGCCTGACCCCTGTACCGCCATTGCGAGCCGGCCTCGCCTGTGCCTCCAAGAGGATGTGGTGCGCGGCGCCCAGCAAACCGGCGCCGGTCACCAAGAGGCGGATCATGGACCGCCTGGTCGGATCCGCCGAGAACCGGCCATTCATCATTGGTGTATGCACCCGCAAGGCATGATCGATGATAGCGGGACCACGTTCTCGAAGAAAAGCCCCGCAGAAGCGGGGCAGTTGGGGGTGTCGAGGAGAGGGGCGTGACTGGACACTAACCCCGCGGATCGTCCGAGCCGCGGTAGCGGACGCCACCGTCGAGCAGAAGCTGCGCGTGTGGTGACGGCGCAACAAGGCGCACTACGAGAGCACCGATCGCCGCAGACTCGACGTCGATTGGTCGTGCTATCGTTGGTGCTCCGATAGGGCGCTCTCTTGGGGCGACGCGATCGGCCCGTTTGCCCTGAGCCGAACGACATGCATCCCGCCGAGCGAATTGTCTGCCTCACCGAAGAGACCGTCGAGACGCTCTATCTCCTCGGCGAGGAGCGGCGCATCGTCGGCGTTTCGGGCTATGCGGTACGGCCGGCGCGGGTGCGCAGGGAAAAGCCGCGGGTCTCGGCATTCATCTCCGCGGACTTCGAGAGGATCCTGGCGCTCGAGCCCGACCTGGTGCTCACCTTCTCCGATCTGCAGGCCGACATCGCGGCCGAGCTGATCCGCCGCAACGTCGCGGTCCACGCCTTCAACCAGCGCGACGTGGCCGGCATCCTCGGCATGATTCGCACGCTCGGCGCCTTGATCGGCGCAACGTTGAAGGCCGATGCGCTCGCGGAATCGCTCGCACGACGGATCGCTCAGGTGCGCGCCGACGCGTCACTGATCGAGCGCCATCCGCGCGTCTATTTCGAGGAGTGGGACGACGCCGATGATCTCGGGCATCGGCTGGGTCTCCGAGCTGATCGAGATCGCGGGCGGCATCGAGGTGTTTCCCGATCTCGCCAGGCGCAAGAACGCCAAGGACCGCATCGTGTCGCCGGATGCGCTGATCGCGGCCAGGCCCGACATCATCGTCGGGTCCTGGTGCGGCAAGCGATTCGCGCCGGCCAAGGTCGCGGCGCGACCGGGCTTCGCCGCCATCCCCGCAGTGCGCAACGGCTTCCTGCGTGAGATCAAATCGCCGCTGATCCTGCAGCCTGGACCCGCGGCCTTGACCGACGGCCTCGACGCGCTCGTCGCCATCATCGCGGAATGGGCGGTGGGAGCCGTTGCGCGTCCTGCGGTGCGATGACCGGTCGATCCTGTCGCGGGGACTACGACCAGCCGAACCGCGACCACCAGCCGCGCGCGAGCTTCTTCAGCCTGCGCCGCCCATGTCGCAGGCTGTTCGTCCTCCTCCTCCGGAAGCCGCAAGCCGACGCTGGTGACGCGCCCGTCGGTCACCCGATGCGCCAACAGCGCGATCGGCCCGAGCGGCACGATGTCGCCCTGCCTCGGCCGCCGCTTGACATCGTCGGCGATGTGATCGGCCAGCGATGTCTCGGCATGGTCCGGCGCAATCGACAGGCCGTAGATTTCCGCCAGCGCGCCGAGCGTCACGTCGCCGGAGACGAAGAAATCGCCGAGCAGGCGCGGATCGGGCACCGCCGGTGGCGGCATTTCGACGAAGAAACGATCGAGCGCCTGCGCCTTTTCGGGCGGTGCCAGCAGATAGAGATAGTCGCCCTCGCGCACGCCCTGCACCTCGGTCGGCATCAGGATGCGCTCCTCGCGCACCACCAGGGTCGGACGCGCCCATGCCGGCAACAAACCGCGCCGCAGGTAGGGACTGTTGGCGCCGATGGGATAACCCACGATCTCCTGCTCGAGCTGCCCCGGCAGATCGAGCTCGACCCGGCGCGGCAGCGGGTCGCTGCGCACAAACGCGACACCGAGCCAGCGCGCGGCCGGCGCGATGGTCCAACCCTGAACCAGGAGCGACGTCAGAACGACGATGAAACCCACGTCGAAATAAAGCGGGGCGTTCGGCAGCCCGACGAGGAGCGGGATCGAGGCAATGAATATGCCGACCGCCCCGCGCAGTCCCACCCAGGAGATGAACAGCTTCTCCCTCACGCTGAAACGGTAGGGCACGAGGCAGAGGAACACTGCACCCGGCCGCGCGATCAACATCAAGGTCGCGGCGACCGCCAGGCCGGGCAGGATCGCACCCGGGAGGCGCTCCGGCCACGACAACAGGCCGAGCAACACGAACATCGCGATCTGCGCCAGCCAGGTCGCGGCATCGAGGAAGGCGACCACCGTATTGTGGGCTCTCGTGGAGCTGTTTCCGACCACCAGGCCGGCGATATAGACGGCGAGGAAACCCGACCCGTGGACGGCCTGCGCCAACCCGAAGACGACGACGGCCCCGGTCGCAACGAAGGGCGCGTGCAGACCCTGCGGCAGGTCGAGCCGGTTGAGCACCAGCACCACCGCGCGGCCGCCGAAGTACCCGGCCAGCGCTCCGAGGATCGCCTCCTGCATCAACAGCGTCACGATCTCGTGCCAAGGCTTGCTGCCTACCAGCAGGATCTCCACCAGAACGATGGTGAGGAAGATCGCGAAGGGGTCGTTGATGCCGGATTCGACCTCGAGCGTCGCATTGACGCGCGGCCGCAACCGCAGCCCGCGCGCGTGCAGCAGGAAGAAGACGGCGGCCGCGTCGGTGGAGGCGACGACCGCACCCACGAGCAGGGCTTCGGTCCAGCTCAGACCCAGCGTCCACACCGCGGCCGGCGCCGTCAGTGCAGCGGTCGCGAGCACGCCCACCGTCGACAGCATGCCCGCCGGCCCGATCACGTTCCGGAAGGTCTGGAATCGGGTTCGCAGGCCACCGTCGAACAGGATGAGCCCGAGCGCCACCGAGCCCACGGTGTAGGCAACTTCCACATCGTCGAACTTGATGCCGAGGGGGCCTGCCTCGCCGGCCACCATGCCCACGATCAGAAACACCAGCAACAACGGCGCCCCGAAGCGCATGGCAATCAGGCTCGACAGGATGCCGGCCAGCACCAGGAGCGAGCCGAGCAAAATCCCGATGCTGATGGTCTCGAGGGACGCCACGGGTGTGATTCCTTACCGTGCTATTGGAAAGGCTGGCGGGCAAGGCGGCAACGACAAACATTCGGCAGGGCGGCGGTACCGATGCCGCACTGAAAGCAGCACCCCCTCCCCGACCCTCCCCCGCAAGCGGGGGAGGGAGGCAGCCGTGCCCGCTGCACAGCCGAGCACGCCACGGAAGCGACGTACGTCGCTGTCGAGACGAACGAGCGAATGTCGATTACGCGGCGCGTTGTCAATTACGCGGCGGTACCGATTGCGCGGCGGTGCCGATTGCGGCGCGAGCGTGCCGCAGCTTTCCCTCCCCCGCCTGCGGGGGAGGGTCAGGGTGGGGGCTCTGCACGGCGTGCGTTCCGAATCGGGTCGACACGATGTCGGCAGCCACGTACTACGCCTGTGGGATCGCCGACCGAGGAGGAACGTCGTGACCGCGCCGGGGCCGTTCCTCCCGGGATCTTGGAAACGGTCGCCGAGCATCGTGGGCGTGCTCTGCGGCGCCGGCGCGGCGCTGTTCTGGGCGGCCGGCTTCGTCGCCGCGCGCCATGGCATCACCGCCGGGCTTTCGCCGATGGACATCGCGTTTCATCGCTTCGTCTGGGCAGGACTGGTGTTCCTGCCGCTGCTGGCCCGTAGCGGCCTGACCGACCTGGGCGGCGTGAGCTGGGGACAAGGCTCCTTGCTGACGCTCGCTGGCGGGCTGCCCCTGGCCTTGTTCAGCTATGCCGGATTTCTGTTCGTGCCGCTCGCCCATGGCGGAGTGATCCAGCCGTCTTGCGCCGCACTCGGTGGGCTTGTGCTGGCCACTGCAGTGCTCGAGGAGAAGCTGCCGGCGCAGCGGGCCCTGGGGGCGCTCGTCATCGTCGCCGGGCTCGCCGTGATCGGCGTCGAGGCGCTTGCGACCCTCGGGACGCGCGGCCTGGTCGGCGACCTTTCGTTCGCCATCGCCGGCCTGTTGTTTGCGACGTTCGGAATGCTGCTGCGGCTGTGGCGCATCACGCCGACGCGGGCGGTCGCCGTCACCAGCGTGGTGTCGTTGGTCGCCCTTCCGATCCAATGGATGGCCTTCGGCTTCGAGCGCATGTTCGGCCTCGGGGTCCTGGAGAACCTTTTGCAGCTCGTGGCACAGGGCATCTTCGCGGGCGCCGGTGCGACCTATCTGTTCACGCGTTCAGTCGAGCTGCTGGGCGCCGGCCGCGCCGCGGTGTTTCCCTCACTGGTGCCGGGCTTCACGCTGCTGATCGGCCTGCTCGTGCTCGGCGAGGTGCCGAGCCTGGCGCAACTCGCAGGCTTTGCGATCGTGCTGGCCGGCTTCCGCCTGACGCAGAAGGCGTAAGCGGGATCGGCCTGCGCATTCCCTACTCCGGCCCGGCATATTTGCCGGCGGTATCGGGAAACATCGACTTCACGATCTTGAATTTCGATATGTCGACGGTGGCATCCATGTGCAGGAAGATGGCGGCGTCACGGAAGATCTTTTCCACGCCGAAATCGAGCATGACGCCGTTGCCGCCGTGCAGCTCCAGACAATGCTGCGCGACCTTGAGGATCTCCTCCGAGGCGAACAGCTTGACCATGTTGCAAAGCATGTCGGCATCGGCGGCGTTGTCGTCGACCGCATGCGCCGCACGATCGAGCAGCGCCCGCACCGCCTCGATCCGCGTCGCCATGTCGGCGAGGCGCAGCGCCACCGCCTGGTGCTTGATCAGGATGCGCCCGCCCTGGGTATAGTTCTGCACGTATTGGGCCGCGGCCTCGAAGGCATGCACGCCGACTCCGAGATTCTTCGATGCCTGGATGATCTTGCCAGGACGAAAATAGACCCCGGCCTTGCCCAAGGCATCGTTCTCGACCAGCAGATGATCGTTGGGCACGAACATGTCCTCGAATACCAGCTCCCCGTTGTTCATGAACCGACAGCCCATGGTCTCGTTGCAGCGCGCGACCGTCAGCCCCGGCGTCTCGCGCGGCACCAGGAACGACGATGTGCCCTTCAACATGCCGACCTTCGGATTGCTGTTGGCGTAGACCACGTAGAGGCCGGCATCGTAACCGTTGGAGATGAACTGCTTGCGGCCGTTGATGACCCAGCCGCCGTTCCTTCTGACGGCACGCGTCTGCATGGCGGCTTCCGGCACGTCGTAGGGCAGCCAGCGGTCGGAGGCGCCGCGCGGTTCGGTGAGGCAATGCGCCAGCAGGAACTGCGGGTCCTCGGTCAGGCGCGCGAACCATTTCTGCTGCAGGTGCTGCGGCGCCAGGTTGCGCAGGAGGACGGACACTTTCCAGTTCTGCACCAGCTTGTCGGCGAGACCGGAATCGCCGCGCGCGATCTCCTCGGAAATCAGCGCAAAGGTACGGACCTCGCTCCCGGGATCGAGCTCGACGCCGCCGAACCTCTCCGGCACGCCGAGCGTGCGAATGCCGATACGGTCGGCACCGTCCAGTATTTCCGGCGGCAGGCGAGCACCCGGATTCATGTCCCACTCGCGCTGCCAGCTCGAACGGATGAACGGCGTGACCACCTCGTCGACGAAATCGCGGCAGGATTGCCGCATCAGGCGCTGCTCTTCGGAGAGGCCGCGGGTCGGAGCGATATCGAGCATGCCGGTGCTCCAGGATCGTGGGTTATGCCGCCTTGCGGCTCGCCAGGAACGTCCCCATCCGATCGAGCGCCTTCAGGATGTTCTCTGTCGAGTTGGCATACGATAGCCGGACATAGCCCTCGCCCAGGATGCCGAAGTCCGGACCGCCAATGATGGCGACGCCGGCATCCTCGAGCAACGAGGACGCCAGCGCCTTGGCCTTCCAGCCGGTGCGCCCGATGTTCGGGAAGGCGTAGAATGCGCCCTTCGGCGTGGCGCAACCGACGCCGGGAAGGCGGTTGAGGCCGTCGACCACGACTTTGCGCCGCCGGTCGAATTCCGCCACCATCCTCGCCACTTCGTCCTGCGGCCCCGTGAGCGCCGCGAGCCCGGCATATTGCGCCGGAGCGTTGACGCAGGAGTGCAGGTTGACCGCGAGCTTGCGCGCATAGTCGTAGAGCTTGCCGGGCCAGATCGCGTATCCGAGCCGCCAGCCCGTCATCGCATAGGTCTTCGACCAGCCGTTGAGCAGGATCAGCCGGTCGCGAATCGACGGATACGATAGCAGGCACACGTGGCTCTCGCCGTCATAGATCATGTGATCGTAGATCTCGTCCGACATCACGGCGACGTCGGGAAATCGCTCGAGGCCGGCGATCAGCCGGTCGACCTCGCTCTTCGGGGTGACGCCACCGGTCGGATTGGCCGGCGAGTTCACGATCAGAAGCCGCGTCCGCGGCGTGATCAGCTTCAGCGTCTCCTCGGCCGAGAACGCAAAACCGTTCTCCTCGCGGATCGGCACCGGCACCGGCCGTGCCCCGGTATACTCGATCATCGAGCGATAGATGGGAAAGCCGGGATCGGGATAAAGAATGTCAGCCCCGGGCTCGCCGAACATCAGGATCGACATGAACATCGTCGGCTTGCCGCCGGGGAGAACCATCACCTCGTCGGGCGAGACGCTCACCTCGAAGCGCTTGTGCAAGTCGGCGGCGACCGCCTCGCGCAGCGGCGCGATCCCGACCGCCGGCGTATAGCCGTGGTGGCCGTCGCGCAGCGCCTTCACGGCGGCCTCGACGATGAAATCGGGAGTACGGAAATCGGGCTGGCCGATGCCGAGATTGATGACATCACGGCCCTGCGCGGCGAGCTGGGTGGCGCGCGCAAGCACGGCAAAGGCGTTCTCCTCGCCGATGCGATCGAAGGCGCCGATGGTACGAAGCATGACGGTCTCCCCTGGCTTCCCCTCTTGTCCGGCCCGAGCCGATTTGGCGCCGGAGTTCAGCGCATCCCCGGAGCGAAAGCAACCAGCGGACCGGTTCGCCACCTGCTTGCCGCAGTCGGTCGTCGGCGATCGGAATAGACATCGGCCCGTTGCTCTGATTACTGATTGCCGATCTCCTCCCGAACCTGGGTCGCTCATGCCATCGCCTTCCGAAAAGCGCCGCACCTTCCGCAAGCTGCACGAGACCGGCTGCTTCGTCATTCCCAATCCGTGGGACATCGGCTCCGCACGCTATCTGCAACATCTCGGATTCAAGGCCCTGGCCTCGACCAGCGCCGGCTATGCCTTCGCGCAGGGCTATGCGGACGGCGCGGTCCCGCGCGACCGAATGCTGGCGCATCTCGCCGAGCTGGTGGACGCGACCGACGTCCCGGTGAATGCCGACTTCGAGGGCGGCTATGCCGACGCGCCCGCGGCGGTGGCGGACAGCGTGCGCCTGTGCGTGGAGACCGGGGTGGCGCGGCCTGTCGATCGAGGATTCGACCAGCGATCCCGCCGTCCCGCTTTACGATTTCGACCTGGCGCTCGCGCGCGTGCGAGCCGCACGCGCTGCAATCGACAGCACCGGTGCCGATGTCGTGTTCACCGCGCGCAGCGAAGGCTTCATCCGCGGCCGGCCCGATCTCGAGGAAACCATCCGCCGTCTCCAGGCATTCTCCGCCGCCGGCGCCGACTGCCTCTATGCCCCGGGCATCCGGCAGCGCGAGCAGATCGAGGCGGTGGTGCAGGCGGTCGCTCCCAAGCCGGTCAACCTCCTGGTATCGGGCGCCGGTCTCACCGTGGCGGATATCGCCGCCATGGGCGTGCGCCGCATCAGCGTCGGCGGCACCCTCGCGCGCGTGGCCTGGCACGCGGCCATCCGCTCGGCGCGCGAGATCGCCGATGCGGGCAGGTTCGACAGTTTCGCCGGGATCATCTCGAACGCGGACCTCAATGCCTTCTTCCGCGACGACGCCAAGAGCCAGCGGCGATGACCCCTGCCTGGGAACCGCACCCGTCCACCGGACAGCCGGTCGGCCTGCCGGTCGACGAAACGCCCGCCCGCCGGCCGGCGCCGGTGACGCTCGAAGGCCGCTACGGATGCGTGGAGCGGCTTTCCCCGCAACATGCCGCGGCATTGTGGGAGTGCCTGTGCGGCCACGACCACGTCTGGACCTACATGTCGACCTATGGCCCGTTCACCGACTCTCCGACATTCTCCCAATGGCTCGCCGGCCGCACCCAACTCGACGATCCCTATTCCTATGCGGTGGTGGACCGGTCGGGCCGAGCGGTCGGCATCGCCACGCTGATGGAGATCCGTCCGGCCATGCGCGTCATCGAGGTCGGGCACATCGTCTATTCGCCGACGCTGATGCGCACGCCGCTCGGAACCGAAGCGCAGTATCTCCTCGCCCGATACGCGTTCGAGGACCTCGGTTACCGGCGTTACGAATGGAAATGCAACGCGCTCAACGCCGCCTCGCGTCGAGCCGCGTTGCGCTACGGCTTCGTCTACGAGGGGACCTTTCGGCAGCATCTGATCGCCAAGGGCCGCAACCGCGACAATGCCTGGTTCTCCATGCTCGACGGCGAGTGGCCGGCGCGCAAGGCCGCGTTCGAGCGCTGGCTGGCGCCGGAGAACTTCGATGCGACCGGCAGGCAGAAAGTGAGCCTGCGCGAGCTCAATGGCGTCAAGACATGCACGTCCTGATCACCGGTGCGGCCGGCATGATCGGCCGCAAGCTCACCGAACGGCTCGCCGAAGGCCGGCGCCCTCGACGGGCATCCGATCGACCAACTCACTCTGCTCGACGTTGTTCAGGCAGCAAGGCCCGACGGCTTCGCAGGCAGGGTCGAGATCCTCGCCTGCGACCTCGCTGCACCGGGAAAGGCCGCCGGCGCCGTCGCGGGCCGTCCCGATATGATCTTCCATCTTGCGGGTGTGGTCTCGGCCGAAGCCGAGCTCGATCTCGACAAGGGCTACCATGTCAATCTCGACGGCACCCGCGCGCTGCTGGAGGCGATCCGGGCGGCCGGCGACGGCTACCGGCCGAGGCTCGTCTATGCGTCCTCGATCGCGGTGTTCGGCGCACCGTTCCCGGCGACGATCCCGGACGACTTTCATCTCACGCCGCTCACGTCCTACGGCACCCAGAAGGCGATCGGCGAGGCATTGCTCGCCGACTATACCCGGCGCGGCTTCTGCGACGGAGTCGGCATCCGCCTGCCGACCATCGTGGTGCGGCCGGGCCAGCCGAACCGGGCGGCCTCGGGCTTCTTCTCCGGGATCATCCGCGAGCCGCTCGCCGGCGTCGAAGCCGTGCTGCCGGTCGCGGACACGGTGGTGCACACGCACGCCAGCCCGCGCTCCGCGGTCGGCTTCCTGGTGCACGCGGCGGGGCTCTCCCGCGACGCACTGGGTGCGCGCATCAATCTCTCGATGCCGGGGGTCTGCTGCACGGTGGCCGAGCAGATCGCGGCGTTGCGCCGCATCGCCGGCGAGCGGGTGGCCGGCCGCATCCGGCGCGAGCCCGATGCGCTCGTTGCACGCATCGTCGCCGGCTGGCCGCAACGCATCGAGGCGCGCCGCGCCCGCGAGCTCGGTTTCACGGCCGAGACGCTCGTTCGACGAGATCGTGCGCATTCACATCGACGAGGACCGCGGCGGCACTTTCGTGCCCTAGCAGAATGGGACGGCTTGACCAACGGATGCTCTCGCGGACCATGTCCGCAGCTGGCAGAACCGGACGTACGAAGTCGAAAGAGGCGTTCGGTTTTGTCGAGTCGCGCGGAGGAATTTCACCTCCGCGCGCTCCCAGAACCGTACGTGAACCTCTCGATTCATACGGCTCCCGATGTTCGGCCGTTGCCATGACATAGCGTTGAACGGCTTTGCCTCGTCCACAGGCTCCTCCCGTTGCCAGTTGGCCCATGGTCTCGGCTGAACAACGCAGCCCCTTCGGTCCAGCTCCATTACAGAGCCTTCATTCCTACTACGGGCTGCTCCGCCCCTGCGCCTCGCATCGGTACTCTGATCCTCGCGGTTTGAGCCGCTTGTGATCTCTCCCTTTGCATCGGGGCACAGGTTCTCACGTTCCGTACAAGAGCCTGGTTGAGCTTCGCGCCGCCTACATGCCGGATGCCGCTCGGGCAGGCTTCAGGGTTCCCCCCGAACTGATCCCGGAGGAAGGGTCACCCCCCGGTTTTGACATCATCTAATCCGCTTTCGACAGTTCATCGGCGGTTCGCTTGCGCTCGCCTCTCTCAACCTCACCCGCCGGGATATCCTCCCGACGTTGACTGCAACGCTCACCACCATCGCTTTTGACGACAGCAGCTTGCAGCGGTTTGAGGCCAGAACCTGACTGCCGACCTCAAAGGACCTTCCTTCATCTCTCGTACAGTTGCGCATCGCCGTTTGGACCGGCGATCCTCGTGACACACGACCCCAAGCGGTCATAGCCGGGATTGAAATCCTGCAGCGCAGCAGTCTCCTGCCGTACCGAGGTGTGCTATCTTTCGGTCGGAAGCACGGGAGAGACCCAGTGAAACGGCGCGAGTTCATCACGCTTGCTCGGCGGCGCGGCGGCAGCGTGGCCGCTCGCCGCGCGCGCGCAGCAGCCCGAGCGGATGCGGCGGATCGGCGTGCTGATGGCGTATGCCGAGAGCGACCGGACTACGGACAGGCCTTCGTCGCCGCATTCCGGGAGGGACTCCAGAAGCTCGGGTGGACGGAGGGCCGCAACATCCGGATCGACACTCGCTGGGCGCCACCCGGCGACGCGGAGTCGAGACAGCAATTCGCGAAGGAACTCGTCGCGCTGCAGCCCGACCTGATTCTTTCGGCTGCCACGCCCACCACGGCGGCCTTGCTGCAACAAACGCGCACCATCCCCATCGTTTTCGCGACCGTTTCCGATCCGGTCGGCAGCGGCTTCGTCGCGAGCTTTCCGCGGCCGGGCGGCAACGTCACCGGTTTCACCAATATTGAGCCAACGATGGCCGGCAAGTGGCTGGAGCTGCTCAAGGAGATTGCGCCGCGCGTCGCCCGGGTCGCCTTCCTGTTCAACCCGGCAACGGCGCCCTATGCCGAATATTACCTGAACCCCTTCAAAGCCGCCGCTGCGTCCTTCGCAGTGGAGGCGATCGCGGCACCTGTTCGCGACACGTCCGAGCTCGAATCCGTCGTTGCCGCACTGGCACGCGAGCCGAATGGTGGCCTCGTCGTGATGACGGATACCTTCACGAGCGTCCATCGCGTGGAGATTACAGCACTGGCTGCTCGCTACCGTCTCCCTGCCGTCTATCCGTACCGTTTCTTCGCTGAACTCGGCGGCCTGCTGTCCTACGGCATTGACCTGACCGATAATTTTCGGCGCGCGGCGTCGTATGCCGATCGCATCCTCAAGGGCGCGAAGCCGAGCGAGCTTCCCGTCCAGGCCCCGGTCAAGTTCGAGCTGGTGATCAACCTCAAGACCGCCAAGGCGCTCGGCCTCGACGTGCCTTTGCAGCTCCAGCAGCGCGCCGACGAGGTGATCGAGTGAGAACGGCGCGAGTTCATCACGCTCTCGGCGGCGCGGCGGCTGCGTGGCCGCTCGCGGCGCACGCGCAGCAGCCGGCGATGCCGGTGATCGGGTTTCTCCATAGCGCTTCGCCTGACGCGTTCGCGGATCGTCTGCGCGATTTCGCCAGCGGCCTGAAGGAGACCGGCTATGTCGAGGGCGAGAACGTAGCGATCGAATACCGCTGGGCCGAGAATCAAAGCGATCGGCTGCCGGCGCTGGCGGCCGACCTGGTTCGCCGGCAGGTCGCCGTGATCGCTGCGACGGCAGCATCGCTGCGGCGTTGGCGGCGAAAGCGGCGACCACGACGATCCCGATCGTCTTCGCCGTCAGCGACGACCCGGTCAGGCTCGGTCTCGTCGCCAGCCTCGCCCGGCCCGGCGGCAACGCTGACCGGGATCAATTTTTTACAGGAGAGTTGGTGGCAAAGCGGCTGGAGCTCCTGCGCGAGCTGGTGCCCGGAGCCACTCGCGTGGCCGTGCTCGTCAATCCGGCCAATGCAACCGAATACCGAGAGCCACGTTGCGAGACGTGGAGCCCGCTGCACGCGCCATCGGATTGCAAATCCAGGTTCGCAACGCCAGCACCAGCCGCGAGATCGATGCGGCTTTCGCAAGTCTTGGGCGCGAGCGGCCCGACGCCCTGTTCGTCGGTCGCCGACCGTTTTTCGACAAGCCGGCGCGTCCAAATGGCCACGCTGGCGGCGCGCCACATGGTCCCCGCGACCTATTCGCAGCGTGAATTTGCCGAACCGGCGGGCTGATGAGCTACGGAACCAACATTGCGGATGCGTATCGTCAGGTCGGCGTCTATAGCGGCCGCATCCTCAAGGGCGCGAAGCCCGCGGACCTGCCGGTCGTGCAGGCGACGAAGTTCGAGCTGGTCATCAACGCCCAGACCGCGCGGACGCTCGGCCTTGACCGTGCCGCCGACGCTGCTCGCGCACCGCCGACGAGGTGATCGAATAGAGATGTTGTTTGTTGCGGTGCATGAGTCCGCAGTTGGCAGTGCGCCCCGAAGGCGCGAATTATCAGTGGAGGAAGAATTACACACGGAGAGTTGTCGATTGATCCGGTAGCTGACGAGCGGCTCGTGCGGGCAACCGCACGGGTTGGAGCCTCGTGACAAAGGTCGCCTATGGGCGGCTGAGCGATCCGGCGGGCCGTAACGTGAGTGAAGCCTGAGCAGGCCTCGAAAGTGACAATGCGGATGCCGACCCTCCTGCCATTTGGGGAAGGCCGCGCGAGCGGGGAAGCAATCGACATGAGCACCCGCTCGATCCGCCGGGGTAGTGGGCGCGGCACGTCGGAAAGGTGGTTCGGGTAATCGGGGAGACCCGTTCAGTGCGAGGGTAGCGGCCTCAATGTCGCTTCCAGGCGGCGGCATCAGCGGGAGTCGGACAGGGTCATACGACCGTTGAGGCCGGGCAATGCCGGCGGAGGAAAGGACCCTGACTTCTGGTGTGCTTTTGAAGATGGCGAGGTGAAGGTGATTGGCAAATGCCTAAAAACACCGAAAACCACCGGATCCATCAGAGAAAGCTGTATCGTGAGGCGAAGGAAGAAAACACGCCGCGCAGATGACGCTTGCGGTCAGTAATTTCTCCGTGTGCCTCGCGGTGAAGCCAGTCGGAGAGCCGGATGCGGGAAATCCGCACGTCCGGTTCGATGAGCGGGGATGGGAAACGGAGCGTTGCCGCATGGCCCAAGCTACCGCGCCCATCCTCGACTCTACCATAGCGCCTCAGGGCGTATACGACGGCTTGTCCGCAGCTGGCGAACGCTGACGCTGCGCCCCCGACGCATGTGTGGTCAACCGGCCGAAACTTGCTTTGCGTACACAGAGCAAGGAATAGACGACGCAATCCGCCCGCGCGCCGGTGGACTGCTCGTCACATTGACCCTACTCTCTGCCTCGATCGAAGCCATCGGGGAGGAAGCGCGTGACGTCCATTCGAGCAATCGCGGCGGTGACGGCGCTCGCAGTTTCGCTCCCGCTCGGCCTCGCGGCCGCGGCGGCCCAGGACTATCCCAGCCGTCCGATCAAGCTGATCGTCGGCTTCGCCCCCGGCGGCGGCGTCGATACCGTGGCGCGCCTGCTCGGGCAGGAGATGTCGAAGAGCCTCGGACAATCGATCGTGATCGAGAACCGACCCGGCGCCGCGGGCACGATCGGGGCCGGCGCGGCCGCGCGCAGCGAGCCCGACGGCTACACGCTGGTCATGCTCCCGGGCGGGCATCCGCTCTATGGCGCCACCCACAAATCGCTGCCGTTCGACACCGTGTCCGGCTTCGAATGGATCTCGACCGTCATCACCCTGCAGTTTCTCGCGCTGGTGCGCGCCGAGTCGAGATACCAGTCGATGGCCGAGCTGATCGCCGCCGCCAAGGCCGCGCCGGAGACGATCACCTTTGCCAGCGCCGGAGTGGGCTCGACCCATCACCTCACGATCGAGATGCTCGCTCATCGCGCCGGTGCCAGGTTCCTGCACGTGCCCTACCAGGGCGATGCTCCGGCACTGGGCGCGCTGCTGGCCGACCAGGTGCAGTTCACGCTCGCCACTCCGACCCAGGCCATCGGCAACATCCAGGGCGGCAAACTGCGCGCGCTGGCCGTCACCGGCAACACCCGGATGCCGGCGCTGCCCGGGGTGCCCACCATGGAGGAAGCGACCGGCTTCAAGGACTTCGACGTCCGCACCTGGTTCGGGCTTGCCGCACCGGCGGGAGTGCCGGGCGCGATCGTCGGACGGCTCAACGACGAGCTGCGCAAGGCGGTGGCGGTGCCGGAGATCCGTGCCCGCCTCGAGCAGATCGGTGGCGAGGTGCGTCCCAGCACGCCGCAGGAATTTCGCGACCGCGTCGCACGCGAGCACAAGATGTGGATGACGGTGGTCGACGACATCAAGCTCCCCAGACAATAGCAATGGACTTGAATCTGCGCGGCCGCACGGCGCTGATCACCGGCGGATCGAAAGGCATCGGGCTCGCGATCGCGAAGGCGCTGGCGGCGGAAGGCTGCCACCTTCGCCTCGCCGCGCGCACCGCGTCGGAGCTCGAGAAGGTCGCCGACGAGGTCCGCGCCCGCCACGGCGTCGCCGTTGCGACCCATCCCGCGGACCTCGCCGACAGCGCGCAGATCAGAAAGGTCGCCGCCGCCTGCCCGACGTCGACATCCTCGTCAACAGCGCCGGCGGCATTCCGCGCGGCACGCTCGCCGAGATCGGCGAGGAGCAATGGCGGAAGAGCTGGGACCTCAAGGTGTTCGGCTGCATCAACCTGACGCGCGAGATCTACGGCCCGATGTGCCGGCGCGGCAAGGGCGTCATCATCAACATCGTCGGCATCTCCGGCGACCGGCCCGACGCCTACTACATCGCCGGCAGCTCGGCGAACGCCGCCCTCATCATGTTCTCGCGCTCGCTCGGCGGCGACAGCATCCGATCCGGGGTGCGGGTGGTGGCGGTGAACCCGGGCCCGGTGGAGACCGAGAAGCACATCCGCGACACCGAACGGCTGGCGCAGGAGAGGTTCGGCGACAAGTCGCGCTGGCGCGAGGTCATGGCCTCGCCTGCCGATGAAGCGCGCGGCGCTGCCGGAGGAGGTCGCCGGCATGGTGGCGTTTCTCGCCTCCGACCAGGCGTCCTATATCAGCGGCAGCGCCGTCACGATCGACGGCGGGCTCCTGTCGGACTCCGCAATCGGCGTCCGGCGCGGCTGACCGCTATGGACGACTAGACATGCGCTTTGCGTCCCCGCTCCATCCGGCGACGCTGGTCAGGCGCTACAAGCGCTTTCTCGCCGACGTGATGCTTCCCTCGGGCGAGACCATCACCGTGCATTGTGCCAATCCGGGCTCCATGATCGGGCTCGCTGCAGCCCGGGGCGCGGGTGTGGCTGTCCAGATCCGCCAATCCCGCCCGCAAGCTCGTGCACAGCTGGGAGCTGATCGAGGTCGATCTCGGCGCCGGCGTCGAGCTCGTCGGCATCAACACCACCCATCCCAACACGCTCGCCGCCGAGGCGATCGCGGCCGGCGCGATAGCCGAGCTCGCCGGCTACGACACCATCCGCCGCGAGGTGAGGTATGGCAGCAATTCGCGCGTCGATTTCGTGCTCGAAAGCGCGGGCCGGCCGCCGTGCTACGTCGAGATCAAGAACGTGCACCTGATGCGCCGGCCGGGACTGGCCGAGTTCCCCGATGCGGTGACCAGGCGCGGCGCCAAGCACCTCGCCGAGCTCGGCGCGGTGGCGGCGTCGGGAGCGCGTGCCGTCATGCTGTTCCTCATCCAGATCGGCTCGAGCCGGCGCTTCGCGCTCGCCCGCGACATCGATCCCGCCTACGGCAAGGCGTTCGATGCGGCGCGGCGCGCCGGCGTCGAGGCCCTGGCCTACCGTTGCGGCATCACCTGCGAAGGCATCGAGGTGGTCGAGCCCGTCGCCATCGTGGAATGAGCGATTCTCGTTCGGTTGCAGGACGCCCGCACGAGCGGCGGACCCGAAATGAGCGGGCGCTCGCAGCCGCTTGCGTCCTGCGCGTCCTTGCTTACATTTTGCTGCAGCAGGCGGCCTTCGCGAGCCGCGGGGAGGCGGCACCGGCCGCAATGATTCGATGAGCTACGTCGACGCGGCGCTGGCGCCGCAACGCAAGACCGGGCAGATCAAGCTGCTACGGCCCCGTCGCATTCGACGGCATGCGCAGGGCCGGGCGGCTGGTGGCCGAATGCCTCGACATGCTCACGGGCGAGATCCGCCCGGGCGTACCGACCGAGAAGATCGACCGCCTGGTGCTCGAGTTCGCGCTGGACCACCGCGCGACGCCGGCGACCTTGATGTACCGCGGCTACCGCAAGTCCACCTGCACCTCGGTCAATCACGTCGTCTGCCACGGCATCCCGGGCGAGAAGCCGCTCAAGGAGGGCGACATCGTCAATGTCGACGTCACCCTCATCCTCGATGGCTGGCACGGCGACTCCAGCCGCATGTACGGCGTGGGCGTCGATACCGCGCCGCGCCGAGCGGCTGATCGAGGTGACCTACGAAGCCATGATACGCGGCATCTCGACGATCCGGCCCGGCGCCACCACCGGCGACATCGGTGCCGCCATCCAGTCCTACGTCGAGGCGCAGCACATGAGCGTGGTGCGCGACTTCTGCGGTCACGGCCTCGGACGCCTCTTTCACGACGAGCCCAACATCGTGCATGTGGGCCGGCCGGGAGAAGGCATCGTGCTGCGACCCGGCATGTTCTTCACCGTCGAGCCGATGATCAATCTCGGCCGTCCGCATGTGAAGGTGCTGTCCGACGGCTGGACTGCGGTGACGCGCGACCGCTCGCTCTCGGCCCAGTACGAGCACACCGTGGCGGTGACCGAGGGCGGGGTCGAGATCTTCACGCTGTCGCCCCAGGGCCTCGACCGGCCGCGCCTCTCCAACTGAAGCATCGGCCCGGCGAGCGAGCCGGATTGTGGCGGGTCGTCGCCGAACCCTGCCGATCGCTGCCGATCCGCACCTGCCCATTGACATTTGTTCCTTCTTTGTTCTCAATGACGCGATGCTCTCGCCCGCCGCAAAGCCCGTTCTGCCGGCACCTCAGCCCCTCGGCGGGGAGCCTCGCGAAGACGCGAACGGCGCCGGGCAAGACCCTCACTATGTCGGGCACCGCCGGCGGCTGCGGGACCGCTTCCTCGCCGCGGGCGGGCAGGCGCTCTCCGACTACGAGCTGCTCGAACTCGTCCTGTTCCGGGCGATCCCGCGCCGGGACCTCAAGCCGCTGGCCAAGGCGCTGCTCGCCAGGTTTGGTTCCTTCGCCGAGGTGATCTCGGCGCCGAGGGAGCGGCTCCGCGAGGTCGACGGGCTCACCGAGGCGGCCGCGACCGAGCTCAAGATCGTGCAGGCGGCGGCGAGGCGGCTACGCTAGGCCGCCAGGAGGCGTGCACGACGCTCCACCGCGGTCGTTTGACCGTCTGACCAGATCGTGCTAAGTATTTGAGATACCTTGTGTTTTGACGCTCCATGTGGTTTCTTGGAGCACCACGGGAGCTTCACTGAAGACCACCTCGCCGTCCGAGGGGTCGGACCGGGGGGTGAAGTCTCAAGTGAAGTCCCGCGGCCCGATAGGAGCACCTCTCGATGCCTACCAACAAGACCAGGACTAGAGCCGCTGCCTCCGCCGCCGCCAGCGCGTCGGTGGTCAAGGCCGAGTTCGCGCCAAGTATAAGAGACGGCTCGTGCGGCGATGAGCTGGCCGCCAGGCTGAAGGCCCACGTCGCCGCCGCCGACGGCACGGTCGACCTCGCCAAGCTCAAGGCCCTCGCCGTCGCCAACGGCGTCTGGAAGTCCGACTACGGCAACCTGATCCCGGCCTCGCACGGATGGCGTGCGGCAATCGCTTGCGCGCGCTCGAGCGCAGCGGCGGTCAAGGTGAAGTGGGGGCGCGGCCGACGGCGAGCGAACAAGGAGCAGGCGACGTGAGCGACGCACTGCAGGAGCGGCCATGCGATGGTTCTTCAGTCTGGATGACGACGGCACGGTGCATCTGCTGGCCCGGCTCGAGGGCGACGGGATGATCGGCGACGCACACGAGACGGTGATCGCTGGTCAGGACTTCTACGGCGTGCCCTACGACGAGCTGCGCGCACGCCGGTCCGGGGTGGTCGCGGTGGACGACAATCGGGTCGGGCGGATCGTCGATGCGTAAAGTCATCGTCGTTGTCGTCGGGCTCGTGCTCGCCGCGCTCGTCAGCGCCAACGCCCAGCCGTTGCCTATCTCAAGGGCAGCGGGCAGTGCTCGTCCGGCTACGTGCAATCGGGACTATTGCGCTCCGAAATCCGGCGGCACGGTGCGCCCTGCCATCGCAAGACCTGCTGGTGCCTCCTGCCCAGCGGCTGGGCGGCCAGCGGCGGAGCGTGCGAGCAGATCGGCGGCGGCCGGCGCTGATGGCGAAAGTACGACTGAACGAACTGGACTGGGGCAAGCCGCACTGGCTGGCCCCGCGTACGACTTGCACCTCGACGGCCGGCTGCTCGCTCGCCGCTTGTCGGCCGCGACGGTGCTGCAATATCACCGGGCTCGACGAAGCGAGGTGCAATGGGCGATCGAGCAGCACGGCGTGTGCAGCACGCTCGATGCCAGCGGCCGTGAGCTGCAGATCGTCGGCTTCGGCGATGAACTTACCGAAGGAGACCATCTGAAATGACGACCGTGTCATATTGACCGACAAGTTGGTGGCGGCGCTGCGGCCGGGGGACAAGAGTTTCCATGTCATGGACGCGCTCGTCCCCGGTCTGCTCGTTTCAGTCAATCCCGGCGGCGCGGTGACGTTCATGCTGCGAACGCGGATCGGGTCCGGCTATCCGGTGCGGCGCGCCATCGGCCAGCGCGGCCATGTCACGGTCGAGCAGGCCCGGCGCACCGCGCGCGAGTGGATCGAGCTGCTGCACAACGGCGGCAGCCCGGAGGAGGCGCGGCGGGAGGCGCGGGCGGCCGAGCGCGAGGCGCGGGCGGCGGCCGAGGCGGCGGCCAGCGCCACCGTGCGGGTGGTGGCCGACCAGTTCTGCGGCTCGCGTCAGCTGCAGGCGCAGCGCAAGGGCCGGAGTGGTGGCGCGCATCATCAGGAACGAGCTGGTGCGGCGTGGGGCGAGCGGCCGATCGGTGAGATCACGTCACCGCGACGTCGAGACGCTGGTCGAGCGCATCATCGAGCGCAGCGCCGCCCGGCGCGCCGCCCGCAACGGACGGCGGCCAGCCCCGCACCCCGTTCTATGCTCACAACGTGCTCGACGCCGCCCGAGCGCTGTTCAGCTACGCCGTCGACGTGTTGGAGGTGATCGAGAATAACCCATGTGACCGCCTCGCCCGCAAGCGCGCCAGGACATCATCGGTCCCAAGACCAGCCGCAGCGCGGACGCTTGAGCGACGACGAGGTGCAGGCACTGTGGAAGGCGGCGGGGAGGCTGGGCTATCCGTTCGGATCCATGTATCGACTACTGGTGCTGAGCGGCTGCCGGCTGAACGAGGTGGCGCAGGCGAGGTGGTGCGAGTTCGATCTCGACAAGGCGCTGTGGGTGATCCCGGCGGCGCGCGCCAAGAGCAACCGGCCGCACGAGGTGCCGCTGACGCCGCCGATGCTGGAGCTGCTGGCGACGCTGCCGCGGTTCCGGCGCGGCGACTGTCTGTTCTCGACCAGCTACGGCGTCAGGCCGGCGGCCGGGTTCTCGCGTGCCAAGGAGCGGCTCGATGCGCTGATGCTGAGCTATCTGCGGGCGCAGGCCCGGCTGCGCGGCGACGATCCCGCCGCCGTCAAGCTCGAGGCGTGGGTCAATCACGATCTCCGAAGGGTGGTGCGGTCCGGGCTGGCGAAGCTGAAGGTACAAGATCATGTGGCCGAGCTGTGTCTCGGCCACGCGCGCAAAGGGCTTGCGGGGGTGTATGATCAACATTCCTACTTGAGCGAGAAACGCGAGGCGCTTGAACGATGGTCAGCATTACTGCACAGCCTCGTAAGCCCACCGCCGTCAGGCGGAAACGTGGTAAGGCTGCGACAAGCCCGGTGAAGATCCGCCAACTGCGGGACCGGTTGAGCCAGGGCATGTCTGGGTTCCTGCTGTTCCACATCGGAAGTTTGGCCGACTTTAAATTCATCGCAGTTGGAGGCCGCCATTGAAGCGGCGAGACCTGGCGCGATCCAGCGAACAAGGGTGCTTCGAAGAAGACCGCGGCGATCTGCGGCCGCTGGCGAAGCTGTTGCGCTCCGACGCACCGCTGCCGGAGGAACCGCGCGCAATGCTGGCCGATGTGCTGGAGCGCCACCAGCTCAAGTCTATTACCACTCGCACCTCCGAGCTATACGTTATCGAAGAGCGAGTTCGATACGCTGTCGCTGTCGGATTCCGTGGACCTATTCCATGAACAGATGCCGGAATATGTGAAGCGCGGCCCCTACACCAAAGACGAAATTGAAAAAGCGGTGAAGGTGATGCAGCAGCGCGCAAAGGCGGCGGGGCGCGGCTATCGTAACATTGACGGCAAGCGGGCAGCGAAGGAGCTACGAGAACAGCGCTATCGCGATTATTTCAATGCTTATACCAATTATTACAGTTTCAACGATCGCGAGTGCAAGCAATTCAAAAGCGCACTCTCAGGCAAGCACGGCCCGATCAATCGGATAAAGAAGGCGATCCAACCCTAAGCCCCCATCCGTCGCCGAGCTGAGGTTCCGCCAGGCTCACTCGGGTGAGCCTGGCGGTTCGTCGCGCGGTCGTAACGTGAAAGACTTCGCGGAGTTCAGGAAGCTCCGGAGAAGCCCGCAGTGACTGTTCGGCAAACCCTCCAGCGCGGTCGTGCCGAGCTGATGCGCAGCTCTCGTCATCGGGGCGAGCAGGAGCCACAGCCGCAGCAACCGGTGCTGCCCGCGCCTGAGCCGCAAGCTGCGCCGCAACGCCCCGTCTCTCCGCCGCCGCGACCCGTCGACGTCGCCGCCGCACCGGTCGGCCCGCACCAGGGGCGCGCCCGGAAGCAGCAGTTGTTTCAAAACCATGATCCACCGTTTGGCGGCGAGCGCTTCCTTCGCTTGGAGGAACTTCTGGCACTCCAGAATTTTCAGCTCGAAAAGCACCGCCAGACGGATGTGGCAACGCGGCGACGCACCTGCGCCCGTTAAAATCGCAAAGCGGGTAATCGCGTGGAAATTGTCGACGATCACCAACTACATCGACTGCGTTTCGGCCGGAAAACCTTGGTCGGAATGGGAGAAAAAGTGAAACCCCAGCCGCAGCGCCAACTGCGGCTGGGGCGAAGAGCGGCAATGTTAGCGACCACGACCGAAGCCTAGCGAAAGGACCACGACCATGATCTAGCCCCCACTCGACCATAAGCCGGCGCTTGACACAAGTTTCGCGCGCCGCGCTCCCCAGAAATCAAATTTTGGAATCGACCCGAACGGGCGGCGTGTGCCGCCAGAGGAGTACCTTGTCATGTTTTCGTTCCTTGAAAATCACCAGCTAGTCGAGATTGGCCCAGAGTGCGGTGGCACGCCGAAAGAGGGCCGATTTGATTGGCACGACTACGTCCACGTGGCGAGCGGATGGCCAGAAGAGGCGCTGGCTCTGCTGCCGGTGCTCCACGATCCGGGGTTCTCGTTTGCTGAAGTCGCGGACAACGCTCCGCATTGGCAAGACGCCAACGCTCGCGTGTTGCTCGCAGCCATCGAGCTGTGGAGAAGTAGTTCGCGCCTTTGCGGCGATCTCGGGCACGCCGGATTCCGCAACGGGCCAAGTGAGAACGACCTGCGCGATGTTCCAGCTGTCTTGGCTTGGGTCGAACGACAAATCGTCACGTCGTTCAGCGACCAACAGGCCGCCACGCTGGCGGTGGCAAAATGGCGACAGGAAGTCGCCGCGATCGGCGTCACCTCCAAACGCCAGCGGCAGCTCGCCCGCGTCCGCCGCGCCTTCGACGAGCTAACGGCCGCAATTGACGGTGCCGATGCGCTCGAGGGTGAGGAATGCATTTTTGGCGAGCACAGCGTCGAGAAGTGCCTGTCCGAGCTAGAGGAGCAGATTGCTCGACGAACGGCGAGTGCAGCCGGTCGTCGAGCGCTGCCTGGCCGAAATCGAGGACAGGATTGCCGACGAACGTCGGAAGCTTGCCGGCGCCTGCGAGGGCGCGCTTCAGGGATTCCAGATCCCGCCGGGCGCGGATCGCGGCGTCCTTGTCGAGGCCACCGATCCGGGCGCCCTCGAGTTCGATCGACAATTGGCTCGCAGCCGCCGCGAGCGCCCGACAGCGGAAGGGAGAGTAAGCGATGAGTAGCAACGAGATCGAACGTCTGACGCGCCAGGAGGCGATCGCGGCCGGCGCGAATCGGTATTACGGGAAAATTTGTCCGAAACATCCGGAACTGAACGGAAAGCGTCGAGTCACAAGCGGCCACTGCATACGGTGTTTCAATCGCTACATCCACACCCAGCAGCAGCGGCGGCTTCTCGCCGAGTCGGAGTTTTACAACGAACTGCTCGCCAAGTTCACAACGGAGCGGCAAGTCCAACAGCTCTTGCAGCGGCAAGTGCAACAGCCACAGCTTCTGCAGCGGCTCATACGGCAGCTGGGGCACCATATGGTGCAGCTCGTGTTCCAACAAGTGAAGCAGCACAAGGCGCGTCACAGCAATGGAGGAGGAATGTTGGCCCACCGACCGGCAGCAACCGCCGCCAGGAGGTCTTCACGATGAGACCCCCGACCGCGCACGATCGTGAGCGGCGTCGGCGCCTCAGCGCGCTGCGCTATCAATACAAGGAGGAGCGGAAGACGCGGCTCAGGCAAATGCAAAGTCTGGCGGCCTTCTTGCAGTCGCCAGGTGGCGCCAGCTGGCACCTGATGCTGCCGGCCGGCGATCTCGAGCACCTCGCCGCCGCCGGCATCGACAGCCTCAACCGCCTGTTGATCTGGGCGCACGAGCGCGGGCCGGAGCATTTCACCAGTGAGGACTACCGAGGCCTGTGGGCGGACTACAGCGAGTGGAAGGAGACGCGCACATGACCGCGAAGAAGAGAAGGCGACGGGCGTCGAGGGCGGACCGCGAGACCGCGGCCTTCTGGCGACAACACAATCGCCGCGAGCGCGCGCTGTGGGTGGCCGAGGGGCGCTCGCTCGCCGACTACGAGAACGTTGACGGGGTGAGGAAGTGGCGACGGGCGAAGTTCGAGAAGGAGGATGCCGAGATGCGACGGGCCTGGTTGCGCGACCATCCCGGCCGGCCGCTCTCGAGCACGAGTGCAGCATGACGGACGCCGAGCATGAGGAATATCGCCAATGGTACGCCGCCCGCTATCCCGACGCCCTGTTGCTGCCATGAGCACGAGCCGCAACCTGCTCATCTCCACCGTTACGGCAGCTGAAATCGCCGCCGCGGGCCTCGACCTCAGCAATACTCCTGAAACCTGGCTGTGCGCCGACTGCGGCGTCGACACCGCGCCCGGCAACCCTACCAGGTTCGAAGCGGAGACCGCGCTCAAGCAGCTGGGCGAGGTCAGGTTCCCGATCGACGACCGATGCGAGGTCTACACCGTCCGCGACCACGTCTGGGCGAAGGCCGGCATCGAGCCGCTGGGCGGTTGCCTGTGCGTCGGATGCATCGAGAGGCGCCTCGGCCGTCAACTGCGGCCGAAGGACTTTCAGCGGGACCATCCCCTCAACGAAGTGCCCGGGACCCCGCGGCTCATGCAGCGACGAGGGGATCGACGATGACTCCCGCGGCGCCCGCCGGACGTCTCCAGGATCAGGCGCGGGGGTCCGGTCGCTCTCGGAGGGGGTCGTCCTGGGCCGCGGAGCCATCTCCAATTCGCTCGCCGGACGGCGGGCGGCATCGGGGCGGGTCGAGCGGGCGAGCGCGTTCCGGAGTCAAGCGGCGAGGAGAAGCATCGGAGAAATATCGAGAGATCGGCGGCGGCGGCACGACGAATACTTCACGGCGCCCGGTCGTCATGTTCGACTTGTTCTCGATACCAGTGAGGTCGCGCACTTGGGGGTGCGCGACCTCAGGAACTCTTAGTAAAGGCGGGTTGCGAAGACCGCCGACGAGGTGTGTAGTGAGCGCTTACACGAAAACACAGCCTCGGAAGCGACGCAACCCATCCGCCACACCAGGTGAGAATGGAGTTGCGAAATGTCACCGACCATCATCGAAGCAAACGGCGCACGCCTGAACCGGGGCCAGCGTCGCCGCCTCATACGTCAACTGAAGCAGGTGATGGACGACGACGGCGATCATTGCGGCATCTGCCGCGCCGCCTTCACCAGCAACTGCAACAGCTACGGCGGCATCGACGCCGACGGCCGGGCGGTGATGGTGGGTGACTGCTGCCAGCCGCGTCTCCGCTACGAGCTGGCACGCGGGATCTATCTGCAGCACCGCCGCGTTTGATGAGCTGGCGGAACTCGCCGCCCAGCACCCAGATGCCACCACCAGCAGGCCGCCGCGCACGCGGGCGGAGATCGATGCCGCCGTCGCCGACTGGCGCAGCTCGCTCGCCAAGCTGGACGACTGGAGTGCGGACATGGCGAAACAGGCCGGGGTGCGGTCGACGCGCCCATCTTCAGAGACAGCGAGCAGAAGAGCGACGACGCGGCCTGGTTCAAAGCCAACCCGCAACGCTCGCACCGGCTGCGGCCGCCGTTCGAGGGCGAGTGGATCAGCCTGCAGCCTGACCCCGACGCCGCGGTTCCCGCCGGCTATGTGGCGCGGGTGCTGGTGCGCCAGGTGAGACCAGGCGCGAGGGTGCGGTGCGGCTGGTACCACCGGGCGGAGGCTCCCGATCTCGACTTTGAACCGGTACTGCACGCGCTGTTCGACCTGCTGCACGACGACCGCCGCGAGCAGGGCAAGCCGATCGGCGGTCGCGAGCTGCTTGCGCATGCGGCGAAATACCTGGAGGCAGCGGAGCAAGACCCCGAGGCGGCATGAATGGACGCAGCAGCAGGAAGGAGAGCGATCAAATGACGACCTAAACAGTGAACTACCAGCACGACGCAACCAGTTCCTTCAACCCGATAGGAGACGAGCCAATGAACCCTAAATCAAAGACTCTGACGAGGTGCGGCTATGGCCAAGAAGGTCGAACCAAAATCCAAGCACAAACTCGACGCTCCCACTCAGCAACAACAACAACAGCAGCGATGACGGCGGGGTTACGCCACTCAATCCGGTAGCGGCGGCGGCGCTACTGTACAGTCAACGCGGCATCGCTATCGTGCCGGTCCACTATCAAAGCAAGGCCCCGATCAACGACTGGAAAGTAAAGACCTACTCGCCCGAGTTCTTTCGTCACCAGCAGTGGAACATCGGCGGGCTACTCGGCCCCAAGTCGGACGGCCTGACCGACGGCGACCACGACTGCAAGGAGGCGGCGGCCCTCGCCCGATATTTTCTACCGCCCAGCAATGCGCGGTTCGGACGCGCCAGCAGCCGCGACAGTCACTGGCTGTACCGCAGTAACCTGCACGAGAGCGAGCGGCGCGCCGACATCAAATACAAGGACCCAACCGATCAGACAGTGATGGGCGAGCTGCGGATCGGCGGTGGCGGCAACGCAGCGCAGACGGTGCTGCCACCGTCAATCCACAAAGATACCGGCGAGGTCATCGAGTTCGAACCCGGCTGTGGCATCGAGGGTGTGCCGCGGGTCGACGGTGCGCAGCTGAAACAGGACTACGAGAAGCTGATGGCAGCAACGCTGCTGGCGCGCCACTGGCCGGATCAGGGCGGCCGTCATCCCGCCGCACTCATCATCGACGGCTTGTTGACGCGGCTGCAGTGGTCGCGCGACGACCGCCAGCGGTTCATCGAGGCGGTAGCGACGGTGGCCGGTGACGACGAGGTCAAGGACCGCGTCGCCGTCTGCCTGCAGACCGAGCACAAGCAGGCGGACGGCCGGCCGGTGCCGGGGTTCAAAGCCTTAAGCGACGCATTCGGAAGACCGATCGCGAAGAAGATCGCGGAATGGCTGCGCTACCCCAGCAGCGACAAGCAGCAGCAGCAGGTCGAGTACGAGTTTCATCTACTGCACGGCGCCGAGCTGATACCCAAGAAGCAGGAATGGTTGTGGCCCGGCCGCATCCCGTACGGAACCCTGACGATGCTGATCGGCATCACCGCAGTCGGTAAGAGCCACCTGTACCTCGACATCTGCGCGCGAGTGACCACCGGCGACCGCATGCCGCTCAGCCACGAGCCAAGACTCGACCGTCGACGCCGAGTGCTCATCGTCTGCACCGAGGACCGGGTCGAGCACACGCTGGTGCCGCGCCTGATGGCGGCGCGTGCCGACATGAGCCAGGTCATGTTCCTTCGTCATCTTAAGGGAGCAGACGGCAATACCCGCAGCCTCGACCTGACGCAGGACATGCCGCGCATCAAGCAGTGCCTGGACGACTATCCCGACATCGGGCTGATCGTGCTGGACCCGATCACCGAGAACATGGGGAGCAAGATCGACAGCCACAACAACACCGCGACGCGGGCAGTGCTGGGTCCGCTGATGGACCTGCTCGACCAGCGCAACGTGGCGGCGCTCGGCATCACTCACATGCCGAAAACGAAGGTCGGATCGGTGCAGACCGCTGCCATCGGCTCAGTCTCATTCTCGGCCGCCCCACGCAGTAGCCTGCTGGCGCTGGACGAGGAAGAGGAAGTGGTCGATGACGACGGCGACGCTACCGGCGAGCGGGAGCTGACCGGACGCAAGTTGCTGGCTACCAACATCGGCAACCTGGCGCCGCCGGAGGACAAGGTAACACTGGTATGGGAACTAATGTCAGTAACGCTGCCGGCGCCGCACGACGACATCAGTATCGCCCGCGTCGAGTGGATAGGGATGAAGGAAGTATCGGCGCATGAGCTGTGGCAAGGCGGCAGCAAAAAGCAGGGACCATCAAAGCAGTACGCAGCCATCAAATTCATCAAACAAGCAATGCGCGAGCCCGACCAGCCCGACCAGTTCCGTCACCGGTTGTCAGAAGAGATGGAGGCAGAAGCCGCAGCCGCAGGCATCTCCAAGTCAACGTTGCGACGAGCCAAGGAAGAGCTGAACATCAAAAGCGAGGTGCTACCGGGGACGACGGGCTGGTCGTGGATAGTGCCAGAGGACTGGCGGATTAAATACTGAGATGGCGGGATGTCGATTAATCGGGCAGCTGATGGCGCGCCCGGATCGACCTCCAGCAGCGCCCCAATCGAGGTGGCGGGTAAACTCGAGCTGTATGTTAAACCACAGTGTCTTTGCCATTACTTCGCCTCCTTGCGCACAGAGATTTGGCCTCTTAAGAGCTTAACGGCCAGGCGTTCACGCCACTCGTTGCTTTTTCGTCGCTGGCCCGTTTGGTTGTTGGTTTCGACGCAACGTGCCCGTATCTTCACGGTCGTCGGTGTTATGTAACCGCGTTTTCTTAATTGCTTGACGGCGATGTAACGACAGGAGTACTTCCCCTTGTCGTCGAATGCATCGTACCCCTTGGTAGTGAATGTTATTTGCTCAGGGGTATGACACCCGCCGTCGATCGCATCGAACAAGCCCGGCTCCTCTGACTCGCACCATTGACGGATATACACGCTGTCCAACCAGCCGGCGCTGGCCGGCTGTAGCGCCACATCGTCGCGCCAGCCGGCGCTGACCGGCTGCAGCGCAGCCAGCACCAGCGCCGCGGCTAATGCAAATCTTCTCATTTGACTACTCCTCCCTTCTTGACCAGATTGCGCAGCCCCTTAACTTGATCAACGGCCAGCAGCGCCGCTAGCGAGCCGGCTGGCGCGTGCAGGTGCACGCTGAACCACAGCTCTTTTGCCATCAGCGACTTTCCCGGCGCTGCTTGACGACCAGCATCCCTCTCAGCAAGGCAAGAGTAAGATACTCGCGCGCAGTGCTCCTCTTCATCTCCAATAGCGCAGCGCGCCTTAATCTTCATGTTTCGGCAGATACGGACCCCTCGCAACTGGCGTGTAGTCCTGCGACTTAACAGTGATAAAACGGCAGCTGACGCTCCAACGTTTCGTAACCCTTGGCAGAAAATACGAGTAAACTTCAGTCTCTATCCGGGCAGCCGCCAACACTATTCATCGCTCAATTCATAGTGCTGCCCCGCTATTGAGCACCACATCCCGATGAACTCCTTCGGCAGCGAGCCGGCGCCGGCCGGCTGCAGCGCAACCAGCATCAGTGTCCGCGGCTAATGCGAACTTTCTCATTTGACTACTCCTCCCTGTTGCGCGCGGCGGCGAAGCCGTCCCTCGCCGCGCACGAGCAGAGTCTGTGCCGTCGAGCAGAGAGACTCGGCACGAATACGGTTCGGGGATGCCCGTCAGGCCATGATGCCCGACGCGCCGTTATTTAGGGCGCCACGCCCGGCTTGCGAAGCGTCGGGGCTTGTTACTCGTCGCCAATGATTTGTTCGTCGCTGCCATGACGTCAGGGAAAAGGGGCTGACCGGGGTCCGACCCGGCGAGACGGGTCGCGAACACCCCCCGACACCGCGTCGAGGCCCGTGGGACGGGGCTTCGCGAGGCTTCGCAGCCAGTTCGAAATAACAGCCAGGCGCGCCGCGCGCGCGGAGGGGTTCGGGCTCAGAACCCCTGAGCCCCTGAGCCCCTTTCCTCCTCCTCCTCCTCTCCTCCTCTCCTCTTCTTCGAGAGAGAGAGAGAGAGAGAGAGAGAGAGAGAGAAGGGGCTCAGGGGCTCACGAGATCGGAGCCCGAAGGGTGAGCCCCTTCGCTCTCCTTCGGACTGGCGCCCGCAGGCGCGGAAGCCCGTCGAGGCCCGTGGGACGGGGCTTCGCGAGCTGTCGGGGGTATTTCGGACTGTTCCTCGCGAGCGACGAGGGGCGTGAGCACATCCCCCTTTCGGCGGGCGCATCCCCCTCCCCCTCTCCCTCCTGCTTTCGCTGTCCACCTCCGGTTTATTTCGGCCGCCCTTACTTCAACCATCGCGACCCATTTCTAGCCTGCTCAGCCGTCTGATAGCCGCCTGCTCCATACTTCACAGAGTACCGTCCCCACGTGCTTTTTTGGCTGCTCCGGCGCGCGTACGCGCGTCTTGAGCACTGCGACGGAGACTTCAGCCTTGAGAGACCATCTCCCACACGTTGCAAGGCTTTGCGGCTGCTACTCGAGGAGTGGTCTAGTCAGTGAGCCAGCTGGTGAAGCGCTCTGCCTTGGCGCAGGCTGAGCGGGCTTCGAACCTGCATCCGTGCAGCGCGGACCAACGACCCGACTTGGTAAACTGGCATTGCCGCGTGGCATTTCAGCTCGCGATATGCGGCGTTATCGCGACTTGTGGCTTGGGTACGCCGAGCAGCTGGGCGAGTGCTTGCAACGTGAGGACGTGCGGCTGCTGACCGGTCAGCTCATCAGTCTGACGCTGTTGGCCGAGCGCTTGCAGGACAGCGTTGCAATAGGCGAGCCGGTCGATCCCAACCACGTCATCCAGACTACGCAGACGGTGTGGCGGCTGATGGAGGATCTCGGCCTTAAGCCGACGCGCAGTGACGACGGCGTAGTGCAGCAGACCGCTCCGCAACCTGCCCCGGTGTTGCGCGACTATCTCGCGACCCGCGCGGCGGGGGACACGAAATGAGCCGCGACTTCACCATCCTCGACGCCATCGACGACCAGCTGCTGTTCGCGCGCTGGTTCAAGGACCGTGACAGTTGGCAGCCGTGGTTCGCGTTCCTGTCGGCACTGTTCGCGCTGCCGCTGTCGCCCGAGCAGCTCGACATCTATCGCACGCTGCACCGGCCGCGCAGAGCCACCGACCGCGCCGCACCGCGAGGCCTGGCTGGTGTGCGGGCGCCGCGCCGGCAAGAGCTTCACGCTCGCTCTGGTCGCGGTGTTCCTCGCGTGCTTCCGGGACTACGCCGTTCCTCGCCCCCGGCGAGCGCGGCACGATCCTCGTCATCGCCGTCGATCGCGCGCCAGGCGCGCACCATCATGCGCTACATCCGCGCGCTGCTGACGCGCGTGCCGATGCTGAGCGCAAGAAGTCGAGCGCGAGACCGCGACACCTTCGACCTCAAGAACGGCGTCACCATCGAGATCGGCACCGCGTCGTTTCGTAGCCGTGCGCGGCTACACCCTGATCGCGGCGCTGCTGGACGAGCTGGCGTTCTTTCCGGTCGACGAGGACGCCGCCGAGCCCGACTACGAGATCATCAACGCGATCCGCCCCGGCATGGCGACGATCCCGAACTCGCTGCTGCTGTGCGCCAGTTCTCCCTATGCGCGGCGCGGCGCCTTGTGGGACGCCCACCGCCGCCACTTCGGCCAGCGACGGCGACCCGATCCTGGTGTGGCAGGCCGCGACGCGCACCATGAACCCCGGCGTGCCGCAGAGCGTGGTCGACGAGGCGACCGAGCGCGACCCGGCGCACGCCGCCGCCGAGTACGGCGCCGCAGTTTCGCCGCGACATCGAGAGCTTCGTCAATCGCGAGGCGCTGGAAGCCTGCGTGTCGCCCGGCGTCTACGAGCGCCCGCCGGTGGCCGGCCTCCGATTACAAGGCCTTCTGCGATCCGAGCGGCGGCAGCGCCGACAGCTTCACGGTCGCGGTCGCGTCACCAGAGCAGGCCGGCATCGTGGTGCTCGACGCCGTGCGCGAGGTCAGGCCGCCGTTCTCGCCCGAGAGCGTCGTCACCGAGTTTGCTGGCCTGCTGAGGTCGTACCGCATCGCCACGGGTGGTCGGCGACCGGTATGCCGGCGAGTTCCGCGCGAGCAGTTCGCTAAGCACGGCATCCACTACCAGCCCGCCGACAAGACCAAGAGCGACCTGTACCGCGACCTGCTGCCGCTGATCAACTCGAGAACGATCGACCTGCTCGATCATGCAGCGCCTGTTCCAGCAGATCATCGGGCTCGAGCGCCGCACCGCGCGCGGCGGGCGCGATTCAATCGACCACGCCCCCGGTCACAAGGACGACGTTGCCAACGCGGTGGCCGGCGCGCTGCTGCAGAACAAGTACGGCAACTACGACCTGTCACATGCGCTGGGTCCACGGCGACGGCGCGCGTCCAGCTCGCCGCGCCGCTCGCTGCCGGCAATATCGCCTATGACCAGCTGCGTGCGTTGCAGCAGTTATACGACCAGCCTTGGCGTACTCAGCCGATCCCGAAGCCGTGGTGATGTCAACAGGAGACCAGCGATGATCGTAATTGGACGTGACGGCCACGAGCGCGACGAGCCCGACGATTACATTTTGAAAGATGGCGAGCGGGGGCGCTTCTCGGTCACTGTCATGGATGACGATGATGATTTCGATCCCGAGCTGCCACCGCCGATGCGGCGTTCGCCGACGTCATCATCGCGCGCCACGAGTACGAGCAGCGAATCACCAATGCCTGGCGCGGGCCGCACAATCCGCCGCCGGCAGTGTCGGGCCTCGCCGACAGCGTCGAGCAGGCCGACCGCGCTTACATCGATCGCATATCGAATGCCTGGCGCGGGCCGCGCAACCCGGCGCCCACCGTCATCGTCGGCGACAGTCGTCGAGCGCGCCCACGCCGACTACTGCAACCGATATCGAGAATGCCTGGAGGTCGTGGCGATGAACTATTCGCAGCTGCCGCAGCCGGTGTTGGCAAAGCTGATCACGCTCGACAGCCAGGCCGAGGCGCTCGCCCAGCGCGCCGAGGCGCTGCCCCGGCTGCTCGACAGCGCGCGCAACCAGTGGCGCAGCTCCAACGACCCCGGCATCGCGCAGCAGGCGCGCGCCGACACCGAGGCGATGACCAAGGAGCAGCAGTTCCTGACCGCCCGCGTCGCTGCCGAGCAGAGTGTGCTGTCCAACTGTAAGCTGTGGCTCGACCAGCTGCCGGCCGACACCCGGCTGGAGCCCGTCACCTCACTCCCGCCGGTGATCTTGACGTCGGTGCGCGGTCGCCTCGAGCAGGCTCGCCGCGAGCTTACCGAGCTGCGCAAGCTGGCGACGCCGGCCGCCGACATCGAGGCGCGCCTGCGCGCTCACGTCGCCGATCTCGGCCGCGTGACGGTGACTGGCATCGGGGCCGGCGACGCGCTGTCGGTGACCTGGCCGGGGCCGCAGCACGGCGGGCGCGACCCGCTGCACCTGTTCGCGGCGCTGTTCCCCGACCAGGTCGTGGATCTGTTAAGGCGCGCCGTCGCCACCACCGTCAACGCCCACCCGCTGCCGCTGGCGCAGCGCCCCGCTCGCATCGCCGCGCTCGAACGCGAGTTGCTCGAGCTGGAGCATGGCGAGGAGGCGCTGATCGAGGCCGCCATCGCCCGCGGCGAGGCGGTCCATCGCTCGCGCACGGCGTCGCCGGCGGCGGTGCTGGGGGTGCGCGTCGTCGCAGCGCAACGATACCAGAGCAGCCGATACCAGAGGAGCAACAGCGACCAAGGCAGAGGCACGCCGTGCTGCGTCACCGCATCCGCACGCCGCGCCGGTTTAGCCGTCCGCGTCGTTGCGGTCCCCCGGCGCTAGATGGACCGCCGGGGCGGTCCCAGTCGGCAGGTGGACCGCAAGCAACAGCCGACAGCTCGCGGCCGGCCTCCTCCGGCGTGGCGGGCAACTGGGAAGTAACAACGAAGGCTTGCGCCGGCCGCGCCTCGTTGCCTCTGGGGCGCGGCCGGCAGCCGTCAGCTGACCAACGACCCTACAACACGATCGGCACGGTGCTGCAGAACCGTGCCAACGCCCATGTGCGAGACTGCAAGGAGCTATGTGCTGCCGAGGCCGGCCTTGGCGCATTGCTCGTCCTCGTCGCCGGTGACGCCGCTCACCCCGACTGCGCCGGTGACCTTGCCGTCGTCCATGATCGGCACCCCGCCGGGCGAGGCGAAGACACCGGGCAGAGTGGCCGTCCTGGCCCACCCCCTTGTAGAGCAATGGTTGGGCATTTG
>CAWIZJ010000063.1:0-65113 GCA_963840535.1 uncultured Alphaproteobacteria bacterium
AACTCTTACCGATCACGACCAATTCGCCGATAGACGGTACGGCAGCTTCGTGCCAGGAGGAGACATCAGCCGACGCACAGCGGCAAAACAGTAAGCCACCAGATGATTTTCCTGGAACAGCGTGTCGCGCAGCTCAAACTGGCGAAGCCTTAACGGGCTCCAGTTGTAGCCCCATCACTTCAGTTCGACGGTCACCTTCTCAAGCTTGCCGGTGAACTTGAACGGCATCTTGTTGGCGTAGTCCTCGATCACCGGCGTGCCGGTGTCCTCGCCTACGTCGAAGGTTTCGTCGAGCGAGAAACGGATGGCAATGGTCTGACCGATCTTGACCTCGCCGACCTGCTTGTCGCCGACGAACAAGGTACCGATGCCGCCCTTGCCCGCGCCGCCGCCGTCGTACTTGAAGTCGAAGCGAAGGACGCGCTTTCCAGGCGCCAACTTCTCGGCGCCTGTCACCTTGAACTTGTGCTTGTCCTGGTTCGAGAAAGCATAGGCGAACATCGGCTTGCCGTCGGAAACGAGCAACGCCCAACCGCCGAACCGGCCTCCCATGGTCGCGAGCACACCCTGCACGTCGCCACCGGCGGGCACTTCCACCTCGGCGGATACCGTGAACGACTTGTTCTTGGTGTCGGGCGCGGTCCCTTCCGGGATGCGAACCATGGGCCCGCTATAGGTGAAAGTCTTGCGTCCCGCCGTCAGGCTTGGCCGGATCGCGGTGTCGAAACGCTCGGCGAAACTCGCGTCGAGCGGCAGTACGTTGTATCGGGCGGCTTCTGCCCACCACAGGTCTTGCAACTCGCGCAGCTTCTTTGGGTTCTGCTGTGCGACGTCGGTCGCCTGGCTGAAGTCGTCGTTGAGATTGTAGAGTTCCCATTTCCACTCGTCGGCGGGAGGTGGCGAGGCTCCGCGGGTTGCCCACGGGACGCGCGCCGGCGTCGTCGATGCGATCCAGCCATCGTGATAGAGTGCGCGGTTGCCGACCAACTCGAAGTACTGCGTCTTGCGTGCTGAGGTCACCTTTGCGTCGTCCCACGAATACATCATGCTGACGCCATCCACCGGCTTCTGCGGCACGCCGTTGAGCATCACGGGGAATTTCAGCCCGGCGGCTTCCAGAACCGTCGGCCCGATGTCGATCACGTGATGGAATTGCGCGCGGACGGTGCCACGGTCCTTGATCCGGCTCGGCCAGGACACCGCCACACCATTGCGCGTGCCGCCAAAGTGAGAAGCTGCCTGCTTGGTCCACTGGAACGGTGCCGCCATCGCGGAGGCCCAGCCGACCGGATAGTGGTTGTAAGTCTTCGGGCCGAGTTCGTCGATCATCGAGAGCAGATAGGGAAGGTCCTCGGTCACCCCGTTCCCGGTGCCGAGCTCGTTGGTGGTGCCTTGCATCGAGCCTTCCGCGCTCGGCCCGTTGTCGCCCTGGATATAGATCACCAGCGTGTTGTCGCGTTGTCCGAGTTGATCGATGGTATCGAGGATGCGGCCAATTTGGTGGTCGGCGTGCGCCAGCGCTGCGCAATAAACTTCCATCATCCGTGCATAGACGCGCTTCTGGTCGCCGGTGAGCGAATCCCATGCCGGGATTTCATGGTGGCGCGGAGTAAGCTTGGTGTTTGCGGAAACGAGGCCAAGCTGTTTCTGCCTCGCGAGGGTTTCCTCGCGCACCTTGTCCCAACCTTGGTCGAAGCGGCCCTTGTAGCGCGCAATCCACTCCTTCGGCGCATGATGGGGGCCGTGGGCGGTGCCCGGCGCGTAGTACACAAAAAACGGTTTGTCCGGCGCCAGCGCCTTCTGCTGTTTGATCCAGGTGATGGCCTTGTCGGCCATGATCTCGTCGAAGTGCGTATTCGGCCGCTCATGCTGCGCCTCGACCGGGATCGTGCCCTCGAAGGCCGGCGTGTTCCATTGGTGGGCATCGCCGCCGATAAAGCCGTAGAAATATTCGAAGCCGAGGCCCGTCGGCCAGAGATCGAAGGGGCCTGCCGCGCTCGTCTGCCAGTCGGGCACGTTGTGATTTTTGCCAAACCAAGCGGTGTTGTAACCGTTCTGGCGAAGCACCTCGGCAAAGGTGCCGGTGCTTTTCGGCATGAGCGAGTGATAGCCCGGATAGCCGGTGCCCATCGAAGTATTGGTGAGATTACTTAGGATAGGGGGCTGATATGGATGCGACTGGAGGGGTGAATGCGGTTTGAGTATGTGAGGGGTTGAGAGCGTGATGGACGCGGATGAGCGGTGGCTGAGAGATTATTGCGTGGGACTTCGCGGCGGAGGGCGCAAGCGTAGAGCGGATGGCGGCGGTGACGGCGCGGCGGGGTTTCGGCGCAACATCAGAAGCTGCTGCATTTCGTTGCAACGCCCGTGGTGGACGATCGGGTGCTGGCAAGGTACGCGAGATGGTAGTGCGGAGATCGAGCGCCACGGTCAATCGAAGCCTGGATTATCGACGATACGTCCTTCCAAGCAGGGCAGGCACTCGGTGGGCGTGCATCATCAGTATTGTGGTCAGCTCGGCAAGCAAGCCAATTGTCAGGTGGTGGTGACGCTGTCGATCGCCAATCATCATGCAGCCTGCGATCGCCTATCCGCTGTATCTGCGCAGGAATGGGCCGAGGACGGGGTCCGTCGCAAGAAGGCGCATGTTCCAAGGCGATCAAGTTCAAGACCAACCGCTGATCGCGCTCGAGCAGATCCGCGAGGCCTGCGCGGCGGGCGTGCCGCGCGGTGTCCTGCTGATGGATGCGAGCTACGGTTCCAACAGCGCGCTGCGCACCAACGTCAGCGCGCTGGGGCTCAGCTATGTGGCTGGCATCGTAGCGACGGTCAAAGTGCGTGTGGTGTCCGATCGTGGTGCGGCAGAGCAGCGCATAAGCGTCAAGGAGTTGGCGCTGGGCCTGCCGAAACATGCCTGGCGCACGATCACATGGCGGGAAGGCTCGAACAAACGGCTGCGCTCACGCTTTGCCGTGTGCAGGTGCGCGCGGCACCATCAGGCGCGCTGCAGAACGGAGGGAAGCGACACTGCTGATTGAATGGCCCGAGGGCGAGGTTGAGCCACCAAGTATTGGCTCTCGACCTCGACAAGAAGATTTCATTCCGACGTCTGGTGACATCGCAAAATGCGCTGGCGCATCGAGCGCGATTACCAGGAGCTCAAGCAGGAAATTGGGCTCGGGCACTAAGAGGGGCGCGGATGGCTCGGTTTACATCATCAAGGCACGCTGTGCATCGCGGTCTATGGATTACTGATCTAAGAACGGGAGCTGATCCCCCTCTCACGACTTTCTTACTCCAGGAGAATCACGAAACCTGCTCTTCGCGGTGGTGACCGACCTCGCGGCGCTCCCGATCCGGCTCCAGCGTCACGTCCCCACCTCGATCGCAACAATGCATTGCAGATTGATCGTCGCGATCGCACGCACGCTGCACGATGCCGTGCTGCGCGCGCAGCTTCACAGGAACGAGTATGTTCCATGACTACGCCGGTTGCGACGCTGTGATGATTTCGCCCTGTGAGCAAAGCAGCGCAAGTCGGCGAGCACAAAGCGGTGGTGTGGAACTGGCTGTAACGCAAGCCATCCCGGGCTATGCGATCCGAGGTCGGGGTTGGGATGGGACCGCCAAACGTGCTCGGCGCCCCGAAGCCAACGTCGTCAGTGAGGATGAGGACGATGTTGGGCGCGCCTTTCGGCGCTTCGATCGATTTCGGAAAGTCCGGTTTGAAATCATTCGGCGTGCGTCCGATGACACCGCGGAACGGCTGCTCCGGACGTGGCAATACATCCTGTGCCATGACGGGAATGGCGATCAACACAATGGCTGTTCCGGCAATGAGTTGCTTGAGGCATCGCGACGACATGGCATTCTCCCGATGTTTACTGGGCGGCGTGGCGCGCTTACTTCAATTGTCACCTGCTCAATTCTCGGTAGGTTCAAGAGACAGCGTCGACACCGCTATCATCCATCAGTATGCGACACCTAATATGTTGGTATAGCCCGGGTGTCGACCCACGATGTCCGCTAATGGGATGGTCCGGCCGTGCTCCTGCCCCGTCAGCGATAAGCTGGCCAGGGGCGCCAAAGACAAGGAGCAGGCCATGTCTGAGAAACTCAATATCGCGATCGCCGTGATCGGTATCGATATCGGCAAGAACTCTTTCCACATTGTAGGGCTCGATCAGCGCGGTGCAATTGCGCTGCGGCAGAAGTGGTCACGTGGCCAGGTGGAAACGCGGCTCGCCAACTTGCCGCCGTGCCTGATCGGCATGGAGGCCTGCGTCGGCGCGCATCATCTCAGTCGCAAGCTACAGGCGCTTGGCCACGACGCCCGGTTGATGCCGGCCAAATACGTGCGCCCGTATAGCAAGGGACAGAAGAACGACTTCAATGATGCGGAAGCGATTGCCGAGGCGGTGCAACGCCCGACGATGAGGTTCGTCGCGACCAAGACCGTAGAGCAACTCGATCTGCAGGCGCTGCACCGCGTGCGCGAGCGATTGGTCAGTCAGCGCACCGGCATCATCAATCAGATCCGCGCCTTCATGCTGGAACGCGGCATCGCGGTGCGCCAGGGTATCCGTTTCCTGCGCGCCGAGTTGCCGGGCATCCTGGCGACGCGCAGCGATGTTCTCTCGCCCCGCATGCTGCGGGTGATCGAGGATCTGGCCGGCGACTGGCGCCGGCTCGACGAGCGCATCGAGAGCCTGTCGATCGAGATCGCAGGGCTGGCCGATCAAGATGCCGCATGCAAGCGGCTGATGACGGTGCCCGGCATCGGGCCGATCATCTCGAGCGCGATGGTTGCGGCAATCGGCACTGGAGACGTGTTCTCCAAAGGCCGCGACTTCGGCGCTTGGCTTGGACTGGTGCCCAAGCAGATCTCGACCGGAGACCGCACCATCCTCGGCAAGATATCGAAGCGCGGCAATCGTTACCTGCGCGTCCTATTCGTGCAAGCGGCGTGGGTCGTGCTGATCAAGCCGAAGAGCTGGGAACGCCACGGGCTCAAGCCCTGGATCGAGGCCGCCAAGAAGCGGCTCCATCACAACGTGCTGGCGATCGCGCTCGCCAACAAGCTGGCCCGCATCGCCTGGGCCGTCCTCAACAAGGAGCGCAACTTCGAATGCATCAGGACGGACAAGATGGCGTCCCGATCGGCTTGAGCGTCGCGCCGTGCTCGCGCCCGTCAAGGCGTGGCCTGGAAACGCCGGAGCCAGAGGCGAGCCAAGCGCGACGGCCAGCCTTGACGGCCTCCTGCGCGCGGCGCCTGCGCACAAGCACAGGCCGGGACGAAGGAACGACCCCACGGCACGAACAAAGGAACTGCACGAGATGAGGAGCGATCAATGACGTAGTCCCACAACCTGTTTCCCGCCGAGGTCTGCGAGAGGATGAGACGAGATGGAGGATCGGTCTTCCCGGCGCATGCGAACACTGGTGACCCGAATGGCCCGCTCGAGGCCTGTCCGCTAATGAGATCGCAGGCGCGCTGATATCCATGATGGCCGGGAGCTCAACACGCTCCAATCAGAGGCCGGATACATTGATGCAAGACCGCACATCCGCCAGATCAACGAACCCTCTTGCAACGCACGGCCGGACCATACATTCGGGTCAAAACCTGAAAGGCTCACAGCGAGCAAATCTGGTCCGCAGTACCTCAGTAACCGGACGTCGTCCGCACTGTCGGGGTGCTTCCGGGATGTGCACAGTTCCAAACTCATGCACGGCAGCAAACCTTCGCTCTATTCGATCACCTCGTCGGCACGCGCGAGCAGAGTCGCCGGCACTTCGAGGCCGAGCGTCCTTGCGGTCTTGAGGTTGATCGTAAGATCGTACTTGGTCGGCGTCTGCACCGGCAACTCGGCCGGTTTCTCGCCCTTGAGGATACGGTCGATATAGCCGGCCGCACGCCGGTGCGGGTCGATCGAATCGGCCCCGTAGGAGATCAGGCCGCCGGCGCTGACAAAGAAGCGGAACGAGTACACCGCCGGCAGGCGATGTCTGGCGGCCAGAGAGATGATCAGATCGCGATGCGCGTTGGCCAACCCACTCGACGTCAGGATCAGGCCGCCGTTGTCGGAGCGTGCGAATTCCGTGACGGCGCGGTCGATCTCGCCGCCATCGCGGATGTCGACCGGGCTCACCTCTGCCCGAAGCGAGGGCGCAACGGCTTGAATTACGGCGAACTGGCCGATCCCTTCGGGTACGGAGGGATCGCGCAGGATGGCCGCTCGCGTCACCTGCGGCGCGATCTCTTTGAGCAGCTCCAGCCATTTCGCCGCCATCCCGTATTCGACCTGGGTAAAACCGGTGGCATTGCCGCCCGGCCGTGCCAGGCTCGCGACGAAGCCGGCGGCGACCGGATCGGGGGTCTGCGTGAACACAATCGGCAAGGTGCGCGTCGCATGTAGCAACGGCCGCATGCCCGCAGCTGCCGGTTGCAAGGATGACGTCCGGCGCGAGCGCGACCAATTCCATCGCGTATCGGCGAATGTCGCCGGCATTGCCTGCGGTCCAGCGAATGTCGATTCGCGCGTTGCGACCCACGGCCCAACCGAGCTCCTGCAATCCTTGCAGGAAGGCAGCGAGACGGGCCTGCCCCAATGGATCGCCGGCGCCGGTGCTCATCAGCACGCCAATGCGCCGCATCCGCTCGCCCGGCTGCGCGCGGGCAGCGAGCGGCCACGTCGCGGCCCCGACCAGCAGCGAGATGAGCTCGCGTCGCCTCATGACTGATCCGTTCGGTCCCAGGATTAGAGACGCAATTCAGTTAGCACACCGTCCGGATTTGCGGTACGGGAGATGGTTCGCCGCGCGATCGACCTGGTATCCAGCCGCCATGTCCGCCGCTGCCTTCGGATGCGCGCATGCTACCGGCATGACCGACACCATCGATTCCCTGCTTCAGTCGGCGATGGACGCACTCGCCGTGCCGGGCATCGTCGCCGGCCATCGATTGATCTCGCCCGGCGACGAGCATGCTCTGATGCCGGAGGAGGCTGCCGCATTTGCCGGGAGCGTCGTCAAGGTGCGGCGGGCAAGCGGCGCCGCCCGCATCGTTGCCCGGACGCTGCTGGCGCAATTGGGACATCCCGAATGCGCGGTGCCGAGGTCCCCCTCGGGTGCGCCGATCTGGCCGGCAGGTATCATCGGCTCCTTGGCGCATGATTCCCGGGTTGCCGTTGCCGCCGTCGCGATGCGTCGCGACGTTGCCGCCATCGGCATAGACATCGAGCCGTCCGAAGCTCTTCCATCCGAATTGCTGGAGATTGTCGCAACCCCCGCCGAGCGGCGCAGGATGGATGATGACCCCTATGGCGGCCGGCTGCTGTTCGTTGCGAAAGAAGCCGTCTACAAGGCAGTCTATCCGCTCGATCGGACGTTTCTCGAGCATCACGATGTGGAAGTCCGTCTCTGCGAACGCAAGGCGGTCGTGCGCAACGGCCGCGAGGTCGAGCTCCGATATTGCGTCGCCCCTCACCTGGTAGCGCTGGCGTTCCTTCCTGGCCAGCGATGAATGTCGCCGCCCTGTGATGCATGAGCGCGGTTGCGCCGTCCTGCAACGGCGATCAATTGCCCTCGTGGCGATGCAATTCGATGCGACGCGACGGACCGGTCAGCAGCAGCACCAGCAGCACCAGCACGGGAGTGACCAGGAGCGACAACAGAAACGTGCCGATGAATCCCATGCGGCGGTTCATGCCGCAGAGACCGGTGAGAAGGCAGAATGCGATGTAGAACAGCGCTTCGACCACGACGCCAGGGTTCCACTTCTTCGTCGCTGCCCGGATCGCGGTGGTCCAGAGGACGAGGGGTGGGGGCGAGCCTCTCCCGGTCACGTGCCGGCGGTTGCCGTGCGCTTGCTGGTGCTGCCGGCCGGCGGAGCGGACGGGGGCTGTGCGGCGTCGGGTGCCGCCCGCGAGCGGCTGTTCCACTTATCCCGCTGCACCCGTATGAACTCGCGATAGTCCGGTGGGTTGAAGTCCAGCAGCGTTCCGCCCGAGGAGAAATGCTGGATGAAGACCTTGCCGATCGCATAGGTGGCGCCGGCGGAGAGGGCCGGCATCGTCAACGCGGCGATCGATGTCCCGATCACGGGTATGCTCTTGAGAACGCTCGCTGCTCCCATGCCGCTGGTGGCAGGAATCATCGAGCCCGCCAGGCTCGCGATGATGGACTTGCCCCGATTGTCGGAAAACGGCACGCCGTACAGCTGCGACAGTCGCCGCACCATCTGCAGCTGAACGCCTGCCACCGTGACCACGTCCACGAGCGGAACCGGGATCAATCCGGCGGCCCCGGACCACATTGCAAATCGGTCGACCAACTTCGCAGCCAGCGCGTCGCGCTCCTCGGCGGTGACGGCGGTCGCCTCGGGGACGGTCGGGGTCTGCGTCGCGGCCGGCTCGTGCTTTTCGGACTTTCCTGACCCAGTCGCTTCCGGTGCCATGTTTGCATCCTCTCCGGCCGTCATCGATGCGCACGTCGCGCGTGCCAGTGTCGGGACCCTAACATACGGCCGTGGCTCATTCCAGGGTGGTGGTTCTTCTCGACCGCCGGGCCGCGGGCGCCGTGCCCTACGGGCGCCTCTCCGGTGCGTCGACTGCCGGATCGGCCGATGCTACAAGAGTGACGAGACACCCGCGGCGACCAGGCGGAAAGCAGGGTCCTGCGCTCCGGCTTCCAGAGGAGATCGAAGACGTGACCAATCCGTTCGAAGACGAAAATGGCAGCTACCATGTCCTGGTCAACGATGAAGGGCAACACTCGCTCTGGCCGAGCTTCATCGCGGTCCCCAATGGCTGGACCATCGCGCTCGAATTCGAGCCCGCGTGCGGCGTGCCTCGAATACGTCGAGCGGAACTGGACCGACATGCGGCCGAAGAGCTTGATCGAGCGCATGAAGCAGTCATCGGAGCAGCAGCAGTAGCCGCAGCGGCACCGGCGTGACTCGTCCGGGCTGACCACGCGGACTCATGACGCCGAGAGAGCACCGACGACCTCCTGTAGCGGGCACTCGATGGTACCGGCCGCTCCCGGTGGCGGCCGGCCTCGACGACGATCTCGCCGCCGACACCACCGAGCTCACCGCCGTTCGTCCCGCGACGAAAATCCAGGCATCGAGCCATTGGTCGCCGTGCACGCGAGGCCAGATCCGGATGGCCGGCATCGAGCAGCACGATATCCGCGCGACGACCTACCGCGAGCGCACCGATCGGGCGCTGCAACGCCTGCGCCCCCCGGCAAGCGCGCCGTCGATGAGCCTGCGCCCGGTCGATTTGCCCTCCCTGCAGCGTCGAGCACATTGCGCGCCCGGCGCGACAGTCGTTGCCCGTACTCCAGCTGCCGCAACTCGGCTGCCGCATCGATCTGAATATTGGAATCGGTTCCGATGCCGAATCGGCCTCCGGCCGCCAGATAGTCGGCGCCGTCGAATATGCCGTCGCCGAGCGATGCCTCGGTGAGCGGACAGAGGCCCGCGACCGCTCCCGATGCCGCCAGCGCGCGTAGCTTCCGCCTCGAGTGGTGTGGGTGGCGTGGATCACGCACCAGCGATGATCAAGTCCCGCATTGTCCAGGAGCCATTGCACGGGACGGCAGCCGAGCGATGCGATGCTCTCCTCCACCTCCCTGGTCTGCTCGCCGGCATGGATATGGATCGGTCCGTCGGGAGCGGCGCGACACACGACCCGCAGCGTCTCCGGAGTGACCGCCCGCAACGAATGCGGGGCGATGCCGACGCGTCCCGCCGGCAGGGGCGCGACGATGGCGCGCGTGCGCTCGACCAGTCGCAGAAACCGGTCCGGATCGTTGAGAAATCGCCGTTGGCCGGGTGCCGGGCGCGGCCGCGCCGAAACCGCCATAGGCGTAGAACGAGGGCAACAGGGTAAGACCGATGCGCGTTTCGGCGGCGGCGGTCGCGATCCGGGCTGCCATCTCGCCGAGGTCGGCGTAGGGCCTGCCATCGATATCATGGTGAAGATAGTGGAACTCCCCGACCGTGGTGAATCCCGACTCCAGCATCTCCATGTAGGCGAATGCCGCGATCGCCTCGACGTCGATCGGGGGTCAGGCGATCGAGGAAGCGATACATCACCTCGCGCCAGGTCCAGAAGCTGTCGGCCGCGGGGCCGCGGCGCTCGGCGAGCCCGGCCATTCCGCGCTGGAAGGCATGGCAATGAAGATTTGGCAGGCCGGGAACGGCGATGCCGGCAATACGGTCGGCGCGCCCGCGAGTGGCGTTTTCCGAGAGCGCGCGGATCGACCCGCGCTCGACGGCGATGCGGACGTCGCGCGCCCAACCCGACGGCAGCAGCGCGTGATCGAAAAAGAGCTCCGGCAATGGGCGTCGATCCCTTCGACGGGCGGCGCAACTTCGTCCCCTCCCCCGCTGCGGGGGAGGGCGCGGGGACGCGCGCATGCTCGGGCCCCACCAGCCCTCCCCCGACAAGTAGGCCGCGTGCTGCACCGCCGTGCTCCGATATCACCGGTATACGTTAGGTATCGACAGCGGCCGGCTTCGGCCGCGGCGAGGAATGCGATGCGGTTCGACTGCATTTGGACGGACGCGCGGCTTGCGACCCTGGCGCCCGGCCGGCCCGGGCTCGGGATCGTCGAACACGGCGCGCTCGCAGCCAGGGACGGGCGTATCGCCTTCGCCGGACCGTCCGCCGACTTGCCGGCCGCCTGGGATGCCGTCGATCGCGTTCGCCTCGACGGGCGCTGGATCACCCCGGGGCTGGTCGACTGCCACACCCATCTGGTTTATGCCGGCGACCGTGCGCACGAGTTCGAGTTGCGATTGGCCGGCGCATCGTACGAAGCGATCGCGCGCGCGGGCGGCGGCATCTTATCGACGGTGCGAGGCGACCCGGGCGGCGAGCGAGGACGATCTGGTGGCGCAGACGCTTCCCCGGCTCGATCGCTTGCTGGCGGAAGGCGTCACCACCGTGGAGATCAAGTCGGGCTACGGCCTCGATCTGGAGACCGAGACGCGAATGCTGCGCGCCGCGCGCCGCCTGGCGCGCGAGCGCAAGGTCGACGTCGTCACCAGCTTTCTCGGCGCACATGCGCTTCCGCCGGAGGCGGAAGGCGACAAGGAGCGCTATATCGACGAGGTCTGCGCCATGATCGCCCCGATCGCGCGCGACCGGCTCGCCGACGCGGTCGACGCATTCTGCGAAAGGATCGCCTTTTCTCCGGCGCAGACCGCGCGCGTATTCGCGGCCGCCCAGGCGCGCCGGCCTGCCGGTCAAGCTTCATGCCGACCAGCTCTCCAACCTGCACGGCGCTCGATTGGCCGCCGAGCACGGCGCGCTGTCCGCCGATCATCTCGAGCACGCCGACGAGGAGGGCATCGCCGCCATGGCGCGCTCCGGGACCGTCGCGGTTCTGCTTCCGGGCGCATTCTACGTGCTGAGGGAACAGCAGGCTGCCGCCGGTCGATGCGCTGCGCCGTCAGCGGGTGCCGATCGCGATCGCGACCGACAGCAACCCCGGCACGTCGCCGATCACGTCGCTCCTCCTGATCCTGAACATGGCGGCAACGCTGTTCCGGCTCACCGTCGAGGAGGCCGTCGCGGGCGTCACCCGCGAGGCGGCACGTGCGATCGGCCGGCTGCCGGAGATCGGCACGCTCGAGGCGGGCAAGAGGTGCGACCTCGCCATCTGGGAGCATCGAGCGGCCGGCCGAGCTGGTCTATCGGATCGGCTTCAACCCCCTGCATTCGCGGGTGTGCGGATGACCGTCACGCTGACCCCGGGCCGCACGACGCTCGCCGCCTGGCGCGAGGTCGCCGATGGCGCGCCTGTCAGGCTCGATCCGGCCGCGATGCCGGCGGTCGAGGCGGGCGAGCCGCGCGGTCGACGCGATCATTGCGAAAGGGCGAGCCGGTCTACGGAATCAATACCGGGTTCGGACGGCTGGCCAGCATCCATATCGCCTCCGAGGATCTCGCGGCGCTTCAGCGCAACATCGTGCTGTCGCACGCCGCCGGGGTCGGCGAGCCGATGCGGAACGTGCGCCTGATGATGGCCCTCAAGCTGGCGAGCCTCGGCCGCGGCGCATCCGGCGTGCGGCCGGGCACGCTCGGCATGCTCGAAGTCCATGCTGGCCCGCGACGTGATTCCGATCGTGCCGAGCCAAGGCTCGGTCGGGGCGTCCGGCGATCTGGCGCCGCTCGCGCACCTCGCGGCGGCCATGATCGGCATCGGCGAGGCCGAGCATTCGGCGGCGAGCGCATGCCGGCCGCCGCCGCGCTCGCGCGCGCCTCCCTCGCGCCGCTCGTGCTGGGCCCGAAAGAGGGATTGGCGCTGCTCAACGGCACGCAGTTCTCGACCGCGGAGGCGCTCGCCGGCCTGTTCGCCATCGAACGCGTGTTCCAGGCCGCGCTCGTGACCGGCGCGCTATCGACCGATGCGGCCAAGGGCTCCGACACGCCGTTCGATGCGCGCATTCATGCCCTGCGCGGCCATCGCGGCCAGATCGAGGTCGCCGCGGCGCTGCGCCGGCTGATGGCGGGCAGCTCGATCCGCGCCTCCCATCTCGTCGGCGACGATCGCATTCAGGATCCGTACTGCCTGCGCTGCCAGCCGCAGGTCATGGGCGCCGTGCTCGACCTTGCCGCGGCAGGCCGCGGCGACGCTGGCGACCGAGGCGAACGGGGTCACCGACAATCCCCTGATCGTGGAGGATACGGCGCTGTCCGGCGGCAACTTTCACGCCGAGCCGGTCGCGTTCGCCGCCGACATGCTCGCGATCGCCGCTGTGCGAGATCGGTTCGCTCGCCGAGCGGCGCGTCGCCATGCTGATCGATCCCGCGCTTTCCCGTCTGCCGGCCTTCCTGACCCCGCAGCCGGGTCTCAATTCCGGGATTCATGCTGGCGCAGGTGACGGCTGCGGCGCTGGTGGCCGAGAACAAGCAGCGCGCCTATCCCGCGAGCGTCGATTCGATCCCGACCTCCGCCAACCAGGAGGATCACGTGTCGATGTCGGCACACGGCGCGCGCCGGCTCGCCGCCATGGCCGAGAATGCCGCCAACGTGGTCGCGATCGAGCTCGCCGCAGCGGCGCAAGGCTGCGAATTCCACGCGCCGTTGGCGTCCAGGCATGCCGCTCGAGCGGGTGCGCGCTACGCTGCGCGAACGCGTGCCGCCGCTCGATCAGCGACCGCTATCTTGCGCCCGACATCGCCGCAGCCGCCGAGCTCGTACGCTCGGGCGCGCTCGTTGCTGCGGCCGGCGAGAGGCTGCCCGACTTCTCGAAGCGATGCTCACAAGATCGATGACTACTTGTTGCACCTGGGTTCGGTCTCCGTAGACCGCCGGGAGATCAGCGGGACAGTCGAGATCGAACACGACGTTCTTCGACATGGCCTCGGGACGTATGAGCATCAACGTATCGTCCAGCATGGAGGGAACGTTGATTGTACTTATCTGCGGTCGGCCGCGACGGAGAAAATCGCGCATGCGTCGCATAATCCCGCTTGCAAGGTCAATTTCCGCGATCAGCGTCGTCAGGTTCTTATCAGCACGCGCCAAGTCGGCTCGAGGGCTACGCAGCAGCACTTGGACGGACCGTCGAAGCGCGCGGGCAGCGGCCATCGGTTGATTTATCTCATGCGCAAGAGCGGATGCCATTCCGCTTACGAGACTGAAGCGCGCGGCATGGGTGACTTCAGCCTCCTTCTCCTTGAGCTTTGCTTCGGATTCCCGAGCAACGCGCTCGGTCTGCTGCCGCTCGCTGACAACCACTCCGACGATTAAGCCCGTTGTCGTCAAGACGAACATCAGCACCTGGAACTCCATGAAGATCCACCAATCATAGCCATGATGGCGGAGCAGCCCAACAAGACCGAACTGTGTCGCCGCAAGAGCCAGGCAGCACCATCGAGACCATGCCGAACCGCGATGAAAACAACAGGCAGAAAGAACAAATAGAATAATCTATACCCATCCGCGCTTTCGGTTCTGGCGATCAGCCAAAGCGCGATGATGATGACGGCGACGAACGAAGCAACTTCAGGGATCCGCGCCATGGGTAGATAGAGCGTTCGCTCGCGCCACTGTCGGGCCAAACGCAACAAGAGCGGAGTTGTGACAGCAATGCCGAGGACATCGCCCACGATGAAAATGGGTGCAGCCGAGACTATATCGCGGAAACCAAGTTCGCCAACTGCCAGCAGAACTGCCACTAGCAGCAACGTGACGCCGTGGCGCCGACAAACCCGGCTGCGAGCAGAATGATCACGTCGCGAAGATGAGTTAGCTCCGACATCGAGCCGGAATTGGTCCCGTATCACGGTGGCAACGAACGCATAGCCTGACGCGATGATAGCGGCTATTCCGACTATGACGGGCCACTCGAGGTTGCTCTAGGACCATGATTTCGGCGAGAATGATCCCGGCAAACAGTGCAATTCCATAGTGCGGTCCGATGAGTATCAGACAGGAAAACGCGAGCCCAAGACCGGGATTTCAGGAGTTAGCGGCAGTCCCTTGTACTCGTGAATGAAGCTGATCCACTCCAGGACGAGATAGGCGATTACGAACCCCGTGATCGCGGTCCATTGCCAGACCACATGGCGCGAACGAATTGAAGGCCGTTGCTCGAATATCGCCTGATGGGCCGAGTTTGGATTTTCGTTGGTGCCGCGTTCACGAGAACAACTCTCCAATGGACCGACGTTTGTCTCGCAGCTACTCACGCCCTGAGACCAAGGCCTTGCGCCTGAACGCATGCTGCTCGGGCGTCAGGCGGCTTCTCCTGTACCTTCAGGAATACGTCGCAACGGTTGACCGGCATGACGATGATATCCGCATGCCGCGGTACGCGTACTTGCCGAGCTTCCGGAATTGCCGCTGCCCTGCCGGTCAATCCGTGCAATGGCGAGGTATCCACCATAAAGCCAATTGTAGCCCGGAATGGTGACGGCACCGATCAGGTGATCGTTGCTTCCTCGTCAGAGCAAAATTAATGCATGTAATCAATCACTTACTATTATTTACGCTCCGAGGCTCGGACTGGGCGGGTCGCCTTTCCACGCTCTCTTGCTGTTTCCATCTGGCCTTGGTCGAAACTGGGACCCGTGCGTTTCTCACGCGCGGGAAGATACCTCTCCGGCGTGAAGGCTTCCTGCCTCCCACGCGCGCAACGGCAGCACCCTTGGCGGGCCCCACATATGGGTCCGGACGCTTGACGCGTAGCACGATTTTGGCGAGTTCCATCGCGATGAGCAGAGTTCGAAGAGACACCCGTGGCAATCAGCCAATCGGTCATCGACAGCGGCACCGTGTGGAATGCCATCTGCAGAAACGGGACATAGATGACGAGGACGTGCGCGCTGAGCGAGAACGCGATCGCAACCAGCAGCCACTTATTCTCGAAAAACCCGCTGAAGGCGCTGCGCCGTCGCGAGCGGCAGTTGTACACGTCGAAGAGCTGGAACATCATCAGCGTGGTGAAGGCCATGGTGCGCGCGTGCGCCTCGTCGGCCGCGTTCACTCCGGTGCCCTGCGCGAAAAGCGTGAACAATCCGCCGGGATAATAGGCATCGAGCACGGCGAGCGTTCCGAGCATCATCAGCGCACCGACGCAGCCAAGGCGTATCCAGTCCTCGGTCAAGAGCATGCCGGAGCCGCTCCGCCGCGGTCGCCGTTCCATGGCTTCGCGGTCCTTGGGCTCGATGCCGAGCGCCAACGCGGGCGGCCCGTCGGTGATCAGGTTGATCCAAAGAAGCTGAGCAGCGAGCAGCGGCAGGAACAGTCCGGATTCCGCCGAGGCGAGACCGAGCACGCCCGCAAACATCACGCCCGCGAACATCGTCATCAACTCGCCGGAGTTCGTCGACAGGAGATAGATCAGATACTTCTGGATGTTGTCGAAGACGCCGCGGCCTTCCTCGATTGCCTTTACGATGCTCGCGTAATTGTCGTCGGTCAGGATTATGTGCGCCGCCTCCTTCGAGACGTCCGTGCCGGTGATTCCCATAGCGACGCCGATATTGGCGGTCTTGAGAGCGGGCGCGTCATTGATCCCATCGCCGGTCATGGCGACAATGTGGCCCTTGCGCTGGAGCGCACGGACGATGCGCAGCTTGTGCTCGGGATCGACGCGAGCAAACACGCGCGCTTGCTCGATGATCGCATCGAGTTCGGCATCGTCCATGCTCCGCATCTCGACTCCGGTGACGGTCCGCCCCCCGGGTCGCAGAATGCCAGTCGCGGGCGATCGCTTCGGCGGTTGCCGGATGGTCGCCGGTGATCATCACCGAACGGATGTGCGCCGCTTGGCGACGGCGATGGCGGCCTTCACTCTGCCCGCGGCGGGTCGATCATGCCACGAGGCGAGCAGCACGAGGTCTCCTCGATGCGTGCGGCAGTTCGATTGAGACGTGCTGGCGACGGCACTCGGCATCGATGCCCAGATCGGCGGCTGCACGCTGCGCGTAGCAACGGCGAGAGTGCGCAGCGCTTGCGTGGCGAGCGCATCGTTGTGCGTCGATATCGCGGCGTGGCGGCTGTCGAGCGTGATGATCTTGCCGTTCTCCCACAGATGGCGCACTCGCGAACAGGATTTCGGGCGCGCCTTTGACGAAAACGTGCGCTCACCGAGGTTCTTGCGATCGAGATGGACGGTGGTATGGCGCTTGCGTTCAGAGGTGAAGGGGATCTCCGCGATACGAGGGAAGGCGCGCCAGCTCAGACTCGACGACGCCGAGCTTGCGAGCCGCGACGATCAGTGCCCCTTCAGTCGGATCGCCCTGCACCGTCCAGCGCCCCTCGCTGTTCATGAGCGCCGCGTCATTGGCGAGCGCCGCGCGCGGAGCATTTTCTCGACGGCAACGCGAGTGTCTGACAGTTCGGCGAGCTTGCCTCTCCGACGGTGAACTCGCCTTCCGGGATGTAACCGCTGCCGCTGACCTCGACGAGGCCTCGGCGGTCATGATTGCACGCACGGTCATCTCGTTGCGTGTCAGCGTGCCGGTCTTGTCGGAGCAGATCACGGTCGCAGCGCCGAGGTTTCGACGGCTGGCAGCTTCCGAATGATGCATGGGCTGCTGCCATCCGCCGCACGCCGAGGCTCAACCCCACGGTGACGATCGCCGGCAATGCCTCCGGGATAGCGGCGACGGCCAGCGCCACGGCAAACAAGAACAGGCTGAGCACTACGTTCAGGGTGAAGGTGGTGTTGCTCAACAGCCCGGCCGCGAATACGACGGCGCAAATCGCAGCATGATGACGCTCAGCTCTTACCGGTGCGGTCGAGCTCCTGCTGCAGCGGCGTGGCTGCTTTTCGACGACTTCGAGCAACCCCGCGATGCGGCCGACCTCGGTCTCCATCCCGGTCGCGACCACGACGGCCTCGCCGCGCCCGTAGGTGGCGACAGTGCCTGAGAACAACATGTTGCGACGATCGCCGAGCCCGACATCGCATTCGAGAGGCTGAACGATCTTCGACACCGGCACGCTTTCGCCGGTCAGGGGAGCCTCGTCGGTTTGCAGATTTGCAACTTCGACGACACGAGCATCGGCCGGGATCTTGTCCCGGCCTCGACCATCACGATATCGCCGGGGACGATCTCGTTGGTCGTGATTTGCTGCCGCTGGCCGTCTCGAACCACCGTGGCTTCGGGCGCGGCAAGCGCCATCAGCGCGCGCACCGATTTCTCTGCCCGCGCCTCCTGGATGAAGCCGAGCAGCGCGTTGAGGACGACGATCGCCAGGATGACAATCGCCTCGTACGGCAGGTCGGTTTCGCGCGGATCCTGCAGCAGCCACTCAACCATCGAGATAACGACTGCGACAAGCAGGATTATGACGAGGAAGTTCTGAAACTGTTCCAGCAGCCGTCTCCACCAGGGCGTTTCAGGCGCGCTCTTCAGCCGGTTTGGTCCGTACTGCTCGAGGCGCCGTTGCGCTTCAGCTTGGGTCAAGCCGCGCGCTGCGTCGGAGCCCAGCGCGGAAACCACTGTTTCGGCAGGTTCACGGTGCGGCGTGATCGGGATGTTCGGGGTGAAGACCACGTTGTCGCGAACCTTGGGATGTTCCAAGTGTGACGCCTCGAGATGCGTGAGCTTCTGATGCAGGTTCACGATGCGATCCTCCGACGGTTTGTCTCGCGCTGGGAATCCGAGCGCGACTGCGCGCGCGTCGCCGCACGTGCGGCAGTGATTCGGACGGGCGAAGGAATACCGCTCGAAGGGCTTCGCACGCTCGCGATGGCCCGCTGCGGTCAAGGAAATAGATTGTAGCGGCGCGGCGCGCGCCCGAGACAACAGGCACGTTCAGGCCCCTCCAAAAGTCTTCCAGTCCGACATCGCAGCCCGTTGGGCTGCCAGAGGGGCCCGGCCTGGCGTCAGTTACGTTCCTATTGGGCCGCGGTTGCGAGGCCAAGAAACGGCACAACTTGCTCCGGCCTGCTGAGCATCCCTGCCGCGCGGCCGATGAGCGCGCAGGCGCCCGAACGTCCCAACCAGTGAAGCGGTCGCCGCGGTGCTCCTCGCCGGAGCACCAGGCGAACAGCGCGACCACTCCTGCGCTCACGAGCGACAGCGACCACCCAAGGGCGACAACGAGTATTAAGGCGACAGAGTCGATTGCGCTATCCGAAACGCTCGGGGCGTATTTCTACGGGGGGTATCGCAGCGATAGGATTCGCGGCGCCTCGACGACATCGAGCAGTGAGAGTGGGCTACCGGGGATGAGCCGCAAGCGCAGCGCCGAGATCGCGAGCGACACGTTCATGGCATCGAGAACGTCAACGAACGGTTCGGGCGACGACCGCATCGGTGGTAATGCCGCCGCCAAATGTGTTCGCCGGCGGCTTAAGCAACGACACCGCAGTCTTCTTCGGCCGGCGCAGCGACTACACCGTCGAAGCCATGGGCGATCACACCTACCGGTGACCGACAACCGTATCGGGCCGAACGATGGGATCGATATGGTCAGCGACTTCGAGCTGTTCGCGTTCAGCGACCGCACGCTGTTCAATCTCGTCACCGGCACGTGGGCGATCGGCAAAATCCGCTGTGAAGACTGGGTGAGTACATGCGCCTTCCCCCGCGACATCGTGAATCGAAGGCCGTCCGGCGTGCTCGCTCGGGGTGGTCAAGGCAATCAAAGCGCTCGGCCTCGCCATGCCACCTCGCTGCTTGCTTGCAGAGGTCACGTTCGCCCGCATCACAAGTTCTTGCTTGACACGCTGATTGATAGACATATCAGGAACAAAAAGGACGGATTGCCTAAGGACTGCCGCTTGGTCCTCCGGCAATACCGGGAGCGATGCCGAGCGGGGAAGAACGTGGTCCCCCTCGCAGGCTTCGCAGATGGAGCGCCGGGAGGCGCCGCACCCCAGCGTCATTGGGGTGCTCGCGCCGTCGCAACGGCGCGCGGCGGGCCGCGTCATGGCCCGTCAGGGCGCACGCCGACGCGCCCGGCGCCTCCCGGCGCTCCATGTCCCTCGCCTGCGAGGGAGAAGGAAAGAGGGATGAGGGCGAGCCCGGCGCCCGAAAATCGAAGTGACCGGGCAGCGAAGCGTTGGCTGTGCGTCTCGACGACTGCTGCGCTTCGGCATGGACCGGCGCCCGAGGCTGCGCTAATGCCGGCTGCGTCCGGGGAGAACCAAATTCATGAGCACGCCTTGGCTCACTGTGACGCGCGGACAGGCGCCGCTTCTCGTCTCGTTCCCGCACACCGGCCTGAGCGTTCCCGCCGAGTGCGCAGCGGGTCTGGTGTCGTTTCCGCTCGCGCGCCACGATGCCGATCGGCACATCGACAAGCTTTACGGGTTCGCAGCGCAGCTCGGCGCCACCACCGTGCACACCGCCCTCTCGCGCACGGTCATCGACGTCAACCGTGATCCTTCGGGGGCCTCGCTCTATCCCGGACAGGCGACCACCGGACTGGTTCCGACCGAGACCTTCGACGGGCGGCCGCTCTACCGCGACGGCAAGGCGCCGACGCCGGATGAGATCGAGCGGCGCAAGACCGACTACTTCGCGCCATATCACGCGGCGCTCGCCGAGGAGCTGGCGCGCCTGCGCACGCTGCACGAGCGGGTGGTGCTCTACGACTGCCATTCCATCCGCTCTGTCATCCCGCGCTTGTTCGCCGGCGAGCTGCCGGTCTTCAATATCGGCACCAACGACGGGAAATCATGCGATCCGACGCTAACCGAGCGGGTGGCGTCGCTCTGTGCCGCGAGCCGCTGGACGTACGTGGTCAACGGGCGCTTCAAGGGCGGCTGGATCACGCGCACCTATGGCCGGCCGGCCGACGGCGTACATGCCATCCAGATGGAGCTTGCGTTTCGCGGCTATCTTCCCGATGAAGGCGACCCGCCCCGTTGGGATCCGCAATTCGCCGCGCCGATCCAGCAAACCTTGCGGGCCGTGCTCGAAGCCTGCGTCGGATTTGCCGGCTAAGGCACCGGCGCTGCCATCGGGGAGCATCATGGCCACTCGTCTCGACAACGCCCGGACCATCCGCGCGCCACGCGGCTCGCAGCTTTCGGCCAGGAGCTGGCTGACCGAAGCGCCGCTGCGGATGCTGATGAACAACCTCGACCCCGAAGTGGCGGAGAAGCCGCACGAGCTGGTGGTCTACGGCGGCATCGGGCGCGCGGCGCGCGACTGGGAGAGCTTCGACCGGATGGTGGCTGCGCTGCGCGACCTCGAGGCGGACGAGACGCTGTGTGTCCAGTCGGGCAAGCCGGTCGGTGTGTTTCGCACCCATGGCGACGCGCCGCGCGTCTTGATCGCGAACTCGAACCTGGTCCCGCACTGGGCGACGCTCGATCACTTCAACGAGCTCGATCGCAAGGGACTGATGATGTACGGGCAGATGACCGCCGGCTCGTGGATTTATATCGGCTCGCAGGGCATCGTGCAGGGCACCTACGAGACCTTCGCCGAGCTCGGGCGGCGCCATTACGGCGGCAATCTCGCGGGCAGGTGGATCCTGACCGCCGGGCTCGGCGGCATGGGCGGCGCCCAGCCGCTCGCCGCCACCATGGCGGGAGCCTCGCTGCTCGCCATCGAATGCCAGCCCTCGCGCATCGAGATGCGGCGCAAGACCGGATACCTCGACGCCCAGGCGACCGACCTCGACGAGGCACTCGCGATGATCGAACGCGCCGGCCGCGAGCGAAAACCGATCTCGGTCGGCGTGCTCGGCAATGCCGCCGAGATGGTCCCCGAGCTGGCGCGGCGCGGCGTGAAACCCGATGCGGTCACCGACCAGACATCGGCACACGATCCGCTCAACGGCTACTTGCCGGCAGGCTGGACGCTCGCGCAATGGGAGGCGCGGCGCGCCAGCGATCCGAAGGGGGTCGAGCGCGCGGCGAAGGAGTTGATGGCGGTGCACGTGCGCGCGATGCTGGAATTCTGGCGACGCGGCGTGCCCACCTTGGACTACGGCAACAACATTCGCCAGATGGCAAAGGAGATGGGCGTCTCCGATGCTTTCGATTTCCCCGGCTTCGTGCCCGCCTACATCCGCCCGTTGTTCTGCCGCGGCGTCGGGCCGTTCCGCTGGGCCGCGCTGTCGGGCAACCCGCAGGACATCTTCCGCACCGACGCCAAGGTGAAGGAGCTGATGCCGAACGATCGCCACCTGCATCATTGGCTCGACATGGCGAGGTCGCGCATCAAGTTCCAGGGCCTGCCGGCGCGCATCTGCTGGGTCGGGCTGGGCGATCGCCATCGTCTCGGTCTTGCGTTCAACGAGATGGTGGCGAGCGGAGAGCTCGACGCCCCGATCGTGATCGGCCGCGATCACCTCGACTCCGGCTCGGTGGCGAGCCCCAACCGCGAGACCGAAGGCATGAAGGACGGCTCCGACGCGGTGTCGGATTGGCCGCTTCTCAACGCCCTCATCAACTGCGCCTCCGGGGCCACCTGGGTGTCGTTCCATCACGGCGGCGGGGTCGGGATCGGCTTCTCGCAGCACGCCGGCATGGTGGTGGTGTGCGACGGCACGCCGGAGGCGGCGAGGCGCATCGAGCGCGTGCTGTGGAACGACCCGGCCTCCGGCGTCATGCGCCACGCCGACGCCGGCTACGAGGAAGCGATCGCGTGCGCGGCGGCGCACCGGCTCAAGCTGCCGAGCCTGGCCTGATGACCGGTCATGCGGGTGCTGATCTGCGGCGGCGGGGTGATCGGGGCGGCGATTGCGTACTTCCTGACCCGTCGCGGCGTCGAGGTGACGGTCATCGAGCGCACCGGGATCGCGAACGCGGCGTCCGGAAAATCGGGCGGGTTCCTGGCGCTCGACTGGTGCGACGGCACGCCGCTCGAAGCTCTGGCGCGGCGCAGCTTTGCGCTTCACGCCAGCCTGCCGGAGGAGATCGGAGACGAATGGGGCTATCGCCGTCTCGCCGCATATGGCGGTTTCGCGCAGCGACGCGCGGACGTCGGCTCATCGTCGCGCGAGCCGCCGCGACATCGAATGGGTCTCCGACGGCGTCATCGTCGATCGCCGGCTGGGCTCGGCCGCGACCACCGCGCAAGTGCACCCCGCGGCGTTCACCTCGGGCTTGATGCGAGCCGCCGAGCGCCAGGCGCTACCCTACGGCATGGGGCAGGTTACCGGCCTGGCGCGCGACCGGAACAGCGGGCGTGTCGCCGGCGTCATCGTCGGCGGCGAGATCCTGGAAGGAGATGCAGTCGTCATCGCGATGGGTCCCTGGTCGGTCGCTGGCGGCGGCATGGCTCGAGCTTCCGGCGATCTTCGGCCTGAAAGGGCACAGCCTCGTGTTCGAGACGGGTCGTCAGGTTCCGCCCGAGGCGCTGTTTCTCGAATATCGGGAGGCGGACGGCGACATGCATGCGCCGGAAGTATTTCCGCGGCCCGACGGCACCACCTACGTATGCGGCATCTCGAGCGAAAGCCCGCTGCCCGTCGATCCCGCGGATGTCGCGCCCGATCCGGGGGCGATCGAGCGCCTGCACGCGATGTGTCGGGCGCTCTCGCCGCTGCTCGGCGAAGCCAGGGTGCTTGCGCGCCAGGCGTGCTATCGCCCGGTCGCGCGCGACGGCCTGCCGCTGATCGGGCGGATCGCCGGCGTCGAGAACGCCTATGTCGCGACCGGCCACAGCGTCTGGGGCATCCTCAACGCGCCCGCGACCGGGGAGGCGATGGCCGATCTGATCGTCGACGGCGCGGCAAGCATCGACCTCGCGCCCTTCGATCCCGCCCGATTGCCGCCGCTCGATCCGGCACGCTTGCGGGCCGCGGCGACTGTAGGCCGCTCATCGCCAGCCGCCGCCGCCGTTCACGTAGACCGTGTCGGCGGTCATGAACGGGCAGGCATCCGAGCACATGAACAGCACCAGCTCGCCGATCTCTTCGGGCTCGCCGAAGCGCTTCATCGGCACGTCGTCGAGGAATTGCTGCACCAGTTCCGGCGAGGTCTGCGCCGCCGCCTGGAACGGCGTCCTGACCGGGCCCGGAGAGATCGAGAGGCAGCGAATCCCGAGCTGGGCGAACTCGCGCGCGACGCCCATCGTCATCGTCACCACGGCGCCCTTGGCCGCGGCGTAATGCACCGAGCTTCCCGGGCCTCCGCGCCGGTGCGCCATGCTCGCCATGTTGACGATCACGCCGTGCCCGTTCTTCTGCATGTGCGGCAGGATCGCCTGCATGCAGTAGAACACGCCCTTCACGTTGAGCGCGAAGGTGTCGTCGAGGAGTGCGTCGTCGATGTCCAGGAATTTCGACCGGCGCAGCGCCGCGCCGGCCGAATTGAACTGGAATTCGATGGTCCCGAACTCGTCGATGGCGCGCCGGACCATGTCGTCGACCTCGGCGCGCGAGGTGACGTCGGTCGCGAGCGCGAGCGCCTTGGCGCCGCGCGCGCCGACCTCTGCCGCGGTCTGTCGCGCTCCGTCGCGATCGATGTCGGCGCACACGACGTTGGCGCGCTCGCGCGCGAAGATCAGCGCGGTCGCCCGGCCGATGCCGCTTGCCGCGCCGGTGATGATGACGGTCTTTCCGGCAAAGAAATCCGGCGTCTTGGGCATGGGTGGCTCCTCGTGTTTGGTCGATGCAGCGCCGGCAAGGCGCCGTGCTCGGTGCTCAATGCCCTGCGCCGCCAGCACGGCTTCGGCGCGAATCTCCTCGGTCAGCCGTGCCTTGAGCGCCGAGAATTCCGGGCTGGTCTTGATGGTGTAGTGGCGCGGATGCGGCAGGTCGATCGCGCAGGTCGGCCTTGATCCGTCCCGGCCGCGCCGTCATCACCACCACGCGCGAAGCCAGGAAGATCGCCTCCTCGATGTCGTGGGTGACGAACAGCACGGTCTTGCGCTCGCGCTCCCAGATGCCCAGCAGGAGCTCCTGCATCAAGGCTCGCGTCTGGTTGTCGAGCGCGCCGAACGGCTCGTCGAGCAGAAGGATCGCGGGATCGTTGGCGAGCGCGCGGGCGATCGCGGTGCGCTGCTGCATCCCGCCGGAGAGCTGCTTGGGATAGTGGTGCTCGAAACCGACGAGGCCGACGCGTCCCAGCCATTCGCGCACCACCGCCGCGCGCCCTGTCGCCGGCACGCCCTTCTCGCGCAGCCCGAACGCGATGTTGTCCGCGACCGTCAGCCAAGGGAACAGGGTGTAGGACTGGAACACCATGCCGCGGTCGGGGCCGGCGCCGGCGACCGGCGTGCCGTCGAGCAGGATGCGGCCGGTGGTGGGCCGATCGAGCCCGGCCACGAGCCGCAGCAATGTCGACTTTCCGCAGCCGGATGGGCCGAGGATGGTCACGAAGTCGTTGTCGGCGACGGCGAGGTTGGTGGGCTCGAGCGCACGCGTCGGCGCGCCGCGGCGCACTCCCGGGAAGATGCGCGAGACGTTCTCGATGGCGAGCCTGCTCACGCCAGGCTCCAGGGGAACAGGCGCCGGTTACCCCATTTGAACAGGAAGTCGGAGATCAGGCCGATCACGCCGATCACGATGATGCCGAAGATGATCTGGCCGGTGGCGAGCAGCGCCTGGCTGTCGATGATCATGTGGCCGATGCCGGAGGAGGAGCCGATCAGCTCGGCGACGATCACGTAGGTCCAGGCCCAGCCGAGCACGAGCCGGAGAATTTCTGCGATGTCCGGAGCCGAGGCGGGGATCAGCACGCGCGCGAGAATGCCGCGGTCGCGGGCACCCAGCGTCATGGCGGCCTCCACCAGGTCGCGGCGCACGCTCGATACGGTGACCGCCACCATCAGCACGATCTGGAACACCGATCCGATGAAGATGACGAGCAGCTTCTGCAGCTCGCCGAGCCCGGCCCACAGGATCAGCAGCGGGATGAAGGCGGAGGCCGGCAGGTAGCGGGCGAACGAGACGAACGGTTCGAGGAACGCTTCGATCGGCTTGTACGCGCCCATCAGGATGCCGACCGGCACGGCGACCAGCGCCGCCAGCACGAAGCCGCCGAGCACGCGCCAGATCGTGATCGCGATGTCGAACAGGAAGCCGTGCTTGGTCAACAGCAGCCAGCCTTCCTCGACCATGGTGAAGGGATCGGCCAGGAAGGTCTTCGAGACAAAGCCGCCGAGGGTCGCGTAGCCCCAGGCGGCGAAAAAAAGGATGAAGAACAGGATGCCGAGGGCGACGCGGGCGGTGTTGGAGATGGGCGCGAGGGGCTTCATATCATCGTAGCGCGGCTCGTCAGTCCGCAGCTCCGGACGCAGTCGATCCGTGTCGCTTCCATGGCGCGCGACGTCGCGGCGCGCTGGCTAGCGGACGTACCGTACGCCGCCGCAACTGTCGGACTCCATGCACGCACGCCCGCGCTCTACTGCGCTCGCTACCTCACCGCACGAAACGCGTGTCGGCGAGCTTCGCGAGATCCGGAATCTGCTTGATCACGCCGGTCTCCATGCAGCAGCTCGGCCGCTTCCTTGTTGAAGGTCACGAACTCGCCGGTGAAGAACGTCCTGTTGGCGGCCTGGTCCTGCCAGCGCAGATACTTGGCCGAGTTGCCGAACTGCTCGCCCGACTGCTTCACGTCGGCGCCCATGATCTCGTAGGATTTCGCCTGGTCGGTCTTGATCATCTCGAGCGCATCGAAGTAGCTCTTCGCCAGGGCCTTCACCGCCGCCTCGTTGTCGGCGATGAATTTCGGGGTGCAGCCGAACGTGTCCATCACCATCGGGTAGTCGAGCGTGGTGGCGATGATCTTGCCGGCCTCGGGCTTGGCGCGCACTGCCGAGAGATAGGGCTCGTAGGTCATCGCGACGTCGTTCTGCCCGGCGATGAAGGCCTGTGCCGCCGCGGCCGGCTCGAGCGTGACGACGGTCACGTCCTTCACGGTAAGGCCGTTCTTCTTCAGGAACCAGGACAGCGTGAAATAGGGCGCGGTGCCGGGCGCGGAGGCGGCGACCTTCTTGCCCTTCACGTCCTTGATCGAGGCGACGTCGTTGCGCACGACCATGCCGTCGGCGCCGTACGACTTGTCCATCTGGAACAGCTGGGTGGTAGCGACGCCGTTGGCATTCCAGACGATCCACGTCTCCACCGTGGTCGCCGCGCATTGGATGTCGCCCGAGGCGATGGCGAGGTGCCGGCTTGCCTGCGGGATCTTCTTGATGGTCACGTCGAGGCCGTTCTTGGCAAAGATGCCGGCTTCCTTGGCAAGGGTGAGCGGCGCGAAGCCCGTCCATCCCGAGATCCCGATGGCGACCTTGGTGCCCTGCGCGGCGGCCGGCGCAGCAATGAGAGCTGCGGCGAGCGCAGCGGCGACAGTTCTGATCGATGTCATGACCTGCTCCGTCTCACGGAATGTGCATACTCATGGAAAGGGCATGATTCATGCCAGCACGACGATACCGGGAAGTCAAATGTCGGCCGCAGACGCGCCCGCCACGGCTGCGTGCCGGGATGATGCCGGAGACGGCTGCCGGCGATAGTTGATATCGTCTACTATCTTGTCTAGAGGTCGATCCATGGCTCGCAAGAGTGCGCTCATTCGCGCTGTCGCCCCGGGCGGGCGCCAGGTGCGCGGGCATGGTCCGCGCTCGGTCAAGCGTCTCCTGTCCCAACGGTTGCTCGTGGTGGCCAAGATTGCGCAGGAGGCCCGCATCTTCATTCATCATGAGAACGTGCTGGCGGAAGGCCGCATCCGGCGGGCACGCCGAGCGAAACTCGGGAGGACGGAATGAATCGACGCGCTGTGATCTCGATGCTGTCCGTGGCGATCCTGTTTCCAGCGGCCGACACTGTGGTCTGACGCCGCCGGGGCACAAGGCTATCCGGCGCGGCCGATCAAGCTGGTCGTGCCGTTCCCGGCCGGAGGACCTGCCGACTTCTTCTCGCGTACGTTGGCGCACGGCCTCAGCGGCGATCTCGGGCAGCAGGTCGTCCTGGAGAACCGCACCGGCATGGGCGGCGCCACCGGCATCGATTCCGTCGCCAAGAGCCCGCCGGACGGATACACGATCGGGCTCAGCAGCGGCTCCGTGCTCTCGGCCCTCCCGTTCATGACCGGCAAGTTTCCATTCGATTGGCAGAAGGATCTCGCTCTCCTGACTCTGGTGGCGCGCGTGCGCGAAGTCCTGGTGGTGCATCCTTCGGTTCCGGTGAGCACGCTGCCGGAGCTCGTGGCCTACGCAAAGGCCAATCCGCGCAAGATCAGCTTCGGCTCGGCCGGGACTGGAACCTTCACCCACCTCGCCGTCGAGCTCCTGAAGCTCGCCGCTCAGATCGACGTCGTGCACGTGCCGTATCGCGGCGCGGCCCCGGCGGTGAAGGATCTGCTGGGCGGCCACATCCAGATGATCGTGCTCGATGTTCCGGTTCTGCTGCCGCATATCCGCTCGGGCGCGGTCAAGGCGCTGGCGGTGACGTCGGCGACGCGCACCGACGCCTTGCCCGACGTGCCGACGACCGGCGAGGCCGGCTTCAAGTCGGTGCTGTCGGACAACTGGTACGGGCTGGTGGCGCCCGCCGGCATGCCGGCCGACGTGGACGACAAGCTCCGCAAGGCAGCGAGCGGCACGCTGCGCTCCACCGAGTTGAGGAAGCATTTCGATACGCAGGATGCGGTGCCGTCGCCGTCGACCCCTGCCGAGTTCACCGCGTTCGTGCATGCGGAGCGGGCGAAGTGGGAGCCGGTCGTCAACGCGGTCGGAATCAAGCTGGATTGAAACGAGGTCAGGCCTGCAGCTTGCCATCAGTCTGATGTCGTCGTCGCGCACGTGCGGCAGGCACGCGGTGGCCGCAGGACGTTTCCATCGGCGTCAACCGCGGCGTTGAACGCCTCTCCCGGCTGGGCGGTCGAGTGGAAAAGGGCTGATGTCCAAGCATCTGACCGAGCCTGCGTGCGTGGTGCGCATCCTGACGATGAACCGCCCCCATAAGAGCAATGCCCTCAACCACGCGCTCACCGGCGCGATGCTCGAGGGTCTGCGCAGGGGCTAGATCGTCCAGCGAGTGACCATGAAGCCGCTCGAGCACATCACCATCCTCGATCTCTCGCGTGTGCTGGCCGCCCCGTTCGCCAGCATGATCATGGCCGAGCTCGGTGCGACCGTGATCAAGGTCGAGGAGCCCGGCAGAGGTGACGAGACGCGCACATTCGAGCCGTTCGTGGAGCGGGGCGGCTCCAGCGAGAGCGCGTATTACTTCGCCTGCAATCGCGGCAAGCAGTCGGTTACGGTCAATCTGCGTTCCGGCGACGGGCAGGAGATCATCCGCGGTCTGGCGCGCGGCGCCGACGTCTTTCTGGAGAATTTTCCGGTCGGCACGCTCGCGCGTTACGGACTCGACTACCCGGCGGTCCGTTCCGTGAACCCGCGCATCGTCTATCTCTCCTGCACCGGGTTCGGGCAGAGCGGCCCATTCGCGCAACGCAAGGGCTACGATACCGTGTTCCAGGCCATGGGCGGAATCATGGGTCTCACCGGCGAGCGCGGCGGTGCGCCGGTCAAGCCCGGGCTGCCGGTGGCCGACCTGACATCGGGGCTGTGGGTCGCGATCGCGATGCTGGCGGCACTGCAAGGACGGGCGGCAACCGGGCAAGGTTGTCACGTCGATTTCTCCATGCTCGATGGCCAGATAGCCCTGTTGACGGTGGCCGCGGCGCGCTATTTCGCACTCGGCGAGGTGCCGCCGCGGCTCGGCACCGAGCATCCCGGCCGCGTTCCCTCGGCGAGCTTCCAATGCGCGGACGGGGGATACCTCCACATCACGGCGAGCGATCAGCATTGGCTGCCGCTCTGCCGCGTGCTCGGGCTCGCCGAATGGGGCGACGATCCGGAGCTGCAGGGCAACAGCGGGCGGGTGCGACGCCGTGACGAGGTCATGACGAAGCTCGCCGGCGCTATCGCGATGCGCAGACGGGGTGAGCTCGGCGCCGCGCTCGACGCCGTCGGCGTACCGCAAGGTCCGGTGCGCACGATCGATGAGATCCTGAGCGACCGGCACGCTGCGGCGCGCGGCCTGGTCGAACGATTCGTGCATCCGCGCGTCGGCGAGTTTCCGGCGCTACGCACACCGTTGAAGTTCGAGGGATGGGAAGACCCCGTGAGCCAGCGCCCGCCCTTGCTCGGCGAGCATACCGAAGCAGTGCTGGCGGAGCGGCTCGGGCTTTCGCGCGCACGCATCGCAGAGCTCAGAGAGGCGAAGGCGATATGAACCTGACCACGATCGTTTATGGCGCCGCCGACGGTGTCGCCACCATCACTCTCAACCGGCCGGAAAGCCGCAATGCACTCAACAGGGCAATGTGCGAGGACCTGGTTGCGGCAACCGCGGCGGCGGCGGCCGACCCAGAGCTGCGACTGGTGCTCCTGCGCGCGAACGGGCCGGTGTTCTGCGCCGGCGCCGACCTCAAGGAACGCAAGGGAATGAGCGTCGACGAGGTGCGCAACCGGCGGCTGCGGGGGTTCGCCGCCTATGGTGCGTTGGAGAGCCTGCCGATGCCGGCGGTGGCGGTGGTGCACGGGGCGGCGATCGGATCGGGATGCGAGATCGCCGCGGCCTGCGACTTCATCGTGGCGACTCCGGAGGCGACGTTCTCCACGCCCGAGGCGCTGTGGGGCACGGTCGGCGCTACCCAGCGGCTTCCGCGTGTGCTCGGCAAGCGACTGGCGAAGGACCTGATGTTCACCGGGCGCAAGTTGACTGCCGAGGAGGCGAGGGTGGCCGGCCTGGTCACGCGCGTCGTCCCGGCGGACCAGCTCTCCGCTGCGCTGGCCGAGATCATCGAGACCGTTTCCAAGGGCTCGGTCGCGGGATTGCGCCAAGCCAAGCGCTGCATCGACCATGGGCTCGAGCTCGATCCGCGCGGAGCGCTCGCGGTCGAGGTGCTCGCCATCGAGGAGAACCTCGCGCAGGACGACTGGCGCACTCGCATGGCCCGCTTTCGGGGCTCGACATGAGCTGGATGCCGGGAACGCTCGGTGCGAGGCGCGCAACGCTCGGCGTGCGGCGGGGTGACTGCGTCCAGTCACCCAAGGGGCGAGCGCGGGGTTCGATCACCGGCCGGCAAGGCGCGGTCGAAGCGGGGCTTGGTCGGACGGCGTCCATTGCCACAGTCTTCCGCCTCGGCCTCTTTCATAGCCGTAGTCGAACAATTGCTGCATGTAGGCGGGATCGAAGCCGCGCGTGCCAGGCTTCGGATAATCCGGGTCGATCGAGGCGAGATTGAACTCCCACTTTCGGCTCTTCGCAAACTGGTACGACGCAATCAGCGTATTGCGCGTGTTCGCTCGTACCGACGTCTCAAAGGAGCGGGTCACGATCGGCAGCGTCGAAGCCTTCACCACCTCGAAATCCGGCGCCAGCTTGCCGTTCATCACGATATAGACGATCGGACGGGCGTCCGCAGGGAACAACGGGCGTTCCGGTGATGAGCACAGCCTCGGGGACGACCAGCACGTTGGTGGTGACGCCGCCGTCGACGTGCATTTCCGCGAAGCGCCGTCCGTCCGCCTCGACATCGATGAGGACTGGCGAGAACACCCCAGGGACGCTCGCCGACGCAGCCAGGACGTTACGGAACAGCTCGAGCGAGGCCGGTTCGCCGCTGGCGGCGATCCTGCCCATGTCCCAGATTGCGGTGCGCTGCGCATCGAGATTCGTCGTGACGACGAAGAGACGGCGACCGGCCCGGTATTCCTGCGCGACAGCCGCCAGCATCGCGTCGTCGAAATGGCGGGCGATCAGGTCCCGCAGCGGTGCGGCCTTGAACAGGCCCGAGCCGAGCAACCCGGCCAAGCCGTCGTGCTGCAGCAGATTGGCCATCTCGCCGGAGGCGAAGACGTTCCGCAGCGTCGGGTCATAGGTCGGGCCCAGGAACGCGAATGGCGCCATGAGCGCGCCGGCGCTGGCCCCCGTCACGATGGTGAATTGCGGCCGGTTCCCGCGCGCGGACCAGCCGGTCAGGAGGCCGGCGCCGAATGCCCCGTCGGCGCCGCCCCCGGAAAGCGCCAGCACGGTCGGTTGGGCGACGCGGATGCGGGAGACGACGGAGCGCGGCGCAGTGCTGACGGCGGGGTCGTCAGCCCACAGGCGGGCGCCCGGAATGCCGGGAACGTTGGCGATGGCCTGATCCGCCTGCGAATACGGCGTGCGCGACGGAGTGGCGGAGCAGCCCGCGACAGCGGCCGCGAGGGTGCAAACCGCAGCCGTCAGCGGCCGCCGCAGGTGTTGCGCCAGCACCGCCCTAGCGGTCTTACTTGTCGTCCGCCGATCCCCCATCCCCGGCACGATCCCCAATCCTGACGCGGCGCGAGCTTGGCCTTGCCCTGGGCGCCGCGGTCGGGCCCCAAATGGTAAATGATGGGTAAAAGGGGCGGCCGTGTGGTAACCCGTGCCCTCAAGGTGAGGCTAGGCCGGTCTGCTCGCCCAGCGCGGCGGCTGCCGCCTGCACCAGCGCGATCGGATCGGTGAACGCGGCGATGCCGGCGGCGCCGAGCTTCGCCACCGCCGCCTCGGAGCTCATCTGCCGGGTGGCGGCATGACCGGCGGCGATCCCGACGAACAGCGGCTTCGGGAGCGGCTTCGCTGCGAGCCATGTCAGCAGCGCCTCGATCCGCTCGGCGAGCGGGCGCGAGGCGAGCGTGGTTTGGAACACGATCGCCTTCACGTTCGGCCGTTCGGCGATCTTGCGGGCGATCTGCAGGCGCTCGGCCATGGTCTCGTCGGGTGCTCCGCGCCGGTTGTCCATGAAACAGGACGCGCGCAGGCCATGATCGGCGAGCAGATCCATCATCATCATGCCGAGCCCGGCGCCGGCGGTGACCAGGGCGATGTTTCCGTCGGTTTCAACCAGGTGAAAGCCGAGATCCCTCGCTTCACGCTCGAGTGGCGTCATGGCTCGCTCGGCGAGCATACGGCTGAGCTGGAATTCCTCCGGGTCGTGGCGGAATTCCGCGTTGTCGTCGAGGACGAGCTTGGCATCGCAGGCGACAAGCCGGCCGGAACGAGTCAATACCAGCGGGTTGATTTCGAGCAGTTCGAGATCCTCGCGCCGTGCGATCTCGGGTAAGCGCGCGCAGTAGCGTGCCAGCCGCGGTGCGAGATCGCGGCCGAACGGCTTTGCCAGCTCGGGATAGAGCGTATCGGCGTCGATCGAGGTCGCCTCGAGCGGGATCCGTATCACCGCATCGGCCGCTTCCACCTCTTCGCCGCCTTGCGGTGCCGCCAACAGCTCGAGACCCTGCTGCGTGCCGTCGATGCGTACCGCGACGTAGCTTTCACGCACGATGTCGACCGCCTCCTCGAGCAGCAGAGGGGTGTCGTGCTCATCGAGAGCAGTGGCGATGAGGCTGCGTGTCCGAGCGATGTCGGCCGGGTTGGCGACTCGGCGCACAAGGCCGCGTTTTCCACGCCCGCCCTCCAGCACCTGCGCCTTGAGCAGGTGTCCGGTCCACTGCGCAACCTCGGCAGGCACCGGGTCGCCGCTGCGCAGCAAAATGCTGCGCGGCACCGCCACCCCGTGACGCCGCAACAGGGCTTTCCCGTCGAATTCGGCCAGTCGCATGATACGTCTTCCCTGGCGCACGTCCGGAGGCTAACCGGCACGCCGACGAGAGCCGCACGGCTCGATGGCGTTGGAGCATGTCCAATCCCGATGGAATGCGACATGCTCGGCACTCGGCGCTGCTCGGCGCCTGCTTGGAGACTACCATGTCAGCGTCGGAGCGGCTGCCGTTTCTGGAGGTCGAGCCGTGGCGAGTGGTGGTGATCAACCCGACCGGTCGATATGCCCGCAATCAGGTCGCGGGGCTGCGCGCAGCCGGCACGCCGCTGGTCGGCGGAGTCGCGCTAGGTCGCGGTGGCGAGACCATGGACGGCCTGCCGCTGTTCGACCGGGTCGCCGATCTGACGGAACGCCCGAACGTGGCGGTGCTCTACACGCCGGCCGAAGGGGCGCGCGACGCGGTCGCCGAATGTGCGGCTGCGTGCATCGCAACCATCGTGGCGGTGGCCGAATATGTGCCTGTGCACGACGCACTGCAGATGGCGGCCTGCGCCCGCGCCGCGGGCTGCTGGCTGATCGGTCCGAACACGCTCGGCATTTGTGTACCCGGGCGCGGCCTCATCGGTTCGATCGCGCCGAGCTTCTGCCGGCCGGGTCGCGTCGCAGTGGTCGCGCGCAGCGGGACACTGACGCTCGCCATGGCGAGGCAATTGACGCTTTCCGGCATCGGCCAGAGCATCGTCGCACATATAGGCGGCGACGTCGTTGCCGGCCGCAATCCGCACGAATATCTGCGCGCGCTCGCCCATCACACAAGTACCGCAGCCGTCCTCTATTGCGGCGAGATCGGCGGCGACAAGGAATACGCGCTGGCCGCGGCAGCGCGCGATTTTCCCAAACCCGTTGTTGCGATGATGGTGGGTCGCCACGCTCCGGTCGAGAAGCGCATGGGACATGCCGGCGCCCTGGTCGGGAGCGCGCGCGAATCCGCTGCCGCCAAGCTCGCCGCGCTGGCTGAGGCGGGATGCCGGACGGCAACCGGTCCGCAGCAAGTAATCGATATCCTGAAAGGGCTTGGGCTTCAGGCGTGACGATCACTCGGTCTTGAGCCCGAGCTCCTGAACGATCTGCTTCCAGCGCGGCACCTCGCTTTCCATCCGGGCGCGCAGCGCATCGGGCGGTGTCAGGAGCATGGTCATTCCTGCGGCTGTGCTCCTCTGGATCAAGGTGGGATCGTGGCGCGCCTTGGCGATCTCGGCTTCGAGGCGCGTGAGCACCGGTGCGGGCAGGCCGCGCGGCGCGAACAATCCGTACCAGTTGGTCGCGGCGTAACCCGGGACCAGCTCGGCCACGGAAGGAGTATCAGGGAGTTCCGGCATGCGCGCGGGCGAACCCATTCCGAGCACCCGCATGCGCCCGTCCCGCTCATGGCCGAGCGCTTCAATCGCGCTCGAGAAGATCATGTCGATATCGCCCGAATAGAGCGCAGTCAGCCCCAGCGACACCCCGCGGAACGGTACGTGCAGCAGATCGATCCCCGCCGACTTCTTGAGGAGCTCGCCGGCCAGATGATTGCCGGTCCCCACGCCCCCCGAGCCGAAGGTATACTTGCCGGGCTCGGCCTTGGCCCTGGCGATCAGGTCGGCGAGATCGCGAAAGGGGTGATTGGCGCGCACCGACACGCTGATCGGGATCTCGGTGATCAGGCTCACAGGGACCAGCGCCCGTAGCGGATCGAAACCCAGCTTGGGATAGAGCGCGGGGCTGCAGCGAGGGAGGCGGTGGTGAATAACAAGGTGGTCCCGTCGGGCACCGATTGGACCACCGCCTGTGCGCCCACGGCGCCACCGGCGCCGGCCCGGTGTTCCAGGATGAAGGTCCCCTTCGTCTGCATTGCCAACCGGTCGATCAGAAGACGTGCGGGCAGATCGAGGGGCCCGCCTGCCGCGTAGGGCACCAGCACACGCACCGTGCCGGACGGCCACTCCTGCGCCTGGGTGGGGAGTGCCGTGGAAAGGAGCGCCACCACGAATGCGATCGCGCAACGAAGACGAATCATCACTTCCTCCGAAAGGCGACCGCGCCGCGGGCCGATGGACTTGCACACTCGATAGCATACCGGACGCATCGGAAAAGGATCGGCGCCCCCCGGCTTGACCCATCGTGCCCGTTCCGTGATCGATAAGGTCGGATGAAATAACGCAGGCTTCGTAATCCGGGGATCAATGACCATGGCCGGCCCACTGTCCCATATCCGCATCCTGGATCTGAGCCGCATCATGGCCGGACCGTGGGCCGGGCAGATACTCGCCGATCTCGGCGCCGACGTGGTGAAGGTCGAACGGCCCGGCGTCGGCGACGACACCCGCGGCTGGGGTCCTCCCTTCCTCAAGGACCGGGCAGGCCTGGAGACCCGGGAAGCCGGCTACTATCTTGCGGTCAATCGTGGCAAGCGCTCGATCACGCTCGAGCTCGATAAGCCGGAAGGACAACGCGTGGTGCGCGCGCTGGCCGAGCGTTCTGACATCGTGCTGGAAAACTTCAAGGTCGGCACTCTCGCCCGCTTCGGTCTCGGCTACGAGGAGCTCAAGGCGGTCAACCCCAGGCTGATCTACTGCTCCATCACCGGCTTCGGGCAGACCGGGCCGCGCCGCGATTCCGCCGCCTACGATTTCATGATCCAGGCCATGTGCGGGCTCATGAGCGTCACCGGCGAGCCGGACGACAAGCCCGGCGGTTGTCCGGAAAAGGTGGGCGTCCCGATCGTCGACATCATGTCGGGGATGTACGCTGTGATCGCGGTGCTGGCCGCCCTGGCGCGACGTAACGAGACCGGCCGCGGAGACTACATCGATATCGGCATGCTCGACGTCGGTGTATCGTCCCTCGCCAATCAGGCGATGAACTATCTCGTCTCCGGCAAGACGCCGCGACGCAGCGGCAACGCCCACCCCAACATCCAGCCGCAGGACGTCTTCGCTACACGCGACGGACACATGGTGCTGGTGGTCGGCAACGACGGGCAATTCGCCAGGTGCTGTGAGGTGCTCGGGCGGCCGCAATGGGCGAGCGACGAGCGCTTCGCCGAGAACGCCGCGCGGGTGCGTAACCGAGCGATGCTCACGCCGATGATTACGGAAATCCTGCTCGGGCGCGATGCGGCGGACTGGACCTCGAGGTTCGAAGCCGCGGGTGTACCCTGCGGCCCGATCAACACAGTCGCGAAGGTGTTCGAGGACGATCAGGTGCGTCACCGCGAAATGCTGCTCGAGATCGCGCATCCGCTGGCCGGGACCGTGCCGCAGGTCGCGAGCCCCATACGCTTTTCCGACGCGCCGCTCGTTTTCGAGCGAGCGCCGCCGCTGCTCGGCGAGCACACCGCTGAAATTCTCCGCGAGCTCGGCATCGAAGGGTCCTGCGAAAGCGGGCCCTGATCCCATGTCCGGCGGTTTCGGCGACAAGGAGAGCGAAGTTGCCACGCATACCATTCGTCACAACGGATACGGGCATGACGCCTGAGCAGCGCAAGGTCCATGACGCCGTCGCGTCCGGTCCGCGTGGCAAGGTGCAGGGACCCTTGCTGGTCGCCTTGCACCGGCCCGAACTCGCCGACAAGTGGCAGCAGCTCGGCGAGCTCCTGCGCTACCGTACGTCGCTGCCGCCGAGGCTCTCCGAGATCGCCATCCTGGTCACGGCCCAGCGCTGGCGCTGCCAGCTCGAATGGTACCTGCACGAGGGATTTGCCCTGCAGGCACAGGTGCCGCGCGCCGTGGTTGACGACATCCGTGCCGGACGCCGGCCGGCGACTGCCAACGTCGAAGAGCTCGCGGTCTACGAATATGCCGCGGAGCTGCACGACCGCCGCGCCGTTTCCGCGCAGACCTATCGCGGTGCGCTCGACCGCTGGGGCGTGGTCGGGGTAGTCGAGCTCACCGCTCTCGTCGGCTATTACACGATGGTCGCCATGACGCTCAACGCCCACGAGTTCCCGCTTCCGGTCGGGGTGGAGCCGCCGTTCGCGCCGCTCGCAGTCTAGTCCCGGTGTCGGCTGGCCATGCGGCGTTGTCGATGCGCTCCGGATGAAACGGCTTGCCCGGTGCTCCAATCCCGGCGCGCCGCCTCACCCTTGTGGCGCAGCAAGTGAGGGAGGAGCAGGTCGCGCTGGTTGCGAGGAGAGGACCCATGACTGAGATCATCGTCGAGAAGTCCGGCAAGGTGGTGTCGATCGCGCTCGACCGCCCGCCGGTCAATGCGCTCACCATCGCGCTCTACCGGCGCATCGCGGAGGTGTTCGAGGAGATCGGAAAATGGCCCGACGTGAATTGCGCGGTCCTCTCGGCGCGCGGATCGAAGGCGTTCTGCGCCGGACTCGATCTGCGGGAGTTTCTTGCGGCCAAGGTGGAGGACGATCCGGGGCGAGCGATCATCGTGCGGCATATGTTTCAATCGGTGCGCCAGTGCGCAGTTCCGGTGATCGCGGCAGTGAACGGCCCCGCGCTGGGCGCGGGCTGCGTGCTCGCCTCGGTATGTGACATCCGCATTGCCTCCGAGAATGCCACCTTCGGCTTGCCGGAGATCAATGTCGGGCGGTGCGGCGGCACCGCACACATGACACGTCATGTGCCGCAAGGCCTGCTGCGCCGGATGTTCTTCACCGGCGTGCCGATCGACGCTCAGGAGGCCTATCGCGTCGGTTTCATCGATCGTGTGGTGGCGCTCGATCGTCTGATGGCGGAGGCCGATGAGCTCGCAGGCGTGATCGCGGCCAAGGCGCCGCTCGGGTTGCGCATTGGCAAGGAGGCGCTCAATCGCATCGAGTTCATGCCAGTCGACCAGGGCTACGCCTTGGAACAGGAATACAGCACCAGGCTCCTGCACACCGAGGACGCCCGCGAGGCAGCCCGTGCGGTGTTGGAAAAACGCGCACCCGTGTTCCGGGGGTGCTGAGCCATTAGAGGTCGCGATATGGTGACCGCTGAGATGATGGCGGACGAGAGGTGAGGCGACGCAGGTGGCCATCCGCGCCCGGCCCTCCGGAGGGAGCTCAGAAGAACGGCTGGCTCGGATCACGCCCGAGGCCGAGCTCGATGCGGCCGAAGTGCGTGTAGTTTGTCTCGGTGTTGAGACTGATGTGCATGGATGCAAAGTGGATGTCCCGCCATGCACGCTGGATCGGATGGGACGTCGCGAAACCTGATGTGCCGCTGAGCGCGACGAGCGTGTCGATTGCGTCGACTGCCAGCTCGGACGCACGCGCGAAGTCGCGCACCGAGCGCGCCAGCAGCGCGGTTGAAAGCGTTTCCGGCGGCTCGCACACCTGCGTCGTGCGTTGCAGCAGCAATTCGGCGGCGTCGAGATCGGCTGCGGCCCGGGCCATCCGTACCTGGACGCTGGTTCGTTCGGCGACCGATGCGCCATCGGCCGCCGTTCGCGTCTTCGTCCATTCTCGGAAATGTTCATAGGCACCCTGAGCGGCACCCAGCATCGGCGCAACGAAGGTGAGGGGTGCATAAAGGAAGAATGGCGTCCGGAAGATGGGGTTCTCGTTGACCGCGCCACCCGGGCCCTTCCCATCCCGGAGGTCCGACAAGCGCAACATCCGAGTGCTCGGCACGAACACGTTGTCGGTGACGATGGTGTTGCTACCGGTGCCACGCATGCCGGCCGTAAACCAGGTGTCGCGGATCTCGTATTCGCCCTGTGGGATCAGAAAGAACATCCATTCCGGCGCTCCACGATCGTTGATGAACCCGCCGACGATCACCCACGAACTGTGGCCGACGCCGCTGGCGAAGGCGGAATGCTGTCCCGAGACGCAATAGCCGCCGGGCGTGCGGGTGACCTGCGTTCTCGGCGCAAACGAAGCTGCGATTGCGACATCGGGCCCTTCTGCCCACACCGCCTGCTGTGCCTCTTCCGGGAATTGGCCGACAAGATGGGCGTGATGGATGACCAGGCTGGCACACCAACCGTGAGACGCGTCGGCTTTGCTGATCTCCTGAACGACGTCGAACCAGGTGTCGAAGCCGAGGCCGTAGCCTCCAAAACGCGGCGGCACCAGGATCCGGGCCGTGCCGGCATCGAGCAGCTCGCGGACCGACTCGCCGGGAATTTGCCGGGCCTGCTCCGCTGCCTCGGCCCGTCCGGCAAATCTGGGCGCAATTGCCCTGATCCGCTGAACCACATCGTGCCTGCTCGTGCTCGGTGCAGGCGCCGGGGAGTGCGGCATCGCGTGCTCCTGTCGCTCGTGGTCCGCCACCGGCTCGGGGGCCGCGCAATGGGGCGAGGCCGAATTCGTGTCGCAGGGTTCCATATATGTCAAAGCGATCACCGACACGGGCGAGATTACTCTGATCTGAACCCTTTCACCGCCACATAAGTGGCCAGCACAGAGCACGATGTGGCCTTCGGGTCACAGGTGAGAGGTTTCGGAATTGAACCGCTTGACGTGCCCCAAGCGTGCCGCACCGAGCCATCATGGTACGGACCCAACATCGGGACCTTTCCAGTCTCGAGCGGGGCATCGGCCCGTGCCGGTCGGGGAGGGTGCGGATATGGAGCAGATTATTTCGGGCCACGGCGTCTGGCTGGTAGCGGCATTCATCGCGCTCGAAAGCATCGGGATTCCCTTGCCTGCCGAGGCGGTCTTGATCGCGGCGGCGTTTTTCGCCGCCAGACATGGCCTCAATGTCTGGCCTCTGATCGCTGCCGGCATCATTGCAGCGATTTTGGGCGAGATTGTCGGTTTCTGGATCGGCAAGAAATACGGCCGTCAGCTATTGAAAAGGTACGGCGCACGTCTCGGATTGACGGAAGGACGGATGAGAATCGGGCAATGGCTGTTCGTTCGATACGGCAGCGGGTTCGTTTTCATGGCCCGCTTCCTGCCGTTCCTTCGCAACATGGCGGCCGTGCTTGCGGGAACGAATTCCATGGCACAGCGGAGCTTCTATTTCGCCAGTGCGACGGCAGCAGCCGCTTGGATCATGTGCTACGGTCTCGCCGCTTATTCCCTTGGTGCGGCATTTGCGAACCTGGCTTCGTCGGCGGCAATACTCCTTGGCGTTGTAGCAGCATTGATCGTCCTGGCGGTGCCCGCCCTGATCCTGCAGTACGAGAAGCGGCTGCTGGTGAAAGCCGAGCGGGTATTGTGCTGCTGACCTGTCGGCGAAGGCGCATGGCCTTACTCGGCAGTCCTCGCAGCGTGGTGATCGTCACGGACGGTTCCGAGTGAATGTGCCGAAGGCCGGTGCCGGCCGAACATCCCAATTGGCCTTCATTTCGGAGGTTTCGTGGAAATCTCGATCGCGCCGTAGTAGGCGGCGAGATCGGCGATATCCTGATCGCTCAGGTCCTTGACCACGATCGTCATCATCTCGTTCTTGCGAGCACCCTTGCGATACTCGTCGAGCGACTTGACGAGATACTGCTCCGGCTGTCCGGCGAGATGGGGGGCTTCCGGCAACTTCGAAAGTCCATCAAGCCCGTGGCAGGTTTGGCACTGCAGGGCCTTGCGGCGGCCTGCGGTCACGTCCCCTGCGTCTGCCGGCGCGCTGGCGGCCAGCGGAACGAGCGCAAGTGCGACCAAGAGCCCGCGACGCCGACAGCGCGACGTTCCTGTCATCCGGATCCGCGGGAAGGGGCCGCGCACGGTGGACGCGGCCCGAAGTTCGGGTTCACCGACCGTCGTACCAGATACGATAGACGGCGCCGGCTAGGTCGTCGGAGACCACGATCGATCCGTCCGGCAGCTGTGCGACGTCGACCGGCCGCCCCAAATACTCTCCGTTCTCGGTCAGCCAGCCTTCGGCGAACACTTCCGTCTTGTCGGCCGTGCCGTCGTCCTTGAGGCTGGTGAACATCACGCGCGCACCGATCGGCGTGGTGCGGTTCCACGAGCCGTGCTGTGCCGAGAAGATGCCGCCGCGGTATCTCTGTGGGAACATGCGGCCGCTATAGAATGTCATGCCGAGATCGGCGGCATGCGCGTCCAACTCGACCTGCGGGAAGGTGATGCCGGCCGGGGGTGTCTGATCCTTGTATTCGTTTGTCCGCGTCTTGCCGCCGCCGAAGTAGGGAAAGCCGAAGTTCATGCCCGGCTTGTCGGCGCGATTGAGCTCCCCGGGCGGCTGGTTGTCGCCCATGCCGTCGACCTGATTGTCGGTGAACCACAGCGCACGATCCTTCGGATTGAAGTCCATGCCGACCGAATTGCGCACTCCCCATGCGAAAACGTCGCGATCCTTGCCCTCCCGTGTCATGCGCACGATGCCGCCGATACCGGTCCTCTTGTAGAGGTCCATCTTCTCCTGGGCGAACACGTTGAAGGGTTGTCCGAGCGAGATGTAGAGCTTGTCATCTGGCCCGATGCGACACACTCGCGCGGTGTGGTTGTAGGACTCTTCCTCGCGGGGAATCAGATCGCCCTCCTTCACGACGACAAAGGCGGCAACATCCGGTCCCTCGTAGAAGAACTCGGCCGCAGGGAAGATGAGCACGCGATTCTGCTCGGCGATGAACAGGAACCCATCCTTCGAGAAGCACACCCCGTTGGGGATGGCGAAGCTGATCGAGGGCGCAAACTCCTTGACCTCGTCGGCCACGCGGTCCTTGTCGCGGTCGGTGACGGCCCACACCTTGCTCTTGCGGGTGCCGACGAACATCACCACGCCCTGCGGTCCGACCGCCATGTGGCGGGCATCCGGTACGATGGCGTAGAGGCCGATCTTGAATCCGCGCGGCAGCTTGATCCGGGCAAGATTTTTCTTGATTGCCTCCGCCTTCGCTCCCGTCTGCGGAATCTGCGGGATATCCATCGGCGTTCCGGTGGTCTTGAACTCGGAAAGCCTCTCGAGATTGCCCGCGGACGGCTGCTGCGCATGGGCGAGAGAAGGCCACACGAGCACAAGCGCCGAGGCGGCGCACAACAGCGCGTTCCTCATGTCTTCCTCCCTGTCTTCGATCTTGTTTCTGAGGCGGCAACGCATCATCCTGAAGTTTCTCTCGTCACGCAAGCCCACGCGGTCGAGCCCACGCGGTCGATCCGCCGTCGATCCGCTGTTCGCATCCTTGCAGAACTTGAACGCGCGAAATCGTGTACTGCACCCCGGACAGACGCCGGATCACGATACCATTGGTAGAATCGTCGCTCGACGGGCGAGAGAAGCGGCGGGTCGCCGAGCCGTATCATGGCAGCGACCGGATCCACCTGGCCAGGATATCCACCACCGCCTTCGGCTGCTCCGGAATGAGGGCGTGGCTGGCATTCGGAATGACCACCACCGTGACACGGTCGCCGAACGCGTCCTTCATCTCGTTGCGTTTTTCCGGCGGCTTGAACGGATCCATCTCTGCCTGGAGGTCGAGCAGCGGTGCGTCGCCGCCCGACCACCATTCGTTCTGCGGGGTGGCGGCTGCCGCCGCACGCTGAACATGCCGTACCTCTGGATGCCATCCCGCGAGCCACACGGCGGGATCATTGCCGGCCGCAAAGAAGCCGATGCGCAGCGCCTCGAGCCGCTCCTCGTCCGGACGGGCGAGGTCGCCGGCGGTGGTGACGGCGGCCGTGAGCTCAGGCGGATAGATCTTCGCGGCCGCCGCAGCCATCACTACGCCGCGTACCCGTTGCGGGTAGTCGACCGCGGTCATGCGGGCGACCCAATTGCCATAGGCATGGCCCATCACCACGGCGGACCCGCCGCCGAGCGCCCCGATCACTTCTGCGATGTCGCGCGCGAGATCGTGCAGCGAAATGCCGGTCATGGGACCTCGACTGCCGCCGATCCCGCGCGGCTGCGGTCGCAACACGCGAAAGCCGGCGGCCGCGAGGCCCTCGGCAACCTCGTCGTAATCCTCGGAATCGCGGGCGAGCGAAGGAAGCAGCACGATGGCGGGACCCTCTCCGTCGATGATCACGTCGATAGCGACTTTGTCGTAGCGCACGAATTTGCGCGCGCGGTTCAATGTCATGCTCAAAAAGGCTGCTCCATGGTTGCAATCAATCCGGATCCGGCAGGCAACGATATATTGTCAGCCTGCGCAAGCTCGGCTGCATGCCGGGTATGCCCTGCTCCCCACTATCGAAGACGCGGATGGCCGGGACAAGACAAGCCCAGCCACGTCGCAAGCAGCCCGTTCGTTCGACAGTCGAGGCACGATGGAGGTCTGAAGCGCCCGAGTTCTGGCTCACGCCGCTGGCGGAGTGCTTCAACCGCTGGTTCGGCGAGCCACCCCATCGGTCATTGGCCGATCAGGCCGCGGCCTCGGCGACGACTTCCCTCGGCAGTGAAGGCCGCCCGAGCGGCAGGCACAGCCGCACCGTGGTGCCCCGAGCGAGCGTCGAGCGGATGCGCATGGTGCCGTGGTGCAACTCGGTGAGGGACTTCGCAATCGCCAGTCCCAGTCCCGAGCCTTGGTGACTCTTGGTGAGCTGACTTTCGACCTGCTCGAACGGCCGCCCCAGGCGCGCGAGCGCATCCCTGGGAATGCCGATGCCGGTGTCGGCGATCACCACGATGACGCAGCCTTTTGCGGCGCGGACGCGGATGCTGATGCGGCCGCCCTCGGGTGTGAACTTCACCGCATTGGACAATAGGTTCAGGACGATCTGCTTGAGCAGGCGATGATCGGCGGTCAAGCGGATGCCCTGACCGATGCGGGCGGCAAGTGTCAGCTTCTTGTCGTTGGCGCGTCCCGAAACCACGCGCATCGCGTCGTTGAGGAAGGCCTCGAGCTCGAGGTCCTGCAGATCGAGCCGGATGCGCCCAGCCTCGATCTTCGACATGTCGAGGATGTCGTTGATGACATCGAGCAGGTATTGGCCGCTCTGATGGATGTCCGAGCAATATTCGCGATACTTGTCGGTCCCGAGGGGCCCGAACATGCCGGACTCCATGATCTCGGAAAACCCGATGATGGCATTGAGCGGCGTGCGCAGCTCGTGGCTCATATTGGCGAGGAAGCTCGACTTGGCCTGGTTGGCCTCCTCGGCCCGGGTCTTCTCATCGGCATATTTCTCCGCCAGATCGGCGACCTCCTCGGCCTGCCGCTCGAGCTTCTGCTGCGAATTGCGCAAGTCGGCGACGGTCGCCATCAGCCGCCGCTCGCTCTCCATCAACCTTTCTTCGTGCAGCTTGATATTGGTGATGTCGGTGCCGACCGAGACGTAGCCACCGTCCTTGGTGCGGCGCTCGCTGATGTGCAGCCAGCGTCCGTCGTCGAGTTGTGCCTCGAAGGTGCGGGCGCCCGGGGTTTGTCCCTCGCTCGTCACCTTCGAGCGCACCACCGGCTTGCGTCCCGCTGCTACCACGGATTCGTAGGATGCACCGGCTGCGATCGCCTCGTCCGGCAGGTTGTGAAGCCCCTGGAAGTTGGAATTGCAAAGAACGAGCCGGTTCTGCGCATCCCAGAGCACGAAGGCTTCGGGGATGGTCTCGATGGCATCCCGCAGCCGCAGATCGGCCTCGACCGTCCGCTCGACCAGCGTCTTCTGTTCCGTGATGTCGACAGCGATCCCGATCAGGTGCGGACCGCCGTCGCCGGACTGCTGCACCAGCTCGCAGCGCGCGCGCAACCATACCCAGTTGCCGCTGGCATGGCGCATGCGGAACGCGTGGTCGATCAGGGTAGCCTTGGCTTCCGCGAGCTCGGCGGCGAGCTCGTAGAGATGGATGTCCTCCGGATGGACCAGCGCATCGACCTCGCCGAAGCTGAGCAGCGCATCGCGGGGTTTCAGTCCCAGGATCGCGAACATCGAGTGCGACCAGAACACGCGGCCGCGGGCGAGGTCCCAGTCCCACAATCCGCAGCGGCCGCGGTTGAGCGCGGTGTCGATGCGAGAACGCACGGTCTCGTAGATCACGTCGGCCTCGCGGGCGCGGGTGGCCTGCCAGTGAAAGGCGAAGCCGAGAATCAGAACGACGAAGCCGGTGGTGGCGGAGAGAGTGACGGTCAAGGCGGTATCGGATACCCACGCCGCGAGCGCTTCCGCACGTCCATGCACGATGGCCAGCTCGCCGTTCGACGCCGCGAGGTTGCGTACCGCGCCGTAAACCAGGCTTCCGTCGGCGAGGGGAATTTCCAGCACTCCGGCCGCTGCGTGCAAGGTGGTCAGCGGCTGGGCAGGACCGAGCACGTCGATCAGGCGCCGCCCGACGATTCCGGCCTCGAGAGGCGCGGGGACGACCAGGGTGCCCTCCGAGTTCGCGACGGCCTCGTAACGGATGCTGGCGACGATCACGCCATCGGCATTGGCGACCATCACCCGGCGGCTGGGCACTCTCGCCCAGGCCGGTATCATGCGCTCGAGCTCCGTCTGCAGCCTCTGGTCGGGACTGGACCCCTCGGTCTTTGCACGCTCCCGCCGATCCAGCCGCTCGGCGAGGAGGTCGGCGATTGCTTCGATCTGCCTGATGATCTCGCCAATCGAATGACGGCGATGCTCGAGGACCTGTACGAACGCGCCAACGCAGACCGTGAGCAGAAAGGCGATGATCAATGCGGGGACTGCGCGTCGCAAAGCCGGCTCAGCGGTGAGCAGCCGCCGATAGGCGGGCTTCGCGATCGATTGGGCCAATCCCTTGATTGAATCAGAACTTACGGACGCGCTCGCAACTCCGGCGCGCGCCATGCCTCGCCTCCATTCGGGTCCCCATCACCTTCATCGGAAGGATGTGCCGCATCTCTCCGAATCACTTCGATTGGAATCGAAAGATGGCAATTTGTCGAGGGCCTCGTTAACGAATTTGCAAGTTTTGTGATCCGCGGCTTTCCCCTTGATCCAACTGGATTTTTAGCGCTTGACGTGGAGAATGGGCGACCATCCTCGCTGGCGGGGTCACCAGCGCACCGCCCTCGACACCAATTGCGCGGGATGGATCAGTCGCTCGCCAGCGCGCGCTGCACGATGTCGGCGCTGTCGCGCGACAGCGACGGCGTGGCCTCGACGCGCTGGAGGGCCGCCTCCGCCCGCGCGCGCCGTCCCGGTTCCAGCACACGCCAGCTCTTGAGCGCCGAAAGCAGCCGCGCCGCCATCTGCGGATTCCTTGGGTCGATTGCCAGCACCGTATCGACCACAAAGTCGTAGCCCGCTCCATCGGCGCGATTGAACTCCTTCTGGTTGGCAAGCGCGAATGCGTGGACCAAGGCGCGCACACGATTGGGGTTGGCGAGCGAGAAGGCGGGATGCGTAGTGAGCGCCTTGACGCGATCGAGCGTTGACGGCTCCGGAATAGTGGCCTGCAACGTGAACCACTTGTCGACGATCAACGGATCGCCAGCGTAGCGTGCGTAGAAGTCGTCGAGCACGGCCGCGCGTTGGGGGCCTTCGTACAGCGACAGAGTTGCCAGCGCCGACATCCGGTCGGTCATGTTGTCGGCCGCATAGTACTGGCTTGCGGCAAGCGCAATTGCATCGCTGCGGCGGGTTGCTGCCAGAAGGTCGAGGCAGGTATTACGCAGGGATCGCCGTCCGGCGCTTGCGGCATCGGGATGGTAAGGCACGCTCTCCGACAATCGGCGGTAGGTGTCGAACAGTGCGCCGGCGAGATGCTCTCCGATTGTGCATCGCAAGGCCGATCGTGTCGCGAAGATCGCATCGGGATCCACGTCGTGGCCGACTTCGCGCGCGATATCCGTCTCGCCTGGAAGCATTAGCATCAGCGCTATGAAGGCCGGCTCCAACGTTGCATTCTCCAGGATTTCCGCCAGCGCTTCGAGGAGACCGGCATCGTGCCGCGGTGTGCCGCCGGTGCGGTACCGGGCGACGTTGTCGACCAGGAGCCGGATCGCCAGCGTCTGCACCGCCTGCCACCGATTGAACGGATCCGCGTCGCGGGCGGCGAGGAAGCCCAGCCCGTCGGCCGACAGATTGGCGGCCAACCTGATCGGCGCCGAGAAGCCGCGGTTGAGCGACATCACGGGCGGCTCGCCGACATCGCGGAAGACGAAAGTTTCGGCGGGCTTGGTCAGAGTCAATACGCCGCGGGCGACGGCGCGGCCGTCTGCGAGCTCGAGTGGCAGATCGACTCCGTCGCGACCGACGAGCCCGATTGCGAGCGGAATGACCATGGGCTCCTTGCTCGGCTGTCCGGGCGTTGCCGGTACGGTCTGGGCGACATCGAGGCGGTAGGTCCGCGCACGCGCGTCGTGTGTGCCGGTGGCGACAAGCTCGGGTGTGCCGGCTTGTGAGTACCACAGCATGAATTGGGTAAGATCGGCGCCGGACACATCGGCGAAACACCGCACGAAATCCTCGATTGTGGCCGCTTCGCCGTCGTGGCGGGCGAAATAGAGGTCCATTCCTCGGCGAAAGTTTTCGTGCCCGAGCAACGTCCTGATCATGCGGACCACCTCCGCACCCTTCTCGTAGACAGTAGCGGTGTAGAAGTTGTTGATCTCCTTGTAACGCGCAGGACGGACCGGGTGGGCGAGCGGGCCGGCATCCTCGACGAACTGATGCGCGCGCAGGCCGCGCACGTCGCTGATGCGCTCGACCGCCCGTGAGCGCTGGTCGGCGGTGAATTCCTGATCGCGAAAGACCGTAAGTCCCTCCTTGAGGCAGAGCTGGAACCAGTCGCGGCAGGTGATACGATTGCCGGTCCAATTGTGAAAGTATTCGTGCGCGATGATCGCCTCGATCCGTTCGAAGTCGTTGTCGGTCGCGATTTCCGGCGTGGCCAGGACATACTTGTCGTTGAAGATGTTGAGACCCTTGTTCTCCATGGCGCCCATGTTGAAATCGGAGACAGCCACGATCATGAAAACGTCGAGATCGTATTCGAGGCCGAACGTTGTCTCGTCCCAACGCATGGCGCGCTTGAGCGAATCCATGGCGTAGTCGCAGCGCCGTTCCTTGCCGGGCTCGACATAGATCTGCAGCGTCACGTCGCGGCCCGACATCGTCCGGTATAGATCCCCGACGCAGGCAAGCTCGCCGCCGACCAACGCGAACAGATACGACGGCTTCGGAAACGGGTCGTGCCAAACGGCGAAATGACGGTCGCCGCCGGGCAGGTCCCCCGATGCGACCAGGTTGCCGTTGGCGAGCAGCACCGGCGCTTCGGTTTTGCCGGCCTCGATGCGGGTGGTGTAGACCGCCATGACGTCGGGGCGGTCGGGGAAATAGGTGATACGGCGAAAGCCCTCGGCCTCGCATTGGGTGCAATAGATCTGGCCCGAGCGATAGAGTCCCATGAGTTGAGTGTTGGCGGAAGGATCGACGACGGTCTCGATCTCGAGCCGGAAGGGGCGGTGGGGGACCTGCGCGATGGTCAGCAGGTCCATGGTGGCAACATATTGCTCGGGAGGCAGCGGGACGCCGTCGAGCTTCAGGGAGCGCAGATCGAGGCCGTCCCCGTCGAGGACCAGCGGTGCCGGCACGGCCCCGTTCGGCTTCAGCGCCAGCGTTGCGCGCACCCGTGTCGCGGTGGGATGAAGGTTAACGTCGAGCTCGACGGTTTCGACCAGCCAATCGGGAGGGCGATAATCCTCGAGACGGACGGGGCGAGCTTCTTCGGTGCGCACGGACATTACCGTTGGGTGAGAGTTTCTCGCAGGATCTGCTCGGGTCGAGACCCGGAACAGGTTCCGTGCGCGGCCAAGGGGACGTTTTGCTCATATACCCCAAATCGGCTTCCTGCTTTAATGCTTTCCATGCCGCGGCAACCCGTTGTATGGGAAGCGCCGACCAACCTCGGGAGGATCATAATGACCAAGCTTCGCCTGCTCTGGCTGGGGTTCGTGGCGCTCGTTGCCGCGACATGCGTCATGCCTGCGCCGACCTCCGCACAGACTTTTCCCAGCCAACGCGTTACCATTGTTGTCCCGTTCGGCGCCGGCAGCGTCACCGACATCATGGCGCGCATCATTGCCGACGAGGCGAGCAAGCGCTGGGGTCAGCAGGTGCTGGTGGAGAATCGGCCCGGGCTCGCCGGCACGGTCGCGGCCGCCAAGGCGGCGCCCGACGGCCATACCATCATGCTGACCTCGAACGGTCACACCGTCGCCGGCCTCGTCAACAAGAACTTGTCGTTTGATCCGGTGAAGGATTTCGCCGGGATCACCCGGGTCTGCTCGGTTCCGCTTTATCTCATCATCAACCCGGACGTGCCTGCGAAGAACCTGAAGGAATTGATCGATCTTGCGAAGGTGAAACCGGGGACACTGAACTTTTCCTCACCCGGCCTCGCCAGCACGACCTTCATCGCCGGCGCCCTGTTCAGGAAGGCAGCCGGACTAAACCTCGTGCATGTGCCGTTCAAGAGTGCACCCGATGCCGTGACGGCCGTGGTGCGGGGTGACGCCCACATGTACTTTGCGCCGGTCAATCTTTCGAAGGAAATGGCCGAGGCCGGAAAGGTGCGCGCGATCGCATCAGCCACCGCGCACCGAATTCCGGAAATGCCGAACGTCCCGACCTTCAAGGAGGCGGGCCTCGACTTCGTGTACAATTCGTGGTTCGGCCTGATGACGCAGGCGGGTGTTCCTCGCGAGGTGGTCGACAAGACTCAATCGTGATCTGGTGGCGATCCTGCAATCTCCGGACGTCAAGGACAAGCTGGCGAAACAGTTCGTCCTCGGTGTCACCGACGCGCCGGCGCAATTCGACAGGATCATCCGGGATGATACCGCCAACCTGACCCAGGTCTTCAAGGAGGCCGGGATCTAGAGAGACGATCATCGGAGGTCGGAAGCCGCGAGGCTTACCCGGCTCGGTAACGAGGCGCAGGCTCGCAACTACAAGAATGCGAACGTGCCGAACAAGCGCATCTGAGCGCGCCGCTGATCTGCATGGCTGGCAACCGCCGGAAAGTCTGTGCGGCGGTTGCCCGACCTTCCCGGTTCGCGACATGAAGGCCGATGCCTGATCATTTCGACGTTGTCGTAGCCGGGGCCGGTCACAACAGCCTGATCGCTGCGGCCTATCTTTCGAAGGCCGGCTACCGCTGCCTGGTGCTGGAGGGCCGGCCGGTGGTCGGCGGCAACTGCGTCACCGAGGAACTGACGCTGCCCGGATTCCTGCACAATTCGTGCGGGACCGCTCATGTGGTGATCCAGGACAGCCCGATGCTGCGCAACGACGAGCTCGGGCTCGGCGACTACGGCCTCGAATACGTTCATCCGGAAATCGTGGTGCACGTCCCGTTTTCCGACGGGACCTACCTGACGCAGTGGCACGACATCGACCGGACCTGCGAGGAGTTCGCCAAGTTCTCCAGAAGGGATGCCGCGGCCTACCGGCGCATGATCGCAGACTACGATTCGATCAAGCCGATCTTCGACGCCGTCTCCTATACCCCGATCGGCTGGGGCAAGCCGGTCAACGAACGTCTCGCCGAGCATCCCGATGGCAAGCGGTGGCTGCGCCGAATCGCAATGTCGGGCTGGGACATCATCCGCGATACCTTCGAGGACGATCACTGCCGCGCGTTCATGCTGTGGATGGCGTTCCAGACCGTGGTGCCACCCGAATGGCCGATGTCGGGCCGGCTCGCCTACTCGCTGGTCTACGGACGGCAGCGCTGGAGCTGGTGCGTGCCGAAGGGCGGCTCGGGTGCGTTTTCGGGAGCGCTCGCGCGCATGATCGAAGCGCACGGGGGCGTCATTCTCACCGGCAAGAGCGTATGCGCCCTCATCGTCGAGGACGGCCGTTGCTCCGGCGTCGAATGCGCCGACGGCAGCGCGTACCGGGCCGGCAAGGCGGTATTGTCGACGATCCACATCAAGCATCTCGTGGAGATGGCGCCGCGTGCGGCCTGGGGAGAGGATTTCGTTGCCGGCGTGGGAGAGTGGCAGGCCGGTCCGACGCTGTTCGTCACGCACTATGCAACTTCCGAGCCGATGCGTTTCAAGGTCGAGGGCGGGGTGCGCGAGCCGATGGCGGTCGGCATCCTGTCGACGCCCACCCGCGCGCTGCGCATGGGGTACGACTATGCACGTGGTGCGGTGAACATCGAGGATCCGGTTCTGCTCGCGGTCTGTCCGACGCTCGCGGATCCCGGCCGAGCGCCACCCGGACGGCATACCATCAAGGTCATCGGCTTCCAGCCCTACGATCTGCGGGAAGGTGCGCAGCATTGGGACGAGATCAAAGAGCAGGTTTCGCAGGCCAACTTGAATTTCCTGCGACGGTTTGCCACCAATCTGACCGACGACAAGATTCTCGCCCGGGTCATGGAAAGTCCCCTCGATCTCGAGCGCATGAACCCGCACAATTGGCACGGCTCTTGTCACGGCGGCGCGCAGAACGTCGCGCAATCGGCGAACATGCGGCCAGTGCCCGGCTGGGCCTCGCATCGGATGCCGATCCCGGGCCTTTATCAGACCGGCTCCACCACTCATCCGGGCGGCTCGATCTCGGCCGGCCCCGGTCGCAATGCCGCTGCCGTGTTGCTGAAGGATTTGGGTTCGAGCCTCGAGCAGGTGGTCGCGAGCAAGCACGCAGTGAAGCTGGTCGCCGACGCGTCCGCCTGACACACTGCCTGCGAATGCTCGTCGTGCGGTAGCCCTGCGCGTTCTGGCTTCGACCTCCGCTCGAGGCTCGCGGAATCGGAGGGATGCGGTTCATGCGCGCCATGGTGTTGGAGAGGCCGCGCACGCCGCTCGTCATGCGCGAGCAGGACGCGCCCGCGCCGGCCGCAGGAGAGCTCCTGATCGAGGTCGAGGCCTGCGGGGTTTGCCGCACCGACCTTCATGTCGTCGACGGGGAGCTGCCGAATCCGAAGCTTCCGGTGGTCCCGGGTCACGAGATCGTTGGGCGGGTGGCCGCGCTTGCGGATGGCGTGACCGGTTTCGCAATCGGCGAACGCGTCGGTGTTCCGTGGCTCGGACACACTTGCGGCGCATGCCCCTATTGCCTGGACAGTCGCGAAAACCTGTGCGATCGGCCGCTGTTCACCGGCTATACCCGTGATGGCGGCTATGCAACTCACACACTCGCGGATGCCCGCTTTTGCTTTTCGCTACCCGAACGGATGGACAACGCCGAGGTTGCGCCACTGCTGTGCGCCGGCCTGATCGGATGGCGCAGCTATCGCATGGCGCAGCAAGCTACCCTCGACGGATCGGGCGGCCGGCAACCTGCGATCCCTCGGCCTCTACGGCTTCGGTGCCGCCGCCCACATTCTCGCCCAAGTCGCAACCCGACAGGGCCGACGCGTCTACGCCTTTACTCGCCGTGGCGACGAGGCGGCGCAAGCCTTTGCCAGGGGACTCGGCGTCGTGTGGGCCGGCGGCTCGGAGGAACTGCCGCCTGAACCGCTCGACGCCGCCATTATCTTCGCGCCGGTGGGCAGCCTCGTTCCGCTGGCGCTCAAGGCCGTGCGGAAGGGCGGGTGCGTGGTCTGCGGCGGCATTCACATGTCGGATATCCCGAGCTTTCCCTATCGATTGCTTTGGGAGGAGCGTCATGTCGTTTCGGTTGCCAACCTCACGCGCGCCGATGCCCAGGAATTCTTGTCGATCGCGCCTTTGGCCGGCCTCAGGACCGAGGTGACGCGCTACCCGCTCACGCAAGCAAATGCGGCGCTCGCCGACCTGCGCGGCGGACGCCTGCAGGGCGCTGCCGTGCTCATCCCCGATGTCACGGCTTGAAGATCATGAAATAGAGGTTGGCCAGGGGCAGCAGGGTGGCAACGATTCCCCAGACCATCCACCGTCGATTGAGCGCCCAATAGCGGTCGGGAATTGCTCCGCCCGTCGTGAAGGCGCGCGCCTGGCGTGCCTGCACGATCTGCGTCGGGATAAGGATGAGCACCCAGATCACCCCGGAGGCAACGAACAGGATTTGCCCCCAGACGAGCCACGTCTGACCATGCAGGTTCAATCCGGCGATGAAAGCCATGCCATAAGCGCCGACTAGAATGAGCAGGACGCCGCCGGCCGTGAAGACCCAGTCGGTCAGCGTCACCAGGCGTTGCGCAAATGCGATCACGCGCGGTTCGCCGGTGCGATCCGCGAAAGCCTTCCAGAATGCCGTGACGATGATGTTGCCCAGAAACAATACGACTCCGAGCAAATGAAGCGGCTTTGAACGTCGCGTATGGTGTCATGGCGCAAGTCCGTCGGATTGCCGAGTACCGGAACGTTCGAGAGGAGGACAGGTTCCGCGCGAGCGTCCCGGCTGCGGGTACTCTGATTGCGCCGCTCGTCAGCCCGATCGCGGCTCTGCGTGACCGATCGCGCGCCTGATCGAGGGAAATCGCAGTCGCAAGCGCTCGCTCCACCTCGTCCACCTTGTCGTGAACGGCCGCCACCGCAAGCGTGGGGTCGACCAGGCAGTGGAAATTGACAATCTCGCCGACATCGGCTTGCCGGACACGGACGTCGTGCACCTCGCCGACCAGATCGACTTTTGCCGTGATCTCATTGAGCGCGTCGCGCACAGCCGCGATGCGGGCGGCAGACGCTTCGCGGCCCGGCTCATCATGCGGCTGCAAGGGCTCGATGTGGGTCTCGACCTCAACTCCCGGTCCCAATTCCTCGCGCACCGCCTCTTCGAGTCCGCTCGCAATGTCGTGCGCCGCGCCGAGGGTGAGGGCGCCATCGACCTCGAGATCGAGTGATATCGCGAGCCGTCCCGCAATCGCATGCACGGTGACATGGTGAACCGCGAGTGCCCGATTGCGTGCAATCACCATCACCCGTTCGAGCACGGATCTCGTCGTCGAGGGCACGTGGCTCGGCGGTGATCGTCACCTCGGCAGCGGGACGATCGGCACGCACGAGGTTGACGATCCGGTCCTTCAGAGTCGCCACACGGTCGAGCGGCAGCGTGCGGCTGACCGCCACGACGAGGTCGACGAACAGCACCTTGCCCACCTCCCGCACGCGCAGCCGATCGATCGCGACTACACCGGCGAGGCGCCCGACCGCGGCAGCGATCTGGTCCGCTGCCCCTGGGGGAGCGGTGTCGGTTAGGGTATCGATGGTGCGCCGGCCAAGCCGCCACCCGGCAATGCAGATGAACACCGCGACGACGACGGCGGCGGCGGAATCGGCCCATGGATAGCCGAATGCGACCGCGACGAGGCCAATCAGCACCGCGAGCGAAGACCACATGTCCGAACCGAAATGCAGCGCGTCGGCTTCCAGCGCCTCGCTCGACGTCTCGGTGGCCACGCGGTAGAGCACGCGCGCACGAAAGAAGTCGATCACGATCGACGCGATGATCACCGCGAACGCCCACAAGGTCGCCTCGACCGCATGACCGTGTCCGCCGAACAGGCGCTGCAGAGCCTCCCAGATCACGATGCCCGAGAGCAGGTACAGGAGCGCAGTCTCTGCGAGTGCCGTCACGCTCTCGACCTTGCCGTGGCCGTAATGGTGCTCCTCGTCGGCGGGCCTGCCGGAAATGCGAACCGCGTAGTAGGTCATTACGGTCGCCGCGAAATCGAGCAGGGAATGGGCGGCCTCCGACAGGATGGCGAGTGACCCGGTCGCGACGCCGACCACGGCCTTGGCGGCGGTCAGGCCTGCCGACGCGGCCATCGAGGACAGCGCGACCCTCTGCTTGATGTCCTGCATGTCATCGCCTCTGGAGGCCGCGACCGGTAGCGAGACGGGCGGCAGGCGTCAATGAGATGGACGCAATCCGTTTGAAGAATCAAGAGCGCTCGAAGGGATGGTCCGTATCGGCGCACGTCGGGGTGGACGCGTGTTCCACCTCGAAAAGGACGACGCGGGATCGACTGGTAGATAATGCCGAGCATGTCGTGATACTTTTTGGAACGGGTGTCGATGCTGTAGTGCACCATCACCTGCAATCATTGATATCAAGGCCGTCATACAAGGACTCTTCCATGACACTTGCACTCAATCTCGCAAGGCTCGCGGCGGCAGCTGCGATCCTGCTGACGTCGGGCATCGCATCGGCGCAGTTCAAGCTCGACGCCCGCTATACCGATGCCGACGGCGACATGGTCGCCGACGCGCCTGCCAATCCCAAGGACTGGGTCGACCCCGCCACCCTCGTGTTCGCCTATACGCCGGTCGAGGATCCGGCGGTCTACGCCAAGGTCTGGCAGGGGTTCCTCGATCACCTGTCCAAGACAACCGGCAAGAAGGTGGTGTTCTTTCCGGTGCAGTCGAACGCGGCTCAACTCGAGGCGATGCGCGCAGGGCGGCTGCACGTCGCCGGCTTCAACAGCGGATCGAATCCGATCGCCGTTGCTTGCGCGGGCTTCATCCCTTTCACCCTGATGGCATCGAAGGAGCACAAGTTCGGCTATGAAATGGAGATCATCACCTATCCCGGATCCGGCATCGGGAAGGTCCTCGACATCAAGGGCAGGAAGCTCGCCTTCACGACCGAGACGTCGAACTCGGGATACAAGGCTCCATCAGCGCTGCTGCGCGACGAGTTCAAGCTCGAAGCTGGCAAGGATTTCGAGCCGGTTTTCTCCGGCAAGCATGACAACTCTGTGCTTGGCGTTGCCAACAAGGATTACCCGGCGGCATCGGTCGCCAATTCCGTCATGAGTCGAATGATCGCCCGCAAGGCGATAAAGCCCGAACAGGTCACGTCGATCTACAAGTCGCAGACTTTTCCGACCAGCGGGTATGGGCACGTCTACAACCTCAAACCCGAGCTGGCTGCCAAGGTCAAGGAGGCTTTCTTTTCCTTCGTTTGGGAAGGTTCGGCGTTGCTTGCAGAGTTCAAGAACCAGGAGCCGCCGCAGGAGAAATTCATTCCGATCACGTTCAAGGAACATTGGGCCGTGGTGCGCCAGATCGATCAGGCACTCGGCGTGTCGTATGCCTGCAAATGACGATAAGATGCGTCGATGCTGAGAATCGAAGGCCTCGCCAAGACCTATCGGACCGGTGATGCCGCTTTGCGCGGCGTCGACGTGGCCGTGGGTGCCGGCGAGATCATTGGCCTGATTGGGCCTTCGGGAGCGGGCAAGTCGACCCTGATCCGGTGCGTCAACCGGCTGGTAGAGCCGAGCGGCGGCAAGGTGTTCCTGGGCGACACCGAGGTCACGGCGCTCGATCGCCGCGAACTGCGCCGTGTCAGGCGGCGCATCGGCATGATCTTTCAGGAATTCGCGCTGGTGGAGCGTCTCACCGTCATGGAGAATGTGCTCTCCGGGCGCCTCGGCTATGTCGGCTTCTGGGCGAGCTGGTTGCGACGCTTCCCGGCCGATGACATCGAGAATGCCTTTGCCGTGCTCGATCGCGTCGGATTGCACGACCAGGTCGACAAGCGCGCCGATGCGCTGTCCGGCGGCCAGCGCCAACGCGTCGGGATCGCGCGTGCCCTGATCCAGGGGCCTGACCTGTTGTTGGTCGACGAGCCGACGGCGAGCCTCGACCCGAAAACGTCGCGCCAAGTGATGCGGCTCCTCATCGAGGTCTGTACCGAGCGCGGCCTCGCCACCATCGTCAACATCCACGATGTCGGGCTTGCGCAAATGTTCCTGCCCCGGGTTGTGGGCCTGCGAGCGGGGGCGGTCGTCTTCGATGGGCCTGCCGCTGGGCTCACGGCCGGCGTTCTCACCCGCATCTACGGCGAGGAGGATTGGACGCAGACTGCGGCTGCGGACGACGACGATGTCGATCTCGTCGCCCAGACCGAGCGCCGCATCGCCGCGGGCGTCGCATGAGCGCGATGATCGCCAGTTATCCGCGGCGCTGGCGCCGTCCGCCGGTGATTGCCGATGCACGGCTGCGCTGGGCGCTCTTACTCGCCGCATTCGCCTATTTGGTGATCGGGATCGGCACCGTCGATGTCAATTGGGCACGTGTCTCGGAAGGGCTCGGGCGCGGTGCACGATTTCTCTCCGGGTTCCTGGTCCCCGATTTCACGTCGCGTTGGAGCGACATCGTGCAGGGGATGACCGAGAGCCTCACCATGACGGTGACCTCCACCGTCGCCGGCATCGCCTTGTCGGTGCCGTTCGGTCTCGGCGCAGCGCGCAATCTTGCGCCGCTCTGGCTCTATGTCTTCTGCCGCTCGGTCATCGCCTTCGCCCGCGCCTTCCAGGAGGTCATCATCGCGATCTTCTTCGTCGCGATGTTCGGCTTCGGGCCGCTCGCCGGCTTCCTTACGCTGTCGCTGTCGACGATCGGCTTTCTCGCCAAGCTCCTCGCCGACGACATCGAGGAAGCCGACCCCGCGCAGATTGAGGCGGTGCGGGCGACCGGGGCGTCGTGGTTGCAGCTGGTCGCCTGGGGGGTGGCGCCGCAAGTTATGGCGCGGCTGGTGGGCCTCTCGCTCTACCGCCTCGACATCAACTTCAGGGAGTCAGCCGTAGTTGGCATCGTCGGTGCTGGCGGCGTCGGAGCGACCCTCAATACCGCACTCGATCGCTACGAATTCGATAGTGCCGCAGCCATCCTGATCCTGATCATCGGGATCGTCATGGCATGCGAATACGGGGCCGGTTTCATTCGTCGCAGGATCCAGTGATGCCGGTTCTCGCACTCGACAACGGCAGGCGTTCCTGGCGACATATCACGCCCTCCGCCGCATTCGTCCGCTTCTCGGGATGGTTGGTGCTCGTTGCGCTCACGGTGTTTTGCTGGCGGGTGATGACCCAGGATACCATCTGGGCATTCGTAGAAAGTGCGCCGCAGCAGGCGGCCGACATTTTCGGCGGATGCTCCCCCCGCGCTGGTCCTACGCGGAGCGACTATGGCGCCCCCTGTGGGACACGATCAACATCGCGACGCTGGGAACGCTGCTGGCGATCATCCTCGCGTCGCCCGTGGCATTTCTTGCCGCACGCAACACGACGCCGAGCGTCGTCTTTGTGCGGCCCGTCGCGCTTCTCGTCATCGTGGCGTCGCGCTCGATCAATGCGCTCATCTGGGGCCTTTTGCTCGTCGCGATCCTCGGCCCTGGTGTTTTCGCCGGTATCGTCGCGATTGCGCTGCGCTCGATCGGGTTCGTCGGGAAATTGCTCTACGAAGCCATCGAGGAGATCGACGACTCCCAAGTCGAAGCGATCCGCGCCACCGGTGCCAGCCCTCCGCAGGTCATGATTTTCGGCATCCTGCCACAGATCATGCCGGCCTTCGCATCGATCTGCGTTTTCCGCTGGGACATCAACGTCCGCGAATCGACAGTGCTCGGCCTGGTAGGAGCAGGCGGACTGGGCCTGGCGCTCGAATCTTCGCTAAATGTGCTGGCTTGGCCGCAGGTGACGGTCATCCTGATCATGATTTTGGCAACCGTGGTCGTTAGCGAATGGATTGCGGCCAGAGTTCGCAAGGCGATCATTTGACGGATGATCATGGCGGCGATCGTTAGCACGGACCGAGAGCTGAAGGTCTTGACCACCGTCGCCATGAAGGGTGTGCTCGAGATGCTCGCCGCCGAGTTTCGGCAGCGCACCCAGTGCCGGCTATCGACGAGCTATGGCCCTGGGAGAATCGTTCTGGGCCGTCTCCGGGCGGGCGAGATCCACGATGTGGTGATCGCCACGCCGGATGTCATCGAGACCTTGATTGCCGAAGGACACATTGCTGCAGGTTCCGAACGGGTGATCGCGCGATCCGTCATCGGAATTGCGGTGAGGGCAGGCGCCACCCGACCGAGGATGGAAAATGCGGACGATTTCCGGCGTGCTTTGCTGCAGGCGCGCGCGGTCGCCTATACCAATCCAACGACTGGCGCTGCCAGTGGCGTGCATGTCGCCAAGAATTCTCGAACAGTTCGGGATCGCCCGGGAGATCAATGGGAAGGCGAAGCTGGGTGACGGCGGTCCGGTTGCAGAATACGTGGCGCGCGGGGAGGCCGACTTGGCGATCCAGCAGTTGTGCGAGCACATGCTGGTGCCGGGCGTCGACATCGTCGGCCCGTTGCCGGCAGAGCTGCAGAAAGTCACCACCTTGACCGCCGCAGCAGGTGCCGCCTCGTCCGCTCCCGGCCCCGCACTCGAGTTGGTGCGCCTGCTGCTCGGCGCCGCACATCCAGACAGGTATGGCAATGCTCGGACTGGAGCCGGTCGGTGCATCCAACGATACGCGGGGCTGAGAATTCGGAGGAAAAATGAAGCGCTCATCGACATTGGTCGCATGCGGCCTGGTTGTGGCCGTGTCCTTCAGCTTGGACGCGCACGCGCAGGGTTGGCCGGCGCGGCCGATCTCCATCGTGGTGCCGTTTCCGCCGGGGCCGCTCGATGTGGTCGCTCGCCTGGTCGGTCCGAAGATGAGCGAGGCGCTCGGCCAGCCGGTCGTCATCGACAACCGCGCCGGTGCCAATGGCACTATCGGGTCGCTGTTCGTCGCGAGGGCGGCGCCCGACGGCTATACCATCCTGTCCGGTACGGTCGGCACCCACGTGACCAGCGTGCACCTGACCAGGAATCTTCCGTACGATCCGGTGAATGATTTCACCCCGATCGTGGCGAGCGTCGAGCCCGCCACCTGTCTGGTCGTCAACAGCGCTCTCGCGGTCAACTCGGTTCAGGAGCTGATTGATCTCGTCAAGCGCAGGCCGGGGGAGCTGTCTTACGGCACCTCGGGCGTTGGCTCGATCTTTCATCTGATGGGCGAGTTGTTCAACCAGACGGCTGGGGCCAAGATCACGCAGGTGCCGTATCGTGGTGTCGGCCCTGCGATGCAGGACGTGGTCGGCGGGCACATCCCGATCGTCTTCACCTCGGTGTCGACTGCGCTGCCAAATCTGTCGAGTGGCAAGATCAAGGTCCTGGCTGTGCTCGAGCCGGTGCGATATTCGCGAATGGCGGACATTCCTTCCATCAGCGAGATGCTGCCGGCGTTCCGCAAGCCTTCGAGCTGGTTCGGCTATCTCGGACCTCCGGGTTTGTCGCCCGAGGTCGTTGCCCGCCTCAACCGCGAGATCGTGAAGGGACTGACTGCGCCCGATGTCCGGTCCAAGCTCGAGGAACTCGGCTACACCATTATTGGAAATTCGCCGGCGGACTTTGCCGCCCTCATCCGGGACGGCATCGAGCGCTATGGCGCGATCATCAAGGCGGCGGGGATCCAGCCGGAGTGACCGGGAGATGGACTCCTCACTGCCACCTCGGCACTCCCCGGCCGAGTCGGATCGAATGGATCGACTGCCTGTCGGACGAAAGGGACCGCATGAGTAAGGACTATGCCGAGATGCGGGCGTCGATCCTGAAGGATCTGGACGGACTGCATTACGAAGTCGACGCCGGGAGGAAGGTCGGATGGCTGTGGCTCGATCGTCCGCCGCTCAACGTGGTGTCCTACCGAGGGCGCAGCCAGATCGCCGCCATCATGGAGGCGTTCGGCCAGGATTCCGACGTCCGTGTCGTCGTCATCCGGGGCAGGAATGGAATTTACACTTCGGGCGGCGACGTGAAGGCGTTCCCGAACATCGAGCGAGACGGCATGTCGCATCTGGCGTGGAATATCTCCGCACCGGAGCGCTGCCCCAAGCCGGTGATCTGCGCGATGGAAAAGTATGCGATGGGCGTGGGGTTCGAGCTGGCCATGGCCTGCGACATCCGGCTCGCCACCAAGGATACGTTCCTGGCGCTTCCTGAGGTGACGCTCGGTCAGATTCCCGGCAGTGGCGGCAGCCAGCGGGTGGCGCGGATCGTGGGCCTGACGCGCGCAGTGGACATGATGATGCTGGGGCGACGGATCCCTGCGCCGGAAGCACATGCATGGGGCCTGGTGACGCGGGTGGCCGAGGATTCGATGGCGCTCGATCGCATGATCGACGAGGTCGTCGGGACGCTCACGGCCATGTCACCGCTTGCGCTCACGACCATCAAGCGCGTTCTGAACACGTCCTATGACACCAGCTTGAGCGTTGGCCTCGAGCTCGAAGGCCACGCCTATGAGAAGCTCCGCGAAAGCGGCGACTACAAGGAAGGCATCGCAGCCTTCAGCGAAAAAAGAAAACCCAGGTTCACGGGTAGTTGAAAACCGCAGACGCCGAGCACCGCACTATCTCGATCAAGGCCAGCGACCTCGAGAAGGTCGGGTGAGACCGCCTACTCGGCTACGTTCGTGTTTTTCCGCACACGGCGTTACGTCATTGCCGCAACGGTTGCAGCGCGCTCGCAGTCTTGGCAGCTCGCACAAGCTGCAGAAATTCGGTCCGATAGCCGAACGGGTCGTCTCCACGGGCAGCGGACGCGATCCGCAGCACGTCGTCATAGCCGAACCTGCCGGTGTAGCGGCCGCCGCGTAGAATTTCGCCGAAGGCTGCGACGCCGGTGGCGAACCGGGCGTCGGTTGGCGCCGCTTCGAATCGGGCGTGCTCCGAACTGCGATCGACGGGCACACTGATGAGTGCGCTCACGTCCGATCTGGGGAGCTTGTATCGGATCTCGACGAAGGCATACTCCGTCGAAGTCGAAATCGTGCTTCCGGCAGCAGTCGATGGTTCGCCGTAGCGCATATCGCCGGTGACACGTGGTCCGCCGACCGGAACGATCTCGTAGAGTGCTGTCACACTCTGTCCGGAACCGACGTCGCCGGCATCGACCTTGTCGTTGACGAAATCGTCGCGGTTGAGCAGCGCGGGTCTCGTAACCGAGGAGCCGATATTCCGCGACCGTGGCTGGATTGAACTCCACCTGGATCTTGACGTCCTTGGCGATCGGGATCAGGGTCGAGAAGCCTCCTCGACCAGTACCTTGCGAGCCTCGTTGAGCGTGTCGATATAGGCCGCGACGCCGTTGCCGTTCTGGGCCAGCGTCTGCATCATCGCGTCGTTGTAGTTGCCCATGCCAAAGCCGAGGATAGACAGAAAGATTCCCTTTCCACGCTCGCGCTCGACGAACCCCTTGAGCTCGTTCCTGATCGGTGATGCCGACGTTGAAATCGCCATCGGTCGCCAGGATCACGCGGTTGACGCCGTCGGGGTCGAAATTCTGCTCCGCCAGCGCATAGGCCTGACGAATACCTTCGTCCCCGGCAGTGCTGCCCGCTGCTCCCAGACGATCGAGCACGCCGAGGATGCGCGTTTTCTCTGACGCCGCGGTTGGTTCGAGCGCGATACCAGCGTTGCCTGCGTAGGTGACGATGGCGACGCGATCGTTCTGCGCGAGCTGCGTCATCAACATCGCCAGGGACTGCTTTACCAGCGGCAACCGGTTTGGCGCATTCATGGAGCCCGAGGTATCGATCAGGAACACCAGATTGGCGCGCGGGCGGGTGGTGGCCTGCACGGCATAGCCCTTGATCCCGATCTGGATGATCTTGCGTCCTTCGGACCAGGGGCTCGGAAACACCGAGACCGTGGTCCGGAACGGCTCGGTCGGCCGTCGCGGGTGCCGCATACGCGTATGGGAAATAGTTGACGAACTCCTCGATGCGGACTGCCGCAGGTTGCGGGAGGACGTTGCGATTGAGTGAGGCGCGCACGAACGAATACGATGCCGTGTCCACATCGATCGAGAAGGTCGAGACCGGCGCCTCGCGTACGATCCTGAATGCATTCTCCGGTGCGCCGGCGAAGCGGTCGCGCCCGATCCGCTCGCCCGGCAGCGTCGGCTCGACTGGCACAATCCGCGGCGTCACCGGAGCAGACGCTGGTCAACGCGCTCAGCCGGTGCTTGCACGCTTCGTTCCGATCTTGATTTGTAAGCGGCCGTATCCCCCGCGCTTCCCGGCGGAGGCGCGGGCGGAGCATAGGAACGCGGCAGGTTCTCTTGTAGCCGTGTGGCGAGTTGCTCGAGCTTGGTCGATTTGAGCTCGACCGGTGCTTGATCGTGAAAGAACCAGCTACGGCCGACCCGGCGATCAGGACGGCAAGGCTGGCGGGGATAACGTGGCGTGCTCGCGGCATGAGGAAACTCCTCATCAACGGCGGCTTGAACAATGCCGTCTGCTGATGAGACGCGGATCGTGCGCGGATCCTTGGAGAGCGCCCGCGGATTTTCTGTTCGAACTGCTGCATCGCGGCTGCGATCGCCTCCTGCCGGGCTGCCAGCGAAGGCGTCGGCGCCTCGGGCAGCGGGGAAAAAGCATTGTGCTCAGTGGTCATCGGAGACGTCCTTCGTCCTGCGCGGACTCAATTGTCGCCTTGCCTCGTGCATCCGCCAGGAGATTGTAGATTCGGCTACACCAAGGGCGCGAGCCGCTTCCGCATGGGTCAAGTCCTCCCCGACAACCAAGACAACCGTGTCGCGCAAGCAACGGCTCGAGACGTGAGAGCTCGCTGGCGAGCCAGCTGCGTCGATACGCGATCGCGTCCATCCGGCAAAGCTGCTAGGCCGACCAGAACGGACAGGCGATCACGCAGACGCGACAAGGTCACGACCGCGGCGACGGTGGTCCCGGCTCGCGTTCATCACGATACCGGTGAGCCAGGTCGTAAACTTGGCCTCACCTTTGAAAGTGCCGATCTTTTCCACCAGCGTGCAGCACACGTCTTGCGCGATATCCTCGGCATCGGAGCCGGATCCGGTCATTCGCCAAGCAATGCGATAGATCCGTTCGTAGTGACGTCGAAGCAACGCCTCGAATGCGTTGCGATCGCCGCTCGCGGCACCGTCCACAAGCTCGCGATCGGGGTCGAAGGCAACCGTCGTGCAGCCGGCCGCCTCAGCGTTTTCGGCGCGATCGGTTGGGTCGGTGCCGATCGCTTCGCCGGCGATCGACGAATGGTCGCGTCCCTCCAAAAGATGACCCTCGTTGAAACCGGTACGTCTCCGCTGTTTCCGACTGCGTGATGAAGGTCTGCTCAGCGGTCGGCTGAGCATCATTGCGGCCGGTGGAATGCTCTCTGCATCATGAGACGCGCCCGGCGCAAAAATCCTTGGCCGGATCCAAATCGAATGGTTCAGGATCGAATGAGCACGAATACGGCAACCTCGGGTCCGTGACTCCGTCAACGATTCACAGGAAGGTCTCGGTATAGCTCTCGAAAAAGTCGTGAGAATCCGCCTCGCCGGACGCCCACGCTGATTGTTCTTGCTTCAGTGCGGTACAGTGGTATAGTGTTTACTGTACTGCTGTCGGCAACTGGTTCTCCTGATCTCTGTACACGCCGCCAGCCCCCGCCCCGGGAAATCCCCCGCGGGCGGGGTTTTTTGAGCCGGTTATCAGCGGGGGCGCTGAGAGGGATCGAGCGTGCGCACCCGCAACCTGGACCTTGATCTGGTCTTCCCGATGAAAGATCGCCCGTCTGCCCGCCTGATGCGTCTGAAAGCCGAGCTGCTCTATCGCTCGGGCATTATCAGTCGCGACGACAGGGGCTTCATTCTCGCCAAAGCTGCAGCGATCCTGGTAACGGATGTTGCAGGGGTCAGAAACGGATCACCGCGTCGGCACGCAGCAGCATCGAGGCCGGCCGCGTAACGCCAACCGGGCCGAGACCGAGAACGAAGCGTCGAGCGACCGTCAGGGCACCGACTTCAGAGCTCCGGGCATCGTAGATCCTGCTGCCGTCGATTCCGCGACCAGGGTATTCCCGGGTGTCTGTGATCGCTCGGCGAGCTTGCTTGCGAGCACGGGTCCAATCTTCGCAAGGGCAGCGGGGCGCATCATATGCATGTGCTCACAATCGACCTCATGGAGCACGATCCTGCCGCCCACGTAAGGTTTCCAACGATCGACCGCAGGCGATGCTTCGCTTCGCATAGCCGCAAAGAGCAGCACGTCGCCGTCGAACCGTTGCGGGACGAAGTTGGCCGCCAAACGACCGTTCTGCTTGAAGACGTCGATTATCGCGCCGATCTGATGCTCGTCGAGGTTCGAGAGTATGTCTCCCTCGCGGCGCAAGATGCTCATCGCGCTGGAGACTTGTAAAGGCTTGTCACCCGAGTAGTAGCCCAGTGCTTTGAGCTGATCCGCCAGGAATTTTCCGTCGTCGAAGTCATGGTCGGGCTGCGATTGGCGGCTCCCTTCGATCGGGTAGCTGTCGAGCAGAGCGAGCAAGGTCACGTTCTCGCCTTGTGCCTGCAGCCGGGTGGCGACTGCTTGCGCCACCAAACCGCCGAAGGACCAGCCGAGCAGATTGTATGGGCCCGCGGGCTGGATACGTCGGATGACGCCGAGGTAGTCGGCAGCCATTTCGCCAAGCGTCCGAGGGGCTTCTGCCGGCTGCATGATGCCACGGGCCTGCAAGCAGTAGATCGGGCGGTCGGCCGGCAGGTACCGCATGAGCCCGGAATACGTCCAACCGAGGCCGCCGCCTGGATGGATGCAAAATAATGGCTCGAGACGGCCCGAAGGCCTGAGTGGAAGAAGGACTTCGAGCGGCGACTGCTGGGGGTGTCCATTGGCGAGGCGTTTCAC
>CAWIZJ010000064.1:0-146471 GCA_963840535.1 uncultured Alphaproteobacteria bacterium
GCGCTGGCAAGCTTGCGGTGTCCAGCAGCCTTCAAAGCTTCGGGGGCACTGTACAGGGCGCGCTCGAGGCGTACATAACGTCGACAACCTCCTGCTGTACGTGACCGGCGGGCCTCGCCTACGCCAGCACCGAGCGGAGCGGGTCGCGCTTACCTTCCCCCGATTTTTCCTCAATTTAACCAGGGCCCCTTCTCGGACGAGAAGACGCGCTGGGGCTGGACCATGGGCTTCGGCACGGAGTGGGGTCGTTCGCGCCCAACTGGGAGCTTCAAGAGCGAGGTGCTCTACGCTCGCTTCGAAAAGGAAGAGAAGAACCACACATCTGCAGGAGTCTTTCTGCAACCCCGACCAAGCGGTTCCGCTTCGAGCATGAAAGCTCGGCCTGGGTCGCTCACCGTACGGCATCAACTACCGGTTCGGCGGCGGCGCGCCGTACGGCGGCGGCATGTACGGCGGCGGATACTGATACCGCGCGACATAGAACGCAAAGAGTTTGGGGCCCCGGCATCGCGCCGGGGCCTCTTGCTTGTGTGCCGAGCATGATCGACAGCTTGGCGGTGGAAGTCCTCTATCCACCCTGATGGTGGCGAAGGGATGAGCGAAGCGTAAGGGCGTCGTCGTGAGGCGGGGTCCGAAGGAAGCGTGGAGCAAATCCGCGGCCTGATCGGACAGAGGACCGGATAAAGAGGCCTACCCGGGCGGACGAGCGAACAAGCGATTTTGCAACCCGTGAGCCGTTTCGCGAGGGCCACCGATGTCTGAAGTGGGTCAAGAACGGCCCAAAACACATCGTCCGCCCTGAGTCCGGTCTACCCCAAACTGCGGACATTCGTAGGCCGTGGTTGGTTGGCCTCTTCCGTGCCATGAGGCGCGGCTACATCGTCCAGACTATCCGCGGAGGGAAGTGTCATGAGCCACGGCGTGCATGCGGTCCATCATGAGGTGGAGCACGAGATCAAGAGTGGGAACGGTCACGGAGAGCACGGTGGGCACGGGACCTGCTCGACAGCCGAAACAAGAAGGTTGCACTGCTGATCGCCGTGATCGCACTATTCCTTGCGTTCTCCGAGACCCTGGGCAAAAGCGCGCAGACGGGGGCGATCAGCTACAACGTCGAGGGCGCTAACCTGTGGGCCTTCTTCCAGGCCAAGAACATCGGAGGACCACGGTGCTCACTGCTGCGGAAGAGATGGCGATCAACGCCGCCGCTGTGTCTGATCCCGGAATCAGGGCATCGATGATGAAGCAGATCGACACCTGGCAGAAGATCGCGGCACGCTATAGCTCCGAGCCGGAAGTACGGGAAGGCACCGTCGAACTGGCCGAGCGCGCTAAGGAAGCTGAGAAAAAGCGCGATATTGCAATGGCGCGCTATCATCACTACGAGGTCGCCTCGGCTGCGTTCCAAATCGGCATAGTGCTCGCCTCCGCTACCATTATCACAGGGATGGTGGCGCTCGCTTGGCTCGCCATGGGGCTAGCCGTCATCGGCATCGGGTTTACGACGATCGGACTAATCGCGCCGCACGCGGTGCATCTGTTCTGATCGCCGCAGTTCGGAAATGGGGATGGTCCAGCCGTGCTCCTGCCCGCCAGCAAGCGAAGCTCGGTTGCGACGCCAGAGGAACCCCCAACTGCGCGGGAGGATAAGGCGCTACCTCAAGAAATCGCGTCGGCAGCATCACCCATGCAGGGGTGCAACATTCGCGCTATCGAGTGAGAGAGCCAACCCGGAGAAAAACCAAATGACGAAAACCTCGTCCCTCTGCGCGACTATATCATTCTTGCTCGTGTCGAGCGCGATGGCACAATCAGGTTTAGGTGCCTGCGCCGCGGATATCAAGAAAACCTGCGCCAACATCGACCCCGGAAACCGTCGGATTGCCGCTTGCGTCAAGGAGAATCTCTCAGACTTTTCCGACGGGTGCAAGGCAAGGCTGGCCGAGGTCGCGGCGGCTGGAAAAACATGCCGCGCGGACGTGGAGAAGGAGTGCGGTACCGTAAGTCCGCGCATCCAGAAAGTAGCTTGCGTCAAGGATGCCATCGCCGGCCTCGGCGACGATTGCAAAGCTGCAATAGCAGCCGTTGTCACGCGCAAGAAGTAGGAGGACACGAAGGCAGAGCAGTCAGAGGGCAGGTCATTCCGCGCAGGCCGGAATTATTAGAGCTTGGAATGGGCGAGAAACACACCTGCACGCCCTGCCGGAAAAGGAGATCATTGATTGCGTGGGTGGCAGGTCTCTTGAGTGCGAACACCGGACACTACTGGCTCATTCGATCACCTCGTCGGCGCGCAGCAGGATGCCAGTCGGAAACTCAATCCCAATCGCTTTGGCGGTCTTAAGGTTGACCACGAGTCGAATTTCGAGGCCTGTTCGACCGGCAGATCGGCTGGCTTGGCACCCTTGAGAATCCTGGCCACATAGTCGGCGGCCTGGCGATACATGCGCGGGAATTCAACGCCATAAGACATCAGCCCGCCAACCTCGGCCCAAAGTTTGAAAATGTACATGCACGGCAGGCGGTGCGCGATCGCAAGTTCAGCCACGCGGGACCGATGTGCGGTCATGAAGGGACTGGAGAGAACAAGCATCATCTCGGCCCCACCGGCAGTCGCGCTGCTAAATGCAGCATCGAAATCGTATGGTGGATTTTCGAGCTTCAGCGCTTGAACCCGCAGGTTCAACGATTGTGCAATAGCTTCCGCCGCGCTGAACTGGTCTGCCGATTGCCCGTCGAAGAGAATAGCCAGTCGTGTTTTGCGGGAAACGCCTGCGTGAGCAGCTCGACTTGCTTTTGCGCGAGTTCAATTTGCTGAAAGACTACCCCGGTGATGTTGCCACCTGGCCGCGCCAAGCTTTGCACGTAGCCGCGCGCAATTGGATCGAAATTGACGGCAATCATGACAACTGGAATGAAGCCACTCGCGCCGACGACTGCTTGCAGCGCCAATTCGGGACCAGAAGCAACGATCAGGTCCGGCCGCCCACGCATCAATTCGCTGGCGGCCACAAAGGCTCCGCGCGAGTCCTCCATGCCGCGATACTCGATTTCGAGATTTTGACCTTCACTGAAGCCAAGTTCGCGCAGTGAGCGAGGAAGGCTTGGTAAAGCGCGATCGGCGGGGGGCTCGTGAGACTGGGCCCGAAGAAGCCGATGCGGATCGCCTTACCGGCCTGCTGCGCACGCGCCGCGAGCGGCCACGCGCCGCCGCGCCGCCGAGCAACGTGATGAACTCGCGACGCCTCACTCGATCACCTCGTCGGCGCGGGCGACGAGGAGCGGCGGCAGGTCGAGTCCGAGAATGCGGGCAGTGTTGAGGTTGATCGCCAGATTGAACTTGGTCGGCAGCTCGATCGGCAGGTCGGCAGGCTTGGCGCCCTGCAGGATGCGGTGCACATAGGCCGCGGCGCGGCGGAACAGGTCGGGCAGGCTCGCGCCGTAGGCCATGAGGCCGCCGGCCGCCACGTTCTCCTTGGACTGGAACATGCCCGCGATTCGGTTCTTCGCCAGGAAATCGATGATCCGGCCGACGTGCAGCTGGTGGAACGGATCGTTGCTCACCAGCAGCGCCTCGGTACGCTCCCGTAGCATGACGGCAAGCGCCACGTCGAATTCGGAGGCGCTGCCGAACTCGACGCCGATCACCGCCATGTTGGCCGCCGCAGCTGCGAGCTTCAGCTCGGCGAGCACGTCGAGGGTGGCGGCGTTGCCCGGATTGGCGAGATAGGCGACGCGCGCCACCGTGGGGATCGCCTCACGCAGAAGCTGCAGCCGCTTGGCACCCAGGTCGGGGCTGAGCACGGTATTGCCGGTGATGTTGCCGCCGGGGCGGGCGAGGCTCGCCACCAGCCCGGTGCGCACCGGATCACCGACGCCGACCATCACGATCGGGATCGTCGTCGTCGCCGCTTTGGCCGCCTCCGTCGGCGGCGTTCCGAAAGTCGCGATCAGATCGACCGGGCGGCGAACTAGCTCGCCCACCGCGGTCGCGAGGCGGCCCGGCACGCCCGCGCTGTAGCGGTAGTCGTAGTTGATGCTTTGGCCTTCGACATAGCCGAGCTCGCGCAGGGCCTGGCGGAAACTATGCCACATCGGCGCGTCGTCGATGATGCCGATGCGCGGGACACGCGCTGGCTGCTGCGCGCGCGCCGCGAGCGGCCATGCGGCTGCCGCGCCGCCGAGCAGCGTGATGAATTCGCGCCGTCTCTCACTCGATCACCTCGTCGGCGCGCGCGAGCAGCGTCGGCGGCACGTGAGGCCGAGCGCCTTGGCGGTCTTGAGGTTGATGGCCAATTCGAACTTGGTCGGCTGCAACACCGGAAGATTGGCCGGCTTCTCGCCCTTGAGAATGCGGCCGACATACGTTCCGGCCAGTTGGTACAGTTCATCCAAATTGGGGGCATAACTCATCAATTGCCCGGCCACGGTGGCCACGGTAGCTATGCGGTCATCGGAGATCGTGGGTAGCGCATGGCGGAGCGCCAACAGGGCGATGTATTCGCGTCGACTGGAAAAGAACACGTCGGAAGCGACCACAATGGCGGCGGCTCGTTGTTCGACGGCAGCAGCCAAGGCGTTGTCAATTTCGTTCTCGGTGCTGGCGAAGACAACGACGATCTCCAGCCCTAGGCGGCTCGCCGCCAACTGAGCACTTTGGATTTCGACTTGCGAAGTCGCCGGGCTGCGTGGGTTGAAGAGCAAGGCGACCTTGCCGGCTGTCGGAAGGAGCTCGCGCAACAGTTCCAACCGCTTTGGTAAGAGCTCTTCGCCGAATGTCGTGATCCCAGTAACATTGCCCCCCGGCCGGTTGAAACTGGCGACGAAGCCGAGCTGCACGGGATTGCCGGCGGTGGTGAAGACGATGGGAATGCTTCGGGTCGCCGCCATCGCCGCCCGGGTGGCGAGGTCGCTGTCGAGGGAGATGATAACTGCGACATTACGACTGACGAGCTCCGCCGCCATCGCCGGCAACCGGTCGGACTGACCTGCTGTTGAGCGATAATCGATGGCGACGTTACGGCCCTCGACAAAGCCCATCTCACTCAGGCCGCGGCGAAATCCGTATTCGGCCGCTACCACAGCGTGAAGAAACCCGATCACTAGCTGGCGTTCCCCGACAACAGGAGCGGGACTCCCATCACATAGGAGGGTGCTGCTGCGCGCGCGCCGCGAGCGGCCACGCGCCGCCGCGCCGCCGAGCAGCGTGATGAACTCGCGCCGTCTCATGGTCGCGTCATTCGATCACCTCGTCGGCGCGCGCGAGCAGCGTCGGCGGCACTGTCGAGGCCGAGCGCCTTGGCGGTCTTCAGATTGATGACGAGATCGAACTTGGTCGGCTGCTCGACCGGGAGGTCGCCCGGCTTCGCCCCGCGCAGAATCTTGTCGACATAGTCGGCGGCGCGCCGGTACAGGTCCGGGAAGTTTGGTCCATAGGACATCAGACCTCCCGCTTCGACATACTCCCGGTGATCGTGTATCGTCGGCAGTCGTGCGGCCAGCGCCAAGGTATTGATGCGAATGCGGTGCGTGAATACGAGCGGGCCGCCGCACACATAAAGTGCATCCGCGCGGCCCTTGAGCGCCTCGAAGGCCGGCGCGATATCTTCCGCCCGCCGGATTTCCAATGTGGCGACTTCGAGGCCGAGCGTGCGGGCCGCTGCCTGAACCTCGCGCATCTCCAGCACGGCGCTGGGATTGCCGATATTGGCCATGATCGCCAACCGGCGGAGACCCGGGACAACCTCGCGCAAAAGTTCAAGTCGCTTGCCGGCAAGATCGGTTTGCTGGACCGATAGGCCGGTGACGTTGCCGCCCGGTCGCGCCAGACTCGCGACAAGGCCGGTGCCGACCGGGTCGCCCGCCACCGCGAAGACAATCGGGATCACCGATGTCGCCTGCTTTACCGTGACGACCGCTGCGGTTCCCGCCGTGACAATGACATCGACCTTCAGCCGGACGAACTCGGCGGCGATCTCGGCGAAGCGCTCGTTGCGTCCCTCCCCCCAGCGACCCTCGATTGCGACGGTGCGACCCTCGATCCAACCGAGTTCTCGCAGTCGCTGCACAAAAGCGGCGATCCGTTGGCTCTCGGCCGAAGGCGTGTTCGAACCCATGTACCCGATGGTCGGCAGCTTGCCCGCCTGCTGCGCGCGCGCCGCGAGCGGCCACGCCGCCGCCGCGCCGCCGAGCAGCGTGATGAACTCGCGCCGTTTCATTCAATCACCTCGTCGGCGCGGGCGAGCAGCGTCGGCGGCACGTCGAGGCCGAGCGCCTTGGCGGTCTTGAGGTTGATGACCAGCTCGTACTTGGTCGGCGCTTGCACCGGCAGGTCGGCCGGCTTCTCGCCCTTGAGGATGCGATCGACGTAGCCGGCCGCGCGCCGGAACTGGTCGACCGGATCAGGCCCGTAGGAGATCAGGCCGCCGTCGGCGACGTAATAGCGGGCGGGGTAGACCGCGGGTAGCTGGTGCCGGGCCGCAAGCGCGATGATCAGGTCGCGATGAACCGCGCCGGCGCGCTCGACGGTGACGATCAGCCCGCCATTCGACCCGCGCGCGAATGGCCGTGAGGCCGCGCTCGATCTCGCCCGCGTCGCGCACATCGACCGGGCGCAACTCCACCCCAAACGACGGAGCTACGGTCTGGATCGCGCCCCACTGGCCGATCCCAGCGGGGTCGCCGGCATCCCTGAGGACCGCCGCGCGCGTCACGCGAGGCGCGATCTCCTTGAGCAGCTCCAGAAATTTCCCGCCCATCGAGTATTCGAAATTGAGTGAACCCGGTGATGTTGCCGCCCGGCCGAGCCAGGCTCGCGACGAAGCCGGCGCCGACCGGATCGGGAACCAGCACGAACACGATCGGCACGCTGCGGGTCGCCTGTAGCAACCACGGCACGGTCGTGCCGGAGCCGGCCAGGATGACATCGGGCGCGAGAGCGACCAACTCCGTCGCGTATCTGCGAAAGCGGTCGGCATCGCCGGCACCCCAGCGTAGTCAATCCGCAGATTGCGCCCGACCGTCCAGCCCGATTCCTGCAGCCCTTGGTGAAACGCCGCGAGGCGGGCCTGCGCTTCGGGATCGTCCGCGGCGAGGTCCATGAGCACGCCGATGCGCCGCATCCGCTCGGCCTGCTGCGCGCGCGCCGCGAGCGGCCACGCGCGCCGCGCCGCCAATCAGCGTGATGAAGCCGCGCCGTCTCAGGTGGTGATCTTGTATTTGGTTGCTGACCTCAACAAGCCTGTGCCACCCTAGGGCTTCCGGCCAGGCGCGACAAACGGATTAGTCTCCGGCCCCTCGCGAACGTTCTTTTCGAAGCACGTGTCGAGACGCTCCATCGCCAAGGCGCTTTTGTCCAATGGCACCCGAAGGGTTGCTCCTTCTCCCCGCACCTCCAACGAGTTTGCTGTCTTTAGCCTCGCATTAAATGGTTTGTCCGCAAGCGCAATCGTTACTCCTTTTGTTTCGGCTAGGGCTTTCGCCTCAACAGACGGGCTCCCGGCCGTGAGACGAACCGCATACGCCTTGCCTCGTTCGAGCTTCCACTTGGGCGAGTTAAGAAGTAGTAGCAGACCGTCTTCGGTACGCACGAAACTCGTTCCGAGGCCCTCAGTCGTCCAACTGATTGTGCAGTTTTCGAATTTGCCAGCCTTGGAGGTGGTCGTAATGCTCCAGGGTCCAATAGAAATTGCTTGGCCCTCCTGTCTTTGCTGAGCGAATGCCGGAGATGTCAGAAGGGCGCAACAAACGAACGGTACGTGCGGTTTCATCGCTAACTCCATCGGTGACGGGTTCAAGGAGGATTGATCAAGTCGATGCGGTACGCCAGGTCGCACGCCGCTTGGGCAATAGGGCTGACCAGCAATAAGACAAGGACGCCGTGAAATAAGGTTGAAACATCCCTCTACCACTGCGTTCGTATGAACGCACCGAGCTGAGAACAGTTCCGAGTGGCGAAACTGCGCCGGCGTGATTGTCCGTGTTTTACGGCCAGGCGCGGCCCCCCCAACAGTCGCCCGCAACTAGGAAATAACGATCTGCGGAATAGGGTCCGGGGTCAGTTTGCGCTGCGGAAATCTTGGGCCGGGCATGACGGCTGTGGGTCATGAACGGCCCAAAACGCATCCTCCCCACTGAGTTCGGTCTACCCCAAACTGCGGACATTCGCAGACGTGGTTTGGTTGGTCTCTAGCGCAGCCTGGGCTGCTTTACCTCAACCAGTCGCATTCACCTCCGGCACGAACAACCCATACGGCATTCGCTCTTGGAAGTGCTGGATCACGGCCGTCTCATTTCTCGGGATCGAGATCGCCAGCGACTCGCCACCGGCCGTCCTGAACTCGACGACGTAAGTGCCGTCATTCTTCGGACCGAAGATCATGATCCGGTTCTTGCCTGCCGCTGTCATCGCCACTTCTGTTTCCCCCAGTCCTCTTCAAGCTCACGCTTCACTGCGGGCGCATTCGGGTTCTTGACCTTGATCCAGTGCGGCGAGCGTCCTGACTGGTAGCGCGACCCGCGGCGCTTCGAGACGATGCCTTCGCAGCCGAGCGCGCAAGCGTGCTCGAACACCATATCGCCCAGTACGGTGATATGCTCGTTCAACTGGAGGCCCGGCTTCGCCTTCCTCAACAGCCCGGCCAGCGCAGTCTTACGCGTCTCGATTGGCTCACGCCGCAGGTCCTTGCCATCGAGCGCGAGTAAGTCGAACGCATACAGGAACACGTGGCGGTCGGCGCGGCGCCAGCGCAGCGTCTCGAAGATCGACAGACCGTCCCCATTGCACGCCACCGCCTCGCCGTCGATGACGCAGGACCGTACCGCCAGCGCCTCGACCGCCTCGACGATCCGGGGGTAGCGAGCGGTGAAATCATTGGCGTTGCGTGTCAGGAGCCGGACGCCACGGGTCGGATCGCGGCAGGCCAGCAGCCGGAATCCGTCGTGCTTGATTTCGTGCACCCAGTTGGGACCGTTCGGAGGCTTGGAGGCCGGCGACGGCAGGCACGGCTCTACGAAGCCGGCTGGAGGACGGGTACGCGGACGCCACAACATGCCCCGATTGTTAGCGGATGCGGTACCGGAGTCGAGCCTCCCCCAGAATTGACACTCGCAAGCTGATAGCCATTGCATTCTGGGACAACCGATGACGACGAGCCGGTGACGATCCGCCGAAGGCCACCGACGATAGGTCCCCGCTCAGTTCTTTGCTCTCTGCGCCACTGGCTGAGCGGCGAAATCCGCCGAGCAGGTGGCGTCATACGACGGATTCCGCCCCGAATGGTCTGATTTCCGCCGCACGCGCCGGCTCCCGCCGCTTGGGTGGCGCAGATCATGAGCTAAACTAGATAGCGCAGGACCGGATTCGCTCCGTCGCTGAGCATCGCCGCCGCTTGGCTTGTTCCTGCGCCTGCCCGGCGGTGGTGGGATAACGACATGTCCAAAAGCGACCCGGACTTCCGACCGACGGCTACTCAAACGGCGGTAAGCAAGCCGAGAGACCCAGCCAACGTTCGCTCCGATCTTATCCAGCAAGTCCAGTCGGGCACGATGACGCTCAACGAGGCGAATGCCGAGGCGGAACGTCTGGGCATTGCTCCCCTTATCACTCAACCTGACCCTGCGAAATTTGATCCGTTGAATAAAGTAGCCTGGCCGCTGCCCATGCTCGCGGCGTGGCTCGTTTTAGGGACGTTGACGCGGTGCGGGAATGGTCGCCCGCGTATCGCTCGCAGCTAGGGAATGGCGGCCGCGCTTCCGGCCCGTGGAGGGAATTGACCAGCTGCTTGGATGGGACTTGGTAAATGCACGACCAGCGACGTTGGATAACCATGACTACGCCTATTCCGCAGTATCAACAACCGCAGTTATGCACTGCGTTAAAACAGAGGGCGCGAGAGGTCGCCTACGCGCGACGGGGATCTGCACAAGAACGGGCGAGCGTCGCGTAATCACACGTGATGAATGGCAGGACCTCGAGTATATGCAGATCGGTTTCGAGACGGGCGCCCGCGACGCGTTGCGAATGAAGTTGGAGCGCAAATGGCTCGAACAGGGCTTTGATGCGGTAACGTTTAATCGAGACGATATTGTGAGCGGCTGGCCCGCCCCTGAAACACGGGATGACCAGCTCCAAACCCTATATTAGTCCGTTGCCTGAACCTCCAAGTCAGGACGACGCGGTCGCAAAGCAAAAACGACTGGGGGGCGAGGCCGCAATTGTTTCTACGTGATGCACTTAAGGAGCGGGGAGATTTCCCAGCGAAAAAAAGCCCACGAATCAAGAGGGGACGACTGGAATTGTCAGGCAAAGAGCGGAAAAGCTCGTTAGGGATCCATTCTTCCTACAAAGTCTATGGCCAGTCCCCCGAGGGTATGATAGTTTTAGTGCGTCAGCACGTGACCGACGTAGTCAAGGAATGGCGAGAACACACGGCCTGATAGATTCCTGCCGACTGAGTCTTATCGCCTATTATTGGCCTATTTCCGGCTTCATACTTCTAGTGGGCCGATAACTCGCTCACGCTTATTGATAGATGAAAATGGGGGCGCGTAGTCCCGCAGCATGACGCGGGACCTTTGGAAAACAGGACGCGCCAATGACTGACATACAAATCCCAAGCGGATTGCGTACACGCCTGTAGAGGCGGCGGCCGCGACCGGCCGGACGCGGATCTTGATTTTCAAGGCGATCAAGGACAAGGAGTTGACAGCCCGCAAGGACGGCAGGGCAACCTTGATCGAAATGGACGAATTAACCCGGTGGGTGCGTTCTCTCCCGACGATCGGCCGCAACTGCCGGGGAGCCGGCCGCGGCGGCAACCTGATGCTTCCCAACACCGTCATCAAAGGAAAAGGCTGGTGCTCGGCAAAAAACGCCGGGCCGCGTTGGTGCGCGAACCCGGCAGAAAAAGGATTTGAGATATGGAATATCTACAGAGGTGCCCCAGCGGGCGCAAGCCTAATTATCGCGCTCCAGTAAGCACAGAATGCGCTGACGACTTGTTGCAGATGTTCGGCGACGCGGTGGCCCAAGTCATTGCCGCCGTCGAACCCGATCGAGCAGGCGGAGCGCTCCGATGATCAACGCTCCCGCGACGACGTTCGAGCCAGAGAACTCGCCGGACATCGTTGACTTCGGCGAGTGTGCACTGGACGACCAGGGTCGCGCGGGATGGCCCGAGGTCATCGCACTGCAAGCCCACATCCAGAACTCGAGGCTGTTGGCCGAGATTTCTTGCGAGAGCGTCGGCGACGGAGTGCGCCACCTGCGGTGCACGGCCATGCGTCAATCCGAGCTTTTGCCGTGGCTGCGAGGCCGCCGACGCTCGCTTCGGCCGAGCAGCCCAACCTCCCGGAGGTGGAGGAAATGAAGGCAGTCGATGAAATGACCGGAGAAGAACTGGATGCGCTCACGATGTGATTGGACACCGCGGGCGACACCCGTATGATTCCGATCTTGCCGAGATGAATGCCAAGTACGCGGTGGTCAAGATCGGCGGCAAGACCCGCGTCGTCAGCCTGGAGGAGAGCCCGGCATATCCGGGCTCCAAGGTGCCGGTGTTCTCGACGATCCCCGATTTCTGCGCCTTCCACGCCAAGCGGAAGAAGGAGGTCGAGCGCCGGACGGCAAGCCTGAAGCGGATCGGCATCGGCAAATGGTGGATCGACCACGAGGAGCGCCGGCAGTACGATGCCATCGTATACGCGCCCAACGTTGACGACGCCCGGCAAGCTGAACCTGTGGACGGGCTTCGGCTGCGAGACCAAAGGCCGGCGACTGCGGCCTGTACCTCACGCATCTGCACGAGAACGTCTGCGGCGGCAATCGGACATATTCGGAGTATCTGCTCGGCTGGATGGCATATGCCGCACAGCATCCCGAACGGCAGGGCGAGGTCGCGGTCGTTCTCCGCGGCAAGGAAGGCGTCGGCAAGGGCGTGTTCGCGAAGGAGTTCGGGCGGCTGTTCGGCTCCCATTTCAAGCACATCGTGAACGCCAAGCACCTGGTCGGCCATTTCAATGCCCATCTGCAGCACTGCTCGGTTCTGTTCGCCGACGAGGCGTTCTTTGCCGGCGACCGGTCCCACGAGTCGGTGCTCAAGGGGTTGATCACCGAGGAGACGATCCTGGTGGAGCCAAAGGGGGTCGACTCCTACTCGGTGCGGAACTGCATTCACCTGATCATGTCGTCCAACTCCGACTGGGTGGTGCCGGCCGGTGCCGATGCTCGGCGTTACTTCGTCCTCGACGTGTCGGCCGCCCATATGCAGGACCACAAGATACTTCGCCGCCATCGCTCGGCAGATGGACAACGGCGGCCGCGCTGCGCTGCTGCACTACCTGCTCAATCTCGACATCTCCGCGGTTCGATGTCCGCGCGGTGCCGCAGACCGCGGCGCTGGCGGATCAGAAGACCCGGAGCCGACGCGGCGTCGATCGCCTGGTCGAGATCGTCGCCTACAGCGGCACATTGCCGGCGGCGGACGCGATCTATCCGAACGTCGCCATCACCACCGGGGAGGACAAGGGCGAAGGCTTCTACTGCGGCGCCCGGTCGATGGTGCCGGAGCTCCGGCACGACAGCTCGATCGTGGTGGCGAAGACGCTGAAGGACGACTGGGGCTGCAAGACCTGGAAGTCCGGCTACCGGCGCGGGATCGAGTTCCCCCCGTTGATGGAGCTGAGGGCGATGTTCGACCGGAAGCACGGCCACCAGGACTGGCCCGCCGACATCTCGGATTGGGAGGGCGCGTGATGTTAGCGACTTCACCAAATTGCCCGCCCAACCCGCCCAAGCCGCCCACGCCGGCCAGGCGCCCAACCCGCCCTTGGTAAGCCTTGCTAAGATCAATGTTTGGGCGGGTTGGGCATGTCGGGCGCCGTTTCCGGCGAAGTCGGTAGGGTTCACCAGCCGCCAGCCCAGTCCGCCCATTGCCGATCAGTTGGCTTGAGCCATGGCGCGCACACCCTCGACATTCCGGCAGCAGACGTGACCCGGGCCGTCAAGGCCGTGGCTGCGGCCGGTGTGGGTATTGCGCGCGTCGAAATCGACAAGTCCGGGAAGATCGTTATCGTAACTGCCGGCGATCCCAACAACCTTGGCGAGAAAAGCGGGGAGGTTAACGAATGGGACAGCATCTAATGAGGCGCCCGCCGAAATACGTGCACGGCTTCATCGATCGACACGGGACGCCGCGCTTCTATTTCCGTCGCGCCGGCTTCAAGAAGGTGCCGTTACGGGGCCTGCCGTGGTCACCGGAGTTCATGGCGGCCTATGAGGAAGCCTTGGCGGGGCAGCCGGCGCCCATCGAGATCGGCGCGGCACGAACCAAGCCGGGCTCGATGCGCGCCTTGTCGGTTAGCTATTTTCAGTCGGTCGATTATCGCTCGATGCAGGCAAGGACGCAGCGGGTCTATCGCGGCCTGATGGAACGATTTTGCGAGCAGACTGACAAGGACGGTAATAAATTCGGTGACAAGCGGGTCGCTCTGATCGGCCGTGAGCATATCGTTCGCCTGATCGCGGCAAGGGCCGACAAACCGGAGGCAGCAAACCAGTTTCGGAAGGTGCTACGCGCCATGATGAGACACGCTGTCGAGATTGGCCTTCGGGCGGACGATCCGACCAAAGATGTGCGCGCGATCCGCGTGAAGTCGGATGGCTTCCATAGTTGGACCGATGAAGAGATTGCCCAGTTCGAGGACCATCACTCAGTTGGATCGCGCGCGCGCCTTGCGTTCGCGCTTCTGCTCTATACCGGGCAGCGGCGCTCCGATGTGGTGCGCATGGGAAGGCAGCATGTCCGCGGCGGTGTCTTGACGGTCCGCCAGCAAAAGACCGGAGCGGAATTGTCGATCCCTGTTCATCCGACGCTAAAGGCGATCCTCGACGATACGCCGAGGGACAATATGACCTTCCTGACCACTCAATTCGGCAAGCCGTTTACGTCAAACGGCTTCGGAAATTGGTTCCGCGACCAGTGCAATGCCGCCGACCTACCGCAGTGCTCAGCCCATGGGCTGCGGAAGGCGGCTGCTCGGTGGCTCGCGGAAGCCGGATGCACGGCTCATGAGATCGCGTCGATAACCGGACACGCGAGCCTTAAGCAGGTGGCGCACTACACCAAGGCCGTCGATCAAGGGCGACTGGCGAGTGCCGCAATGGAGAAGGTGAAAACACGAACATCGAGTGGCTAACCTGACGCAAGGTTAGCCAATTAGGAGAAAAAACGATGCAATATCAAATATCGAAAACCAACATGGTGCCCAGGGGCGGAATTGAACCACCGACACCTGCATTTTCAGTGCAGTGCTCTACCAACTGAGCTACCTGGGCGCCGCGCCCGCTGACCGCGGACGAAGGAGAGCGCGGCGGTTATAGACACTCGGTTCCCGGGTGTCCAGAACAGCGGCGGCGAACAGCGGCGGCGTGACATTGGAATCGTCGGGTGTCGCAAGAATACGGCCCGATCTACGGCGTCACGCAGCGCATCGATCGTCCCGACGCGTCCGTCGCCGCAGAGGTTACGGCGGGCCGTCGCTCGATCGTCCCGCGGGTACGCCATCCTCGTCGTCGTCGTCACCCCTGACGGGAACTGCATAGACACCGCTGAGCCAGCGGTTGAGGTCGACGTCGGCGCACCGCCGCCCGCAGAACGGCCGCAATCGTTCCACGGCCGGCTTGCCGCAGATCGGGCAGGGCATGGTGAGGGGAGAATTCGGCGCGCGCGGGCATGGGATCTATATGGTGAGCCGCCGTTCCCAGACCAGCGCTGCTCCCGCCCTAACCCCTTACAAACTCATCTTGGGATCGTGGGGCTCGCAAGGGCGCTCGCTCGGATCACACCGTGTTGAGCCAGCCGAAACGGATCGGATAGCCCTCGCCCGACAGGAGCGTGACGACCTCGTAGAGCGGCAGCCCCACCACGTTGCTGTAGGAGCCGACGATCTTGACGATGAAGCTTCCGGCAATCCCCTGCGCGGCATAGCCGCCCGCCTTGCCGCGCCACTCGCCGGAGCCGAGGTAGGCTTCGATGTCCTCCTCGGACAACCGCTTGAAGCGCACCCGCGTCTCCACCAGGCGCTGGCGGTAGGCCTCGTTCGGCGTCACCAGGCACACCGCGGTGTGGACCCGATGATTGCGGCCCGACAACAGCCGCAGGCACTGCGCCGCCTCGTCGAGCAGCTCGGCCTTGGGCAGGATGCGGCGGCCGACCGCGACCACCGTGTCGGCGGCGAGAATGTAGGCGCCCTGGAGCTCCTCGTCGTCGCGGATGAGCGCGAGCGCGGCCTCGGCCTTGGCGCGCGCCAGCCGATTGGCGCACGCTCGCGGCAGCTCCCCGCGCTTGGGGGTCTCGTCGACATTGGCGGGGCGCAACGCGTCCGGCTCGATGCCGGCCTGATTGATGAGCGAAAACCGGCGGGGCGAGCCGGATGCGAGCACGAGCTTCGGTCGTCCGATCATCTTGGTCAGCGCCGCGGGCGGCTGGACAGGGGCTGCGAGGAAATCATTTGAAGCGATAGGTGATACGACCCTTGGTGAGGTCGTAAGGCGTCATCTCGACCAGCACCTTGTCGCCGGCCAGCACCCGGATACGGTTCTTGCGCATGCGGCCTGCGGTATGGGCGATGATCTCGTGCTCGTTCTCGAGCTTGACGCGGAATGTGGCGTTCGGAAGGAGCTCCGTGACGACACCGGGAAATTCCAGAAGCTCTTCTTTTGCCATCGCGATCCGGCGCTTGCCACACGCGGCGGCGCAAGCCGCCCGAAGCCGCGGACGCTAGCGGAATCAGCGGCCTTCGACAACTGGTGACCGGCATGCCTTGCACCGGCGGTCGAGACGCGGCGAGCGCTACTCGTTGCCGCCGCGACGCGGAAAGAAGCGTGTCCTGATCCGGTGCATGAGCTGGTCGCGCACGTCGCGATAGGCATTCATCCGCTGCTCGCGGCTGCCTTCGATCGCGGTCGGATCGGCGGTCGGCCAGTACTCGACCTCTGCGGCGAGCGTGCGGGTGAGCTCGAGCGCCCGGTGGTGCGCCTCCGGCGACAACGTCACGATCAGGTCGAAATTGAGCCCCTCGAGATCGTCGAGCTCCTCGATGGTGAGGGGCCGGTGCGCGGCGATGTCGAGACCGATCTCCGCCATGGCGGCGGCCGCGAACGGATCGAGCTCGCCCTTGCGGACGCCGGCCGACCCCACGTAGAGCGACTTGCCGGCCATCTGCGCCAGCAGCGCCGCCGCCATCGGCGAGCGCACCGAGTTGAGGCCGCAGGCGAACAGCACGGCCTGCGGCCTTGCCGCTGCCTGGCCGGCGCTCATCCCTTCCAATGCAGCACGCAGAGCAGCGTGAACAGGCGCCGCGCGGTGTCGAAGTCGAGCCGCACCTTGCGCGCGAGCCGCTCCATCAGAATATGGGAGCCCTCGTCGTGGAGGGCGCGCCGTCCCATGTCGAGCGCCTCGATACGGTCGGGGGTCGCGGTCCGGATCGCAGCATAGTAGCTGTCGCAGACGGTGTAGTAGTCCTTCACGATGCGACGCAGCGGCGAGAGCGAGAGCAGATGGGCGATCACCGGCCGGCCGTCCTCCCGCCGGATATCGAAAACGAGCCGCGTCCCGTTGATGCTCAGGTGCAGGCGCGTAGGGGCCGCTGCCTTCGTCGTCATTGGGCTCGAAGGTGTTCTCTTCCAGCAGGTCATAGATGGCGACCGCGCGCTCGTGCTCGACGTCGGGGTTGGAGCGCCCGATCGAGCTCTCGTCGAGCGTCACCGCCACCAGGCGGCTGGATCGGCGCTTGCGGGAACGCTCCGGGCCGGTCATCGCGGGTTGAAGCGCATGGCCACCGAGCGGGCATGAGCGTCGAGCCCCTCGGCCTCGCCGAGCGCGATGGCAGCCGGGCCGAGCGCGCGCAGCTGGTCGGGGCCGCATTTGAGGATCGACGTGCGCTTCATGAAGTCGAGCACGCCGAGGCCGGACGAGAAGCGAGCCGAGCGCGCCGTCGGCAGCACATGGTTGGAGCCGCCGACATAGTCGCCGATCGCCTCCGGCGTATGGGGGCCGATGAAGATCGCGCCGGCATTGCGGATGCGGGACGCGAGCCGCTCGGCGTCGCCGGCGTCGATCTCGAGGTGCTCGGGAGCGATCGCGTCGACGAGCGGCACCGCGTCGTCGAGCGTGCCGACCAGAATGACGGCGCCGAAATCGCGCCACGAGGCGCCGGCGACCGCAGCCCGCGGCAGCGCCGCCAACTGCGCGACGACCGCCCGCTCGACCGCGTCGGCGAGCGCCTCGTCGTCGGTGATCAGGATCGCCTGGGCGCTGGCGTCGTGCTCGGCCTGCGCAAGCAGGTCGGCCGCGATCCACTCGGGATGGCCGCTGCGGTCGGCGAGGATCAGCACCTCGGAGGGGCCCGCGATCATGTCGATGCCGACCTTGCCGAACAGGAGGCGCTTGGCCGCCGCCACATAGGCGTTGCCCGGCCCCACGATCTTGGCCACCGGGGCGATCGTTCGCGTGCCATGGGCGAGCGCCGCCACCGCCTGCGCACCGCCGATGCGGTAGATCTCGTCGATGCCGGCGAGCCGCGCCGCCGCCAGCACCAGCGGCGCGAGCGTGCCGTCCGGCGCCGGCACCACCATCACCAGCCGCGGCACGCCCGCGACCCTGGCCGGCACGGCGTTCATCAGCACCGAGGAGGGATAGGCAGCGGTGCCGCCGGGAACGTAGAGCCCGACCGCCTCGATCGCGGTCCAGCGATGCCCGAACTCGACCCCGAGCGCGTCGGTGAAGCGGTCGTCGCTGGGCAGCTGCCGGCGGTGATAGGCCTCGATGCGGTCGCGCGCGAACGCGAGCGCATCGAGCGCGCGGCGGTCGCAGGCGGCGTGGGCCATCTCGATCTCGGCGCGCGTGACCGCAAGGCCGGTTGCCTCGAGGTCGATGCGATCGAGCTTGCGCGTGAGATCGACCAGGGCGCGGTCGCCGTCGGCGGCGACCGCGGCGATGATCGAGCGCACCGCCTCCTCGACGTCGGCGGCGGCTTCACGCTTGGTGGCGAGAAAGGCGCGAAAACGTTCGGCAAAATCGGGGGCGCGGCTGTCGAGGCGGATCGGCATGGCCCTGTCCCGCCGGACCACCGGGCCCGGACCACCGCTCAATGACGCGCGTGGCTGGGGCCGTCAACCCCGCGCGTCGGGCGCGCCGTCGAGGTGGGTCGGCCGCGCCACCGCCTGCCAGGACGGCCCGAGATCGGCGAGCTCGGCCTCCAGACATTCGACCTCGAGCCGCAGCATTCACCGCCGCCGGAGAAGATGAGGCTCACCACTCCCGCCGGCGGATCGGTCTCGGAGAACTCGACCGCCAGGAGGTTGAGCACCGCGTTCCTGCCCGCGGGGTCGACGTTCCTGCACCGGCAGCTGTCGACCCGCTCGAAGCGCAGCGCCGAGCGGCAGCGGCGCAGCTCGGGACTGGTTCCGTCGGCGGAGAGCCAGTCGAAGCGGCTCAGCGCCACGACCAGGCGTCGCTCCCGCGGGCGCCAGATGACGTCCGAGACCTTGACCACGGCATCCTGCAGATGGGTGGAGACGACCTCGAGATCGTCCCGGTCGAGGGCCACGAACTTCACCGGCTCCATGACGCACGCTCCCTGTCGTCATTGCGCTCGCGATGCTACGGGATAGCTAGGAAGCACCCGGCGGCTGCGCAAGCGGGGCGGCGCAGACCGATCGCGTGGCTGCCTCTAGAACGACACGCAGGCCCCCCGCACGATCACGCCCACGGACTGCTGCTTGAAGCGGGCCTTGTAGGCCTCGGCGACCTCGTTGAGGCGGGCGACGTCCTCCGGATTGCCGGGCAGCACGATCTGCACGATCTTGCTCGGCTCGCGGACGATCCGGTTGCTGGTCGGATTTCGCCATTGCCCCCTGGCGTCGAATACCGTGAGCCCGTCGGGGAAGCGCGGCGTGATCTCGCGCTCGACGAAGCGGCTCCAGGCCCTCTCGCCTACGCCGATCCGGTTGCCGATGGTGCGACCGAACATCAGCTCGGCCACCTGCGCGGGCTTCTGCCCGCCGCGGCACTCCAGCAGCTGCGCGCCGGCACTTCCGGCAGAGCGACGACGAGGAGCAACGGCGACGGCCAGCGAGCCGGGCTCCAAGTCATGCATCGACCTAGCCGCTGATGCGCTCGATCGCGGCGCCGCAGGCGGCGAGCTTGTCCTCCAGCCGCTCGAAGCCGCGGTCGAGGTGATAGACCCGGTTGACCATGGTCTCGCCCTCGGCCGCGAGCGCCGCGATGACGAGCGAGACCGAGGCGCGCAGGTCGGTCGCCATGACCGGCGCGCCCTTGAGCCGGTCCACGCCCTCGATGGTGGCGCGCTCGCCGTCGAGCTGGATGCGCGCGCCCAGCCGCACCAGCTCCTGCACGTGCATGAAGCGGTTCTCGAAGATGGTCTCGATGATGCGCGAGGTCCCCTTGGCGCGCGTCATCAGCGCCATCAGCTGGGCCTGCAGGTCGGTCGGGAAAGCCCGGGAACGGTGCAGTCGTCACCTCGACCGCGGCAAGCCCGGCGCCGTTGCGCGCCACCCGCAACCCCGGCATTGGTCGCGGTGACCTCGACGCCGGCTTCGACCAGCACGTCGAGCGCCGACTGCAGCAGCTCGGGGCGGGCGTTCTCGAGCAGCACGTTGCCGCCGGTCATCGCCACCGCCATCGCATAGGTGCCGGTCTCGATGCGGTCGGGCAGCACCCGGTGACGCGCGCCGTGGAGCCTGGACACGCCTTCGACCACGATGCGGGACGTTCCGGCGCCGGTGATCCTGGCGCCCATCTTGTTGAGGCAATCGGCGACGTCGCCGATCTCGGGCTCGCGCGCCGCGTTCTCGATCACCGTGGTGCCATCGGCGAGCGAGGCCGCCATCAGCGCGGTATGGGTGCCGCCGACCGTCACCTTCGGAAAGGTGATCTCGCCGCCCTTGAGGCCGTGCCTGGCGCGCGCGATGACGTAGCCGCCATCGATCTCGATCTCGGCGCCCAGCCGTTCAAGCGCCATGATCAGAAGATCGACCGGCCGCGTGCCGATGGCGCAGCCCCCCGGCATCGACACCTTGGCCTCGCCCATGCGCGCCAGCAGCGGAGCCACCACCCAGAAGCTCGCCCGCATCCGGCTGACCAGCTCATAGGGCGCGGTGGTGTCGACGATGTTGGCGGCGCAGATGTGCAGCGTCTGCCCATCGTACTGGGTCTCGCCGGGGCGCTTGCCGCCGGTCATGATGTCGACGCCGTGATTGCCGAGGATGCGCTGCAGCAGCGCCACGTCGGCGAGGCGGGGAACGTTGTCGAGAATGAGCGTCTGATCGGTGAGCAGGCTCGCGATCATCAGCGGGAGCGTGGCGTTCTTGGCCCCCGAGATCGGGATGATGCCGTCGAGCCTGTGCCCGCCGGTGATGCGGATGCGATCCATGTGCCTTATCCCCCGAGATTCCGGCGCGCGCGGCCGATCCGGTCGGCGAGCGCGCGCTGCTGCAGCCGAAGACCACGCCCGCCGCGGCGTGCGCGCGGCGCCGGTCTAGCTCTCCCGCTTATCCTCGCCAATTCCGGCGGAATCGTGGGACGCGGCGCCTCGTCGTCCGCCGCCGGCACGATGCGGCGGCCCTTGGCCTGCGCCTTGCGGCGCTTGAGGTTCTCCCGCAGCGCCGCGCCCAGGCGCCGCTCCCGCCTCGCCTTCTGCACGGCCTTCGGACGCTCGTTCATGGCCGCAAGCCTACGCCGCTGCGGCGGCTCGCGGAAGGCGCACTCGGCGGCGCCCACCGGCGTCGCCGCGCGCTTGCGCCCCCTGCGCCCTTGTGGCAAGGAACGCCGCACTCCCGGCCGCACCTGTCGTGACGATTTTCGCCAGCCGGCCCGACGCTGCCGTAGCTCAGTGGTAGAGCACCCCCTTGGTAAGGGGGAGGTCGTAAGTTCAATCCTTACCGGCAGCACCACTTTCCATTATTTTCGATTTCATCCGAGGGCTGCTTTTGGAGCATTCTGCGACAAGGTTGACTCATTCCGTCGTCTTGGCCGGGCTTGTCCCGGCCATCCACGCCTTGTTTGCTGCACCAAGAACATTGATGCGCTCGACGAGCGCGCGCATGACGTCGGAGCAACTGGACCGGAATGCGTTCTAGCCCGGCAGCTGCGTTTGTCCCATACCGATGCCATCAGTGATGGGCTGTGCCACACTGCGTTGTCCGTAAGGCAAGGTTGGGAGCGAGAAGGAGGCAAAAGGTGTCGACAACAGCCAAGGGTCCGTTTCGAGCGGATCACGTGGGAAGCCTGTTGCGCCCGGCCCGATTGCAGCAGGCGCGTGCGCAGAAATTGCGCAAGAACATCACCGCCGAGCGGCTTCGCGAGATCGAGGACGAGTGCATCCGCGAGGTCGTGAAGACACAGGAGGATCTGGGCCTGCAGGGAGTCACCGACGGCGAGCTGCGCCGCGATTATTGGCATCTCGACTTCCTCACCCGCATCGGCGGCGTAGAGTTTGTGGAAGGCCACAATCCCCTGCGATGGCACCGCCACGACGGCGTCGAGCTCGAGTGGGTGCCGCCGGAGGTGAAGGTGCATGCGCGCCTCACGCGGCCAAGACCCATTCAGGTGCCGGATTTCGAGTTCCTGAAGTCGGTCACCGCCAGGACCGCCAAGGTCTGCATCCCCTCGCCCTCGATGATGATCGTGCAGGGCGGAGAGAACATCATCGACCGAAAGATCTATCCGGATCCGGAACTGTTCTATGCCGACCTCGCGCGCGTGTACGAGGCCGAGATCAACGACCTCGGCCGCGCGGGATGCAAGTACCTGCAGCTCGACGACACGTTCCTCGCCTTCTTGTGCGATGAGAAGATCGGTGCCGCATTCGGTCGCAGCAATGAAGATACCAAGAAGATGGCGCGCATCTCGGCGCAGCTCATCAACGATGCGATCCGCAGCCGGCCGGAGGACATGGCCGTCTGCATTCATCTGTGCCGCGGCAACTATCAGAGCTCGTGGCTCAGCGCGGGCGGCTACGATCCGATCGCCGAGATCCTGCTCGGCGAGATCGAGGTCGATGGCTATTTCCTCGAGTACGACGACGAGCGCTCCGGCAGCTTCGCCCCGCTGCGTTTCGTGCCGAAGGGCAGAAAGCGGGTGGTGCTGGGCGCGGTGACGTCCAAGACGCCGCGGCTCGAAGCGAAGGACGCGCTCAAGCGGCGGATCGACGATGCCGCCAAGTACGTACCGCTGGCGCAACTCGCGATCAGCCCGCAATGCGGCTTCGGCTCGACCGCGGAAGGCAACGTCATGACCGACGGGGAACAGGCTGCGAAGCTGCGGCTGTGCGTGGAAGTGGCGACCGAGGTCTGGGGCGCGGTCGCAAATTGACAACCGCGGGTCACGATCCCGTCAGCGCGGCTCCGCGTTGGCATCATCTCGGCCCGGCACCGGAGTTGCTCTCCAGGCCGAGATAGGCCTGCTGGATGACCTTGTCTGCCTCGATCTCCGAAGGCGATCCCGACCTGACGATCCGGCCGTTCTCGAGAACGTATACGAGGTCGGCAAGCCGCAGGCTCTGATGCACGTTCTGCTCGACGAGGACCACCGCCTGCCCGCCCTGGGTGATCTTGCGCAGTACGGAAAACAGATCCCTCACCAGGCGAGGTCCCAGGCCAAGCGACGGCTCGTCGAGCAGCAGGATTTTCGGCTCGGACATGAGCGCGCGGGCAATCGCCAGCATCTGCTGCTCACCACCGCTCATGGTCTTGGCCACCTGTTCACGACGCTCCGCAAGGCGTGGAAACAGATTCATCATCCGCTCCAGCTGGACCTCCTCGGCGGTGCGGGCCTTGAGGGCATACGCGCCGAGGCGAAGATTCTCGATCACGCTCATCTCACCGAAGAGACGGCGGCCTTCGGGAACGAGCGCGATGCCGAGGGAGACGATTTTGTGCGGGGGAGCGTCCTCGATCGGCTGACCCTCGAGCAGAATCCTGCCCCCCTCCCGCGAACGGACGAGACCTGCCACGGTCTTGAGGAGAGTGGTCTTTCCTGCGCCGTTTGCGCCGAGAATCACGGTGGTGCGACCCGCTTCGGCGCCGAGCGTCACATCATGCAACGCCTCGTGCTTTCCGTAGGAAACGCTGATGTGCTCAAGCCGCAGCATCATCTGCTCCGAGATAGGCGTGGATCACGCTCGGGTCCGACAATACGGAGGCCGGCGTCCCCTCCGCGATTTTCTCGCCCGCGTTCATCACGATGACCCCGTCACAGAGGGCGCGGATCGCCTCCATGACATGCTCGATCATGACAATGGTGATCCCTTCCCTGCCAATCTGGCGAATGAGCTCGATCCCGACGCGAAGCTCCGTCGGATTGAGGCCGGCAAGCCATTCGTCGAGCAGCAATAGCCGCGGCTTTGTCGCCAGCGCGCGCGCGAGCTCGATTCGCTTCTGGTCGATGTAGGTCAACTGCGACGCGAACAGTCCGGCCTGGTCGGCCATTCCGACCCGCTCCAGTAGCCGGTCGGCATCGTGACCGGCATTCGCGGGCATGGTCGGCTCGGAGCCGAACATGCGCCCCAGCATCACGTTTTCACGTGCGGTCATGTACGGCAGCACGCGGACGAGTTGGAAGGTACGGGCGATGCGGGCTCGGCAGACCCGAAACGACTTGAACCCAAGAAGCTCGCTTCCCTGGAACAGCACCGAGCCGCTGTCCGCCGTGAGCTCGGCCGTTACGAGGTTGAGAACCGTGGTTTTGCCGGAACCGTTGGGCCCGATCAGGCCCGTGATCGTTCCCGCTGGAACGTCGAAGGACATGTCACGCACTGCCCGCAGGCCGCCGAATGCCTTGCTCAGGCCACGCACGCTGAGAAGTGGATCGCCGGACATCAGTGCGCACCGACCTTCGTCGGCTTGGCGGCCATCTTCGCGATGTACGAACTATGGAGACGTCCGATCAGCTGAACAACGCCGCCGGGCAGGAAAAACACGATGACAACGAAACACAGGCCGAGCACGACGCTGAAATGATGCGGGAAGCTTCCGGCGAGATACTCGGAAAGCAGCACCAGCGGAATCGCACCAAGCGCCGGTCCCCACGGACGGCCCGGGCCGCCGAGCAGCGCCGCGATCAGGACCTGAAAGGACCAGGTGTTGTTGAAGGCGATCGTCGCATCGATATAGGAATAACGCAGCGCAAGCACCGCACCGACCAGCGCCATCACCGATGCGGAAAGCGCAAAGCATAGGACCTTTACGCGCGTCGTATCGATGCCGGTGTGGCGAGCCACCGTTTCGTCCTCGCCGATGGCTCGCAAGGCAAAGCCGAGACGACTTTGACTTGCGTACCAACTTCCAACGACGGTGGCCAGGGCAACCACCAACAGCGTCTCGTAGATGGTCACGTTGGATACGTCGGTGAAAATGTACCGTGACGCCGTCTTGTTTATTTTTATCTCCCACCAGTTGACTATCTGATGGACGAGCTCCGTCAGGCCGAACGTGAAAACGACGAAATACACGCCGCGCAGGCGCAGGGTCGAAAGGCCTACGACAGACGGCAACGAGAAATCCGACGATGGCCGCGGCGATTATCGCCACCGGCACCGGGACATAGACGTGCGTGACCGCCAACACGTAGATGCCGATGCCGAAAAAGGCGGCGGTGGCGAGTGAAATGTAGCGTGTCGTGCCGGAGAAAAACGCCCATGCCGGTTGCGAGCGCGACGTTTGCGAAAAGCAGCAAGACAGAGCGAGATCACGTAGCTCGACACGAATAAGCGGCAGCAGCGCAAGGACAAGCGCGCCCAGCGCCATCAGGGCGACATTGCGCTGATTCCTGCGGATCTGCTCAAGCACGGGTGAACAACCCCGTCGGCCGCCACAGAAGAACAAGCATGAACAAAGCGAAGTTGATGGCTATCGTCAGGGCGGAATCGATCAGATATCCGCCAACCGATTCGACGACGCCGAGCAGAAGGCCGGCTGCCAGCGTGCCGGTCACGCGGCCGACACCGGCCAGGATCACGACGATCAGCGCCTTCAACGTGTACTCGACCCCGGTCGTGGCGCTGAAGGAAATGAATGTGCTGACAAACATGCCCGACGCCGCAGCCAGCGCGCCGCCGGCCGCAAACGCGAGGGCGGAGAACCTTCGCACATCAATGCCCACCAGGCTCGCGGCGATCGGATCGATCGTGATCGCGCGCAACGCGCGGCCGAAGCGGGTATGTCGCAATACCAGAAACAGCGCCAGCGCCAGAACGCAGGCGCCCAGAAGCGCGAGCAATCGATTGAGCGCGACCGTCGCTCCGGCCAACTGCACAGGCACCGAGAGGAAGGAGTAACCGCGCAGGTCGCCGCTCCAGTTCAGGAGTGCCAGGCCTTGAAACACGAACAAGAGGCCGAAGGTAGCGAGCACAACGTCGCCGTCGAGCGTGTCCTGATCCGGCGAACGGCGGATCAAAGGAACCATCAAGTACTGGTAGATGAGCCAATTCATCACGAAGGCAATCGGCATGCTCACAAATAGGCTCAGCAGCGGATTGAGCTTCCAAAGCATGATCGTGAAAAAGGCGAAGAACGCGCCTCCCATGAAGAATTCGCCATAGGAGAGGTTCAAGATGCGAGCGACGCCATACTGAAGATTCAGTCCAAGCGCGATCAGGCCATACATTCCGCCCAGGATGAGGCCATTGATGAAAACTTCGAACAAAATCATTCCGCAACCCCACGGGTGCGTACACGCGACCCGCCAAGCCTGTGTCCGATTCACGACGGGTCAGGTCGATCGACCTGACCCGCGTGAAGTTGCCGCTTGGACCCGGCAGTCAGGTCACGAAGCCCACTTGGGCTTCGGGAACTGGAGCGGGCGTGCCCCGCTGCGGTTCGCCGGGTGGACCCCAACCACCTGACCGTTCTGCCACTGGCCGACGGCCCAAGGATTGGCGTTGAGCTGATTGCTGAACTTGTACTCGCCCCAGACCGTCTTGAACGTGCCATTCGCGAGCGTGTCGCGGATCTTTGCACGGTCGATTTCACCGACGGTCTCAATCGCCTGCTGCGTCGCCTCGAGGGCACCGTAGACGCCGATCGCGCCCGCTTCCGACTCGCGGTTGAACATGGCGCGGTGCGCCTTGTGATATTCGTCGAGACCCGGTGCGGCGGGATCGAGACCACCATACAACAGGATGCCGTTCACCTTGTCGCCGAATTTGGCCTTGAATCCGGGAAACACCGTTCCGATTGCGAGGTACATGAACTCCGGATTGTAGCCGAGGATCTGCGCCTGCTCCGTCAGCATGAACGTGTCCGGCGGATAGCTGAAGGCAACGAATGCATCCGCATTCGCGGCCATCACTTCGCGGATGAGCGGTTGCAGGTCGGATGCGCCGAACGGGTAGCTCTTGCTGAGGACGACATCGAGGCCGTCCTTCTTGGCAGCATCGAGAAATGCCGTGTGCAGCTCCACGCCGAGTTGCACGGTCGGGTGGATCACGGCTACGCGGCCTTTGAGCTTGCCCTCCTTCTTCAGCTCCGCGATCATCGCCGAAATCGGCCGCGTCGCCTCGTTCGGTTGCACCAGAGCCCAGAACGCATTGGGCCATTGCCGCGCCACCTCGTACAGCCGGGCCGAGGCGGAGGTCGTGAGAATGACCGGGTAGCCGAGGCGGTTGGCCAGTGGCGCCGCCGCCAAATTCATATGGGTGGCGTAGGGGCTCAGCAGCATATCGACCTTGTCCTGCTGGACCAGGCGTTCGATGAGCTTCAGCAATTCATCCGGCTTCCCCTGGTCGTCATACTCGACGAGCTCGATCGGCACCTTCTTGTTGAATTTCTTCAGCGAGATGCCGCCGGCATCGTTCACGCGCTTCGCCCAAAGCTTGTACTGCGACAACGTCGTCGATTCCGCACCCGGCCCCAACGGACCCGACATCGTAATCGCATAGCCGAAGCGAACCTTGCTCGGCGCGGCCGCCTGTGCGTAAACGCGTCCTGGCAGCGCCGCGGCACCAACCAGTGCGGCGCCGCCCTTCACCAATGTCCTTCTATCCATGTTTTCCTCCCTGGTGGATTTAGTGCAATTTACCTGCAGTCACGAACCGACCACCTGGCTCGGTTTTTTTGGCGCTCGCTCCGAAGCGCGCCGCGCACTGGAAGCAAAACGGGCGCGGCCGGGGGCGCGGCATTCAACGCCGATCATAGACGCGACTACCGTGCGATCAACCCTGTCCTTTCCGACAAACTCCGTCGGGCCCGGATTTCCCATGATAGAGCCGAATGATCGCCGTCGGGATCGGGGACCGGATTCCACCTCAATCGCCCGTGCCGCAGATTTGGCAATCGCCTGAACTTGCCGACGTCTTCGAGCCCGACGGTCCCGAACGCGTCGAGAACCGAGACGATATGGCCAAACGATGGCGCATCCGACAGACCTTCGTAATCGTCACCGAAGGACTTGCTGGAGCTGTCGTACCTTGCGCCATGGAATTTCGCGGTCGCGGCCTATTCGCGCAGGATCTACTGGAATTGCGCATCGCTTCCGAAATGATCTCGATTGCCCGCTGCACCAGCCAGCGCATCTGCCAGCTTGCCTCGGACTGTACGACAGCGACTTACACGGAGGTGATCGCTTCAACACGCTCGATGGCTTCCAACGATATCATGAACCACGTGACCAACCTGGCATCGGGCCATAAGAAAACGGCCGGACTCGGCCGTGTCGTTCAATTTCGCGCCCTCAGCATGCGGATGAAGGACCGTCGCGGGTCGTTACGCTCGACGGGCAGTTTGAGCTCGTCTCTCGACGATATTCTGTTCTGATACGACCACGATGATCGAAGGCGTTGAATTCTGCCGTTCGGGTCGTAATCGATGAACAGATCGAGATCCCGCGCCGGCGGCGCCCCTTCGCGCACGGCTGACCCGAACACGTAAAGCGACGTCGCCCCCATGGCTTTGATGGCCTGGGTGTACTGCCTCAACTTGCAATCGCTTCGATGCGACCCATCCGACCATTCTATCTAAATGTGGCCGTCCTTGGAAAAGCGTCGCGGCGGGCAGAAGGGCGCCGCGGCAATATCACGTGAGGTCGGCCGCCCACCAGCGAAAGACCCCGGCGCGAAGCCCGGGTTTGATTGGCTGTCAGGCGCTTTCTACTCGCAGTATTTGCACGGCGGGAAGTCGCGCGAATAGACCGGCTGCTTGAGGAAGGCGTCCTTGTCATAGCTCCAGAACTGATTGACGTTCGTGTAGGTCTTGATCACCGTGTTCCACAGCTCGTCCTTGTCGTAGCCGAACATCTTCTTCTTCTCGACCTTCTTGATGTAGATGTTCTGGACCGCGGTGAGCCTGTCGTCGAGATGGACGGGGCCGCGCACGGCGTCGAGCTTGATGCCGCTCATGGTCTTGATGAACTCGAGCGGCCCCGGAAAATTGCCGCTCGTCTTTTTCAGCGTCTCGTCGATCCACTGGGCGGTGGTGTAGTTGGCCTCCGAATAGTAGGACGCCACCTTGCCGTACTTGGCGCGGTACTTCTTCACGAACTCCGCATTCTTCGGCGTATCGAGCGCCGCGCTGTACATGAACGAGCGAGACATCGCCGATCACCTCGTCGCCCATGGAGGGCAGGATGAATTCGTCGTAGCTGGTGCCGCCGGCGAGGATCGGCTTCTTGTTTCCGGCGCCACGCAGCTGCTTGGGGAATTGCAGCGACATCGGCCCCACCATCAGCGTGAAGATGGCGTCGATGTCGCTCTTGAACGTCGGGATATACGGCCCGAAGTCCTTGGTGCCGATGGGCGGCCAGATCTTCTGCACGATCCTGCCCGCCGCAGTCCTCGAACGCCTTCTGGAAGCCGCCGAGCGTTTCGTGGCCGAAGGCATAGTCGGCGGCGATGGCGGCAATCCGCTTATAACCCTGCTCGCAGGCCCATTGCCCGAGCGGATGACTGGGCTGCGACGGCACGAAGGTGGGGCGCACCATGTACGGGTATTTGTCGAAATCGCGCTGCCCCAGGTCATCGGCCGTCGCAATCGAGCCGATGTAGAGCATCTTCTGCCTGGTGGCGACCGGCGCCAACGCGTAGCCGGTCGTGGCCAGCACGCCGCCGACCAGCATGTGCACCTTGTCCTGAAGGATGAGCTTGTTGGCCTTGGTGACGCCGGTATCCGGCCTGCCCTGATCATCCTCGAGGATGACCGTCACCTTGGCGCCGCCGAGCTCGCCCTTGTGCTCGTCCAGATACATCTGGAAGCCGTTGAACATGTCGGTGCCGAGTTGCGCGAAAATGCCGGTCCGTGGCGCGATGAAACCGATCCGCAAGTCCTGTGCCGGCGCCGATGTGTCGAACGATGCGCCGGCCAGCAGCATGCCGCCGAAAATGAGCACCTGCTTCGACGTCTGCGATCCTCGACAGTTCATGTCGCCTCCTCCCGTTCGGCCGATCCAGCCGTCACCGCGGCGCGACTGCGCGCGGAGACCCGTGCGGCGTGATACTGCGGCAACGGTATCATTGCGGGCCTTATCAGCGGAAGCCTGCTGTCGGTTGGCGCGCGGTTGATCCTTGTGCGGGCAGCAGCCCATGTGCAACTGCGCCCACCGCCTGCGACATGGAAGTGGGGATGGTCGAGGGCTTGACATCAAATACTCTCGTTTCCATACTTCACCATATGGTGAAGTATCAAGATGCCCGCTTGAACAGGACGTTTGCAGCCCTGACTGATCCCAATCGCCGGGCCATGCTTGCTCGAACTCCGGCAGGAGCCGGGGCTGTCGGTGAGCGAGCTCGCGCGACCGCTTCCGATCAAGCTTCCGGCCGTGATGAAGCACCTCGATCTGCTTGCAAACGCCGGCCTGATCGAAAGGCGCAAGTCCGGCCGGACGGTGTCGGTTACGCTTTCGCCGGCCCCGATGAAGGACGCAATGGAGTGGCTCCGCCGTTACGAACGCTTCTGGAATGAACGGATCGGCCGTCTGGTCACGTTCGCCGAGCAACAGGAGAAGAAGCGCAAATGAGCGATACCAGCCTGACCATCGTTCGTCGCATCCGCGCTTCGCCCGCCATCGTGTTCGATGCACTGACACAACCGGAACAAATCGCCCAATGGTGGGGTCCCGATGCAGGACCGGTCCTCATCGCGGAAACCGATCGCCGAACCGGCGGCCGGTTCCGGGTTCGCTTTCGAATGCTCGACGGCAGCGAGCACGAAAGCAGCGGATCCTACCGGAGTTCAGCCCTCCGCACCGCCTTGTGATGACGTGGCGCTGGCAGGGCGAGGATGCCGATGATCCCTCATCGAAGTCGATTTGCGCCCTATCGAGATCGGGACCGAAATGACCTTCACCCATTCCCGTTTGCCCGATCGCGAAACCCGCGACAGCCATCACGAGGGGTGGAGCGGTGCGTTCGACAAGCTGGAAGCCATGTTCAGAGTAAAACGAGGTTGAGCCATGCATAGAATCGTGTCCGAGGCCGAGTGGATCGAGGCCAGCAGGGAGCTACTCGAGCAGGAGAAAGCGTGGACGCGCGAGCGCGACCGGCTGGCCGCGATACGCCGGGCGTTACCGTGGGTGCGCATCGAAAAAGACTACGTATTTCAAGGAGCGGCCGGCCCCGTGACGCTCGGCGAGCTCTTCGATGGTCGCAGCCAATTGGTGCTCTACCATTTCATGTTCGGCCCCGATTGGGAACAAGGGTGCCCCGGCTGCTCGTTCCTGGCGGACCACATCGACGGTGCGCGGCGACATTTCGAGCATCACGACGTGAGTTTCGCCGCGGTCTCACGCGCACCGATCGAGAAGCTGCAGGCGTATCGCGCCCGGATGGGTTGGACCTTCACGTGGGTCTCCTCGGCCGGCAACGAATTCAATTTCGATTTTCACGTCTCCTTCCCGAAAGAGGAACGGCAAGGCGGGATCTTCTACAACTTCGAGCAACAGCCGGATCCCGAGATCGACGAGCTCTCCGGCACGAGCGTCTTCTTCAAGGACACCGACGGAACCATTTATCGGACGTACGCGTCATTCGGCCGCGGGGGCGAAGTCTATCTCACTACGTATTCGGTGATCGACATGACCCCGAAGGGTCGCATTGAAACAAAAAACGGCAATCTGACGGATTGGGTACGTCGCCACGATCAATATTCCGACGACGGCCGGAGCGCGACCAAACGCGCCGAATGATGAGCGTGCGAATGCAGCGATGGCGCTGGCCGGGCATCTGTGCCACGATCGCACCTCGGCGCAGGCGATCGACGTTTCGGCGATGGGTGCCTGCAAGGAGGAAGACATGCGATCGTATTCGCTCGCAGCGGCTGGCGGCGCCAGCCTGGCTCTTGATCTTTCTCGCAACATCCCCGGCCAACTCGATCACCCTCACCACGCCGGCTGGAGTTCGTCAGGCAGCCGACGCGCTCGCGCTGATCGAGGTCGTGCACTGCCGCAAGTACATTCATCGCCACAAGAATGAACCGCGTCGTAGCCGCGGCTGCGGAGAGGCGACCCGAACCGCACCGCGCGGCTCCGGCGGCGCGGCTCCTGCGAGCCTCATCACACCGCTCGCGCCATTGGCGCCGATCGGTCGCCCGGCCGGCAACTACTTTAATCCGATGAATCCCCAGGACCGCTCCGGCAACAGCAATCGGCAGGACATGACCCAGCCGCGCGCGTTCAATCCGCAGGACATGAGATAGCGCCGCGCCGACCCACCCATGCAGCGATTCGGATTGCGAGACGATCAATGGGAGCGGATCAAGGATTCTGTGCGCGGACGGGAAGGCCATGTCGGCGGCACTGCAGCGGACAACCGGCTGTTCGTTGATGCGGTTCTTTACAGATATCGAACGGGAATCCTTGGCGTGATCTGCCGGCACGTTTAGGCGACTGGAAGATCGTGCACCAGCGCTTTAGCCGGTGGGCGAAGAGCGGCGTTTTCGAGCGAATTTTCAAGTTGTTGGCGAGCGATTCGGACAACGAATACATGATGATCGACGCCACCATCGTGCGCGCTCATCAGCACAGCGCTGGCGCGCGAAAAAAACGGCCCGCAAGCGATCGGCCGATCACGCGGCGGACTGACCACCAAGATTCATGCGCTCGTCGACGCCCTGGGCAATCCCGTCGAGCTGATGCTCACACCGGGACAAGCTCATGATCTGGCGTGCGCGGAACCGTTGATTGAGAACGCCGACCCAGATGCCTTGATCGGCGACAAGGCATACGACGCCGACTGTTCGTCGATACCCTCACGCAACGGAAAATCATTCCAGTCATCCCACCCAAGGCCAACCGTAAGACCGAGCGGGCATGCGATTTCGCGCTCTATTGCGAACGCAACCTCGTCGAGCGCTTCTTCAATCAGCTCAAGCACTTCCGCGCCATCGCCACACGTTACGACAAACTCGCCAGAAATTTCCTTGCCGGAGTGCAGCTAGCCGCAGTTACAATCCTGCTCAACTGAAGACAGGCCCTAGTCGCCCGCTTCAACCAATTTGAAAGGATTTGGTAAGGATTTGGTGATTCGCTTTCATCGCCACTATTGGCGACGGAGGCAATCATGGCTGCGAAGGAGATTTCGGTAAAGACGTATGTGGTGAGGTTGAGCGGCGAGGAGCGCCAACAGCTTGCGACGCTGATTCGGAAGGGGAAGAGCCCAGCAAAACGCCTGCTGAAGGCGCGGATCTTGTTGAAGGCCGATGTGTCGGAGGTGGGTGAAGGGTGGAGCGACAGCCGGATCATCGAGGCTCTGGATGCCAGCCCGTCCATGGTTTACGGGTGCGCAAGCAACTGGTGGAGGAGGGCTTCGAGGCTGTGTTGAGCCGCAAACAACGGGCAATGCCTGCCGTCGCGCGATTTTTGACGGCGAGAAAGAGGCCAAGCTGATTGCCTTGGCATGCTCGAAACCTCCCAAGGGACGCGCGCGCTGGACCTTGCGGTTGTTGGAGAACAAAGTCGTGGAGCTCAACATTGTCGATCGTGCCAGTGACAGCACGATCGGGCGGGTTCTAAAAAAAACACGCTCCAGCCCCATCGCCGACGGCAATGGGTCATCCCACCGAAGGCCAACAGCGCGTTCGTAGCGGCGATGGAAGACGTGCTGGCCGTTTATACGCGGCCACGCGATCCCGATTGCCCGCTGGTTTGTCTGGACGAGACCTCAAAGCAGCTCATTGCCGAAACGAGTGTGCCGATCTCGATGAAAGCGGGACGCCCGGCCCGTTTCGATTACGAGTACGAGCGCAACGGGACCGCCAACCTCTTCATGATGTTTGCGCCGCTCGAAGGCTGGCGCCATGTTAAAGTCACGGATCGCCGCACCGCCGTGGATTATGCTCACGTCTTGAAAGATTTGGCCGATCTCCACTTCGCGAACGCCAAGACAATCGTTCTGGTCCAGGACAATCTCAACATTCACGGCAAGGCTTCGCTCTACGAAGCCTTTCCTGCCGCCGAAGCCAGGCGGCTGGTCGAGCGCTTCGAATGGCACTACACTCCAAAGCATGGCAGTTGGCTCGATCTGGCGGAGTCAGAACTCGGCGTCCTATCGTCCCAGTGCCTCGATCGCCGCATCCCCGACAAACAAACCCTCATCGACGAAACGGCCGCCTGGGAACACGACCGCAATGCCAACAACACCAAGGCCAACTGGCACTTCACAACCCCCAACGCACGCATCAAACTCAAGCATCTATACCCTTCAATCTGACTGAATCGGGCGACTAGTGCGGTTTTGTCTTTACGTTCCGATGACGGAACCGCCGCGAGACTGATCGGAACGTCAAAGACACCGCACTAGGGTACCCACATGACGAACCTTCCACGCCGCCAATTTCTCCATCTGGCAGCGGGAGCGGCCGCGCTCCCGACGCTGTCCCCGACTGCAAGCGCGCAGGCCTATCCGACGCAGCCGGTGCGCATCATCGTCGCGTTCGCCGCCGGCAGTGGATCCGACATCCTGGCCCGTCTGATGGCGCAATGGCTGACCGAGCGGCTCGGTCAGCCGGTCGTCATCGAGAACCGGCCGGGCGCCGGCGGCAATGTCGGGACCGAAACGGTGGTGAAGGCACCTCCGGACGGCTACACGCTGCTCAAGATCGTTCCGGCAAACACAATCAACGACACGCTGTACGACAAGCTGACCTTCAATTTCATTCGCGACATCGCCCCGGTCGCGGGAATGGTGCGTGTGCCGTACGTCCTGGTGGTGAACCAGTCGGTGCCAGTCACCACCGTTGCGGAGCTCATCGCCTATGCGAAGGCCAACCCCGGCAAGCTCAACTTTGCTTCGGCCGGCGTCGGCACCGGCATCCACATGTCCGGCGAATTGTTCAAGATGATGGCCGGCGTGAACATGGTGCATGTGCCGTATCGCGGCGCCGGCAACGCGATGACCGATCTGATCGGCGGCCAGGTGCAGCTCATGTTCGACACCACACAGGCATCGATTCCGCACATCAAGGCCGGCAAGGTTCGGGCGCTGGCGGTGTCCACGGCAGCGCGCTCGGAGCTGCTCGCCGACCTGCCGACGATCGGCGATTTCGTGCCGGGGTACGAAGCAAGCGGCTCGTTCGGTTTCGGCGCGCCTCGCAATACGCCGGCCGAGATCGTCGAGAAGCTCAACCGGGAGATCAACGCCGTGCTGGCCGAACCCAGGGCCAGGGCGCGCATTGCGGAGCTCGGCGGTGAACCGCTTGCGGGCTCGCCCGCCGCCTACGCCCGGCTTCTGGCCGAGGAAAGCGAGAAGTGGGGCAAGGTGGTCCGGGCCGCCAACATCAAGGTGGAGTAGCCACCCGCCGGCGGACACCACGGGCAAGCATCACCGGGAAAGGATCAACTTACGCACTTGCCGGAATGTTCACCTCGGGATGAAACCGCCTCGCCGCCATGAAACCAAGCACCAGGAAGCACGCCGTGACCAGCAGCAGGACAACGAGGAAGGGCGGCTCGGACTGGGTCGGCGCCAGGGGCTGCAGGAACGCGAGCTTCTGGAACGACTGCACGACCAGGACGACGACGTTGAGGTAGAGCGCGAACAGCGCGGTCACGACGTACACCCAGCGCCAGGAGCCTGCAAGACGGTTGGCGTAGAGCGCGACGAGCGCGACTGCCAGCACCGCGAGCGAGATGATGCCGAAGGCGAGGGCGGGCGTGAAGCTCGTGATCGGAAACATGAACCCGGTGACGCTCGTCAGGACCGTGGTCAGGAGAAACATCGCCGTCCAGCCGTCGAGCCTCTTCCCGAGGAGCATCCCCCAGAACACGATCAGCCCGGTGAGTATCCCGATCAGGCTGATGATGACGTGCACCGTCGTGAAGGTGGATATCAACATGCCGAGAATCATGTCACGCGTCCTTTCGTTCCTTTTGGCGCTACGTCGTTGCCGCGGGAGGGGCCACGGCGATCGCGGTGACGACGCGACCTCCCCGGCGTCTCGCGGGCCTCAGCTCTTCGCGAAGGCGAGGAGGTCGGCGTTGAGTTTGTCTTTGTGCGTATCGGTGATGCCGTGCGGCCCACCGGGATAGACTTTCGGGGTCGAGTTCTTGACGAGCTTCGCCGATGCCTGCCCGGCTGTACCGATCGGCACCACCTGGTCATCATCACCGTGGATGATCAGCGTCGGCACGTCGAACTTCTCGAGGTCCTCGGTACAATCCGTCTCGGAGAACGCCTTGATGCAATCGAATGCGCTTTTGTGGCCGGCCATCATTCCAGCGCCCGCATCCGCTGCGGAGCGTGGTCACAACGAGAGTATTGCGTTCGCGGCGGGCTGAGGGGGCCTCAGGTCGAGCCGACGCTCATCGCCGCCTTCACCCGCTCCGGCGTGAAGGGAATCGTGCGCAACCTCGCACCGGTTGCGTCGAACACCGCATTGGCGAGCGCCGCCCCGACCGGGGTGCAAGCGGCCTCGCCCGCGCCGACCGGCGGCAAAGTCGGGCGATCGATCAGCTCGATGTCGAGCCCGGGCGCCTCGGAGAACGAGAGGATCGGATAGCTCGACCAGTCGACGCTGACGACCCGCGAGCGATCGAATTTCACCTCCTCCATCAGGACCCGGCTCAGCGTCTGCAGGATGTTGCCCTCGACCTGGGCACGCACACCGTCCGGGTTGATCATCTGCCCACAGTCGTGGGCACAGAAGATGCGACCCACCTTGATGCGTCCGCTCGCGCGCTCGACCGCGACCTCCATGCCGATGGCGACATAGGCCTCGTTGTGCTTGTAGTGCACGTAGGCCAGGCCGCGCCCGCGCGCGACCGCGGCATCCTTGTCGGGCCCGGGCGAGGGCCGCGTCTGCCAGTTCATCAGCGCGGCGGTTCGCTTGATGACGTCGACCCCGCGCGGGTCGGCGAGCCGGCGCAGCCGGAACTCGACCGGATCGATCGCGACCGCGGCCGCCAATTCGTCGACGAAGCTCTCGACCGCGAAGCTGTTCGCGGGCTTGCCGGGCGAGCGGATCGGGGCCGGGCGCAGCGGCGTATCCTTGAGCCAGTGCGCAACGACCTGCATCGCCTCCGCCCCATAGGGCGGGTCGCCGTTCTGAGAGATCAGACCGGTATTGATGCCGGGCGCCTGCTCGAGCCCGGCGGCCTCGGGCGCGAGCAGAGGAATATTGGGCAGTCCGCGCGTCGAGCGCGGAATCCACATCTCGGTACGCCAGTCGAGGATGCGGCCGTCGGCCCCGACCGCGCCGGACACGTCGATCAGCTGCGGCGGGCCCTTCGGATCCCACCCGTGCTCGTCCTCGCGTGACCATTGCACCCGCACCGGTCGCCGCAGCTCGCGCGACAGGAGCGCGGCATCGGCGGCGGCATCCTCGTGACCGTTCATGCCGTAACATCCGGCGCCGTCGAGATAGATCATGCGCACCTTCTCCCGCGGCATGCCGAGGAAGCGGGCAAAGGAGTTGCGATTGCCGTGCGTTCCCTGCGAGGCGGTCCACACCGTCGCCATGTCGGCGCTCACATCCGCCACGGCGCAGGATGGACCGATCGATCCGTGGCTCTGGTTCGGCCAGAAATAGGTCGCCCTGAGCGCCTTCGCGCCTTCCGGATGCGGCAGGGACGCCGATCCCTTGGTGACCAGCACCTCGTCGCCGAGGCCGGGTTCGCCGCGCAGCGCGTCGGCCAGCGTCGCCTGCACCGGCAGGCCTTCCCATTGCGTCCATTCCGCCTTCAAGGCACGAGCCGCACGCACCACGGTCCATTCGTCATCGCCGACAACTGCGAGCAGGTCCTTGATGCGGACCACCTTCGTATCGGCGAATTTCCCGACCGAGGAGGCATCGACGGAGACCAGCCGGGCGCCGATCGCGGGCGGCCGGATCACGCGTGCATGCAGCATTCCGGGCACCTGGAAATCGTGCATGTAGACGTGGCTGCCCATGACCTTCGCCGGCACGTCCGGCCGCGGCAGCGACTTTCCGACGATGGTGTAGGTGGAAGGATCCTTGACCGGCGCCTTGGGATCGAGCTTGAGGTCGAGCTTGCGGCCACCGATCAGCTCGGCGAAGCCGATGCCGGGGCCGCCGGCCTTGGCCCGCACCTGTCCGCCGGCGGCGACGAGGTCCTCGGGCTTGGCATTGAGACGCCTGGCGGCGAGCTCGACGAGGCCCTGGCGTGCGGTTGCCGCCGCCTGCCGGATCTGAATTCCACCGCGCTGGATGCCGTTCGATCCGGAGGTGCGGCCCTGGTCGGGCGTGAGCGCCGTGTCGCCCTCGACGAAACGAATCCTTTCGACGCCGATGCCGAGCTCCTCGGCGGCGATCTGCGGGATGGCGATGCGCAGACCCTGGCCGAGATCGACCTTGCCGCAGAACACCGTGACCGTGCCGTCGCCGTTCACGGCGAGAAAGGCGTCGACCTCCTTGGGGTCGAGAACACGGCTCGTGGCGGCGCCTTGCGCGGACACCTCGGTGGGCAGGCCGGCAAGCGCAAAGCCGACGGTGAGCGCGCCCGCCTCGAGGAAGCGGCGTCGCGACAAGCCGGATGTGGTGATCGGGGCGTTCATGTCAGCCTCCCTGGCCCGAAGCCGCCAGCACGGCGCGCACGACACGAACGTGCGTGCCGCAGCGACAGAGGTTTCCGTCGAGCGCGGAGCGAATCTCGCTCTCGGTGGGCTTCTTCTTTTCGGCGAGCAGGGCCGCAGCGCTCATGATCATGCCGCTGGTGCAGTAGCCGCACTGCGGCACCTGCTCCTTGATGAAGGCGGCCTGCACCGGGTGCGGCGCCGCGGACGATCCGAGGCCTTCGAGCGTGGTCACCGACTTGCCTTGCGCATCCGCGATCGTCAGCTGGCAGGAGCGGGCGGCCCGTCCGTCGACCGTCACGGTGCACGCGCCGCATTGCCCCAAACCGCAGCCGTACTTGGTTGCGGTCAGGCCGAGGCCGCGCAGCACGTAGAGCAGCGGCTTCTCGGGATCCGAGGATTCAATGCTGCGACTGAATCCGTTGATCCGGACGTTATAGCTCGGCATGTAGCTCTCCCTTGCCATCAGTGAGACGCGCCCGCGGAGAGGCTGGAGCGCGAGCGACACCTGCTAAATGAACAATTCCGGCGCGACGAAATTCCGCTGTGCGAGTCTACGCGATGGAGCATGCGCCGCCCCCGAGCCGCTTGTAAAGCGCCTCAGCGGTCAGTGATCCGACCGGCCACGACGGCATCCTCCGATCGGAGGGCGACATCTTCCGGCTGCGCGACGTCGCCGTCGTGCCTTGCTATGCTTGCCCCATGTCCGATGCCGCGCTGACACCGATCGAGATCGGGCTCACCGCCGCCATCGTTGCAGTGGAGGGCGAGGAGCCTGCGATCCTGGTCGCCGGCGACTGCACCAAGGGCGCGCCGCGTGTAGGGTTGCCATCAGGCCCGTTCGATCCGCTGGCCCACCGCACCTTCGAGATCGGACTGCGCGCCTGGGTCGCGGCGCAGACCGCCCTCACCATCGGCTACGTCGAGCAGCTCTATACTTTCGGGGATCGCGGCCGCCACGCGCGGCCGGTTGACACCATGCCGCACGCGGTCTCGATCGGATATCTCGCCCTCACCCGCATGCCGGAGCACGTTGCCGCCCTGCATGCAGCCGGTGCCGGCTTCGAGCCGTGGTATCGGTTCTTTCCCTGGGAGGACTGGCGCGAGCAGCGGCCGGAAATTCTCGACCAGGTCATTCTGCCGCTGCTCGAGGAATGGGCCGGGCGATCGAACCGGAGAGAGCCGGGCCGCGCGCTCGGCCGGCGCGAGCGCGTGCGGCTTTGTTTCGCCGTCGGCGGCAGCCCATGGGACGAGGAGAAGGTGCTCGATCGCTACGAGCTGCTCTATGAGGCTGGACTCATCGAGGAGGCGCGGCGCGATGGCCGCGAAGCAGCCCGCGCCCGGCGCCCGTTTCCGATGCCTGGCGAGCCCATGCGCTTCGATCACCGGCGGATCCTGGCGACCGCGATCGCGCGACTGCGCGCCAAACTGAAATATCGTCCGGTCGTGTTCGAGTTGATGGCGCCCGAATTCACGCTCACCGAGCTGCAGCAAACGGTCGAGGCGATCTCGGGACGTCTTCTGCACAAGCAAAATTTCCGCCGGCTGGTCGAGACCGCAGCATTGGTCGAGCCGACCGGCGACACCTCGACCGCGACCGGCGGGAGGCCCGCGGCCCTGTTCCGCTTCCGACGTGACGTCGTACAGGAGCGTCCGGCACCCGGCCTTCGTCTCGGCGCACGAGCGTCGTGATGTCCATCGCAACGTCGCGGCCAGCTATTCGCACATCTTTCAGCTGGTTCGGCGTCGTGCTCCTGGGAATCGGCTTGCTCCATCAACACCTTCTCTTTCCGCGGCGCATGGGTGCTCAGTCCGCGGCCTGCCGATGGTCAAGCCGGGCTCATCGCGACGCGTGCCGATCTCGCGTCTACCCGAGATCGGCGCTTGGGATGGGGCGATGGTTAGGTCTTGAGACTGTCCGGCACCTTGCCGCCGCTTTCGGCGAGCTTGGTCATGACCTGCTTGTGCAGCCAGACGTTCATTTCGGCGGAGCCGTCGAGGGCGCCCTTGTAGCCGAGTTCCTGCGCCAGCTCCTTGCGGGCAGACAGGCTGCTGTCGAGCTTGAGAAGCTTCATCAGGTCGACGATCGACTGTTTCCAGTTGAGCTTTTCAGTTTGTTCGTCAGCGATCTTCTTGATCAGCGTCTCGACTTCTCCCATCGAGATCGGCTTGGCGGCGCCTGAAACCGACGTCGGCGCGGCGGATGACCCCACCCCCACGGTTGAACCCGCCCCTACGGTTGAACCCGGCGCGGAGGATGACCCCGCCCCTACCGTTGAACCCGGCGCGGAGGACGACCCCGCCCCTACCGTTGAACCCGGCGCGGAGGACCCGGCGGCCGCAGTGGTGCCCGGGGAGGACGACTTTCCGAAGATTGCCGACACGATGTTGCCGAAGATGCTCATTTCTCTCCTCCTGGTAGTCAGTTACCTAAGATCTCTCCGCCCCTACCTCGCACGCGCGACGATCATGGGCTTCGACGGGGATGGTGGCAAGGTGCCCCGTTGGTTCACGGCCGGCACGCCGGCGAGGACAGCTCGCGCTAAATTGATCTCGACCGGGGAACGTGCTGTTTTGCGAAGGGTCTCGACAAAGGGGAAAGTCGGGTGGCAAGGGGTTGCACGGTAGCTGCTCCGCAGCGGACCGGCTCATTTGGCCACAGCTACTCCGCTGGCGGCCCGGCCCTGCCGCCCCTACGTTCGCCGACCCAAGGTAACCACGGGAGATCAGTCATGTCGGGTATCATCTGGATCATTGTGGTCGGCTTTATCGCCGGCATCATCGCGCGCTACGTCTCCCCGGGACCGAACAAGCCATCGGGCTTCATCCTGACGACAGCGCTCGGAATAGCCGGGGCATTCCTCGCCACCTTCATCGGGCAGAGCATAGGATGGTACCGGATGGATCAGGGCGCTGGTTTTGTGGGGGCAACGGTCGGTGCGTTTCTCGTGCTGTTTATCTGGAACCGGCTCGTAGCCCACAACGTCATTGGCGATCCGGGCAATCCCGCCGATCCAGGTGCACCGCCAACGAGCCGCTTACCCTAGTGCGGTGTCTTTGACGTTCCAATCAGTCTCGCGGCGGTTCCGTCATCGGAGCGTCAAAGACAAAACCGCACTAGCACCACCGACGTTCGCACTCGAGCATGCTGCAATGTGAAGCGAACGTCGGAAGCGGGACACTAGCAGCCATCGGTGCGCTCGTGATAAGGGCGGGGGTGGGCGGCCACGCTCCGGCTACACACTGTTTTGGTCTTTCAAGGAGGGGCAAAACTAGAGTCGTACACCGTAAGGAGGTGAAAATGGGACTGCTCGATATCCTCAACGGAATGCAGCATGGTCCGCACGGCGGCCAAAGTCAGCCCAGCGCAAGCGACAGCGGCGGCGGCATGTCCCCGATCATGATGGCACTCCTTGGCCTGGTCGCCTACAAGGCTGTGAAAGGCCTCGGTGGGGGCCAAGCTCCTGCCGGTTCGGGTCGTCCCGCTCAGCCCCCCGCTAGCCGGCCAACGCCGCCGCCTCCTTCGGGCAATGTGAGCGCCGGGGCTCCGGGCGGAGGACTTGCTGATATCCTCGGCAGCCTTCTGGGCGGTCAGCCGGGAAATCCGACACGCAGCAGGGCCGCTCCGGGTGCCGCGGCCAGCGGCAGTAGCCTAGAGGACTTGATCAAGACCGGACTGGGCGGGCTGCTCGGCGGCGCAACGGCCGGCAGCGTGCTCAACGGCGGTCTCGGAAACATCTTGAAGGATCTCCAGAACAGCGGACAAGGTCGGGTCGCGCAATCCTGGGTCGGCACCGGTCGGAACGAGGAGATCGCTCCGGACGATCTGGGCGAAGCGCTGGGCACCGATACGCTCGACGCGCTGGCCCGGCAGACCGGATTGAGCCGTGCGAGTCTCCTCGCCGGGCTCAGCCAGAATCTACCGAATTTCATCGATCAGCTCACGCCCAACGGGCGACTGCCGAGCGACGAAGAAGCTTCGCGCATGATTTGAGATGCCTCGATGGCGTAGATTGATCGCCGTCGATCGGGCGTGAGGGGCCGAAGGTCAAGGATACGTGGCGACGCTGACCTTCGGCAGCGCTCTTTCCTTGCACGCTGACGCAGGCGGCCACGAGGTGCGCAATTCGATTCTGCGATTTGCGCCGCCATTGTTGCGCGATACGTCCCACCCCTCTCACGCTTCTCCAATTCCGCCCGCATCCATTCCACCGAAGTACCGCTGATCCGGTCCAAGCGTTACCGTATCGCCCTCAACCTCCGTCTCGAACGAGTGATCTGCTGCACCTGACGGACACAGCGAAAATCGCTATCGTGCAACCTTCGGAGCGGCCATCAATCGAGGTGCGGCACGAAGGCACGGAATGCGCAGACGAACGAAGAACATCCTCTTCATCATGTGCGACCAGCTGCGCTGGGACTATCTGTCCTGCTATGGGCATCCCAGGCTCCAGACGCCGCATATCGATGCGCTGGCGACGCGTGGCGTGCGCTTCACGCGTGCCTATGTGCAATCGCCGGTGTGCGGCGCCGCGCGCATGAGCTTCTACACCGGGCGCTACGTGCAGTCGCACGGCGCCGCCTGGAACGGCTTTCCGCTCCGGATCGGCGAGATGACGATCGGCGACTATCTGCGTCCGCTCGGTCTCGACACGGTGCTGGTCGGGAAGACCCACATGCAGGCGGATACCGAGGGCATGGAGCGGCTCGGCATCGATCCCGCCTCGATCATCGGGGTGCGGCTGGCGGAATGCGGCTTCGATCCGTTCGAACGCGACGACGGTCTGCACGCGACCGGTCCGGACGGGCGTTACGATCCGCGCCTGCCCCGGTACAACCGGTATCTCAACGAGCGCGGCTATGCCGGCGACAATCCCTGGCACGACTGGGCGAATGCGGCGAGCGGCCTGGACAACAAGCTCGCGTCCGGCTGGGCCATGCGACATGCGCACAAACCGGCGCGCGTGAAGGAGGAGGATTCCGAAACCCCTTACATGACGCGGCGCGCCATCGATTATATCCGCGAGTCGGATGGCAGGCCGTGGTGCCTGCACCTGTCCTATATCAAGCCGCATTGGCCCTATATCGCGCCCGCGCCCTACAATGACAGGTTCGGCGTCGGCGACGTGATCCCTGCGGTGCGCTCGGAGGACGAACGCGCCGATCCGCATCCGGTCTACCGCGAGTTCATGCGCCACCGCTGGAGCCGGGCGTTCTCGCGCGAAGAGGTGCGCCGCCGGGTGATCCCGGTCTATATGGGCTTGATCAAGCAGATCGACGATCAGCTCGGAGTGCTGTTTCGGTTCATGGAGGAGCAGGGCCTGTTCGAGGATACGATGATCGTGTTCACCTCCGACCACGGGGACTATCTGGGCGACCACTGGCTGGGCGAGAAGGAGCTGTTTCACGAGCCCTCGGTCAAGGTGCCGTTCATCATCTACGATCCTTCCGGCGCGGCGGACCGGGTGCGCGGAACGGTTTGCAGCAAGCTGATCGAGGCCATCGACCTCGTACCGACGTTCCTCGACGCATTGGGAGCGGATCCGGGCGGACAGTCGCACCGGCTCGAAGGCCGCTCGCTGGTACCGCTGTTGCACGGCAACGCACCCGCACAGTGGCGCCAGTTCGCGATCAGCGAATACGACTATTCGATGCAACCGGCGGCGGTCGAGCTCGGCGTCGAACCGCGCGATGCGCGACTGTTCATGATCGCCGACGACCGCTGGAAATACGTTCATGCCATCGGCTTCCGGCCGATGCTGTACGATCTCGCCAACGACCCGGACGAGGTTTGCGATCTCGGCGCTGATCCGGCCTACGAGGACGTGCGCGCAAGGCTGGCTTCGGCACTGGCGGCATGGGGGCTGCGGCTCTCCCAACGCACTTCGGTCTCCGAGGAACAGCTACGCGCCATGCGCGGCAAGGCAGCAAGACGGGGCATTCTCATCGGCGTGTGGGACGAGTCGGATCTCCCGGACGAACTGTGGAGCGGATACCTTCCGGACCTCGATCGTCGGTGAGCGATCAGCGGAGGGAAGGTCGTTGCTCGAATGCGCATTACCGTCTACCGATGGGTAGCCAACTGCGGATATCCGATCGCGGGCAACCATGAACCTTCGTCATTCGCTGCGCTTCGTGCTTGCGACCGCAGCAGCTATCGCGTCGGCGACTGTTTCGGTTCGCGCGCAGGTCGCCGAGCAGCCCGTTCGAATCGTATTCCCGTTCGCACCCGGCGGGTCGGGTGATGCGCTGGCGAGGTTGATGGCGGAAAGGATTCGCGCCGCCCTCAATCGACCGGTGATCGTCGAGAATCGCACCGGTGCCGCCGGACGCATCGGCGTGCAGGCGGTCAAGGCGGCGGCGCCCGATGGAAACACCCTGCTGCTGACGCCGATCGCCCCCATGGCGGTCTACCAGCATGTCTACAAGTCGCTGCCCTACGATCCGATCGCCGATTTTCAACCGCTGAGCCAATTGGGCACGTTCGATTTCGGCGTCGCGGTGACGCCCCAGTTGTCCGTGAGGTCGCTCAAGGAGCTGGTCGACTGGACCAGGAGCAATCCGGCACAAGCCAATTACGGCTCGCCCGCAGCCGGCGCGCTGCCGCACTTTCTCGGCGTGATGTTCGCACGCGCCGCCGGCATCGACCTGCGGCATGTCACCTACCGGGGCTCGGCGGCCGCGCTCGCCGACCTCGTCGCCGGGCAGATACCGATCGTGTTCACGACGGTGTCCGACCTGGTCGAGCTGGACAAGGGCGGACGCATTCGCGTCCTGGCAACCTCGGACAGCAAGCGCTCGCCGTCGCTTCCCGCGGTTCCGACCTTTCGGGAGGTCGGGTACGAGCTGCAGGCGACCGGCTGGTACGGGATGTTCGCGCCAACGGGAACGCCCAACGAAGTGGTCGAGCGGCTCAACAAGGTCATCGTCGCCGCGGTTCGGGCGCCCGAAGTCAGGGAGCGGCTGGTGGCCTTCGGCCTGCAGCCCACCGGCACGTCGGTCGCGGATTTCGTGACGATCCAGAAGAGTGATTCCGAGCTGTGGGCACCGGCGGTCAAGGTCTCCGGATTCACGCCTGAACAATAGCGGCGCCCAACCGAAGTGCGTGGTTGCTATTTCCCGGATCGTGTCATATTCAGTGCCGATGGCGAGCAACCCACCGGTGCGCGTGCCGAAATGTCGGGTATGAAGTCGCTCCCGGACCGTCGCTTCCAGCTTATCCTGATCAAGCCGTCGCACTATGACGATGACGGCTATGTAATCCAATGGGCGCGCGCCTTCATTCCCTCGAACTCGCTGGCGGTGCTCTACGGGATTGCACGAGATTGCGCGTCAACGAGCGATACTCGGGACCGGGGTCGCGATCGACGTGACGGTCGTCGACGAAGCGAACACGCGGGTGAAGCCCGACAAGCTGTTGGCCCTCCTCCGACGCCATGGCGATTTCGGCCTGATCGCGCTGGTCGGAGTGCAATCGAACCAGTTTCCACGCGCACTCGATATCGCCCGGCCGTTTCGCTCGGCAGGCATTCCGGTCATCGTCGGCGGCTTCCACGTATCAGGGTGCCTGGCAATGCTGCCGACCCTGCAACCCGACTTGCAAACGGCATTGGACATCGGGGTTAGCCTCTTTGCCGGAGAGGCGGAAGGACGGATGGACGAGATCCTGCGTCATGCCGCGAGCGGAAGGCTGCAGCCGATCTACAGATATCTCGACGAGCTTCCGGCGCTCGAGTCGCAGCCGACGCCGATCCTCCCCGCCAGGCATATTCGCAAGACGGTCCAACATCACGCCAGCTTCGATGCCGGCCGCGGATGTCCCTACCAATGCTCGTTCTGCACCATCATCAACGTACAAGGGCGCAAGTCGCGCAGCCGATCGGCAGACGACGTCGAGCGGACGATCCGCGAGCATCTGGCCGAGGGTATTCGCCACTTCTTCATCACCGACGACAACTTCGCGCGCAACAAAGCCTGGGAAGAGATCTTCGACCGGGTCATCGAGTTGCGCGAGCGCGACAAGCTCGACTTCCGCCTGATCATCCAGGTCGACACGCTGTGCCACAAGATTCCGAACTTCATCGAGAAGGCGGCGCGAGCGGGCGTCAACCGCGTGTTCATCGGCCTGGAGAACATAAATCCGGCGAACCTGCTCGCCGCCAAGAAACGCCAGAACAAGATCACCGAATACCGGGCGATGCTGCTGGCATGGAAGGACGCCGGGGTCATCACCAAGGCTGGATACATTCTCGGTTTTCCCGCCGACACGCCCGAGTCGATCCGCGAGGACATCGAGATCATCAAGAAAGAGCTGCCCGTCGACATCCTCGAATTCTTCGTCCTCACCCCGCTGCCGGGATCCGAGGATCACAAGGTCTTGTGGCAGAAGGGCGCGTGGATGGACGCCGACATGAACAAATACGACAGCGAACACGCTGTCGCGCACCACCCGCGAATGAGCAAGGAAGCCTGGGAAGATATCTATCGAAGCGCCTGGCGGGCCTATTACACGCCCGAGCACATGGAGACGGTCCTGCGCCGCGCGGCGGCGAAAGGCTGCAGCATCTCACGATTGACCGGGAACATGTTCGTCTTCGCAAACTTCGTCGATCTCGAGAACACCCATCCGCTGCAAGGCGGTTTCCTGCGCGCGAAAGTATCGCCGCGACCGTCGTCCTGGATTGCCGATCGAGCCGATCTGGTCGTTCTACCCGAGATACGCGTGGGAATTCGTTTGGAAATATGCCCGCATGACGCAGGCGTGGCTGCGACTCGAGCTCACGATTCAGCGCATCCGCAGGGACCCGCAGCATCGGTTCTATGCCGATCAGGCCCTCACCCCGGTTTGCGAGGCCGAGACCGAGATGCTCGAATTGTTCACGCACAGCGGCGACGCGCGGCATGCAGTCGAGCATGCGCGCAAGATCGCGGCGCTGACCGGCGCCCATTCGTGACCGTGTCGCTTATTGCCGAACCCGACGGCGGCAGGCGGCTCAATGGAGCTTTTGTGCCGGGGCCGCGTGCAGGGGCAGTGGCGCGGACGCCTGCGGGCGGACGCCGACGGCGGCGACGCTCACGCGGCGCGTGAAGTCGCAATAGGCGATGCCGAATCCCGACACCGAGCCGCGGAAGCTCTGGTCGCTGGTGCGATCGACTTTGAAGCACGGCTCGAACGGCATGCCCCTGATCGAGGCGCAAACGGAATCGCCTCTGACCCGCAGCGTACCCGACGGCAGCCACACCGAGCGGACCGGCCCCGTGCCCCGGAACTGGATCGTGCCTATGACCGAGCCATCACCATAGATGCGGCCGGCCCCGCGCGAACCGTCGAAGCAGTTGAAGGCGAACAGCTTGCCGGAGACGAAGCGTCGCGCCGCCTCGGCACTCATGGTTTCGGCCAGCAGCGGGCCTGATGCCAGCAAGGCCACAACGACAATTGCGAACCGCGCAATCATGACCGAAGCCCCCCTCCGATACCGTCCCCACGGCGCCAACACAAATCGTTAACCATCCGAATCTAGGCGTGATCATGCTCGAACCTGGTCGATAAATTCTGAACGTGTTCACCCGATCTTCACCACCATTCGACCTCGAACACGGCCATCGACAATGGTCCGAGCGGCGGCGCACACCTCGCCGAGCCCGATCTCGGTCGTCATCTCGGCGAGCTTTCCCCGATCGAGATCCGTCTCCAGGCGCGACCACGCCAGCCGCCGGTCGGCCACCGGACGCATGACGGAATCGATGCCGAGAAGCGAAACGCCACGCAGGATAAACGGCGCAACCGAGCTCGGCAAATCCATTCCACCCGCGAGCCCACAGGCCGCCACCGCACCACCATACCGCGTCATTGCCAGCACATTTGCGAGCGTGGTCGAGCCCACGGTATCGATCCCTGCCGCAAAGCGCTCTTTCGCCAATGGTTTCACGGGGCCGGCGAGATCCTGTCGCGGCGATGATCTCGGTCGCACCGAGCCCCTTCAAATAGCCGGACTGCTCGGAGCGTCCGGTCGAGGCTGTGACCTGAAAGCCACGCCCGTTCAGAATTGCAACCGCGACCGAGCCGACGCCGCCGGCAGCGCCCGTGACCACCACCGGTCCGCTCATCGGGGTGACGCCGTGGCGCTCGAGCGCCATGACCGCGAGCATGGCGGTATAGCCCGCAGTGCCGATCGCCATGGCCTCGCGTGGGCTCATCTCGCGCGGAAGCCGCACCAGCCAGTTCCCTTTTACGCGCGCCCTCTCGGCAAAGCCGCCGAGATGGGTCTCGCCGCAGCCCCAGCCGTTGAGAACGACCCGGTCGCCCGCCTGCCATTCCGGATGGGACGAGCTCTCGATGACGCCCGCGAAGTCGATCCCGGGGATCATGGGAAAGCGGCGCACCACCGGAGCTTTGCCCGTGATCGCAAGACCATCCTTGTAGTTGAGCGTCGACCATCCGATGCGGACGGTGACGTCGCCATCCATCAGATTGGTCGCATCGAAGTCGGTAAGGTCGACCTTTTGCCCGACGTCGGTTTTCTCGATGACAATGGCTCGAAACGGCGCCACGGTGATTCTCCCATTCAGACGATAGAGGACGGAGCACAGACGCCGGACGGGCCGAAACCACCCGAGCGTTTACTCCCCGGATCGCTCATTCCGCGTCGTCACGCCGCGGCAGGCACCGCCCGCGACACCGGCCTCTCCACGATCGGCAAATTGATGAGCGCCGACAAGATGCCGAACAACACCCCCCGAGCCACCACACCAGGCCGTAGGAGCCGGTCTGCTCTTAGAGCAGGCCGCCGAGATAGACGCCTGCACCGGCCCTCGCCCAGCTTTCCCTCATCGGTCCTCAAGCGGCCGCCGCAGCCGGACGCACTACCGGCTTCTCGACGATCGGCAGGTTGATCACTGCCGACAGGACGCCGAGCAGGATCGAGAGCCACCAGACCACGTCGTAGGAGCCGGTACGCTCGAACAGCGCGCCGCCGAGCCAGACGCCGAGAAATCCGCCGACCTGATGGCTGAAGAAGGCCACGCCGAACAACATCGCGAGCCAGCGCGTGCCGAACATGACGGCGACAAGCCCCGAGGTCGGCGGCACGGTGGAGAGCCAGAGCAGGCCCAGCACTGCGCCGAAGACCAGGGTCGTCACGGCGCTCGGCGGCAGCATCATGTACACGAGGATCGCCACCGCGCGCCCGAAGTAGATGACGGACAGAATGTAGCGTTTGGGCATGAAGGCGGAGAGCCAGCCCGCACCGATCGCACCCACGATATTGAAAACCCCGATGATGCCGAGGGTCCAGCCGCCGATTTCGGCGGACAGCCCGCGGTCGGACAGGTATGCCGGCAGATGCACGGCGATGAAGAAGATCTGGAACCCGCAGGTGAAGAAGCCGACCACCAGAAAGACGTAGCTCCTGTGACCGAAGGCTTCGCTCAGCGCCTGCGAGGCCGACTGCCGCACCGGTCCCGACGGCGCAGCAGCATCCCGCGGCACGGCGAGCACCAAGGAGAGCGGGATGATCGCCAGCACGATCACGGAAAAGATCAACAGCGTGTGCTGCCAGCCGACGGTCCCGATCAGCGCCACCCCGAGGGGCGAAAAAAGGAATTGCCCGAACGAGCCGGCCGCGGTGCCGGCACCGAAGGAAAACGTGCGCCATTCCGGCGGCATCAATTTGCCGAAGGCGCCGATCACCACGGTGAAGGAGGAGCCGGCAAGCCCGAAGCCGACCAGCACGCCGGCGGTGAGGTGCAGCATGCCGGGCGCGCCCGAATAGGCCATCGTCGCAAGACCGACGGCATAGAGCACGGCTCCGGCGCTGAGCACCGACACGGCACCGTAGCGATCCGCCAACGCTCCCGCGAAGGGCTGAGCGGCCCCCCACACCAGCATTTGAATTGCCAGAGCAAGGGCGAATACGTCGCGGCCCCAGCTGTACTCGCTCGACATGGGCGTGAGGAAAAATCCAAGTCCGGACCGCGGTCCGAAGCCGAGAAGCGCGATCAGACACCCGCATGTCAGAATGACGGCGGGGGTGCGCCACGACGAAAGACGGGCGATGGGCGAGGGAACCGCCTCGGAGCGGGGGCTCGGATGTCCTTGCATTGCGGCCTACTGCCTCACTTCAGGCCGCCGCTGCGGCCGCGCGCGCCACCGGCTTCTCCACGATCGGCAGATTGATGATGGCGGACAGCACGCCGAACAGGATCGCGAGCCACCACACCGCGTCATAGGAGCCGGTGTGCACGAAGGCGATACCACCGAGCCAGACGCCGAGAAAGCCGCCGACCTGATGACTGAAGAAGGCAAATCCGGCAAGCGTCGCCAGCCAGCGCGTGCCGAACATCAGTGCGATGATCCCGTTGGTAGGCGCCACCGTGGACAGCCAGAGGAAGCCCATGACCGCGCCGAACAGCACCGCTGACAGCGGCGTCACCGGGATCGTGATGAAAGCCAGCACCGCCAACGCCCGACCGAAGTAGATGGCGGAAAGGATATAGCGCTTGGGCATTTGATTGCTGAGCCATCCGGACATCAGCGAACCGATTACGTTGAACAGCCCGATCGCCGCGATGGTCCAGCCGCCGACTTCGGACGACAGCCCACGGTCGACCAGATAGGCCGGAAGGTGGATCGTGATGAACGCCAATTGGAACCCGCAGGTGAAGAAGCCCAGCACCAGCAACGTGTATGAGCGCTGTGCGAATGCTTCCGACAGCGCCTGCTTCAGGGACTGTTGGGCGGTGTCCTGCCCGCGACCTGCGGTCGACAGCGCAAGCGACAGCGGCAGTATCAGCAACATGACGACTGCGAAGGTCAACAGCGTCTCCTGCCAGCCGATGGCACCGATCAGCGACACCGTCACCGGTGCGTAGAGGAATTGCCCGAACGAACCCGCGGCCGCGCCACCGCCGAAGGCGAGCGAGCGCCATCGCTCGGGCAGGAGCTTGCCGAAGGCCGCCAGCACGATGCTGAACGAGCAGCCCGCGAGCCCGAAACCGATGAGGACGCCGGCCGAAAGGTCGAGCATGAGCGGCGTGGTCGCGTACGCCATCACGATCAGTCCGGCGGCATACGAGACCGCGCCTGCGCACAACACGCGGACGATGCCGAACCGATCGGCGAGCATGCCGGTAAAGGGCTGAGCGATCCCCCAAACGATGTTCTGCACCGCGATCGCCAGCCCGAACACGTCGCGGCCCCAGCCGTTTGCCTGCGACTGCGGGGTCAAAAAGAAGCCGAGCGTGGAGCGTGGCCCGAAGCTGATCATGGCGATGAGGCAGCCACACAGTACGATCAGCACAGGCTTACGCCAGCCGATTGCGGGCAGTGGTGAGCAGGAGGAAACCGAAATAGCCATGAGCGTCGAATATCCCGCGTTCACGCGCCGAGCGGCCCGGCGCAGCATCCGAGTGATGCTAACCCCGCACCCTGATCGCGACGCAATGGCCGTGAACGGAATCGCCGGCAGCAGGGCGCATGCCGTGGGGCAATTTTTATGTGGTAACCCGCCCTTCCCCCAAGCAAATCTTGGTCAGGACAGTACCCTTTTGAGCATGGCAGCCCGACGTTCCAGGGCTGTCGATAGCACACGAGTTGTCCGGGTTAGGTAGCACACGAGTTGTCCGGTTTTCTGCCCCCCAAAGGAGTGGGGGCAATGAACCGGACACAGTGGCTACAGGACCGCAGAATGCAGAAGTTCAGGGACGTATTGAGCCGTTGGGAGCAGCGCGCGCTGTCGATGGTGGAGGCAGGGGAGCTGCTGGGGATGTCGGAGCGCCAGTTTCTGCGCTACCGGCGCCGCTACGAGGAGGAAGGGCTACTTGGCCTGTTGGACAAGCGACTGGGCAAGGCCTCGATCAAGCAAGTGCCGGTCGACGAGATCGCCTGGATGCTCGACCAATACCGGACGCATTACCGGGGCTGGAACGTGAAGCACTTCCACGAGCACATCCATCGCGAGCACAACTTCAATTGGAGCTACACCTGGACCAAGATGCAACTGCACGCTGCCGGACTGGTGGATCGGGCGGCCAGGCGCGGGGCGCACCGTCGCAAACGGCCGCGCAAGCCATGCGTGGGCATGATGTTGCATCAGGACGCAAGCCGCTTTGCGTGGCTTGCGGGGCAGCCCGAGCTTGATCTGGTGGTGACGCTGGACGACGCCAATAATGAGATTTACTCGGCCTTCCTGGTGGAGGAGGAAGGCACGGCCTCAACCTTGCGGGCGTGCCTGGAAGTGTTCAGCGTCAAGGGCATGCCGTCGAGCATCTATACCGATCGCGGCAGCCATTACTTCTTCACGCCCAAGGCTGGCGAGAAGGTTGACGCACGGATCAAGACCCAGGTCGGCGCGCGCTCGAGCAGCTGGGGATCGAGCATATCCCGGCCTATTCGCCCGAGGCGCGGGGCCGATCGGAGCGCATGTTCGGCACCCTGCAGGACCGGCTGCCGAAGGAGCTGAAGCTTGCCGGGATCAGCGGGATCGACGACGCCAACCGATATATTTGCGACGTCTACCTGCCGCGGCATAATGCGCGTTTCCTCAAGCTGCCGGCGCTCTGCGAAAGCGCGTTCGTTATCGCCGACCCGGCGCTGCTTCGGGAGATCCTCTGTGTCCAGGAGGAGCGGATCGTGGCTCGCGACAATACGGTCGCGTATGCCGGGCGACGGCTTCAGCTTCCGCAGAGCCGGGTACGAGCCCACTACGTCAAGGCCCGTGTCAAGGTGCGCGAGTATCCGGACGGGGCGCTCGCCGTGTTCCATGGTCCCAGGCTGCTGGCACGCTATGACGCCGCCGGCGAGCTCGTCGGACAAAAGGATTCGAGGACGGCCGCGTGAACCGCTTCGACCCGGCAAATCAAGGCTTGTGGGTTTGTGGACAACGCCAAGAGGCGTCGACCACAAGCCCCACAAGCAAAAAAAGACACAGACAGAAGCGGACAACTGATGTGCTACAAAAACCGGACAAGTCCGAGTGCTACCGACACCCGACGTTCCAGGGCTGGAATTCTGCGCAGTTGAGTGTTATATTGGATTTGCTCGAATTGAGAATAACTAATTCAGGCCGAGGCCGGCGCGTTGCGCGTCTTATGCCAATGATATGCTCAGTATGAGCATATCATTGGTCAGGGAGGCCCCTTGATGCCCATCCTGCAAGCATTCGGTCCGCACGGCGGCGGCGCGTCCGCTGCTCCCGTCCACCCTCTCGGCGCGGGTCAATCCGTGACACGCTCTGGCCGCGTGCTGCCGGTGCCTTCGCTCGAATGGAACGCGCAGGTCGAGCGCGAGACCGCCCACCTCTACAAGCGCGTCGAAGCCGTCATCCCTCCGGTCGAATGGCCGTTCTTCGCGCCCTACGTCAGGGCGATCAATTTGCTCAAGAAGCAGCGCAACGCCGTCATCCTGGCCCATAACTATCAGACGCCGGAAATCTACAACTGCGTCGCCGATTTCGTCGGCGATTCGCTGCAGCTCGCGCGCGAAGCCGCCAAGGTCGACGCCGACATCATCATCCAGTGCGGCGTGCACTTCATGGCCGAGACTTCCAAGATCCTAAATCCCGACAAGACCGTGTTGATTCCCGACGCGAAGGCAGGCTGCTCGCTCGCTTCCTCGATCACCGGCGAGGACGTGCGGCTGCTGCGCGCACGATTTCCCGGCGCGCCGGTAGTGGCCTATGTCAACACCTCGGCGGACGTGAAGGCCGAGGCCGACATCTGCTGCACCTCGTCGAACGCCGTCGAGGTGGTGGAGAGTCTCGGCGCCGACCCCGTCATCTTCCTGCCCGATCAGTATCTTGCGAATTTCGTGGCCAGCCGCACCAAAGTGAAGATCATTGCGTGGCGCGGCGCTTGCGAGGTCCATGAGCGTTTCAGCGCCGACGAGCTTCGTCGCTACCGCGAGAGCGATCCCTCGCTGCAGATCATCGCCCACCCGGAATGTCCGCCCGATGTGCTGGCGGAGGCCGACTACACCGGCTCGACCGCCGGGATGATCGACTGGGTGCGCAGGCGCCGCCCTCGCCGCGTCGTGATGGTCACGGAATGCTCGATGGCCGACAACGTGCAGGCGGAGCTGCCCGGCGTGGAATTCGTGCGACCGTGCAATCTCTGCCCGCACATGAAGCGGATCACGCTGCCTAAGATTCTCGACAGTCTGGTCTATCTCAAGGAGGAGGTCGTGATCGAAGGCGCACTGGCGGAGCGGGCGCGCCGGTCGGTCGAGCGGATGGTGAATCTGAAGCGGTGAGCGTGTAGGGTTAACAACCCAGCTCATGGAACGTATCGGCCCCGGCCATCGCGGAGACGGGGTAGCAAGCGATGGATGGAACGGGGTATCGGTTGGAACGTGCCATGACCAGCTCGCTCCTCTACCCCGATGGCTTCCTGTCGCCGCTGGAAATCGATGCGGTGGTCACACGCGCGCTCGCAGAGGATCTCGGTCGCGCCGGCGACGTGACCTCGATCGCGACCATTCCCGAGGACGCCCACGCGCGAGCGGCGGTGGTCGCGCGCAAGGCGGGCGTGGTTTCCGGTCTGCCCCTGGTGGCCGCCACTTTCGCGAAGCTCGCGCCTGCAATCGAGATGACGGCGCACCAGCGCGATGGTGCGAAGGTTGTGGAAGGCGCGCTGATGACGATCGCGGGCCCCGGCCGTGCGATCCTCGCCGGCGAGCGAGCCGCGCTCAACCTGCTCGGTCACCTCTCGGGTGTAGCCACGGCGACGAACGAGCTGGTGCGCCGCGTCGCCGGCACGCGCAGCCGCATCTGCTGCACGCGCAAGACCACCCCAGGTCTGCGCGCGCTCGAAAAATATGCCGTGCGCTGCGGTGGCGGATTCAACCACCGCTTCGGGCTGGACGATGCCATCCTGATCAAGGACAACCACATCGCAGTGGCGGGCGGCATTGGCCCAGTGCTCGAGCGCGCCAAGGCTGCCGCCGGCCATCTCGTGAAGATCGAAATCGAGGTCGATACGCTCGATCAGCTGCGCGTGGTGCTCGAGACCGGCATCGCCGATGCGGTATTGCTCGACAACATGGATGTGGCGACCCTGCGCAAGGCGGTCGAGATGGTGGGCGGCCGGGTCCCGCTGGAGGCCTCCGGCGGCATCACCCTCGACAGCGTCGCTGCGATCGCGCAAACCGGCGTCGACTACATCTCGTCGGGCTGGATCACCCATTCGGCGCCCAATCTCGACGTTGCGCTCGATATCACAATCTGACGACGAAGCCGCAGCAGGGTAGGGCTCCGAGCCTGCTTGCAAACGGCCTCTCGGTGGATCGGACTGCGCGGCAGCTACAGTTTCTTCGCGGCTTCGACGAGCTTCCTCGCGGACTCCGCGGTCATCATCGGATCGCCCCATTCCGGCGCTTCGCCCCCGTCACCCCACTTGCGAGGGCGATAGAAGGTGTGGACGCCGAGCTTGTGCAGCCTGGTCATGTCGCGCACCCACCACGGGCGCACCCAGTAGGCGTGATAGTGGGTTGCCTTGCCGACCTCGGGCAGCCACAGTTTGCCATCGAGGAACTCGGCTGCAATGGTCTTGGCGCGCTCCCACATGTCGGGCTCGCGCACGACATCGCGAATGCGGTCGCAGGTGAAGGTGAACTGGCAGCCCAGGTAGCGGTGCGAGTTCTGATAGACCACGCCGCACACCGTGTCGGGGTATTTGCCCGAGAAGGCGCGGTTGAGCACCACCTGGGCGACCGCCATCTGGCCGCGCACGACCTCGCCGCGCGCCTCGAAGTAGATCGCCTCCGCGAGGCATTTCTCCGCCTTGGCGCGACCCTTCTCGTCGAGACCGAGATGCTCGGCCGGCGTCATCGGCCGCTGATCGGGGCCGGTCACCTGGCCCTTCGGCGCCACCGTCTGGCCACCGCGCGACGCGCGCCCCGGCAGCGGCAGCGGCGGCAGATCGGCGCGTTCGATCGGCGCATCCCGGAGGATGATGAACGTTTCTCCGGGCGGTTGCGGCAGCAGCGCGGCGAGCCTGACATTGCCGTACGTGGTGGCCGGTAATCCGTCGGCGCTTTCCAGCATCGGAGCCTCGCCAGGGGCCCACGGCTCGATGCTGCCCAGCTTCTGCCCCATGGGATCGACGCTGAAGTAGATGCGTGCCGCGCGCAGCGTTGGCTCGACGTCCGCGGACGCGAAGCCGAGTCGCGCACCGGAATTCACCCCCATCGAGGACCCGCCCTCGGAGCCGTGTCGCTCGAGGTGCTCCGCCACCTCGACCGCAACCGACTCTTGGGCAGGCTTCTTTTCCATCTCGACGGCCGAGATCGGCGGCGCGAGTGACATTGGCGGTCCCGGCTCGTCATCTCGCTGCTCGGCCGCGTGCGGCTGATCGATGATCGGCGGCGCGACTGCCCGCCGCTTCACATCCCGACGCGCAATCATCTCAGGCCCGGCCTGCGGCCGTGCGGCGCCCGGCATCGGCTCGGCGTGCACGGTCGGCTCGAGCCGATCGCCCTTGAGTGCCAGGGAGCGGTCGCCCCCCCCGCCGAAGTCGCCCTTGAGCGCGACCGTGCGGTCCGCATTGCCGGCACCGTGGTCGCCCTTGCGGCTGCGGTCGACCATCGGCCCCGCGTTCACGGCATTTTCACCGAGGACGCGCTCGCGAATCGCACCGGCAATGTCCGCACTGTTAGGGTCGAGACCAACCAGGGTGTATCCCAGGATCGGCGGCACTCCCGCCCCGACCAGGCGAGGAATAACGAGTCGCGCTTCGTGGATCGTGCCGAACGGCGAAACGAGCGCGCCCTTGAGAGTGCGGTCGACGACCGGCGGCTGGCGCGCAATGAGCGCGGCGAGATCCTGATCGCCGATCTCGCTCGGCAGCAGCAGCAACAGCAGGACGCCGAGGCCGAAGGGAGCCAGCGGGCCACCCTTCGGCCGGTCACCCGACGCAACCATCGATACGCTTACCCCGACGCAACAAGACGCAATGCATACTGTCGTCGGCACAAGGCGCCGTGATGGCGCCAATGCGACGGATCCATTTATTGCTGCATTAACCTTGCGATCGCGTTAATCGCGTTGAACATCGTTGCAGTACACACCTACCATCCATCCCTTCGCCGACATGCGCCGCCAGCGCGACGGTGGGGCTCGCAGGCGGCACGACGGATTCCCCCCGCAAAATGCATCCCGGGCATCGATATCGGTCGAGCCTCCGGAACGGTCCTGAACCGAATGTGGCACGTTGCTGGAGACGGAAGTGGCATGTCATGGTCAAGAGTCGCTCGTCAGCATCGTTCTCGACGTCGGAGTCAGGGCGGGTGACGGAAGGTTCTGGCCATTGCCAGTGATTTGGTAGAATTGAAACGGGCTCGCAACATGCGGCCGTTGTTGGGAGGAAGCAATGAAGGCCGGTAGTGACCGAATTCTCACCACGCATGTCGGCAGCCTGCCGCGCCCGCCCGACCTGCTCAAGCTGATCAAGGCAAAGGTGGCTGCCCAACCTTATGACGAGAGAGAGCTCGACGCCGCGATCAAGAATGCAATCGACCAGTGCGTCGGGCGGCAGGCCGATATCGGCCTCGATGTCATCAGCGACGGCGAGATGTCGAAGCCGAGCTTCCTGACCTACATCGTCGAGCGCCTCGGCGGCGTTCGGATCACCAACGAGCCGTTCGGTAATCCATGGAAGGGCTCGAGGGAAAACAACGCCTTTCCCGAATACTACGCCTGGGAAGCCTCGCTCGGTCTCAACCCGGCGGTGGGCGCCAAGCGCGTCGTCTGCGCCGGTCCCGTCCAATATACGGGGCACGAACAGATCGCTACCGACATCGCAACCTTCAAGGCAGCCCTGGCGAAAGTGAAGGTCGAGGAAGCGTTCCTTCCGGCAATCTCGCCGGCCAACGTCGAATTCTGGATCAGGAACGAGCACTACAAGTCGGACGAGGAGTACATCTTCGCTCTCGCCGACGCGCTGCGCGAGGAATACAGAGCCATCGTCGATTCGGGCCTTTTATTGCAGATCGACGATCCCAGGCTGGTGACCCAATATGTCATCGATGCCAGCATGTCGCTTGCCGATTATCGCAAGTGGGCCGAGGTACGGGTCGAGGCGCTCAATCACGCGCTGCGCGGGCTGCCGCAGGATCGAATCCGCTTCCACACCTGTTACAGCATCGACATGGGCCCTCGAACCAATGACGTCGAGCTGAAGAACGTCATCGACATCATCTTGAAGATCCGGGCCGGCGCGTATTCGTTCGAGGCGTCGAACCCGAGGCACGAGCACGAGTGGAAGGTGTGGAGCACCATCCATCTGCCCGGGGACACGCTGCTGATCCCCGGCGTGATCACCCATTCGACGGTCCTGGTCGAGCACCCCGAGCTGGTATGCGACCGCATCCTGCGTTTCGCGCAGATCGTCGGCCGCGAACGGGTCATCGCCGGCACGGACTGCGGCTTCGGCACCTTCGCCGGCATGATGACGATCCATCCAACCATCGCCTGGGCAAAGCTGCAGGCTCTGGTGGAAGGCGCCAGGTTGGCGAGCGCACAGCTATGGGGTCGGGCGGCTGCCTGAGCGTGAATTGCAGGCGCGGGGAGGAATCCCCCCGCGCAGGCGCACCTGAATTCCGGTTCGAGATCAGCTCAGGAACTTCGCGATCGCGGCCGCGGCCTCCGGCTTCTCCAGGTGCACCAGGTGGCCGGCGCCCTTGTAGATCCTGATGTCCGCGTGCGGCACGAGCTTGCGCCAGGTGTCGGTGTGTTGCACGGGGATGATCTTGTCCTCGTCGCCCCACACGATCATCGTCGGCATCCTGACGCGATGCAGATAGCGCATGAATTTGGGGTCGGCCGGGTGCTCCCACAACAGCCGTGCCACCGTTCCCGACTCGCGGTAGCGATCGCCGATGAAGTCGAGATCCGGCTTCTCGGGCAACCGCTTCTTGATCACCTCGAAATCCGACGTCAAAAGACCTGGAATTTGATCACCCGGTATCATCAGCACATCGAGCATGGGGTGTTGCGGGTCGATGATTCCGGCAGGTGCGATCAGTGCCAACTTCCTCACCCGGTGACCATGCTCCGATGAAAACTTGGCCGCCATATACCCACCCAGCGAGAGACCGACCAGGTTGAAGGTGTCGAGCTTCAGGAGATCGAACAGCTCGAGATAATGCATGACGTAGTCATGCAGGTCGACGAAGGTGGCGTCGTCGCCGGACTCGCCGAAGCCGGGATGATATGGGACGATCACTCGGAACTTGTCCGCCCACGGTTCGGCAAAATCGAATCCGTCGACTGTTCCCGCACCGTGAAAGAAAACGACCGGCTCGCCCGTGCCGGCCGAATAGACGACCGTCTTCACGCCGTCGACGGTGAGCTCCTCGCGCTTGAACTTGGCCATCGCTCCCCCCGTCGTCACTCGGCCGCGATCCGCTGCGGCGTGCCCTTGCGCATGCGGGGAATGACCTCTTCCGCGAACAGAGTCAGGTTCTTCACCGTCTTCCAGTGCGGCATGTCCGCGACATGCATGACGGCGTTGATGTGGCTCGAACCCATCCACTCGGTCCAGTACCCGAGCTGATCGGCGACCTTCTCAGGGGTCCCGACCGCGATGAAGAACGACTTGCTGACGAGGTCGAAGTCGAAGCCGCCGTGCATCTTGTCCGCGCCGGCGCTGCGAATCTTGAGCTGATCGACCGACAGATAGCCGGGCGGTGCGAGATACTGCGGCGTGGTGCGCAGATAGTCATCGAAGAAAGCCTGCAGGTGCGGCACGTATTCCTGCCGGGCGCGCTCCTCGGTCTCCGCCACATAGACGAAGGTCAAGATCGGAAGCTGCTCCGGCCGAATGGTATGGCCGAAATCCTGGGCCCGCTTGCGCAGGTTCTGGTTGAGCTCGCGCGCGCGCTCCTGCGTGACGAACGCCGCCGCGTAGCCGAAGCCGTATTCGGCGGCGATGTCGATCGTCTCCGGGCTGCCGGTGCCGACGATGTAGCAGGGCGGATGCGGGCGCTGCATCGGTCGCGGCCACGGATTGAGGAAACGATAGGTGTAGTGCGTCCCATAGTGGGTGGTCGGCCCGTCGGCGGTCCAGGCCTGCAGGATGATCTTCAGCGACTCGCGGAACCTGTCGCGCGCCGTCGCCGGGCTCACCGGATTCGCCCAGTATTCCATGCCGGTTCCGAGCGGGAACGCCACCTCGAGCCGCCCGTTCGACATCACGTCGAGGATGGCGTACTCCTCGGCCAACCGGTTCGGCAGCATCAGGTTGGGCGGCGTGCCCCAGACGCAGATTCTGGCGCGTTTGGTTTGCGGCACCAGCGCCGCCGCGATCAGGTTCGGCGTCGCCATCATGCTGTAGACGGTGTTGTGGTGCTCGTTCACCACCACTGCGTCGAAGCCGAGTTGGTCGGCAAGGACCAGCTCGCTCAGATAGCGCTGATAGAGCGCGTGTCCTTTTTCCGGGTCATAGTGCTTGTTCGACAGGTTGACCCAAACGGATTTGTGTTCCTTGTGATTGTCCGGCAAGTGAGCGTAAGGCATGAAATGCATGCAGTTGAAGCGTATCTCCTGAGCCATTGTTCCAACTCCCTCGCCGTTTGCACGCGCGTCGTGTCGTTCTATCAGATGTCCACCCGTCAGGTCACCTGCCGCACCGTCCATTGCGGTAGTCGATGCCGTCCCCCGCGATGGCGAGCCTCAACGAGACGCCGACCCGCCGCCGAGGTAGGCCTTCTTGACCATCTCGTCCCTGGAGAGAGCCTCGGCGGTGTCGGATCCCACGATGTGGCCGTTATCCAGGAGGTAGCCCCGATCCGCGATCGCGAGGCTCTGCTTGGCGTTCTGCTCCACCAGGAAAATCCCCACGCCGGTGTCTTTGACGCGCGCGAGCGTGCGGAACAGCTCGCGGCACAAGAGCGGCGACAAGCCGAGCGACGGCTCATCCAGCATCAGAATCGACGGCGCCGACATCATGGCGCGGCCGACCGCCACCATCTGACGCTCGCCTCCGCTCATGGTGCGCACCAATTGACTGCGCCGCTCTGCAAGTCGCGGGAACAGCGACAAGACGCGCTCCATGTTCACCGCTTCCTGCGGCCGCGCCCGCTTGGGATGCGCGCCCAGCACCAGGTTCTCGTGCACCGTCAGATCGGCGAACACGCCGCGGTCCTCCGGCACCAGCGCGATCCCCGCCTCCACGATCTCGTGCGGCGGGCGGTGCGTGATGTCGATCCCCTCCATCAGGACGGTCCCGCCCGCCGCCGCGGCAGTCTGACCGGCGATGGCGCGCAGGAAGGTGCTCTTGCCCGCACCGTTGGCACCGAGCATCACCACGATCTCGCCGGCCGACACCTTGACCGACACGTTCTCGACCGCCCGATGACGACCATAGAAGACCGACAGGTTCCGGCTCTCAAGCATCGTCGTCCCCGAGATAGGCCCGGATCACTTCGCTGTCTGCCAGCACCTCCTTGGGGGTGCCCTCGGCGATCTTCATGCCGCTGTTCATCACCACGCAGCGGTCGCAGAGGCTGCGAATGGCGTCCATGACGTGCTCGACGACGATGATGGTACGGCCTTCGCCGCGCAGCTGCTCGACCAGCGATATTCCCGTCTTCAACTCGGTGGGATTGAGACCGGCGAGCCACTCGTCGAGCAGCAGGACCTTCGGATCGGATGCCAGCGCGCGGGCCAGCTCGACCCGCTTCTGGTCGATATATGTGAGCGCGGTCACCGGCGTATCCACGCCTGTCTCAAGTCCGACCCGCCGCAACAAGCCGATTGCGTAGTCTTCAAGCTCGCCGCCCCAGCGCCGCGCATGACCGAAGACGCCGCCCGCGGCCACGTTCTCGAGCACCGTCATGGCCGGAAGCATGCGCACGATCTGGAACGTGCGGGCGATTCCCTGAATCGCGATCTCGTTCGCCCGCATTGTGGAAATTTCGTCGCCGTAGAGCCGGATCCGCCCCGCAGTCGGCTTCAGAGCGCCGGAGATCAGATTGAGCATCGTCGTCTTGCCGGAGCCGTTCGGCCCGATCAGGCCGAGCACCTCGTTCTCGGCGAGATCGAAGGACACGTGGTCGACCGCTACCAGCCCGCCAAAACGCTTGCTGACGTCACTCACTCCCAAGGCGGTCGTGGGCGACGAAAGGTTAGACATGCCCGCTCTTCCGTCGCTGCAGCCGGGCCCGGACCCATTCGCGCATCCCGCCGATGTCCGCCGCTCCGGGGGTCGGGCGCCGGCGCCAGATCATGTCTTCGACCAGCCCGACCACGCCGCGTGGAATGACATAGACGATGAGCAGGAAGCAAACGCCGAGCAGCAGCGTCGTCTGTGCCGGGAATTTGGCGGAAATGAACTCCCACAGCAGCGTGAAGGGAATGACGCCCAGCAGGGGGCCCCACAGCCGGTGGACACCACCGAGCAGGGCCATGATGACGACCTCGAAGGTGAGGAACGGGCTGAAAGCAATCGACGGCTCGACATAGCTCCAGCGCGGCGCGACGAGCGCCCCAGTGATTGCAGCGAAGGTGCTCGAGATCACGAACAGGACGACCTTGGCACGCGCCGTGTTGATCCCGACATGGACCGCCACCACCTCGTCGTTGCCTATGATGCGCAGCGCAAGTCCGAGCCGCGAGCGCCCGATCAGCCAACCGACCAGGAAGACCAAGGCTGCGAGAATCAGCAGGAGCCAATAGAGCGTCTGGTCCGGAATGGTGATCAGCACGTACAGCCCGCTGCTGGCGCCCATGACGTGTTGAGTCCAGGCCACGATCTGACGCACCAATTCGGCGAGACCCAGCGTGAAGATGACGAAATAGACACCAGAGATCCTCAGCGTGGCGAGGCCGACGATCGCGGCGAAGGCTGCCCCGACGATCGCGGCGGCCGCGATGAGGACCGGATAAGGGAGACGGTCGAGGCCGGCGGCGACGGTATACATGCCGATGCCGAAGAACGCCGCAGTGGCAAGCGAGATGTAGTTGGTCGGACCAGAGAACAGCGTCCACGAGGTTGCAAGCACCGTGAACATGGCGATCGAGACGCCGAGCGTCAGCCAATAGCCGGAGCCGCCCAGGGGCAGCAACGATGCGGCCACGAACAGCAACGCTGCGACGACGAGCTGCAGCTTCTCGCGCGCGGTCAATACCAGCGTCACCCGAAAATTCCGGAGCGCCCGCGCCGGCGCACCCGCATTTGGGTGGATCGTCGTTTCGCTGCCGGTCAAGACGAGCGTCTCCCGAACAGCCCCTCTGGTCGCACCAGCAGGATGACGATGAACAGCATATATGCCGCCGCCAGCGTCAAGCCCGGATCGATGAAAGTCGCGACGAAGGTCTCGGTCAGGCCGAGAATGAAGGACGCGACGATCGCCCCGCGAATGTCGCTGACGCCTCCCAGAATGACGATGACCAGCGCCTTCAGGGTGAAGATCACGCCTACCGAGGCATCGAAGGTCAGGAACATGCTCAGAAGCGAACCGCCTGCTGCGCTCACCGCGCCTCCGAGAGCAAATGCCATGGCCGAGGTGCGCGCGACATTGATGCTGACGAGTGCGGCTGCAGCCGGATTGACGGCGATCGCGCGCAGGGAAAGCCCGGCGCGGGTCCAATGCAACCAGACATAGAGGCACGCGCACAAGATAACGGACCCGAGGAAGGCGGCGATCCGGTTGAGAGCGTAGGGCTCGCCCAGGATGACGAAGGGTCGGGCGAGATAGGAATAGGTCAGCATTTCGCCGCCGAACACGGTCAGCAGAATGCCGATGAAAATGAAGCTCAGGCCGAACGTGGCCAGGATCGAATCCACATCGAGCTGGCCCTGACTCTTGGCACGGCGCACGAGCGGCAGGATCAGAACCCGATAGACCGCCCAGTTCACCGCAAAGGCCAGCGGAACGACGCCGATGAGCGACCAGAACGGGCTCGCCTGCGAGGCGGCGAAGAACCAGAACGTCGCGAACGCCCCTGCGACGATCACTTCGCCATTAGCGAGGTTCATGACGCGAGCGACGCCGTACTGCAACTGCAGCCCCATCGCCATCAGCGCGTAGGTGCCGCCAAGCAGTAGGCCGACGATGAGGACGCTCATTACGAACGCCGTGCCCGATCGCGGAAGAGGAGCCCGGCGTGCTCGACCCCACCCTCCCCCGCCTCGGAGGAGGGTCGGTGAGGGGCGGCGCCGGGCCCTATGCGCGAGCCCCTTACCAGCCGGCCTTCAGTTTCACCGGCTTGTAGTCCGCGAAGCCGACGCCGTCGACGGCGTGAAAGAAGCCGTCCTGCCACTGACCCACGGTCCAGAAACGATTGAGCTTCTGATTGCGGATGTCGACTTCGCCGATCATGGTCTTGAACGTATTGCTCTTGAGGTACGCGGTGATCTTGGCGCGATCAACCTCGCCGACACCCTCCATCGCCTGCTCCAGCACCTGCAGGAAGGTGTAATAAAGCGGGCTGCCCCAGTTGTCGGCGTCCACGCCCGTCACCTTCTTGTGACGCTCGTAATAGCCGCGGATGGCGGGGTTGTCCTGAATGCCGCCGGCGCCCAACACGTTTTCAGCGGCGGAACCCAGTTTCGCACGAAATGTCGGGAACGCGACCCCGACCGCGCTGTAATAGGCCTTTACATTGAGTCCTTCGATCTTGGCCTGCTCGGCGAGCCCGAAGGTGTCCGAGGGATAGGACCATGCGACGAACGCATCGGGATTCTCCGCCTTCGCCGCCTTGATGACCGGTGCGAAATCCTGGGACGTGTTCGGATAGGATCGGTCGTAGACGATGTCGAAGCCGGCCTGCTTGAAGATCGGCCGGCCCGCATTCGCGAGCTCGATGCCGAATGCGTCGGCCACATTGACGATGGCGACGCGGTTGCCGATCTTCCCCTCGTCCTTCAGCTTCTTCATGATGTTCGCCGCCGACTGTGCAAACGCGCTGGTCGAACCCTGCACGAAGAACAGCGTGGGATAGCGCGCGATCAGCGCATCGATCTGGTCGGTGACGGCCGCCTGAGTCACCTGCGGGTAACCGTATTTTGCGAAGATCGGCGCGACCGCCAGATTCCAGCCGGTGCCGTAGACCGGCATGATGAAATCGACCTTGTCCTGGGTCGCCAGCCGTTCCACCGCCTTGATCGCCTCGCCGGGCTGGCTGCGGTCGTCATACTCGATCATCTCGATCTTGCGCTGGCCGGCCTTGAGCTTCAGACCGCCGCGATCGTTGATCTCCTGCGCCCAGAGCTTGAAGTTGGGCCAATGGGTGACCGACGCGCCCGCCGCCATGAAGCCGGTTTTCGGCCCTACCACACCGATCTTGACCGTCTCCTGGGCGTGCGCGGCACCAAGGCCGAGCGATCCCCCCAGGGCAGTCGCCGCAAGTGTCAAAAGTACTCGTCGAATTCATTTCCATCCTCCCTGTCGGCTTTGCATCGTTTCGAAGACCTGGGCGAAGCATCCCGGCGCGTACTTGCGTGGCTCGGCTGCCATCTCATGCGACTGAGCTTCGCCCCGAATACGCTCTGTCCTCGCCCTACTGGATTGCTTTCCGCCCCTCCCATACAGCGTAGCAATTCGGGACCCGTCCGCAAAGGCTTTAGACGCACAGGCCCGGGCCGGCTGCGGAATCGCCCGATCGGTCACGCCGATGGCCCGGGCACCGGACCGTAGCGGATGGTGCCCTGTTTCGGTACATAGAGTGCGAAGGATCAACGGGTGGAGGCATCGGATGAGCGCGCGCCGCAGAGACGAGGAGCTCCGCCGCAGCACCAATCCTCTGTTCAACGGCCGCAAGCTCAAGCTCGGCACTTTCTGCTCGAACCTCGATTACGGGGCGGCGATCACGACGATCGAAGGGACGCTGCGGATCAGCTGGCCAGCCACGCTCGCGCTCGCCAAGCTCGCCGACGAGATGGAGTTCGAGGCGATCGTGCCGGTCGGACGCTGGCGCGGTTTCGGCGGCGTCACCAACTTCAATGGTGCCGGCTTCGAATGCTTCTCCTGGGCGGCCGGCGTAGGCGCGGTGACCAAGTATCCGGCCATTTTCGCCACCTCGCATGTGCCGACCGTCCATCCCATCATGGCTGCGAAGCAGGGCGCGACCATCGACCACATCACCAACGGGCGTTTCGTGCTCAACGTGGTGACCGGCTGGAACATGCCGGAGATCGAGATGTTCGGGGTCGACCTGCTCGACCACGAGACCCGCTACGAGCGCGCGGCCGAATGGCTCGGCATCATCCGGCGACTGTGGACGGAGGACGAAGAGTTCGAATTCGAGGGCCGCTTCTACCGTATCAAGAAGGGCTTCCTCGAGCCCAAGCCGATCCAGTCGCCGCACCCCGTCATCATGAACGCCGGCGGATCGGACACCGGCCGCAGGTTTGCCGCCAGGCATGCCGATGTGGCCTTCGTCAATGTCACCTCGCATGATTTCACCGAGGTCAAGGCCCGCATGGACGCTTACCGGCGCGACGCCCGCGAGGCGCAGGGACACGAGATCCAGGTCTGGACCAATTGCTATGTCGTGCAGGGTGAAACCGAGGCCGAGGCCAAGGATTTCGCTCGCTACTACATCGATGAAAACGGGGACTGGGAGGCGGCGCGCACGTTGGTCAAGACGCTGGGCATCAATTCCGCATCATTCCCCCAGGAGATTCTGCACGAAATGACCCGTCACTTCATCGGCGGCTGGGCCGGGTTTCCCATTATCGGAAGCAAGGAGCAGATCGTGGATACGCTCATTGCGCTTTCCAATGCCGGCCTCGACGGCGTGCTGCTGACGTGGGCCCGCTACGAAGAGCAGATGCGCGAGTTCAAAGAGAAGACACTGCCGCTCGTCCAACAGGCGGGGCTGCGTTGAGGCGACACGCCCATCGGTCGCAACGCTATTGGACCGTCACGCCGGCACGCCTCACCACGTCGGCCCATTTGGCGATCTCGGCTTTGACGAACGGCTCGATTTCCGCCAGCGCCATGGCAGCCGGCACGCCTGCCAGATCGGTGATCCGATCGCGCACGCCGGGATTGTTCAGCGCCTTCCTGACCTCGGCGTGCAGCCGCTCGACGATCGGTTCAGGGGTCTTGCGGGGCGCCCATAGACCGAACCAAGTGTGATACTCGTAGCCGGGGACGCCTGCTTCGGCCACCGTGGGCAGCTCGGCCACCACCGCCGATCGCTCCCTGGTGGTGACGGCGAGAGCGCGCACACTGCCGCCCTTCACCTGGCCCAGCGCACCCGAGATGTTGTCGAAGAATACCGATACCTGCCCCGAGATGATATCGGTGTAGGCAGGCTGGGCCCCGCGATAGGGCACATGGGTCAAGCTCGTGCCGGTCATCATCTTGAACAGCTCCATGGACAAGTGCTGTCCGGTGCCGTTTCCGGCCGAGGCATAGTTGATTTGGCCGGGCTTCGACTTCGCCAGCTCGATCAACTCCTTGATCGATTTCACCGGTAGCTCCTTGTTCACCACCACCAGGAAGGGGTAGGCGGCAAGCAGCGCCACCGGCGTGAAATCTCGTATCGGGTCATAGGGAAGCTTGCTGAACAGGCTCGGATTCACGGCCATGTTGCCGTTGAGCCCGGCGAGCAGCGTATATCCATCGGGCGCCGCATTGGCGGCGGCGGCTGTCCCTACAAGGAGGCCGGCACCTGGACGGTTCTCGATGACGAACGCATGCCCGAGCTGCCTCGCCAGCTGATCCCCGATGATCCGAGCGATGATGTCGGTTCCGCCGCCAGCCGTTGTCGGCACGATGATGGTCACTGGCCGATTCGGATAGGTTTGCGCCTGCAGGGCATTGGGCGCAGCCAAACCGAGGAGAACAACGCCAATGGCGACGGTGCCGGCATGCCTGGTCATTACCGCCTCCTTCCCGTTCCGATCGCTCGGCAAAGCGATTAGGGTCGTGTCCCGTGCGGCGGGGCGGGCGGTCCGATCGCGGCGCCGACCAGGGTCACATCTTCACACCCTGCTCGGTGTAGTACTTGACCGCGCCGGGATGCCAGGGGATCGGCGAGTTCTTCAGCACCTGGTTCTCGAGCGTGATGCTCTTGGCCTCGCCATGGACGGCTACCAGCTCGTCGCGTTTCTCGATGAATGTCTTGACGATGTCGTAGGCGACCTTGTCGGACATCTTGGCATTCGCGACCAGGATGTTCTGCACCACGGTCACGGTATTGTCCTTGTCCTGACCCGGGTAGGTCTTCGACGGAATCACACCGCTGGTGTACAGGTTGTCGTATCTCGCGTTCATCTTGTCGACGAGATCGCCGTGGTCGATCAGCTTGATCTTCACGTTCGGCGTGGCGCCGAGATCGGTCACGGCAGCCGTCGGCAGTCCACCGACCCAGAAGAACGCATCGATCTTGCGGTCCTTGAGCGCGTTGACCAACTCGGCGACCCCGAGACGCTCCCGCCGCATGTCCTTGTCCTTATCGAGGCCGGCAGCTTCGATGACCCGGAAGGCCATCACCTCGGTAGCGCTGCCGGGCGATCCGGTGGACACTCGTTTGCCCCTCAAGTCCGCCATCTTCTCGATGCCGGTACCTTCTATCGACACCACGTGCATGCGGTTGGGGTAAAGCACCATCAAGGTGCGCACCTCGACCGGGGTGCCCCTGAACTTGTCCTGCCCCTTGAGCGCATCGAGCGCGGCATCGACCATCGAGAGGGCAAGCTCGCTCTGCTGCGACCCGATCAACTTGAGATTGTCGACCGACCCGCCGGTGACGCGTGCCGTCGCCTGCACGCCGGGCACGTGCTTGGACAGCACGTTCGCCATGCCGCCGCCGAGCGGGTAATAGACGCCGCCGGTACCACCGGTCGCTATCGCGATATTGACGCCCTGTCCCACGGCGGCGCCGGCGAGCAGCGCAGCGCCTGCGGTCAGGGCACAAATCACAAGTCCTCTGCGTTTCATAGCGGCTATCTCCCTCTATCTCTGCATCGGTCGGCCGGGGGTCTATGCCCGCGATGGGGCGGGCAGCAGCCCTTGTTTTAGCAGGACCGCGGCGGCGATGGCCAAGCCAAATGTCGCGGTGTAGCCGACGTCGCGACCGAGCATGGGCTCGATTAGCGCCTCGAGCAGCCCGGGAAACACGAGCAACAGGCCGGCCAGCGCCAGGAGCATGCGCTCGGTGGTGGTGGTCCTGCGCAGTGCCCAGCCCTGCGCCGACGCCGCCAACGCCGCGAGTCCGAGCGCGGTCTTCGCCGTAATCAGCAGGACGTCGATCCAGGAGCCGCCGACGGGAACCTTGAGCAAGAGGCCGATGCCTTGGGGATCGAGCACGAAGACGAACGGCACGAGAAAAGCCGGCAACGTGTATTTCCAAGCCTGCAGCGTGGTTTTGTAGGGATCCCCGCCGGTGATCGCGGCGGCCGCGAATGGCGACAGCGCGGTCGGCGGCGACACTTCCGACAGAACGGAGTAGTAGAAAATGAACATGTGGGCGGCGACATCGGGAACACCGAGCTTGATCATGGCGGGCGCCGCAATCACCGCGCAAATGATGTAGGACGCGGTCACCGGCACCGCGAGGCCGACGATCCACACGATCAGCGCAGTATAGAGCGCGGTCAGGAGCAGGTTGCCGCCGGCGTATGCGATAACGATGGATGAGAACTTGAGGCCCAGTCCCGTCAGCGTCACGACGCCGACGATGATGCCGGCGGTCGCGCACGTGGTTGCCGCCGTCAGCACGCTGGTCGAGCCGTCGGACAGCGCTCGGACCAGCTTCTTCGGCACGAGGGCGGTCTCGCGCGTGAGGAAGCTCAGCGCGCAGGTGAGCACGGTCGACCAGAACACCGACAGCGTCGGCGAGTATCCCCACAGCATGAACACGACGATCGAGACGAGCGAGATGAAGTGGAAGCCGTGGCGCCGCGTCAGCTGCCAGAGCGTCGTTTCGTGCGGGACGATCACCGCGTGGGCGTGAAAACGCTTGGCATCGAGCTCCACCATGAACAGGAGCGACAGGTAATAGAGGCAAGTCGGAATGGTCGCCATCCAGATCACGTCGAGGTAGCTGATCTTGAGAAACTCGGCGATCAGGAAGGCGGCAGCGCCGAGCACCGGGGGCGAGATGATGGCGCCGAGCCCGCCGGCGGCCAGCAGCCCGCCGGCGGCGTTCTTCTCGAAGCCCGAGCGCTCCATCAGCGGATAGGCGACAGCGCCGATGGTCACGGTGGTGGCGACGCCCGAGCCCGAAGGACCACCCAGCAGGAACGACGACAGCACGACCGTGCGCCCGGCGCTGTTGGGCTTGTTGCCCATCAGCGTCATTGAGAAGTCGATGAAGAACTTGCCGGCACCCGAATGATGCAGGAATGCTCCATAGATCGTGAACAGGATGATCAGCGATGACGATACATCGACCGGAATGCCGAAAATTCCCTCGAGCGTGATGAACAGATGGCCGACGAGCTGGCCGATGTCGAAGCCCCTGTGCGTCCACGGCGGCGGCAGATAGGGACCCGCCAGCGCATAGGCGACGAACAGCAGCGCGATGAAGGGAACGATCCATCCGGTCGTGCGGCGCGTCGCCTCGAGCAGCAGTGCGATGAAGACGAGGCCGAGCACGATGTCGAGACGGGTCGGCATGGTCGCGCGGTCGGTGAACTCCTCACCGCCTTCGATGGCGTAGATCAGGATGGCGGCGCCCGTCATCCCGGCGGCGACGTCCCACCAGCGAATGCGGTTGCGGAAGCCGGCCGCCAGGGGGAACAGAAGGAAGCTCAACACCAGTACGAAAGCGACGTGCGCGTAGCGCAGCGGCTGGGTGGCGATGATCGGGAAATTGGTGAATGGCCAGGCACCGGCGACTGCAGCGTAGAGGTGGAACAGCGACATCGCCACCGCCACCGCCGTGACCAGGATGCCGGCCCGGCCGGACAGGCGGTTCTGCGCGCCTTCTTCCGCCTCGACGAAGGCTTCCGCTTGCCGCAACTGCGCTTCCGACACCGTCGGCGCGGCCGCCTCGATCCGGTTCTCGGTCATATTCTCCCAAGCCTTTGCGCGAGCCGAGCGATCGCGGACCGTATCTACCTCGTCGCGTCACGGACACGCTCGCCGGCTCCTGAGGAGCTGTCGCAACGCCACTATCAAGCCTGGCCGGCCGGGTCCTTGCCGAGTGCCGCCTGCGCAGCGGCGAGACGCGCGATCGGCACGCGGAACGGCGAGCACGAGACATAGTCGAGTGCGATCTCGTGGCAGAACGCTACCGATGCCGGGTCGCCGCCGTGCTCGCCGCAGATGCCGACCTTGAGCCCCGGTCGCGCCTTGCGGCCGCGCTCGACTCCGATCCTGATCAGCTCACCCACGCCTTCGCGGTCGAGGGAGACGAACGGATCGCTCGCGAGAATACCGCACGCCATGTAGGTTCCGAGAAAGCTCGCGGCGTCGTCGCGCGAAATTCCGTAGGTGGTCTGAGTAAGATCGTTGGTGCCGAAGGAAAAAAACTCCGCGCTCTCCGCGATCTCGGCCGCCCGCAGCGATGCGCGCGGCAGCTCTATCATGGTCCCGACTTGATAGGCCACCTCGGTTCCGGTTTCCGTTGCCACGGCGGCCGCCATTGCATCGATGCGCCCCTTGACCAGATCGAGCTCCGCCCGGGTCGCTATGAGCGGGACCATCACTTCCGGAACCACCGGAATACCCGTGCGCTTGCCCGCCGCGACCGCCGCCTCGAAGATGGCGCGCGCCTGCATCTCGGCGATTTCCGGATAGACCAGGGCCAAGCGGCAACCGCGGAAGCCGAGCATGGGATTGAACTCGTGCAGCTCGCGGGCGCGGTCGGCCAGCTTCCTGGGATCGGCTCCCATCGCGTCTGCAACCTCGGCGATCTCCTTCTCGGTGTGGGGCAGAAACTCGTGCAGAGGCGGGTCGAGCAGTCTGATGGTCACCGGCAGTCCACGCATGATCTCGAACATATCGACGAAGTCGGCTCGCTGCATGGGTAGCAGCTTGGCGAGCGCGGCGCGGCGCGATTTCTCGTCGTCGGCCAGGATCATCTCGCGTACCGCTCGGATGCGATCCTCATCGAAGAACATGTGCTCGGTCCGGCAAAGTCCGATGCCCTCCGCACCGAACTTGAGCGCGACCCGCGCGTCATTCGGCGTATCGGCATTGGCACGCACGCCCAACCGGCGCACCTTGTCGGCCCAACCCATCAGGATGGCGAACTCGCCTAGGAGTTCGGGCTCGATCATCGGCACGCGGCCCGCCAGCACCTGTCCGGTCGAGCCGTCGATGGTGACGACGTCGCCTTGCCTGAGGGTTTTACCGGCGACGCTCACGGTTCCGGCGGCGTAGTCCACGCGCAGCGCGCCGGCACCGGAAACGCACGGTTTGCCCATGCCGCGGGCGACCACGGCGGCATGCGAGGTCATGCCGCCGCGCGTGGTGAGGATGCCCTCGGCTGCGTGCATGCCGTGGATATCCTCCGGCGAGGTCTCGACCCGAACGAGAATGACCCGCTTCTCCTGGCCCTTGAGCTTCTCCGCCTCGTCGGCGGAGAACACGATCTCCCCCGAGGCAGCACCGGGCGAGGCCGGCAGCCCGGTGGCGAGCACCTTGCGCTCGGCATTGGGATCGATGGTCGGATGCAAGAGCTGGTCGAGCACCGCCGGATCTATGCGGGCAACCGCCTCCTTGCGGGTGATCAGGCCTTCGTTCGCGAGATCGACTGCGATCTTGAGCGCCGCCTTAGCGGTGCGCTTGCCCGCACGGGTCTGCAACATCCACAGCTTGCCCTGCTCGACCGTGAATTCGAGATCCTGCATGTCACGGTAGTGACGTTCGAGCACACCGTAGATGCGTTTGAGCTCGTTGAACGCCGCCGGCATTGCCGCTTCCATGGACGGCTTGTCGGAACCCGCGTCCGCCCGTGCCTCTTCGGTGATCTCCTGCGGGGTACGGATGCCGGCGACCACGTCCTCGCCCTGGGCATTGATCAGAAACTCGCCGTAGAGCCGCTTCTCGCCCGTCGACGGGTTGCGCGTGAAGGCGACGCCGGTTGCGGAGGTCTCGCCCATGTTGCCGAAGACCATCGCCTGCACGTTGACCGCGGTGCCCCAGCTTTCCGGGATGTTGTGCAAGCGGCGATAGGTGATGGCACGCTGGTTCATCCAGGAGCCGAACACCGCACCGATGGCACCCCACAGCTGCTTGCTCGGATCCTGCGGGAACGGGACGCCGTGCTCTTCTTCCAAACGCTGCTTGTAGCGCTCAACGAGCTCGATCCAGTCGTCGGCGGAAAGATCGGTGTCGAGCAGGTATGCGTTCCTGTCCTTGTGGTCGTCGAGAATCTCCTCGAAGTGGTGGTGACCGACGCCGAGCACCACGTCGGAGTACATGGTGATGAAACGCCGATACGAATCGTAGGCGAACCGCCGGTCGCCGGAGCTCTTCGCCAACGCCTCGACGGTCTCGTCATTGAGCCCGAGATTGAGCACGGTATCCATCATGCCGGGCATGGATGCCCGGGCGCCGGATCGGACGGAGACGAGCAGGGGGTTGCGGGCATCGCCGAATGTCTTGCCGGTGATGCGGCCGACCTGAGCGAGCGCGGCAGCGACCTGCGCCTCGAGGATCGGCGGGCAGGTCCGCGAGTTGTCGTAATAGTAGGTGCATGACCTCGGTGGTGATGGTGAACCCGGGTGGCACCGGCAAGCCGAGGTTGGCCATCACGGCAAGACCCACGCCCTTGCCGCCCAGGAGGTTGCGCTTGTCGGCGCGGCCTTCCGCCGCGCCGTTGCCGAAGCTGTAGATCCACTTCTTGCCGACGCGGGACTTCGGCGACCCAGCTTTGTTCGGCACGGTGGATGGGCTGCGGCGCGCCCCCAACTTGCCGGGTGGCCCGGGTCGGGCGGATTTGGTTTTCGACCGGCTACGGTGCGACGTCGACTTTGCCATGGAACCAGGTCTTCGGTGCGCCCGCCCCTGTCGCATGCGCACAGGGACGTTTCTTCGGCATCGAGGTGCAGCGACGGGATTCATGCCCTGCAACGCGCTGCAGTGCAACAAGATGAGCAACTCAACGGCGTTTTCCCCAGCTCCACGCTGAGCCCCGGAACCGTCAAACGCCTTCGATCCGCGAAAAATCCGCAACCGCCCGCGTCGCCGCGCGGATCTCGTCGAGCAGCCTGAGCCGGTTCTCTCGCAGCTTCTGCTTGTCCGCGCCTTCGGCGACGTTGACGGTCACCTTGTCGAAGAAGGCATCGACGTGCGGGCGAAGCTCTGCAATAGCGCGCATGGCGGCCCCGAAATCCTCGCGCGCGACCGCGGCGGACGCTTCCGCTTTGGCCGTGTCGATCGCTCGCGACAGTGCCCATTCCTCATCCTGCCGGTAAAGCGAGGGGTCGGGCCGCCCCACATATTCGCGCGCGTCGCGCTTTTCCTCGATTCGGATGATGCTCGTTGCACGCTTGTAGCCCGCGAGCAGGTTCTTGCCGTCATCGGTGTCGAGGAACCGGCCCAAGCGCCTCGACGCGACGGACGATCAGGAGCAGGTCGTCCTGCCCTTCGAGCGAGAACACCGCATCGACCAGATCGTGGCGCGCACCCTGCTCGCGCAGCTGGACCTTCAGGCGATCGGCGAAGAAAGCCAGCAGATCGAGCTGTCGCGGATCGTGCCCTACGCTCGTCGGCGAGACGGGTCCGGTCGCTCCGACTGTCGTCGTCGCAACTTTTTTGCCGGCCGGCTGCCGCGTGGCTGCCGCGGACAGATCCACGAGCTGGAAATGCCGAGAGATCTCGGGCGACAACAAGGGGAGCCGGATGCCGTTTTCCAGCACTATGCGGATGATCCCCAGCGCCGCCCGGCGCAACGCATAAGGGTCCTTGCTCCCCGTCGGCTTCTCGTCGATCGCCCAAAACCCGATCAGGGTGTCCATCTTGTCGGCGATCGCGACCACGACCGAAACGGGATCGACAGGCACGAGATCGTCGGGGCCCCTGGGTTTGTAGTGATCCTCGCAGGCATGTGCGACGGCTTCATCCTCGCCCTGAGCCTGCGCGTAGTACCTGCCCATCAGTCCCTGCAGATCGGGAAATTCGCCGACCACCTCGGTCAGCAGGTCGGCCTTGCACAGTCTGGCAGCGCGCTCGCTTTTCGGGATATCGGCATCGATCACTCGTGCGATGTGCCCGGCGAGCGCCTCGATGCGTGCAATGCGCTCAGCCTGGGTGCCGAGCTTCTCATGGAAGATGATGTGCTCGAACTTCGGGAGGCGGTCCTCCAGTCGCGTCTTCAGATCGCTCTCGAAGAAGAACTTCGCGTCGAACAGGCGGGCGCGGATGACCCGCTCATTGCCGGCAACGATCGCCTCGCCGCCGTCCTCGGCCTCGGTATTGGCGACAAGAATGAACTTGTCGACCAGCTTGGCCGTGCGCGGATCGCGCAGGACGAAGCATTTCTGGTTGTTGCGAATGGTGGCGCGGAGCACCTCGCTGGGAATCGCGAGGAACTCGCGATCGAACGAGCCCATCAGCACCACCGGCCATTCCACCAGACCCGCGACCTCCGCCAGCAGTCCGTGATCCTCCACCAGCTCGTAGCCCTGGGCGAAGGCCAGATTCGCGGCATCGGTCAGGATCATCTCCTTGCGACGGTCCGCATCGAGCACGACCTTGGCCTTGGCGAGCTTGGCCACATAATCCTCGAGGCGGCGCACCTCGAACGGCTCGGGTGCGAGGAAGCGGTGGCCGCGCGTGGCGTTGCCCGACGCGATCCCGTCAATTTGAAACTCGACGATGTCCGGCTCCTCGGTCTGCGGACCGAAGGTCGCCACGATGGAATGGAGCGGCCGCACCCAGCCGAGCGCGCCGGGCATTGCTGATTGCGCACCCCAGCGCATGGACTTCGGCCAAGGAAAAGTCTTCACGACCTCGGGCAGGATCTCGCCGATCACCTCGATTGCCGGCCGGCCGGGCTTCTCGACGATCGCGACGTAGAAGTCACCCTTCTTGCCGGTCTCGACCTTGGCCTCGTCGATTGATTTGAGGCCTGCACGCGCGCAGGAAACCCCGAATCGCGCCCTCGGGTGCGCCCACGCGCGGACCCCTCTTCTCCTCCTTCACGTCCGGCTGCCGGACGGGGATGCCCTCTACCGCAAGTGCCAGCCGACGCGGAGTGACGAACGCCTTGGCGCCCTCATAGGCGAGCCCCGCGTTCACCAGCCGATCGGTAACGAGCTTGCGCAAGTCCTCGGCCGCGCGCGTCTGCATGCGCGCCGGAATTTCCTCCGAGAACAGCTCGAGCAACAGGTCGGGCATCGCGAGGAGCTAGCAGGCGCAGGCGCCGTTGTCACCCTCCCGCCAACGAGGCGACGGCTGTCGGCGACCTACAGCTTCTTGTGGCTGCCGTCGCACATCGGCCGACGCCCCGTTCGCTTGCAGGCGCAGAACCAAGCCTGCTCCGCCTTCTCGGCCTTCCACTCGACCGGGGTGAAGCCGGTGCCCTTGTGGGAGCCGTCGCAGAACGGCTGCTTTTTGGAGCGCCCGCAGGCACACCACCAATAGCTCTTGCCTGCCTCGACATCGATCGCGAGCGGCTGCCGTCCGCCGATTTCGGGCTGTGCGTTCATGCCGGCTCTCCGCTCCTCGTCAGTCACGGGTTTCTCCCTCGCGTGCAAGGCGATCCGGGGCAGCGATGCTCGTCACCCTGCTCCGGCCTCGGTCGCGAGCCACGCGGCACCACACGCTTTCGCGAGGTCGCGCACACGCAGAATATAGCTCTGCCGCTCGGTCACGGAAATCACGCCTCGGGCATCGAGCAGATTGAACACGTGGCTCGCCTTGATGCACTGGTCGTAGGCGGGCAGCGCCATGAGGTGACGGCGGATGTTGCCCTCGGTCATCCAGCCGGCCTCGAGATACTTGTTGCACGCGGCTTCCGCCATCTTGAACTGCTCGAACAGCATCGCGGTCTCGGCAAACTCGAAATTGTGCCGTGAATATTCCTGCTCGGCCTGCAGGAAGACGTCGCCGTAGGTCACCTTGCTCTCGCCCTCGCGGCCGTTGAAGTTGAGGTCGAATACCCGGTCGACGCCCTGCACGTACATGGCGAGCCGCTCGAGCCCGTAGGTCAATTCGCCAGAGACTGGCGCGCATTCGAAGCCGGCGACCTGCTGAAAATAGGTGAACTGCGAGACTTCCATGCCATCGCACCAGCATTCCCAGCCGAGGCCCCAGGCGCCGAGAGTCGGACTTTCCCAGTCGTCTTCGACGAAGCGAATGTCGTGGAGCCTTTGATCGATGCCGATGGCGTAGAGCGATCGCAGATAGAGATCCTGGATTTCCTCCGGGGACGGCTTGAGGATCACCTGAAACTGATAGTAGTGCTGCAGCCGGTTGGGATTCTCCCCGTAGCGGCCGTCCTTGGGGCGGCGCGAAGGTTGCACATACGCCGCGTTCCACGGCTTGGGTCCGAGCGCACGCAGGGTCGTCGCCGGATGAAAGGTGCCTGCACCGACTTCCATGTCGTAAGGCTGCAGGATCACGCAGCCATAGTCCGCCCAGTAGCGTTGCAATCCAAGGATCAATCCCTGGAACGATCGTTCCGGCCGCATATGGGGTGGCAGATCGGCCATCGGGTGCGCGCGTATCCGCGTAATGAACGGGCGCGGACACTACCCACGGCCCCCCCGGAGGGTCAAGAAAATGACGGGAAAGGCGCCGCGTGGGCGCCTGACCTGCACATCGTCGCGACTGGGAGGGAGTTTGTCACATGACGCGCCAGTCGCCGGTGCGCGGATCGCGGCGCAACGTCGGCAGAGTCCGGCGGGCGGCCGGATCGAAGGGCGCGGACCCGGCTCTCACCCGCTCGATCTCCTCGTTGATGCGTCGCATCTCCGTCGACATCCAATGGACGACGACGCCCGCGCCGAGCATGCCCAGCGCGAGCTTGACCAGCGGCGGGATGACGAAGGGCATCAACGAGTCTCCTTTATCACAATCCGTAACGTGCCCACATTGCCCGCGCCTCGAGCGCGGAGACGATCTCCTCCGCCACGTCGGCGCGGTGCAGCAGCATCGAACGATCCGAGCCCCGGCCGTGCGCGACCGAACCAGCCTCGGCCCGCGGACACCAGCGGCGTGTCCACATCCTCACCGTAGCGCTGGCGCAAGGTCGATCGCAAGTCGCCGATGCCGTCGGCCAGACCGAGATCGATCGCCTTGTGGCCGGTCCAGTATTGGCCGGAGAACAAGGTTTCCTCTGGACCCTTGAGCCGGGCGCCACGGCTCGACTTGACGAGATCGATGAAGCCGTCGTGAATCTCGCGTTGCACCGCCTTCAGTCGCTCCACGTCGTCGGGGTTTTCCGGCAGGAACGGATCGAGCATCGCCTTGTGCTCGCCCGACGCATAGAGCCGACGCTCGATACCGAGCCGGTCCATCAGCTTGGCGAAGCCGAACGAGCCGCCGATGACGCCGATCGAGCCTACGATGGAGGAGGGATCGCAGATGATCTCGTCGGCGGCACAGGCGATCATGTAGCCGCCGGAAGCGACGACGTCCTCGCAGAACGCGATCACCGGTCGCCGGTTCTCGGCCGCGAGCTGCCTGATGCGACCGTAGATCAGGTGCGACTGCACCGGCGAGCCGCCGGGCGAATTGATGACCAATGCGACCGCGCTCGCCTTGCGCATGGCGAAGGCGCGTTCGAGCATGCGCGCGACATTGGCCAGCGTCAGGCCCGGCTTCAGGGGGGTCGAAAAGCCGATGACACCGGAGAGCCGCACGACCGGCACGACGCAAGCGCCGCCGCGCAGCCGTTTCGGCAGGATCGTCAACAAGTTTTCACGTGCACTCGCGATGAGTTGGCGCCAATGCTCGGTTTCGTTCCGATCGGCCATGGGTTCTGCTCTACGCGTCGATATAGGCTACACTTCGGCCAGGGACAAAGCCGCGCCCCCCCGCAACACCGCTTCCGCCTGGGCCGTCGGCCGGCCGCCACGATCGTTGAGATCGAGACCCGGCAGCAGCAGAAGTGGCGCGCCGCTCCCTTTCGTCGCATGGACCAGAACGCGGATCGCCGGCTCGCCCGCGCGTCCGTGCACGGGAAGCACCGCGATCCCCCCGAAACGGCCCTCGAGCGTCGCCAACAACTGCCCGAGCCCATCGGCACGCCAGATCATCGTGAGCATCCCGGCGGAGTGCAGCAGCCATGCCGCGGCTGCAACCCAATCGGCAGGCGAGCCGGAGGCCGCCGCATGCGCGGAACGTCGGCCGCGATCGGGTGAGACATTCTGCCGGGCCGGATCGTTGAACGGCGGAATTCATCATGACGTGATCGGCCGAGCCGGGACCGAGCCCGGCCGCCGCGAACGCGTCCGACGGTGCGGTCACGTCGAGCACCACCGCCCGCGCCCGCGCCGCCAGGCCGTTGCGGACAATGTTCTCGGCGCCGATCCCCGCCAGCTCGGAATCGACCTCGACCAGCGTGACCGAGACCTCGCTGACGCGCATCGCGAGCGCCAACCCGGCTGTACCCACGCCGGAGCCGAGATCGACAACGCGGTCGCCGCGCCGCGCACCGGTAGCCGCAGCCAACAGGATCGCATCGTGCCCGAACCGGTGACCGCTTCGTTTCTGCGTCAGCCGCAGCCGCCCGCCGAGCACCGCATCGTCGGAACGTTCATCCGCGTCACCTGCCGGCCGCAGCTCATGGGCTAGCCCGGCGTCGGCGAGCAACCGGCGCGCGCTTTCCTGGTGCTGCTCGTGAACCAGAATGCGCCGCGGCAGAATGCCGAGGGAGCCTTCGAGCACGCTCATATTCTGATCGAGCACGAGGTGAGGAATCTCGGCCGCATCGAGCAAGGCCTGGATGGCCGACACCAGCACGGTATCGTTGGTGCGGACGATCTCGCGCAATCCATCCTCTCCGTCACATCCGGCGATCCCACTTCTCGCCGGGCGCCTTCTGCTGCAGATATGCAATCAGCTTCGCCTCGCGCCGTCCCTTGGTCACGGTATCGAGCACCAGACCCGCAACGATCGATAGAAACGCCAGCAACATCAGGCCGGTGGCCAGGATCGCGGTCGGGATGCGCGGGACCACGCCCTGCTGCAGATAGGTCACGAAGATCGGTATGGCGAGGCCGACGGAGACGATGGCGAGGGCTGCGCCCACGCCGGAGAAGAAGGCGAGCGGCCGCTCCGAACGGTAGAGACCCACCATGGTCGAGAGGATCCGCATGCCGTCCCGCCACGTGCTGAGCTTCGACATCGAGCCTTGCGGTCGCGCATAGTAGGGAGTGGCGACCTCGGCGACCGCCAACTCGAGCTCGAGCGCGTGAACGGCGAGCTCGGTCTCGATCTCGAAGCCGCCGTGACAGAACCGGGAACGACTTCACGAATCGGCGCGAGAAAACGCGATAGCCGGAGAGGATATCGGTGAAGCCCGCACTGAAGACAGAGGCGAAAAACCAGGTGAGCAGCCTGTTTCCGGTGCGGTGTCCCAGGCGATAGGCCGCCTGCTCCTTCTCGACGCGCGCCGCCACCACCATGTCGAGTCGGTCATCGACCAGTCGCGCGATCATGGCGCGCGCGCTCGCGGCGTCGTAGGTGGCATCTCCGTCCACCAGTACGTAGATGTCGGCATCGACGTCGGCGAACATGCGCCGCACCACATTGCCCTTGCCTTGATGCATCTCGCGGCGGACTGTCGCACCGGCCGTTCGCGCGACCTCGACGGTGCGGTCGGTGGAATTGTTGTCGTAGACGTAGATCGTCGCCTCCGGCAGCGCAGCATTGAAATTCGCGACCACGTTGGCGATGGCGGCTTCCTCGTTGCAGCAGGGAATCAGCACCGCGAGCCGTTGACCGATGCGCGGCTGCAGTTCCCGCATGGGCGACGAAATAGTCTTCGACATCGATTCGCCTCTTCCGTAACCGGGCTCTCGCGCACATATCCGTGTTCGGAACCTCGGGCAATTTGCGCACTTGCGGCCTCACCATAGCGTTTCTATGGTGGCGCGTCCTTGTTTTCCGGGCACGTTGCTCCTGGAGTTCATTTTGGCGGTCATCGTACCCTTCGAAGGCCCCGCGCCCACCACCATCGATCGCCTGGTCGAGCTCGTGGCCGATGACATGCAACGCGTCAACGCGACGATATTGTCACGGACCGGCTCGCAGGTGGCGCGGATTCCCGAGATCGCCAATCACCTGATCTCGTCCGGCGGCAAGCGGCTGCGGCCGATGCTGACGCTGGCCATGGCCAGACTTGCCGGTTATGCCGGCGAAGGCCATGTCAAGCTGGCGGCGGCGGTCGAGTTCATGCACACTGCCACCCTACTGCACGACGATGTCGTGGACGAAAGCGAGATGCGGCGCGGCAAGCTCGCCGCCCGCATGCTGTGGGGCAACCAGGCGAGCGTTTTGGTCGGCGACTTTCTGCTCGGCCAGGCATTCAAGATGATGGTCGATGTCGCTTCGCTACGGTCGCTGGAAATTCTCTCCTCGGCTGCCGCAGTCATCGCCGAAGGCGAGGTGATGCAGCTCGGCAGTGCCAAGAACACCGCTACCACCGAGGATGACTATCTCGACGTCATCCGCGCCAAGACGGCCGAGCTGTTCGCTGCCGCCTGCGAGGTCGGGCCGGCGCTCGCCGCGCGACCGAGGGACGAGCAATCCGCCTGCCGTTCGTTCGGAATGAATCTCGGCATCGCCTTCCAGCTCGTCGACGACGCCCTCGATTACGGCGGAAATTCCGCCAAGCTCGGGAAGAATATCGGCGATGATTTTCGCGAGGGAAAGATCACCCTGCCTGTCGTGCTGTCGTTCCGGCGTGGATCGGAGAGCGAACGAGCGTTCTGGCGGCGCACCCTCGAGGAAGGCGACGCGGACGGCTCCGACGTCGATCATGCCATCAACCTGATGACCAGACATCGCGCGCTCGAAGACACAATCCAACGTGCCCGCCACTACGGGGCGATGGCCACCGACGCGCTCGCGCTGTTTCCCGATTCGCCGATGAAGCACGCGCTCGAGGAGGCGGTCGAGTTCTGCATCTGCAGATCGAACTAGCCCTCTTTCCGGTCGACTTGAGGCACAAATCTGGGCGGTCATCATCCGCGTAAGCGGATGATCCAGTAGCGACCGCCGCTGAAGCAGGCCACGCGCGGTGATTACTGGATGCCCGCGTTCGCGGGCATGACGCCGGGAGATCGGTTCGATTTCGAACGAAACACGCTCTAGCTGCTACCTGTACCCGGACAAGGCCCGGTCGCCGGCGGAGAATGACCCGATCTATTCTCCCTGACGCACAGGGCGTGAGTGGTCTCGCGGTGGGCCATTGGCATGACCCCCGAGCACGGTTGCCCGGATCCACCAGTCGCCGTGCTCGGATCGCAAGGCACGCGCCGCAGCCGTGGCTGCGCGACCCGCGGTGAACAGGCCAAAGCACGTCGCCCCCGACCCCGACATACGCGCGAAGCGGCAACCCGGGAGCTTGCGCAGCTCGGCGAGAACATGGCCGATCCCGGGTTGAAGCTCGATCGCAGGCGCCTCCAGGTCGTTTCGTCCGTCGGCAATCAAGTCGACGAGATCGGCAGCATCCGAGGGGACAACAGCAGGGATGGCCGGTCGTTTCCGGGCCGAAACTTCAGGGCCGCGAACACCTGACTGGTCGGCAACGCCACATTGGGATTGACCAGGACCACCGGCAGCAGCGGGAGATCGAGCGGCTCGGAAAGGATTTCCCCGATGCCACGCATCACTCGCGGCCGGCAATCGAGGCAGACAGGCACGTCGGCACCGGTCAGACGTGCCGCCTGCATCAGGCGGAGATCATCGCGCGCGATACGGTTGGCACGTGCGAGCAATCGCAGCGCGGCCGCGGCATCGGCCGAGCCGCCGCCCAGCCCCGCCGCCACCGGCAAGTGCTTCGAGAGCACGAAACGCCCGGTCTCGAGACCCCGGACCTGATCGGCGAGTGCACGGGCGGCTCTCAGCACGAGATTGTCGGCAATGGCGCCGGCGGCCGGCGCCGTCGGCCCGCGCACCGACAATTCCAGCTGCCCGCGTGGGGCGTAACTCAGGCGATCGCCGACCTGGGCGAACGCGACCAGACTTTCAAGCTCATGATAGCCGTCGACACGGCGTCCGACGATGCGAAGGGTCAGATTGACCTTGGCGGGGGCGTTCTCGATGAGGGTTCGCGACCCGTCCGCAAGGGCGTGGCTCCGCTCGGGGTGCATCGGAACCGCGTTGAAAGCTCCTGGGCGGCTGCGGCCGCTACGATTAGCCTCCGCCGGGCTTCTTGTGGTCGGCCTCGGCCTTGGACGAGGTATCGTCGGGCAGCCCGGATTTCAGCTTGGCGAGGATCTTCTCGAGCTCCTCCGGCTCGGGCTTGAGATCGCGCGCATGTGCCCACTGGAATTGAGCCTCGAGCACGCGGCCGACCTTCCAATAGGCATCGCCGAGATGATCGTTGATGGTGGGGTCTTCGGGCTTGAGCTCGACGGCGCGCTCGAGATGCTTGACCGCTTCCTCCATGTCGCCCAGTCGGTAATAGGCCCAACCCAGGGAATCGACGATGTAGCCGTCATCGGCGCGCTGCTCGACGGCGCGCTTGATCATGCGCATGCCCTCTTCGAGATTGACGCCCTGGTCGATCCAGGAATAGCCGAGATAGTTGAGCACGTGCGGCTGGTCGGGATAGAGCTCGAGCGATTTCTTGAGATCGACCTCGGCCTTCGGCCACTGCTTCGCGCGCTCGTAGCAGATGCCGCGGAAATAGAAGATCACCCAATTCGACTTCTCGATCTTGGTGATGGTGTCGATGCCCTTGGAGTAGACGTCCGCGCATTCCGCGAATTGCTTGCGCCCGCGCAGGATATTGCCGAGCGCCATGATGGCTTCTGCGTCGGCAGGATTGCCGGCAATGAGCTTGCCCAGATGCGCCTTCGCTTCGTCGCTGCGCTCGAGCGTGTCCAAGTTGAGCGCGAGCTGGATCTGCGCATTGCGCTGCAATGGCGAGCTCGGAGAGACCCGCTCGTAGGTCTTGTTGGCGAGTTCGGGCTTCTTCATCGCTTCGTAGAGATCGCCGAGCGAGAGCAGCGCCAGCGAGTGCGATGGCGTCAGATAAAGGGCGAGTTGCAAATAGACGAGACCGAGGTCCTCGCCCCCGCGCCGACCGAGCGCCGCGCCGAGCCCATACAGCACCTCGGTCGCACCCGCCTGCGGCGAGTCGACCAGATTGGGGAGCCGCCTGCCGGACTGGACCTCCTGGGTCGCCTCCGCGATCAGCGGGTGGCGCGGCAGCGCTTCCTCGAAAGCCTGGAATACCTTGAGGGCTTCGGCGTTATTGCCTTGGCGTGACAGGAAGCTCCCGTAGCTTTGCACCACCCGCAACGCGGTCGGATCGAGCTTGTGCGCGCGCTCCAATCGCTTTGCCGCTTCCTTCTTCTGCCCGGCGACGTCCAGGATCATCCCGGCATGCAACTCCTTGAAGATCGCGTACCAATCGGCGCCTGACAGCTTGTCGATCATGTCGGTGGCCGATCTCGCCTCGGTAGGGTTGGCAAGCGTCCATGCCGACAACAGGGTTGCCGCAAGATCGGTGATCGGCCCGCGGACGGACTGCGCGATCTCTCGGCGCGCAACCGCATATTGTTTTTGCTTGATCGCACGCACCCCGAGCACCAGGCGCGCGATGCGATCGGTCTTGTCGACCTGCACCACACGCTCGGCGAGCCTTACCGCTTCGTCGACCTCGCCGTTGGCCAACACAGCCAGAAAAGCGCGGCCGAGAAGCTCGCTATTGCGGGGATCGCTGCGCAGCGCCGCTCGATAATGGGCGGCGGCGGCGGCGGCATCCTTGTGGGTTCCGGCATGGCGGGCGGCGAGAAAATTGCCCGAGGCCGAGGCGCGGGAGAGGGTGGACGGTGCCTGCGCCCGCGCGGAAACAATTCCAGGCCAGACAATGGCAAGTGTGGCCACCGCGGCCACCGCCGCCCGCCTGTTGCAAGGGATCACGCTTGTCGCTCCATCTGGCGGACGAACGCCTTCGGCACGGCCGCATCGGTCAGAATGGCCCGTTTGGGTCCCGCCCGCAATAACTGCCTTGGCCGACGATGTCCATCGACTTCAAGGCCTCGATAAGGGCAGCATCGTGACGCCCACGGTTGGCCATCAGGTATTTCGCAGCAGCCACCGCCGGCGTTCCGATCATCGTCCGGAGTCGGATCCATCCGCTCACCGAGTCCGGAAATCGGAAGCATCGCCGATCACATATTCGGGTAGTTCGGCCCGCCGCCGCCTTCGGGCGCGACCCAGGTGATGTTTCCGTTGGGATCCTTGATGTCGCAGGTCTTGCAATGCACGCAGTTCTGCGCGTTGATCACGAACCGCGTCGAGCCCCCCTCCTCCACCCATTCGTAGACACCGGCCGGGCAATAGCGGGCCGAAGGCCCGGCATAGACATCGTGCTCGGATGCCTTCTGGAGGGCGGGATCGGCGACCTCGAGGTGCACCGGCTGATCCTCCTCGTGATTGGTATTGGACAGGAACACCGAGGAGAGGCGGTCGAACGTGAGCTTGCCGTCGGGCTTGGGATAGGCGATGGGCGCGCACTCCGCCGCCGGCTTGAGCGTCGCCGAATCGGGCTTGCCGTGGCCGAGCGTCCCGAGGAGCGAGAACCCCAGCGTGTTGGTCCACATGTCGAAGCCGCCGAGCGCGATTCCCGGAATGGTGCCGAAGCGCGACCACAGCGGCTTGGCATTGCGCACTTTCCAAAGATCGGCACCGATCCGGGAGGAGCGCCAGGCCGCGTCGTAGTCCGCCAAGCTCGTCGTTGGCACGGCCGGCGGCGAGCTGCAGCGGCGACGTGCTCGGCAGCGAGCAGTCCCGGACAACATGGCGTTGTGGCTGCCCTTGATCCGCGGCACGTTCATGAATCCGGCGGCGCAACCCACGAGCGCGCCGCCGGGAAAGGCGAGCTTCGGCACCGACTGCCAGCCGCCCTCGGTCAGCGCCCGCGCGCCATAGGCCAGCCGCTTGCCGCCCTCGAAGGTCCCGCGCACCAGAGGGTGGGTCTTGAAGCGCTGCAGCTCGTCGAACGGCGAGAGGTAGGGATTCTCGTAGTTGAGATGGACCACGAAGCCGACCGACACGAGCTGCTCGTCGAAATGATAGAGGAACGAGCCGCCCCCGGTCCGGTTGTCGAGCGGCCAGCCGAAGCTGTGCTGCACCAGGCCGCTGCCGGTGCTGCGCCGGCGCCACCTGCCACAGCTCCTTGAGGCCGATGCCGAATTTCTGCGGCTCGCGGCCGTCGTCGAGGCGAAACGCTGGAGCAGGATCTTGCTCAGGCTGCCGCGCGCCCCTTCCGCAAACAGCGTGTACTTGGCGCGCAGCTCCATCCCGCGGGTGAAGCTGTCCTTGTGATGGCCGTCCTTGGCGACGCCCATGTCGCCGGTGGCGACGCCGGCAACCGCGCCGTTGGGGTCGAACAGCACCTCGACAGCGGCAAAGCCGGGATAGATCTCGACTCCCGGCGCTTCCGCCTTGGTCGCGAGCCAGCGACAGACGTTGCCGAGCGAGACGATGTAGTTGCCGTGGTTGCTCATGAGCGGCGGCATCGCGACGTTCGGAAGGCGCACCGCGCGCGACGCCGAGAGCCAATAGAAGCGGTCGTCGCTGACCGCGGTCTTGATCGGGGTGTCCTCGCCGCGCCAATCGGGGAGCAGCTGGTCGAGGCCGACCGGATCGATCACGGCGCCGGAGAGGATGTGGGCGCCGACCTCCGAGCCCTTCTCGACCACCACTACGTTGATGTCGGACGACAGCTGCTTGAGCCTGATTGCGGCGGCAAGCCCGGCCGGCCCGGCGCCGACGATCACCACGTCGAACTCCATGGCCTCGCGCGCCGGCAGCTCACTTTCGGTCATCAGGCTCTCCTTCGGCGTGGCGCAGCCTGCTTCGGCGCGCTCCGCTTCCGTCGGGACAGCCAAGTCTCTCTATCTTCCACGTTTGCCCCGAAGCGACAATCGGACGTCCTCGCATCATCCCTCCTCTCCACAGGACCCTGCCTCTCGACCCGGAGCCGCTCTTTCAATAACGACGACGAGCGGGCATTCTTGCGCGGCACCCTGCGACGCCCCTGCGACGAGCGAGCGATGACCTTCCGAGCACGATCGAATCCTGCGCGAGTTGCTCACCTTCTACCGGGAGGCCGGGGTCGACGTGCTCATGGGCGAGATGCCGGTCGACCGCATGGCCGCCGAGCCAGCAAACCCCGGCTACGGACCAGGTCGCCCGAGCTGGCGCCGAGGCGCCGACACCCGCGGTACGGATCGAGGCCGGCGCCAAGCCGGCTGCTCCCGGCGGCCGCACCCTCCTCGCCGCGCGATCTCGAGCGCAAGGGTCGGGCTGCCGCCGCCCTACCCACCGCGCCCGATGCAGCGGCGATGGCGGCACGCCAGGCGGCGAAAGGCGCTGCGAGCCTCGAGGAGTTGCGCGCGATCCTCGGCCGCTTCGAGGGTTGCGCGCTGCGCACGACCGCAACCCAGCTGGTGTTCGCGGACGGCAACCCGCAAGCGCGCGTGATGTTCGTGGGCGAGGCGCCCGGCCGCGACGAGGATATCGAGGGACTTCCGTTCGTCGGCCGTTCCGGCAAGCTGCTCGACCGCATGATGGCGGCAATCGGCCTCGATCGCACGTCTGCCTACATCGCCAACATCGTGCCGTGGCGGCCGCCCGGGAACCGCACCCCGACGCCGCAGGAATCGGCGATCTGCCTGCCGTTCATTCAGCGCCAGATCGAGCTTGCCGATCCGGACCTGCTGGTCTGCATGGGGCAGCCCGCGACCCAGACGCTCATCGGCACCAAGGAAGGCATCACCAGGACGCGCGGGCGGCTGTTCAGCTATCACACCGGCACGCGCGAGATTCGCGCCATGCCGACGTTCCACCCCGCCTATCTGTTGCGTCAGCCGCTGCAGAAGCGCCTCGCCTGGCGGGATTTTCTGGCGATCAAGAAGGCGCTGGCCAGCCCTTAGCGAACACATCCTTCTCGCAATCATCGACGGAGGCTGCGATGGCGAAGACGATCGAGCACGTGCATTGGCCGGACGCGCCCGACATGTGGATGCCCTATGCACCGGCGATCAAGGTCAGGGGCGGAACCACCGTCTATCTCGCTGGTGTCACCGCGGCACCGGTCTATCACCATCATCCGCACCGGCCCGAGGAATTCGACTCCATGCCGCGCGACATGGCGGGGCAGGCCCGCGCCGCGCTCGAGAACCTCAAGCGCGGTCTCGAAGCGGTAGGCGCGACCTTCGCCGACGTGGTGACCGCCGACCGCTTCGTCACCGACCTCACCGACCAGGACGCGCTCAACCGGGTCTGGGGCGAATATTTCCGCGACGCCAAACCGGCCACCACCACCGTGCAGGTGGTGCGGCTCGCCACCGATCCGCGCTGCCTGGTCGAGATCAATGCGGTGGCGGTCGTCGATTGATCGCCGGCGCCGGTGATGCTCGCCGGCCGGTCCGTCACCGACACCGCGAACTTGATGGCGAACAGGATCGCCAGGATCACCACCGCGGGCTTCGCCTCGCGCGAACTTTCCGGCGAGAATCTTCGCCAGCGCATAGGTGATGAAGCCGAGCCCGATGCCGGTCGCGATCGAATAGGTGAGCGGCATCGCGACCGCGGTCACCACCGCCGGGGCATATTCGGTGATGTCGTCCCAGGTGATCTCGGCCAGTCCCTGCGTCATCACGCAGGCGACGTAGAGCAGCGCCGCCGCCGACGCATAGGCGGGATCATGCCGGCGAGCGGCGAGAAGAACAGCGCGAGCAGGAAGAACAGCGCAACGAACACGCCGGTGAGGCCGGTGCGGCCGCCGGCGTCGACGCCGGCGGTGCTCTCGATGTAGCTCGTGGTGTTCGAGGTGCCGAGCAGCGAGCCGACCACCGTTGCCGACGAGTCGGCGATCAGCGCCTGCCCCATGCGCGGCAGCTGGCCTTCGTCGTCGAGCATGCCGGCGCGATGGGTCACGCCGATCAACGTGCCGGCGGTGTCGAACAGGTCGACGAACAGCAGCGAGAAGATGACGATCAGGGCGGTCGCCTCGAACACGCGCGAAAAATCGAGCTGCAGGAAGGTGGGCGCGAGCGACGGCGGCATCGAGACGACGCCGCCATAGGTCACCAGCCCGAGCGGAAGGCCGATGAGCGGTGACGATCAGGATGCCGATCAGGGTGCCGCCCAGGATCTTGTGATAGTTGAGGACCACGATGATCACGAACCCCGCCAGGGCGAGGATCGCCGGCCACTTCTTCAGATCTCCGAGCGTCACCAGCGTCGCCGGATGGTCGACGACGATGCCCGACGTCTGCAGCGCGATGATGCCGAGAAACAGCCCTACTCCGGCCGAGACCGCGAGCTTCAGGTTTTGCGGGATGGAGGTGATCACGTATTCGCGCAGCTTGGTGACGGTGATGATCAGCGCGAGCACGCCGGACAGAAAGACGAAGGCGAGCGCCTGCTGCCAGGTGTATTTGTAGGTCAGCACCAGCGTGAAGGCGAAGAAGGCATTGAGCCCCATGCCGGGCGCGAGTGCGATCGGATAGTTGGCATAGAGCGCCATGATCAGGGTCGAAAGCGCCGCCGCCAGGCAGGTGGCGACGAATACCGCGCCCTTGTCCATGCCCGCATTGGCGAGGATTTGCGGGTTGACGAACACGATGTAGACCATGGTCAGGAAGGTGGTGAGGCCGGCGACGAACTCGGTGCGGACATCGGTGCCGTTCTCCGACAGGCCGAAATAGCGATCGAGAAACGGCCGCTCGCCGCGGGCTTGCTCGCATCGCTCATGGTGATCCCCCAACCGACTTGCGCCGCTCCGCGGCCGGGGCTGTTCGATCGGCCCCTCAGCCGGAGCTGCCTGGATCTCCAGGATAGCGGCGAACCGGCCGCGAACCCATGCCGATCGGCGAATTGTCCACCGGCGTCGGCATCGGCGCCGATGCGGCTGCGCACTGCGGCTGCGGGCGGCGTCGCGCATTCCTATGGTGTCGATGTGGCACGGGCCCTGGTCGTACATCGCCAGACCGTCGCACGTGCGGCGCGACGGCAGCGGCTTTCCCGCTCGCACGTGAGGAGCGCCTGATGGACTCGATCCCGTCCTGCTCGCCCGGCTGCAATTCGCCTTCACAGTCGCGTTTCACATCATCTTTCCGAGCTTCACCATCGGGCTGTCCGCATTCATCGCGACGCTGCTGCTGCGCTGGCTGATCACCGGCCGTGAGCACCTGCACCGGCTGGCGCGGTTCTGGACCAAGATCTTCGCGGTCTCGTTCGCCATGGGCGTGGTGTCGGGGATCGTGCTCAGCTATCAATTCGGGACCAACTGGAGCCGCTTCTCGGTGGTGGTCGGCAATGTGGTCGGCCCGCTCATCGGCTACGAGGTGCTGACCGCGTTCTTCCTCGAGGCGACCTTTCTCGGCGTCATGCTGTTCGGCTGGAAGCGCGTGCCGCCGCTGGCTGCACGTGTTTTCCGCGGTCGCGGTCGCGGTCGGCACGGCGATCTCGGCATTCTGGATCCTGTCGGCGAACAGCTGGATGCAGACGCCTGCCGGCCACGAGCTGCGCGACGGCATCGCCTATCCGGTCGACTGGCTTGCGGTGATCTTCAATCCGAGCTTTCCCTATCGCCTCGCCCACATGCTCACCGCCGCCTATCTCACGACCTCCCTGGTCGTGCTCGCCGTCGGCGCGCGCTATCTGCTGGCCGGACGCTTCGGCGAGGAAGGCCGCACGATGATGCGCATGGCGATCGGCATGCTGGCGGCGCTCGGACCGCTGCAGCTTTTCATCGGCGACCAGCACGGCCTCAACACGCTCGCGCACCAGCCGATCAAGATCGCGGCGATGGAGGCGCATTGGGACGGCAGCAAGCCGGGCGCGCTGGTGCTGTTCGCCTGGCCCGACGAGAAGGCGGAAACGAACCGGTTCGAGATTGCGATCCCCAAGGCCGGGTCGCTGATCCTCAAGCACGATCCCGACGGTCTCTTCCCCGGTCTCACCAGCGTGCCGGCCGCCGAGCGCCCGCCGGTCGTGCCGGTGTTCTTCGCGTTCCGGCTGATGGTGGCGATCGGGGTGCTCATCATCGTCGCGCGGCCTGGTCGGCCTGTGGCTGTGGTGGCGCCGGCGGCTGTTCGACGCGCGCTGGTATCTCAGGCTCGCCGCGCATGGCTGGTGGCTCGGCTTCGTGGCGGTGATCGCAGGCTGGATCGTCACCGAAAGCGGACGCCAGCCGTGGGTCGCCTACGGCATTCTGCGCACCGCCGACGCGATCTCGCCGGTCCCGGGCGCGAGCGTGGCGGCTACGCTCGGCCTGTTCGTGCTGGTCTATGGCGTCGTGTTCGCGATGGGCATCTATTACATCAATCGGCTGATCGCCCGCGGACCGGAAGGGCGCGCGATCGAGCCGCCGCAGATGGGCACGCCGACCGGCCACTGTCGTCCGCGGCCGAAGCCGGACGCGAGATCGTCTCGTCCGACGCTGAGCAGAGCCGGAGGAGCCGCCATGGAATGGTACCTTCCCGTGATCTGGGCCGGCGCTGATCGGGACCGCGGTCGCGCTCTATGTCATCCTCGACGGCTTCGATCTCGGCATCGGCATCCTCTTTCCCTATGCCGGCAGCGAGCGCGAGCGCGACCAGATGATGAACTCGGTCGCGCCGTTCTGGGACGGCAACGAGACCTGGCTGGTGCTCGGCGGCGGCGGGCTGTGGGTCGCTTTCCGCAGCGCCTATGCGGTGGTCATGCCGGCGCTCTACCTTCCGGTGATCGTGATGCTGCTGGCGCTGGTGTTCCGCGGCGTCGCATTCGAGTTCCGCTGGGTCGCGGCGACCAGCAAGCGGTACTGGAACTTCGCCTTCGCGGCCGGCTCGACGCTGGCGGCCTTCTGCCAGGGCCTGATCCTGGGCGGGCTCATTCAGGGCATCAAGGTGGAGAACGGCGTGTTCGCCGGCGGGCATCTCGATTGGGCGACGCCGTTCGCGCTGCTTTGCGGGCTTCGCCGTGGTCGCCGGCTACGCGCTGCTCGGCGCGACCTGGCTGGCGATGAAGACCGACGGCGCGGTGGCCGAGCGTGCGCGTGGCCAGGCCAAGGTGATGCTGATCGCCGTGCTGGCGTTCATGGGCGTGGTGAGCCTGTGGACCCCGCTCGCCTTCGAGCGCATCGCGGCTGCGCTGGTTCTCCATGCCCAACATCTTCTTCCTGTGGCCGGTCCCGCTGCGTCACCGCGCTGACCGCATTGATGATCTGGCGCTGGATCGAGGCGAGGCGCGAGCTGCTCGCCTTCCTGGCGATCGATCCTGCTGTTCCTGCTCGGCTATCTCGGCCTGGTGATCTCGACATTTCCCTATCTCGTTCCGCCCTCGCTGACCGTCTGGCAAACCGCCGCCGCACCCGCGAGCCAGTGTTCCTCCTGGTCGGCGACCGTGCCGCTGCTGCCGATCATCCTCGGCTATGTGGTGTTCGTCTATTGGGTGTTCCGCGGCAAGGTGCGCGAGGGCGAAGGCTACCACTACTCGAGGATTTCGCCGTCGGTCGCTCTCGTCCTCCGTCGTCTGTCGTCTGTCGTCGGCCTGCGGCCTGATCAGTCCCCAGCCGATGCGCACCAGCGGCAGCCGGCCTTGGACGGAACGCTCGAATGCGCGCGGGACCTCGGGGACGAGGTCGGGAAAACGCTCCTTGATCGCGGCCGGCGGGGTGCCCGAGGTATCGGTGGTCGGCCAAACCACGATCGCGCCCTTGCTCTTGATGGTATCGGCCGTGACCCAGGGCGAGCGCTCGGGGGTGGCATAGAGATAGACGCTGGGGCGGCTCGGCGCACCGAGCGCGACCAGCGCGGCGGTGCGAGGATCGCCGGAGACGATCTGCAAGCGGCGCCCCGGTGCGCCGCTCGAAGCTTTCGGCGAAGTAGCGTGCCACGGCGTTGGCCGGCAGCGCGACCCGCAGATCGACATTCAGCCACGGCAGGATCGCCAGCGATGCAGCCGCCATGACCGGCGGAATGATCAGCAGACCGAACCAGGCGGCGATCACCAGCATGCTGCCGGTTGAAGCGAATGCCGTCGCCGGCCGCAACCACGACCAGCAGGCCGGAGAGAATGACCAGCGGCGCAATGCCGCCGACCGGCCGCGACCAGCCGATCAGCACGGCGACGAGGGTCGCCGGCGAAGGCCGGAACGATGCGCGAAGAAGTAGACGAACTGGCGGGCAAAATCGTCGCATCGGCGGGCGCACGATCACCGGTGCCGGATCGCGTCGCAGCCACGGCCAGCCCGCGACCAGCGCGACCAGGACGACGAGGCCGGCATGGGCCGACGAAGATCAATCCGATCTGGCGCAGCCATGCGATCAGATTGCCGACCACCGCTTCGGGTGTGCGCAGGCGCACCAGCATCGGCATCAGCTCCCCGCCCGAATCCGCCATCCAGATCAGATGCGGCCCCATCACGATCCCGGCGACCACCGCCGCAATCAGCCGGATCATAGGAGCTGAGCGCCGGCGCGCGCTCGCCTGTTGGCCAGCGTGAACAGCAGCAGCAATCCGACCAGGATCAGTCCGACATAGGTCGTGAGCAGCAGGAGCCCGATCTCGATCGCGAGCGGGAGCCAATAGGCGCGCCGGCCCTCGCCCACCGCCCGCCAATAGTGCAGAAGGATGATCGCCCACAGCGGCATGGTGAGAATGACCGGCCCGAAATCCGGCGTCGGCACCGTGAAGGCGGCGATGCCGACCATGAGCAGCACCGCCAGAGCGCGGCGTGCTGGGCGCCGACGATCGAGCGGCCGAGCGCGAATACCGCCCAATAGGTGACCACGATGCAGATCTGAGACAGCGCGTAGACGCCGACGAGCCGCTTGCCGGCGAGATCGAAAGCCAGCTCGGCCAGCCAGAACGCGAGCGGGGGGCCAAGATAGGTGCCGAGCTGGAATTCGTGTCCGACCGCGAGCACGCTCGGAACGTCGCCGGGCGGTCCGGCATAGAACAACATCGGCACCAGCAGCCAAAGCAGCGCTTGCGCGAGCGCCGCCAGCCACACCGCCAGTGCCGGGCGCGATCGCAACAGTTCAACGAAGATGGAGACGTAAAGCATCGAGCCCGGACGTTACGCCGCACGCGGAAAAACGTCCGGCAATAGAGCATTTCAGCACGGCGGGCACCGGTTTTCCACACAGGTCGGGCCAGGGTACTCGATCAGAGCGGCAATTCGACGGCTCGCCGGCGGCGACGCCGGGCTCGCCCGTAACAGGCCGCCACCGGGGCGAAGGAGCGACGATGGTGAACGGTGGGGCCGAGCCGCGCCAGCGCATCGAAATGCTCGGGCACGCTGTAGCCCTTGTGATGCTCGAAGCCGTAACCCGGATAGATGGACGCCCAATCGCGTCATCAGCCGGTCGCGGGTGACCTTGGCGACGATGGACGCTGCGGCGATCGAGGCGATGATGGCATCCCCGCCGATCACGGCCTCGCAGTCGCAGCCGACGTCGATACGGTCGCGGCCGTCGACGAAGACGAGCCGCGGCCTCACCGGCAACGCCATCACCGCGCGCGCGAGCGCCCACAGCGAGGCCCGCAGGATGTTGTCGCGGTCGATGCGCGAAGGCGGCGCCGAGGCGACCGCGACCTCGGCGCTCGCGCAGATCCTGGCATAGAGCCGTTCGCGGGTGTCGGGATCGAGCTTCTTGGAATCGTCGAGCCCGCGCGGCACCCGCCTGGGATCGAGAATGACCGCCGCGGCAACAACCGGACCGGCGAGCGGTCCCCTGCCGGCCTCGTCGCATCCCGCCATCGGCCAGATGCCCGCGCTTGAACGCCGCGCGCTCGCGCCGGAAGGTCGGACGCAGATCCTCCTCGCCCCAGCGGCAGAGCGGACGGTATCGGCGGCGCGCCCATTGCCGAGCGACTCATGGCGCGATGGTGCGCGCCGCGCCGGCCAAGTCAACTCTCGGATTGCCGTGCTGTGAACGGCGGGGTGTCAAAGCAGGCTGCAGCTGCTCGGGCCCGCTCCGCGGCGGATCGAAATGCTCGATGCTGAGCCTGGTGCGGGACTTGTTCAAGCCGAGCTTCTCGCAGGCAAGCTCGAAGCGCCGGCCGATCATCCAGGCGACCGGGCCGCCTCCGGTCATGCGCGCTGCCGAAGGTCGAATCGTAATCCTTTCCGCCGCGGGTCTCGCGGATGAGCTTGAAGACGTGGCGATACCGATCGGGAAAATTCGCCATCAGCCATTCGCGGAACAGATCGCGCACCTCGAGTGGAAGCCGCAACAGCACGTAGCCGGCCTCGGCTGACGCCGACGGCAGCGGCGGAATCGAGGATGCGCTCGATCTCGGAATCGTTGAGCGCCGGGATCACGGGCGCCACCATCACCGATGCCGGCACCCCCGCCGCGCCAAGCGGCGCAGCGCCTCGAGGCGCCGTGCCGGCGTCGCCGCGCGCGGCTCCATCACCCGCGCGAGCGCGCCATCCAGCGTCGTCACCGACAGCGCGACCTTGACCAGATTGCGCTTCGCCATGCGCGCGAGAATGTCGAGGTCGCGCAGAACGAGCGCCGACTTGGTTACGATGCCGACCGGATGTCCGTAGCGGTCGAGCACTTCGAGAATGCGCCGCATCACCTGGTGCTCGCGCTCGATCGGCTGGTAGGGATCGGTATTGGTGCCGATGGCGATGGTGCGCGGCTCATAGCCCGGAGCCGACAGCTCGCGCTCGAGCAGCTTCGGCGCGTCCGGCTTCGCGAACAGCTTGGACTCGAAATCGAGACCGGGCGAAAGCCCGAGATAGGCGTGAGTCGGCCGCGCGAAGCAGTAGATGCAGCCGTGCTCGCAGCCGCGATAGGGATTGATCGAGCGGTCGAACGAGATGTCGGGCGAATCGTTGCGGGTGATGATCCTGCGGGTGGTATCGATCGTCACGGTGGTCTTGAACGGCGGCAGGTCCTCGAAGCTCTGCCAGCCGTCGTCGAAGGCGGTGCGCGCCAGCGGCTCGTAGCGACCCGAGGCGTTCGACTGGGCACCGCGGCCGTGCCGACGGGCTTCGTCGACCGCCACCTGCCCCTCGATGGCGGTCTCGAGGTCGATGGCTGCGGGGCGCATCTGCCGCGCCGGCCGACCGCGGCCTGAAGAACCGGCCGCGGCGGCAGACGTCGGCGTTTCGGAAGGCCGCCCCGGGGCCCGGGGTGGCCGAGGCACCGGCGGACTTCGGAGGGCCGAGGAGAAGCGCGCCATTGGGTTCATCCTGAACAAAACAGGAACATAATCGAAAAATCCGCTCGCGCAAGCCCCGGCGCAACCCATATTGCCGTCAAGCGTCGCCGGCCCAGGCGACGCCGCATTCAGGAGAATCAACCCCATGATGAGCAAGCTGATCGCAGGCGCCGCGCTTCTGTTCCTTGCAGGCGCGACGGCGACGGGCGCCAATGCCGCGGCGTGGTGCGCCTACTACGACGCCTCGACCCGCAATTGCGGTTTCCACACCTACCAGCAATGCCTTGCGACCATCAGCGGTGTCGGCGGCTATTGCTCACCCAATTACGGGGCCGACAGCGGGCAGCGCGGAACGAGCGGCCAACGGGTGCGCGGCAACAGGTGGTAACGAGCGTCCTGCGCGGACCGGCCGAACCGCCTTCCGAGCGGCATTCCGGAAGCGATGCATGCTCAGCGTGGTGATCGCCACGCAGGACAGCGAGCGCGCGCTGGTACCGACGCTCGCCGCGCTGGTGCCCGGCGCGGTCGCCGGCGTGGTGCGCGAGGTGATCGTTGCGGATGCCGGCTCATGCGACGGCACCGTCGAGATCGCAGACGGCGCGGGCTGCCGGCTGCTGGCATCGGCCGCCGAGCGCGGCGTGCGGCTCAAGGCGGCCGCCGATATCGCCCGCGCGCCGTGGCTCCTGTTCCTCGAGCCCGGTGCAGTGCCCGACGTCACCTGGATCGACGAGACCAGGCGCTTCGTCGCCGAGGCCGAGCATGGCCGTCACTCCAACCACCACGCCGCCGCCTTTCGCGCCGCCGCCACGGCTAATCGCCCGCTGCTGCTCGACGCGCTCGGCATGTTGTGGTCCGCTCTCGGCATCGGGTCGATAGCCTGCCGGGGACTGCTGATCGCCAGGTCGCACTACGATGCGCTCGGCGGCCATCGCGACGTCGCCGACTGCGAGCGAGAGTTGATCCGGCGCGTGGGGCGGCACCGGATCGTGCTGCTGCGGACCAGCGCGATCACGGCGAGGATATAGTGCGATTGGAATGCGCCGCGCTGCAGCCGCGGAATTGAGGCGGACCCTGCGGGCCAGGAGTGATAGCCTCCGACCGATCGCGATGGTCGAGAACCACATGACATTGGGAGGAGCATGCGATGAAGATTGGAGCATCCGCCGCAACCTGGATCGTGGGTGCGTTCCTGGTGACCGGTTCGACGGCAAGCGCCGCCGATATCAAGGTCGTCGCCTCGGTGGGCGTGAAGGCCGTGCTGGAGGCGCTCGCACCGCAGTTCGAGCGTTCGACCGAGCACAAGCTCATGATCACGTACGGCACTGCCGTGCCGCTGAAACGGCAGATCGACGCCGGCGAAACGTTCGATGTCCTGATCCTGACGCCGGCCATGCTCGAGGACCTGGCCAAGACCGGCAAGGTCACGGCCGACAGCCGAAAGACTGTGGCCAAGGCCGGCATCGGCGTCGCCATTCGCGCCGGCGCACCCAAGCCCGACATCGGCTCGGTCGACGCCTTCAAGCGTACGCTGCTCGATGCCAAGTCGATCGCCTATTCCAAGGAAGGCCAGAGCGGCACCGCCATGGCGCGCCTGATCGAGCGGCTCGGCATCGCCGATCAGATGCAGGGACAAGACCGTGCTGGAGACACGCTCGGGCATGACCGCGGCGAACGTGGCGGAAGGCAAATCCGAGCTGGCGTTCACGATCATCAGCGAGATCCTGCCGATCGCCGGTGTGGAGGTGGCCGGTCCCCTGCCCGCCGAGATCCAGAGCTACGTCGAGTTCGCGGCCGGCATCAGCCCGGCCTCCAGGAACCATGACGCCGCCAAGACCTTCATCGATTTCATGAAAGCGCCGTCGGCGCTGCCGGTGCTCAAGGACAAGGGCATGGAACCGGGCTGAGGTTGCGCGCCCTCATGCTGTCGCGCCCCTGGCCTTGGCGCGGCGCAAATGCTCGTCGAGGCGTGGCATGATCTCGACGAAGTTGCAGGGCCGGTAGCGATAGTCGAGCTGGTGCACCAGGATCTCGTCCCAGGCGTCCCGACAGGCGCCGGGCGAGCCGGGCAGACAGAAAATATAGGTCGCGCCGGCAACGCCCGCGGTCGCGCGCGTCTGGATCGCCGAGGTGCCGATCTTGGCGTGGCTCACCAGCAGGAACAGGGTCGCAAAGCCGTCCATGCGCTTCTCGAACAGAGGCTCGACCGCCTCCGGCGTCACGTCGCGACCGGTGAAGCCGGTGCCGCCGGTGCTGATGATCACGTCGATCGCGGGATCGGCGATCCAGGCTTCGACCTGCGTGCGGATCCTGTCGACGTCGTCCGTCACGATGGCGCGCGCGGCAACCTCGTGACCGGACTTCTCGATGCGTTCGGCGAGCGTGGCGCCCGACTTGTCGTCGGCGGGCTCGCGGCGTGTCGGAAACGGTGAGCACCGCGATCTTGAGCGGTATGAACTGCCTGCTCTGGTCGAGACCGGGCATGGCGCGAACCCCGCCCGTCGCGTTCCTACAGCTGCGCGGAGGCAAAGGTGTTGCAGCTCTGCACCGTGCCCGACCTGAAGCCGGTGTCGAACCAGCGCTGGCGCTGCTCCGCGCTGCCGTGGGTGAAGCTGTCGGGCACGACATAGCCCTGCGCGCGCCGCTGCAGGGTGTCGTCGCCGATCGCGGCGGCGGTGCGCAGCGCCGCCTCAACGTCGCCCGGCTCGATGAACGGCGGCTTGCCCTGGCTCTTCAGACTTTCATTCTCGAGCTTCGCCCACACGCCTGCCAGGCAGTCGGCCTGCAGCTCGACCTGCACCTGGATTTGGTTGGCAACGGCCTTGTTGTGGGCGGCGCGCTGCGCCTGCTGCGCCTGCGGCAGGATCCCGAGCAGGTTCTGCAAGTGATGCCCGACCTCGTGCGCGATCACATAGGCTTGCGAGAACTGGCACGACTTGCTGCCGATGTCGCAGCCGCGGAAGCGGGTGGCGATCTGTTCGAAGAACGAGGTGTCGAGATAGATCTTCTGATCGGCCGGACAATAGAACGGTCCCATGGCGGCTTGCGCGACGCCGCCGCATTGGGCATGGGTCGTGCCGCGGTAGAGCACCAGGACCGGCGCGCGATAATTCTTGCCGGACTTGGCGAAGACGTTCTTCCACTGGGCGTCGTTGCTGCCGAGCACCCGGTTCACGAAGCGGCCCATGTCGTCCTGCGGCGGCCCGGCGGTGCGCCGGGAGGTCGGCGGACCCTGCACCTGCGGCTGGCTTTGCTGGGTCAACATCTCGGCGCCGCCGATCAGCAGGCTCGGGTCGATGCCGAGCGCCCAGCCGACGATGCCGAGCACCACGACGGTGCCGATGCCCAATCCGCCGCCGCCGATCGGAAACCCGCCGCCGCCACCACCGCCGCCATAGCCGGCCTCGTCGCGCCGATCCTCGATGTTGCCGGTTTCCGGCAGGTCATCCAAGCGCATGGTTCTCGTCTCCTTGCCCGCTTCCCGGCCCTATCCTACCCCGGCGCGGATCAACGCGCCCCCGCCAGCTGGGCAATTCCTGCTGTCCCGATTCCGCAGTTGCTTGCGCCAACTCCCGACGCAATCGGGACACTCAACGCATGATTCTGTGCCCCTTTTGCCGCAGGCTTAAGCCGATCTTTACCTCGATCGCGCATGGTGCGCCATGTCGGTTGTAGGTCCCGCGTCACCGGCCGCGTCGCCTGAGTCAGAGTTCTGAGTCATGGTTGTGTCGCGTCGCGGGGCGCCCGCTCGGGCGCCCCGCGTCAGTTTCAAGCCGATCCAGTCCGCCCGCATTCTGATCGGCGACTGCGTCGCCGAGATGGACAAGCTGCCGGCCGCGTCGGTCGATCTGGTTTTCGCCGATCCGCCCTATAATCTGCAGCTGCAGGGCGACCTCAAGCGCCCCGACGATTCGCGCGTCGACGCAGTCGACGATGCCTGGGACAAGTTCGCGAGCTTCGCCGCCTACGATGATTTCACCCGCGCCTGGCTGCGCGCCTGCCGGCGCGTGATGAAGCCGGCGGCGACGCTGTGGGTGATCGGCTCCTACCACAATATCTTCCGCGTCGGTTCGGCGCTGCAGGATCTCGGCTTCTGGATTCTCAACGACGTGGTATGGCGCAAGTCCAATCCGATGCCGAACTTCCGCGGACGGCGCTTCACCAACGCCCACGAGACCCTGATCTGGGCGGCGCGCGAGCCCGGCAGCAAGGGCTATACCTTCAACTACGAGGCGCTCAAGGCCGGCAACGAGGATGTGCAGGTGCGCTCGGACTGGACCATCGCACTGTGTACCGGCGACGAGCGGATCAAGGGAGAAAGCGGCAGGAAGCTCCATCCCACCCAGAAGCCCGAGGCGCTGCTGGCGCGCGTGATCCTCGCCTCGTCGCGGCCCGACGATCTCGTGCTCGACCCGTTCTGCGGCACCGGCACAACCGCCGCGGTAGCCAGGCGTCTCGGCCGCCGCTGCATCGGCATCGAGCGCGAGGCGAGCTATGCCGAGGCGGCGGAGAAGCGCCTGGCGGCGGTGACACCGCTCCCCGCACCGAGCCTCGCTCCATTCATGACCGCGCGCGAGGCGCCGCGCGTGCCCTTTGCGGCGCTGATCGAGCGTGGGCTCGTCGCGCCGGGGGCACAGCTCTCCGACATCGAGCGCAAGGTCAAGGCCCTGGTGCGCGCCGATGGCGCCATCGCGCTCGGCGAGTCGGTCGGCTCCATCCATCGCATCGGCGCGCTGGCGCAGGGGATCGAGGCCTGCAACGGCTGGGACTTCTGGCACCTGGAGACGGCCGACGGCCTGGTCGCGATCGACGCGCTGCGCGCCGAGATCAGGGCGCAGCTGGGGCCGGGGCAGCCGAAGTCGCGAACCGCCGGCAGTGAACGACGAGGGATGCCGCCGGCATAGCGCGCCGTCGGCACCCTTGCACGGGCTTACCCGCCCGGCGCGCCCTGGGTGTTGACGTAGAGCGAATAGACCGAGTGGCTCGCCGGCATGAACAGCCGGTTGCGTTTCACCCCGCCGAAGCAGACGTTGGCGCAGCGTTCCGGCAACGCGATGAAGCCGATCGGCTTTCCCTCGCGATTGAAGATCCTGACGCCGTCCTGCTTCTCGTTGCCCATGCCCCATCCGCACCAGAGATTGCCGTCGACGTCGCAGCGGAAGCCGTCGGGCGTGCCGCCTTCCTCGGCGGTGATGAAGACCCGGCCATTGGCGAGCCTGGTGCCGTTCTCGACCACGTCGTAGGCGCGGATCACGCGCGGCGCCACACCGGCCTCGACGATGTAGAGCCTGGACTCGTCGGGCGAGAAGGCGAGTCCGTTCGGCCGGTTGATGTCGCCTGCCGCCACCGTCGCCCTCCCGGTCTTGTCGAGGCGATAGACGTTGGTCGGCAACTCGGGCGTCGCGACGTGACCCTCGTAGTTCCCCAGGATGCCGAACGGCGGATCGGTGAACCAGATCGAGTCGTCGGATTTCACCACGACGTCGTTCGGAGAGTTGAGCGGCTTGCCCTCGAACTTGTCGATCAGCACGGTCACGGTGCCGTCGTACTCGGTACGGGTGAGACGGCGGCTGTCGTGCTCGCAGGTGACCAGCCGGCCCTGGCGGTCGCGGGTGTTGCCGTTGGCATTGTTGGACGGCCTGCGGAACACGCTCACCCGTCCGGTTTCCTCGTCCCATCGCATGATGCGGTTGTTGGGGATGTCGCTCCAGAGCAGGCAGCGGGCGTCGCCGAAATAGACCGGCCCCTCGCACCAGCGCATATTGGCTGCGATGCGCTCGACGCCGGCGAGCGCGAGCCGATAGCGGGCAAAGCTCGGATCGAGAATTTGGATCGCCGGATCCGGATAGCGTTCGCTCGGCTCCCAGCGCCCGGACGCTGCTCCCGCGAATGTCATCGTGGTAACGGCGCCGGCGCCGGCGAGCATGTGGCGTCTGGTGATCTGCATGGCGTTTTCCCCTTGTGGTGCTTTGCGATCGCTTCCCGCTTGATCCTGACGAGGTCTTGCATCGGTCCGCCTCATCGCACTGCGAACGGGGCCTGGTAGGGACGCCCGAACGCGACCCCGGCGGCGACGGTCTGCACCGACTTGAGATGCGCCTTGCCGTCGCGCTTGTTGTTGCGGGTATCGACGAAGGACACCGGGCCCTCGACCAGCTCCATGATCGAGACATCGCCGGGTGCTCCGACCTGCAAGGTTCCGAGCTTCGGCGTGCGGTTGATCGCCTTGGCGGGATTGATGGTCGCCATGGCCACGACCTGCTCGAGCGAGAGGCCGAGCCCCATGAACTTGCTCATCACCCAGGTGAGATAGGGCATGCCCGGCGTATTGCCGGAGAAGACATGGATGTCGGACGAGATCGTATCGGGCGGTGCCCCTTGCGCCATGGCGGGCTCGGCCACCGTGTAGTCGAAGCTGCCACCGCCGTGGCCCACGTCGAACACCACGCCGCGCTGCTTGGCAGCGAGCGCCGCCGGGAGCAGCTTGCCGTCCTGCACGATATTGGTGAAGGCACCGCCGATGTTGGGCGCTCCGCTATAGGCGTGGGTGAGGATATCGCCCGCGCGCAGCAGGTCGAGCATCTGCGACATCAGCTCGCGCGTCTCCACGCCGCCGATGTGGCACATCACCTTGGCGCCGGTTCCGGCCCTTTCGCAGGCCGAGATCGCCCGCCTGAGCGGCTCGAGCCCGTGCCTGGCGATCACGTTCTCCGACATCCGCACCTTGATGCCGAGCACCATGTCGGCGTTCTCGGCAACCGCCCTGGCGGCGTCGTCGGCACGCGCGAAATCGATGTTGTAGAGCTCCGGCACCGGGAAGCCGGCAAGGCCCATATTGGCGATGTGCACGAACGCGAACAGGCGCGTGCGCGACTGGGTGGCGATGTAGCGGCGGAAGGCCGCAATGTTGTTGGCACCGGCATCGCCCGCCGACACGCAAGTCGTGGTGCCCTGACTGGCGATCAACTCGTCGGGCGGAATGCCGATGGCCGAACCGTAGGGGTAGACGTGGGAATGCAGGTCGATCAGTCCCGGCGTCACCAGTTTCCCGCCGGCATCGAGCACGCGCAGCGCTCGCGCGGCCGCAATATCCGGCTCGACCGCTTCGACGATGCCGTAGCGGATGCCGATGTCGCGCCTGCCCCGCAACGTCTGGCTCGGATCGAGCACGTCGCCGCCCTTGATCAGGAGATCGAACTTGTCGTTCGGGCCCATGGCGGCACGCGCGCGGCCCCCGATGGTGGTCGCGAGCGCCAGCGAGCCGGCAGTCGCAAGTAGATGACGGCGCGATACGATCGACATGATCTCCTCCCGTGGACGTTTCGACTTGTCCAATCGTGCGTCCTCGGGCGAGCGGGCGTCAATCGCAAAAAGCTGCGATCTCGCAGCGATGCCGGATGTCGGGCACGGCGAAGGCATGTGCATCGTCTGACCGCGCTGCTGACGGCGCTCGGCCTGTTCTTCGCAGCAACCGGCCCGGGCTCGGCCCAGTATCCGGAGCGCCCGATCCGGCTGATCCTGCCGTTCCCGGCGGGCGGGACGGTCGATCATGTCGCCCGCCTGGTGACCGCGCGGATGGCGGAGGAGCTCGGGCGCGCGTTCGTCATCGAGAACAGGGCCGGCGCCGGCGGCGTGATCGCAACCGACGCCACCGCCAAGGCGGCGGCGGACGGCTACACGCTGCTGCTCACGACGCCCAATCACACCATCAATGCGGCGCTCAACCCGCGGCTCTCATACGACACCGAGAAGGACCTGGTGCCGGTCTCGATCGTGGTCGAGGTGCCGGAGCTGCTGGTGAGTCATCCGGCGGCGCCGTTCACCACCTTTTCCGGCTTCATCGACTACGCCAGGAGCAATCCCGGCAAGCTCAACTATTCCTCCGCCGGCAACGGAACGCTGCCGCATGTGACCATGGAGCTGCTGCTGCGGCGCACCGGCATCGCGGTCGCACACATTCCCTATCGCGGGGCCGCACCGGCGATGACCGATCTCCTGGCCGGGCAGGTGCAGCTCAAGATGGATACCTACGCGACCGCGCATCAGCACGTCGCACAGGGAAGGCTGCGTGCGCTCGGCTTCGCCAGCCGGGAGCGCTCGCCGCTGATGCCGGAGGTGCCGACGATCGCGGAGATGGGGCTGCCGGGATACGAGGGCATCCTGTGGATCGGCATCGTGGCCCCGGCCGCAACGCCGAAGGCGGTGATCGAGAGGCTCGCGACTGCATCGAGGCGCGCCGTCGGCACGCCCGATCTCGCCGAGCGGCTCAGGCGCGACGGGGTCGAGCCCGTGGGCAGCACCCCGGAAACCTTCGCCGCCCTGATAGGCGAGGAGATCGCGCAGTGGCGAAATCTGGCACAGTCGGCCAGGATCACCCTCGACTGATCGCCTTCGCAACCTGCGGCGATCGGGCCGACCTGCTCGATCTGCTGCTCGAATGGGTGCCGGACGAGGCGACGCGCCGGAAGGTCCTGGTCGACAATCCCTGCGCGCTGTACGACTTTCCGCGGCGGCGCCGGCCGCGTCGTGATGCCAAGCCCCTTGCGCTCCGATGCGTCGCCTTGCTGCAATGCCGCTGTATTTTCAGCGGGGAAGCGCGTTGGTCATGCGCCGCGATCGCGATGTCCCCGCGGAACGTTTCCCGGCCGAGCGCGCCTCTTGCGCGCGCGAGCCGGGATCCAGGGCCACGCGGCGAGCATCTCCCAACGCTGAGCTTCGCGAGTCCTGCAGGTGGGTCCCGGGTCTCGCTGCGCTCGCCCGGGACACGATGGTTCTCGGTTGCGGCCGATAATTTTCACAATGTCAAACAGCCCGCTGTCCGATGCGGACAGCCTTTTCCGTTCCCGCGGCGCGCTCGCCCGGGTTTTGGCGGTGTACATCATCCGCCCCGATTACGAGGGGCGGCGGAGCGCCGGCAGGCGCTTCTTTCAGTGTTGTCGCGCCTGCGAGGCGCGACGCGCACCTTCTGATCGGTGCGCCCGCCTCCCGACGCTCCGCCCTGGCGATTTTTTGATGCGGGTCCGCGCTTCCGTCCCCGGCATTGCCTCCGGAGATCCGTGCAGCGAGCTCCTCGCGGCGCGGGTCGTAGTGCCCGGCGGTCGGTTTCCGCACCTCCCGAGCCTGCGGTTGCGAGCCGCAGCCGCGGGACGCCAATCTCGCTCCGCCTTCGGGATCGCCTCTAGAAAACGGCCCTCGTGAGCGAGGTGGGTGCTTCCTAGCACCATCGCATAATGTAGTCAACGATAAAATTCATATAGTAACTGGAACGCGGCAAGCGTAGTCGCGGGATTGCCGGATCTCGCAAGCGCTCAAGATGTTGGGTCTCGCAAGGGCGTGTCGTAGTCGTAGGTTGGGTCGAGCGCTCTTGCGCGAGACCCAACCCCAGCGCGCGGCCATCACCATGATCTCGACCTTGTATTGCGGGGCGCCGAGCCTCGCTTCCACGGTCGTGCGCGCGGCGTGTTGCCGGGCGCGACCCAGGCGTCCCAGACCGCGTTCATGCGCGCGGGGGCTCGGACGAATCGGATGCTATTTTTTCTCGAGCAGGAGTTGGCCGCGTGACTTAATCGTCCGCTCTACCGCATTCGCGAATTTCGCGAGCAGCCAAGGCAGGCTCACCTCGAGCCTCACCGTGTCGTCGAACACCTGGACATTGCCGGCAGCAACCTGACCGATCGCCCGCACTTGGAAATCCAGGCGGTTGTCGGTCCATACTTCGTGCTCCAGCTTCAAGATCGGAAATGATAGCGACGCCCTCGAAAGGGCGGGCTTTAGACGTCGCATGACCTCGTCCTTGCCGAGGGAATGCGAGACAGTGACGACTACCGTTTCCATCGATTGCTGTCGGGCCGCGGCTTCCCCAGTCAGCGCGCGGCCACCACCATGATCTCGACCTTGTATTGCGGGGCCGCGAGCTTCGCCTCCACGGTCGCGCGCGCCGGCGTGTGGCCGGGCGCGACCCAGGCGTCCCAGACCGCGTTCATCTCGGCGAAGGTGGCGATGTCGGCGAGCCAGATGTTGGTCGACAGCAGCTTCGACTTGTCGGTGCCGGCCTGCGCCAGGTAGCGGTCGATGGTGCCGAGGATTTCCCTGGTCTGCTCGGTCACGCCCTTGTCCGCATTCTGATGCGCCACGACACCGGCGAGATAGACCGTGTCGCCATGAATGACGATCTGGCTCATCCGCGCTCCGACCTCTTTGCGTTCGACGCTCATCGTTTCCTCTCCTGGCTTTCATCCGGGTGTCCCTGGCGCCGCCGGCCGGCGGCGCCCAATCCTGTCGTCATCGAGCTTGTCGTCATAGCATGTCCGGTCGCGCTGGAACCCGGACGCGCTCGAGAGTCCGGTGCGGCAGGCGGAGATCGATGCCGGCGTGCGCAAGCACCTTGCGCATCAGGCTGGGCAGCGCCTCGCCTGCAAGGTCGGCGCATCGCACCCAGCGGGCACCCGGCGGCGGCACCGCGTCCGCGCCAACCTCGGCGGCATAGACGACCAGCTCCAGCGGGAAGTGCGTGAACACGTGAGTGACGGTGCCGGGACGGCGTTGCCACCTCGGCTCGCCGCGTCGCAGACGCGGGGCATTGCGGAGCGCGCTGCGCGCGTCGAAGCCGTGGGTCCATTCGGTGGTGGGCACCTCGATCATGCCGCCGAGCAGCCCCTTGGGCGGACGCGTGCGCACCAGCACCATTCCGTCGTCACGGCACACCACGAATGCGGCGCCGCGGCGCAGACGGCCTTCCGGTTTCGGACGCTTGACCGGAAACCTCTCGGGGTCGCCGCGCCGATGCGCCGCACAGCCCTGGCGCCACGGGCAGAGCGCGCAGGCCGGCTTCCTCGGCGTACAGAGGGTGGCGCCGAGATCCATCAGCGCCTGCGCGAAGTCGCCGGCGCGTTCCGACGGCACCAGGCTCGCGGCCATGCTGCGCACGTGCGCCTTCGCGGCCGGCAGCTCGCGCTCGATCGCGAACAGCCGCGTCACCACCCGCTCCGCGTTGCCGTCGACCGCCGCCGCCGGCGCGTCGAAAGCGATCGCCGCAATCGCGGCGGCGGTGTAGGACCCGATGCCGGGCAGGCGGGCGAGCTCGGCCTCGGTGGCGGGGAATTGTCCGCCATGGCGCTCCACCACCGCCCGGGCGCAGGCGTGCAGGTTGCGCGCCCGCGCGTAGTAGCCGAGCCCCGCCCACAGCCGCAGCACGTCGTCGAGCGCTGCGGCAGCGAGCGCGCGCACGTCGGGCCAGCGCGCCACGAACCGCGCGAAATACGGTGCGACGGCCTTCACCGTGGTCTGCTGCAGCATGATCTCGGAGAGCCAGACCCGATAGGGGTCGGACGGCGTGCCGGGCGGCGCGCGCCAGGGAAGCGTGCGGCGGTGGCGATCGTACCAGGCGATGAGATCAGCCGCCCGCGGTCGCGGCCGCGCCCGCTTTCGCAGTGCCCTTTTGAACCCGAAGCTCGCATTCGGATTTGCGGCACGGTTGTGCGAACTTCGGGTTCGGGGCATTAGGGTCATGACCGATCGTGTGACAGAGCCCCGTCCGGTGAACAAGCCCCGCAAATCACGTCCGCGCCCGCTCGCCGACCTTCTGCACAAGACGCTGGGCGAGGCCTTCGCCAGGCGCGGCTTCGCCTCCACCGAGCTGGTCACCCGCTGGGCCGACATCGTGGGAGGGGAGATCGCGGCTCATTCGGAGCCGGAAAAAATCCAGTGGCCGCGCCCGTTCGCCGGCCGCCCCGCGGAACCGGGCACGCTCTTCCTGCGGGTCGAGGGGCCGACCGCGGTCGAGATCCAGCACCTGTCCGCCGTCATCCTCGAGCGCGTGAACCGGTTCTTCGGCTGGCAGGCGGTGGGGAGCCTGCGGCTGCGGCAGGCCCCGCTCGGCCGCAAGACGCGCCAGCCGCTCCCCGTCCCCGATCAGGCGATGACCCGACGCATCAAGGACGGGCTCACCGCCATAGAGGACGAGCACTTGCGCGATGCGCTCGCCCGCCTGGGCGCGGCCATCAAGCAGTCGTGACCGCCCCGGATGGCTTGGCCGGCCGGCCTCGCCTTGCCACATTTGCGGTTTCAGGATAGCGCCTCGGCCGAACACGGGAACAGGGCTCGATCGGATTGGACCCCAAGGTATGAGCAAACCCAGGGAAGCTCAGGCTGCACCGGCGACCCGAATGACCGCCACGCGCCGGCAGGTGCTCGTCGGCGGCATCGCGGTTGCCGCGGCCGCCGCCGGCGGCCTCGGCTACTACCTGTGGAGCCGGCCGGCAGCGACGCCGGCGGCGGCATCCGACGGCCAGGTGTCGATGGCGGAGCTGATGTTGCCGGGGCCGCTGGGCGACCAGATCATGGGCAATCCCAATGCCCCGGTGACGATCGTCGAATATGCCTCGATGACCTGTCCGCACTGCGCCAACTTCCACGAGACCATCTTCCCGGAGCTGAAGAAGCGATACATCGACACCGGCAAAGTGCGCTTCGTGTTCCGGGAATTTCCGCTCGATCCGCTCGCCGCCGCCGCTTCCCTGCTGGCGCGCTGTGCCGGCGGCGACAAGTTTTTCCCGATGGTCGAGACGCTGTTCGCGCAGCAGAACGAATGGCGGGTGCAGAAACCGCTGCAGCCGCTGTTCGCGATCGCCCAGCAGGCCGGATTCACGCAGCAGAGCTTCGACGCCTGCCTGGAGAATCAGCAGATGCTGCAGGGCCTCGAGGAGGCCCGCACGCGCGCGACACAGAAGTTCAATGTCCAGTCCACCCCCAGCTTCTTCGTCAACGGCAAGCTCTTTCGCGGGTCGCTGACGCTCGACGAGCTGGACAAGCAGATCGCCGCCCATCTCAAGGGCTGACGAGGGCCCATTTGCATGAGACCGCGATGGAGCAGTTCAGGATGATGGGGTGGACGGCCCTGCTCAGGGGCCCCTGCTCAGGGGTGGGATTATGCTGCCGCGCATGTAATAATCAGCATCGCTGATGCCGCGAGATTCCGATGCCGACGCTACCATCCGCCAGCCTGAAACTGGATGCCGAGATCGAGAGCCGCTTGCTGCGGCTTGCTGAAACACGACAACAGTCGGCTGATTTGCTCGTGCGCGAGGCCATAGGGCAATATGTCGAGCGCGAGGAATGCCGCGAGCGATTGCGGGAGGACGCGCGCGCCGCCTGGGCGGACTATCAGGCGTCCGGGCAGCACGTCACGGGAGACGAAGCTGACGCGTGGCTCTCTCGGCTGGAAGCCGGCGAGGATGTGGAACCGCCGTCGCCCCACCCCTGACCAATGACGTCGGTAATCTGGACTCCTCGGGCATTGCGCGATGTTGCGCGTCTCCATGGTTTCCTGGCGTCGAAGAACCGCGACGCTGCGCGACGGGCGGCGCGCACCCTGAGATCGGCCGACCAGTCGACGAGATGCCGCCCGAGTTTCGCGAGTGGTTCGTCCAATTCGGGAACAGCGGCTATGTCGTGCTCTATCGTTGCGATGGCAGCCAAGTGGCAATCTTGGCTGTGCGGCACGGGGTGAGAGAACGGGCAGATGCCCTCGTCGTCCAGGGTAGCTTGGCGATCAAACCGGTGACCGATATGGCGCTCAAGAATTGAAAGAAGGCGCTTGCGCTGTTCCCCTAGGGAACAAGTCCAAGGTTGCTGGCGGCGATGAGAGAGCTGATGTCGTACGCCACGAACGTCGCGGACATGTCTCGCGAGATCACGGTCTTCGTGGACAGGAGCCTCAAGGGCAGCAGGCCGACCGACCTGCCAGTTCAGCTGCCCACCAAATTCGAGCTGGTCATCATCTCAAAACGGCCAGATTTGCCGGTGTTCCCGCGCCGGTGACGATCGAGGTCAGGAGGGCGGCGGCAGGCGGCGCACGCTGGTGACCTCGCTGCCGGTCGCGCGAATGCGGGCGATGGCCGAAGCGACGGCCTCGAAGGCGACCGCCATGTGATGGGCGTTCGCATGCACGAGCGGTCGCTTCGTCCCGCACGATGGCAACATGGCCCTTCCAGAACAGAAGATCGCCGCGCCGCAATTGCCCGGATTCGTGCGGGCGCGCGAGCGCACTGCCCAGTGCCCGCTCCTGCATGTCGCTGTCACGCGGGCAGGGGATGCCGCAGGCGGCGAGCGCCAGCTGCAACAAGCCCGAGCAATCGACGCCGAGACTGGTCTTTCCTCCCCACAAATACGGTGTCCCCAGGAACCGCTCGGCGACCGCGACGAAATCGGTTTCCATCGTCTCCACGGGTGCGAGATGGAGGACAGGCACATGTCCGCCGGAGGCGGTGATCGCGAACCCGCCGTCCGTGCGCGCGACGACCAGCTCGCAGCCGAACGAAAGCGTCTCCACCGGAGGAAGCCTGATCGAAGGGCCGGGCAGGACGAGCGTGCGCAGCGCCGTCACCTTGTGGGTTGCGGAAGGACCGGGAGCGCTCAGCGCGCTTGCCGGCACGAACCCGACATAGCCGTCGCCGGCGAGCTGTCCCCACGCCCAGCCGTCCTCGCCGATGTCGTAGATCGTAATCCGCTCGCCCTTCAGCGCTTCGGTGAGCAGCTCGGCCTCGTGGGACGGCGTGCGGCGCACGGGCGCGTGCGCGGTGGCGATCTCGTACGCTTTTCCCTCGACGAAGCGCCGCGCCTCCACGATGCCGGCGAGATGCCTGGCCGCGAGGTCGGGTCGCGCCGGAGTTATCCGCGGATCGAGCTCGCGATCGCCGGCTGCTGCGCGCGCACCGCCAGCCGGCCAGACGGCTGCGCCTCCCAGAAGCGTCACGAATGCGCGTCTGTTTCATCCCGCTAACCGCGCGGCGGCCGGCGCCGCTCGTGGAACCAGGCGCGGTACTCCGTCATCTTGGCGCGCTGCGCCGGCGACGCACGCCGCTTGCACGTCGACGCCTCCTCGCTGTTGTCCGGCGCGCCCCACCGCAGCTCGACGCAGTCGTTCGGGTTGTACGCCATCTCGAGGTGCGCTGCGCGGTCGACCACGTCCTTGAGCGCGAGCGTCCACGGGGAGCCGTCGGTGCGCGGATACGAAAGCTTGCGCGTCGCAAGCTCCGAGGCGAGCACGCTTTCAAGCTCCGCCTTCACGTCCGCAACGCTCTTGTCCTTCGGCATCGCGTATCGCTCGGGCCGCCGTGCGACGCGATCCGGAAACCCGCGCACCACATCGATCGCGATCAAGAGCCGCAGATCGCGCGACGGCGTGGAGAAATCCTCCCACGCGCCGGTGGTCTCGAAGATCGCCGCGCCTTCCGGCATCTGCGCATCGCCGCGCCCGCTGTTCTGGAACTTGCGCCCGTTCTCGACCGAGGTGATGCGCGCCTTCACCTGCTCGTCGAGCGCCGTGATCGCCTCCTTGATGGCGCGCAAGGGATCGAGCGGCGCCGGCGAGATCACGTCATCCATCCGATCGTAAAAGCTTTCCACCCCCAGCTTCGACTGATCGAGCGAATAGTCGCCGTAGTGCGGATTCTTCGCGATCTCGGCGTTGGTCAGCCGCCGCAAGGCGCCGTTCCTGTCGCTCACGATCGGCCGGAAGCGCTTGAAGCCGGGGCTTCCGAGCGCGGGACTCCTGCGCGAACAGGAAATTGCCGCGCCAGAAGCGCTTGCGCGAAACGGTTCCGTCGGGCTGCCCGTCGACGGCGAGCAGGACGCCGGCCGCGTCCGCCGACTGCGGCACGCGCCGCGCGAGCACCAGCAGGTGCCCGTAGGGATCGGCGTACACGGTGCCCGGTCGCAGCGCCTCCTCGGTCAGCGGGACGGGGTAATAATCGGTGTTGTCGTCGGTCGCGGACGTGCGCCCGGATCCGGAATGGACCCCGTCGGCGGTGAAGCGCAAATATTGGCCGAACGACGCCGCAGGCCCCAGCGACCCCCATGCAGGCGCCGCCGGACGCGGCGCAGGCGGGCTCACCGGAGGCGCGATCGGCTGGCGAAAGAAATCGAGCATGATGGGCGCCGCGATTCTCGGATCGGGCGGGGGCGGACGAGGTTCCTCGGGATTGCGAATGTTCCACCACTCGTAGCACCTCGGCGGCTGGCCGCCGCCGCCGCGCGAGCACTTCGCGTACCCGAACGGCAGCCCCATCTTGAACGCGAAATAGGCGCGCAAGAAGTACGGCAGGTCGGCGCAGTCGGGGCGAATGACGAGCTTCATCTCGTCCTCGCCGAGACCCAGATGGTTGAACAGGAAGTTGCGCGAGCGGTCGCGCAGCACTTCATGCAGCGCCGGCCACGACGGCGCCTCCTCGAGCGGCGCGTCGAACAGCTTCTCGATCCATGCGGAATACAGGTTCTCCGTCCCGGGATTCCATGCATCGCGCAAGGGCCAGACGCTGCCGGGGGTCGACCGCGGCCGCGGCGGCGCGGCGGCGCGCACGGCGATCTCGCGCGTGATCGTGCTGCATTCGGCCGGCGCGCGCTCGCGCGCGAGCTTGGCGTGCCACGTCCCCGCGGCCGGCGAGGCGACCTCGGCGAACCAGAAATAGGGCGGGCCGCCATGGCGCTCACTCGAGCGGGCCGCGACGCTTCCGTTGGGCGCGATCAGCGAAAGCTCGCCCTCGAGCGGCTTCTCCGCGGCGAAGACGACGCGCAGAGGCGCGCCCTTCCACGGCGCGATCGGCGAGGACAGGACCGCGAGCTCGGCCGCGTCCTGGCAGGTGCCGAGCCCACCTCTGGCCTGCGCGTGCCCGACGGCCGGGAAAAGGAAGACGAGAAATGCACCTGCGATCGGCAACACCGCCGTCACGGCAGCGGCACCCCGGCGTGCTGGAAACAATCGCGCCCCCTTTGCCTCCGTTGTCCGCTAGTGTCCCGCTTCCGACGTTCACGTTCCGATGACGGAACCGCTGCGAGACTGATCGGAACGTCAAAGACACCGCACTATGCCGTCAAGCGTGCGACCGTCGCCCGCATCCACGTCTTTCGTGCGGCAAACAAGGCGTGGATGGCCGGCACGCGGCCGGCCATGACGAATTTCGATGCCAGCGGAAACCCTCTAGCAACCAATATCGCAGAAGCTTTGGCTGAATCATGGCAAAATCAATCGCCGGGAAGCGCCGACCGGCCCTAACGGGCCGATTTACCGCTGGGCTGCTCCCGGGCCCGTTTTGCCGGCAGGCCTGTAGGGCTGGCGGCCTCCTGGGCGGGGCCGGCGTCGGCCCTGGTCGGAAATCTTAGGCAGCCGGGGGGTGCAAGACTGTTGCAGAATCGCGCGCGGCGATTCATTCTGCGCGCGATGCGGCACATCACCTCGACCCACCCCATGGGCTCGAGCCCTGGATCGATTCCGTCAGGGCCGACGCTCGATTATTGGAACGGCGTCGGCATGAAGCTCACGCGACTGAGGCTGCTCGGCTTCAAGTCCTTCGTCGAGCCCACCGATTTCATGATCGAGCCCGGGCTGACCGGCGTGGTCGGACCCAACGGCTGCGGCAAGTCCAATCTGGTCGAGGCGCTGCGCTGGGTGATGGGCGAGACCTCGCACAAGTCGCTGCGCGCCGCCGACATGGACGACGTGATCTTCTCCGGCACCAATCAGCGGCCGGGGCGCAACAATGCCGAGGTCGGGATCCAGATCGACAACAGCGCGCGCAAGGCGCCGGCCCAGTTCAACGAGCACAATACCCTCGACGTGTCCCGGCGGATCGAACGTGATTCCGGCTCGACCTATCGCATCAATGGCCGCGAGGTGCGCGCCCGCGACGTGCAGATTCTATTCGCGGATGCCTCGACCGGCGCGCGCTCGCCCGCCCTGGTGCACCAGGGCCGCATCGGCGAGATCATCCAGGCCAAGCCGGAGCAGCGCCGGCGCGTGCTCGAGGAGGCGGCCGGCATTGCCGGGCTGCATGCGCGCCGTCACGAGGCGGAGCTGCAGGCTGCGCGCGGCGGAGCAAAACCTGCTGCGGCTCGAGGACGTGGTCGCGCAGCTCGCGAGCTCAGATGGATGCGCTCAAGAAGCAGGCGCGGCAGGCGATCCGTTATCGCAAGGTGGCGGCGCAGGTGCGCAAGGCCGAGGCCACGCTGTTCCATCTGCGCTGGGTCTCCGCCAATGCCGAGCTCGGCGCCGCCGAGCAGGCCAGGAACGCGGCCGGTCTCGCGTGGTCGCGGAACGCACCGGCGAGCAGGCCGAGGCATCGAAGGCACCAGGCGCTGGCCGCAGCCGAGCTGCCGGCGCTGCGCGAGACCGAGGCCAGGGCCGCCGCCGCACTGCAGCGCCTGACTGATGGCGCGCGAGACGCTCGAGCGCGAGGAGGCGCGCGCCAAGGATCGCATGGCCGAGCTCGACCGCAGACTCCTTCAGCTCAACGACGACATCGAGCGCGAGCGTCGGCTGGCTGCCGACGCGAGCGCCGCGCTGACGCGACTCGCCGCCGAGGAGGACACGCTGCGGCGGGAGAGCGCGGCCAACGAGGACAAGCGGGCCAGCGTCGACGCAGCGCGTCGCGCAGGCCGAAGCGATCCTGCAAGCGGCGGAGAAGGCCGGCGACGAGCTCACGGCGTCGCTCGCCGAGCTGAGCGCGCGGCGCCACGCCCTGGAAGATGCGGTGCGCGAGCACGACGAGCGGCTGGCGCGGCTGACCGACGAGATCGCGGCGGTCGCGGCTGAGCTCGACGCGGCTTGGGACGGAAGTGGCGGCAGCGCGCGGATCCCGCGGCCCTCGCCGCCCTCGCCCAGAGCGTCGCAGGCGGCAGCCGTCGATGCGGAAGCGGCGGCCTTGCGCGCCGAGGCCGCGCATTCCGCTGCCCGCCAGGCGCTCGATGCGGCGCGCGATCCGCTCGCCGAGGCCGAGCGCCGCGCCCAGCGCCTCGACACGGAGGCGAGGACGCTGGCGAAGCTGCTGCACCTCGACACCAAGAACCTGTGGCCGGCGGTGATGGACGAGCTCAGCGTCGAGAAAGGGCTACGAGGCGGCCCTCGGCGCTGCGCTCGGCGACGATCTCGAAGCCCCCATCGATGCGGCCGCGCCCATGCGTTGGGCGGGCGCAGCGCTCGATCCCGCCGATCCGCCGTTGCCGGCGGGCGCCGAGGCGCTTGCCGACCAGGTCAAGCGCCGCGGGAGCTGGCGCGGCGGTTGCGCGCAGATCGGCGTCATCGCCCGCGAGGACGCAGCCGCGTCTGCTCCCGATGCTCAAGGCCGGCCAGCGCCTGGTCTCGCGCGAGGGCGATCTGTGGCGATGGGATGGTTTCTCGGTCGCCGCCAATGCGCCGACCGGCGCGGTCCGCCGCCTCGCCGGCAAGAACCGGCTCGCCGACATCGAAGCCGAGCTGGAGGCGGTGCGCCGCGATCTGGCGCTCCAGCAGGCGGCGGCGAGCATGCCGAGGCGGAGGCGAAGGCGGCCGCGGAGGCCGAGACCGCCGCCCGCGCTCCGCTGGCGCGCCCTGCAGCAGGAGGCGGCGACGGCACGCGATCGCCATGCGCAGGCCGAACGCGAGATGAGCCGCAACGCGGCGCGGCTGTCCGCGCTCGGGGAGGCGACAGCGCGGTTGACTGCGAGCCGCGACGAGGCCGCCGCCGCCCGCCGAGGCACAGCGTCGCGCGATCACGGCGTTGCCGCCGATCGCCGACTTGGAGGCCCGGCTCGCTGAGCGTGCGCGGCGACATCGAGGGCCGGCGCGCCGGTCTCGCCGAAGTCTCGGCGGAATCCCAGGCGCTCGCGCGCGAGGCCGAGATCTCGGCGCGGCGGCTTGCTGCCATTGCCGCCGACCGCCAGGGCTGGAGCGAGCGCGGCGAGCGGCGCGGCCGCGCAGATCGAGACGCTGCGAGGCAGCGGACGCGGAAGCGAAGGAGGAGCGCGCCGAGCCTCGACCATGCCCCGCGCCTGTTCGAGGAGAAGCGGCGCGCGCTGATCGACGAGATCGAGGGCGCCGAGGCGGCGACGCCGCGCCGCGGCCGATGCGCTCGCCCAGGGCGAGAATGCGCTCGCCGAGGCCGACCGCAGCGCGCGCGCCGCGCTCGAGGCCATGGGCGCCGCGCGCGAGGAGGCGGCGCGGGCCGAGGAGCGTTTCGAGGGCGGCAAGCGCCGGCGCGCGGATGTCGCCCACGAGATCAACGAGATGCTCGAGATCGAGCCGGCCGAGGTTGCCGGCCTCGCCGGCATCGAGCGCGACAAGCCGCTGCCCGACGCCGCCCAGGTCGAAGCCAATCTCGAGCGGCTGCGCCGCGAGCGCGAGCGGCTCGGCGCGGTGAATCTGCGCGCCGAGGAGGAATTGCGCGAGGTCGAGGCCCAGCACCGCTCTCTCAGCCGCCGAGCACGGCGACCTGCTGGAAGCGATCAAGCGCCTGCGCCAAGGGATCCGGAACCTCAATCGCGAAGCGCGCGAGCGCCTGCTGGCGTCGTTTCAGGTGGTCAACAGCCACTTCAATCACCTGTTCGCCGAGCTGTTCGGCGGCGGCACCGCGGAATTGCAGCTGATCGAGAGCGAGGATCCGCTGGAGGCCGGGCTGGAGATCATCGCGAAGCCGCCGGGCAAGAAGCCGGCGACGCTGTCGCTGCTGTCGGGCGGCGAGCAGGCGCTCACCGCACTCGCGCTGATTTTCGCGGTGTTCCTGACCAACCCGGCGCCGATCTGCGTGCTCGACGAGGTCGACGCGCCGCTCGACGATCACAATATCGAGCGCTTTTGCGACCTGCTCGACGAGATGACGCGCGCGACCGATACGCGCTTCGTGATCATCACCCACAACCCCATCACCATGGCGCGCATGAACCGGCTCTACGGCGTCACCATGGCGGAGCGCGGAATCTCGCAGCTGGTTTCGGTCGACCTCGAAGATGCGGTGAAGCTGCGCGAGGCGAGCTAGTCGCCTGATTCAGCAAAATTGAAGGGATCCGTACCTTGAGGAAAGTGCTGGCACCGAACCTCCGGTCCACACATAAATCCATTCACTTTGGCCGAAGCTGCCGACTAGCCATAATTTGCACGCACTCGTCGATCGAACCTGTTGAACGTTGAACGCTGCCTCCTGAAGGTCCGCCTGAGAGAGCCCGCGACAGCGTCTTGCAACGGTCATCATCGCCAGACCTCGCGGCTATACTGCGCGCGGGAGGCCGCGAAAACCGACACAAGCCCATAGCGCTCAATTGGCGGCGGCCGTCATGCATGCTCATCCCATCGTTGGTCACATCGTGTTTGTGATCGCTTTGATGCAACCCTGTATCTGCGCTAGATACCTTGGAGCACGTACCACCACAGCGGCAAGGTTAAGAACGAGAGCGGGATGCCGATCCCTACCATCAGCGTAACCAGCGGAGGATCGAGCTTGTGCTCCATTGCAACGATCGCAGCACCGATCTGAGGTGCCATGGCCGCTTCAAAGATCGCCACCTGCGTAGTTGGGCCATTTGTGCCGAGCAGCTTGATCAAGACGACCGTGACAAGAACCGGCCCGAGCACAAGCTTGAACAATAAGCCTAAAGTGAGCGCCGGGATCCGCCCTGCAAGATCACATAGACGCAACTGATAACCGACCGAGACGAGTGCAAGCGGTGCCAGTGTAACGCCCAACCGGTCGAGCAGTTGCTCGACACCTTCCGGAACGTCGAGCGGTCGAAGGACGAGCGCCAGTAATAGCGCTTGAAAGGGGGTGAATTTGAGGACCTTCAGCACCACGCTCGCAGCGGCCACGGTCTCGGTCCAACTCGTGGAGTACATCAGCGCCACGACGATGCCGACTGTCGAGAGCACCATGTATGTCCCAAGCTGATCGATCAGGATGCCTAGTCCGAGAAAGCTTGCACCGTAAAATGTCTCGATCATTGGGAGGCCGATGAATGAAGTGTTCGCAAGTGAGCCGGATAGGATGAGACCACCCGTCGTCTGCGCAGACCATCGCGATACCCTGGCCACCGTGGTGAACAGGATCAGGCCGGTCGCGAAGAAATCCCGGCACTGCGATGGGATAGACGAGCGAAGCATCGATCGAGAGACGAGGAACATGAAGCAGGATGACCGCTGGCAGAGAGACGTGGATGATAAAGCCGTTGAGCGCGGCCGGCGCATTTTCCGGGAGCCTGCCGCTTTGCCGCAGAATGATCCCAACAGCGAAACAAAGGACCAACAACCAGATGTTTGCCATCGAATTTTCAAGCTCCAACTAGTGCGGTGTCTTTGACGTTCCGATCAGTCTCGCGGCGGTTCCGTCATCGGAACGTCAAAGACAAAACCGCACTAGCACCATAGACTTGCTAGTGTCCCTTTGCTTCCGACGTTCGCACTCGAGCGTGCTGCAATGTGAAGCGAACGTCGGAAGCGGGACACTAGGGGTTTGGGAGCGAATGTGCTTTCAGGCTGTGGGATTGACTTCGAGCATACCGGCTCCAAACCGTCTTTAGCCGCATTAGATCTTCGAACCTCTGCCACAGCTCGGCCCGCTTCTTTATCTGCGACAGATACCGGCGAAGGTGGGCGTCACGTAGTGCGCGGGCCGTTTCCAGGTTTCGCTGTACGAGCGGATCGGGGTGGACGCGTTCGAAGGCCATGGATGCTGCTCCCGCTGGTTCGTGTAGCGCTATGAAATCTGCGACGCAGGTGTCGGCTCGACCGTGATCGTATAACGGACGGTCGCCTGGAAACGGGTCCCTTCGGCGACCCTGCGCCAGACGTCTCCGCGTCCTCCACGGACCTGAACGGACCAAGGACACTCTCGGTCCCCTCGACAAGGCGCTCGAACTCCATCGTCTCGTACTTGCCGCCAACGACCCAATATCGCTGCGCAGTTGGACTTCGGGTTGCGGGCTATTTGCCATCTCGTGCCTCCATCTGATCGCAACTGTCGGCTCATTCCGCCGCCGACAGGTGCGTGCTCTGCGCTCGAACTGCAACGCCTCGGTGGATTCTTCCATCGCGGTGGTCGAGGCGCCGGCACCGGCTACGGCCGTGTTCACCAGGTCGAAGTACCCCGTGCCGACCTCCCGCTGGTGTCGGGTCGCCGTATATCCGTGTGCCTCCGACGCAAACTCGGCCTGCTGCAGCTCCGCATAGGCCGCCATGCCACGATCGCGATAGCCGCGCGCAAGCTCGTACATTCCGTGATTAATGCTGTGGAAGCCGGCGAGCGTCACGAACTGGAACCTGTAGCCCATCGCGCCGAGCTCCTCTGGAAGCGGCCGATGGTCGCCTGATCGAGATTGGCGTTCCAGTTGAACGAAGGCGAACAATTGTAGGCGAGCAGCTTGCCCGGAAATTCGCGGTGAATGGCGTGCGCAAACTTGCGTGCGTCCGCCAGGTCGGGCTTCGAGGTCTCCCACCAAAGCAGATCCGCGTAGCGCGCGAAGGCGAGACCCCGCTTGATGCAGTGCGCAAGACCGGTGCCCGGCTTCAGGCGATGGAAACCTTCCGCCGTGCGCTCCCCGGTCAGGAACTCGCGATCACGCTCGTCAACATCGGAGGTGATGAGCTTCGCGCTCTCGGCGTCGGTGCGCGCAATGACCAGGGTCGGCACACCGCAGATGTCGGCCGCCAGGCGCGCTGCATTCAGATTGCGCTCGTGCGCAGCCGTTGGGATAAGCACCTTGCCACCGAGATGGCCGCATTTCTTCTCCGATGCCAGCTGATCCTCGAAGTGCACTCCGGCGGCGCCGGCCTCGATATAGGCCTTCATGATCTCGTGCGCGTTGAGCGGTCCGCCGAAGCCGGCTTCCGCATCGGCGACGATCGGAGCAAGCCACTCGACGCCGGACACCTCCATCCGCATGCTCGATCTGATCGGCCCGACAAAGCGTGCGGTTAATGCGGCGGCACAGCTCCGGTCCGGAATTCGAGGGATACAGGCTCTGATCCGGATACATCGTTCCCGCGGAATTACTGTCGGCCGCCACCTGCCACCCCGACAGATAGATTGCTTTCAGGCCGGCCTTGACCATCTGCATCGCCTGGTTGCCGGATACTGAGCCGAGGGCGGCGACGAACGGCTCGCTCTGAAGCAGCTTCCACAGCCGGTCGGCGCCGATCTCCGCCAGGGTATGACGGATCTGAATCGACCCGCGCAGCCGCAGCACATCGTTGGGTCCATAGGTGCGGTGAATTCCCGCAAAGCGTTCCCTGCTCGCGGATGGCACAAGTTTTTCGAACGTCAGCATCGGCGGCCTCTCGAGCTCCCTTAGCGCATCGGACGAATTTCGTCGCGTTTGATGGATCGCATTATCCGCAATCAGGAATATCCAACGTGAGCCAAATCACACGCCAGCGGTTTTTAAGCACCGCCGACTTCGCCGACGCCCACCCATCAGACGATTGCGGAAGCAGCCCGCGAGTTCGTGTCCGCGCGCGCAGCGAGAGTCCGGTCGCGCAGATCGAGACGCTCGAGGCGGCCGAGATCTCGCGCGGCGGCTTTCCGCCATCGCCGCCGATCGCGGAGCCTGGAACGCGCGTCGAGGAGGCCAAGGAGGCACGCGCGAGCCTCGAGGACGCTCCGCGCCTGTTCGAGGAGAAGCGGCGCGCGCTGATCGACGAGATCGAGACCGCGGAGGCGGGACGTCGCAGCGCAGCCGACACCCTCGCCCAGGGTGAGAATGCGCTCGCCGCGGGCCGACCGGGCCGCGCGCGCGGCGCTCGAGACCATGGGCGCGGCGCGCGAGGAAGCGGCGCGCGCCGAGGTCGAGGCCAATCTCGAGCGGCTGCGCCGGGAGCGCGAGCGGCTGGGCGCCGTGAACCTGCGCGCCGAGGAGGAGCTGCGCGAGGTCGAGACCCAGCACGACTCGCTCGCCGCCGAGCGAGACGACCTGGTGGAAGCCATCAAGCGCCTGCGTCAAGGCATCCAGAACCTCAATCGCGAGGCCCGCCAGCGGCTGCTCGCCTCCTTCGAGGTGGTCGACGGCCACTTCAAGCACCTGTTCGCCCAGCTGTTCGGCGGCGGCACCGCGGAATTGCAGCTGATCGAAAGCGAGGATCCGCTGGAAGCCGGCCTGGAGATCATCGCCAAGCCGCCGGGAAAGAAGCCGGCGACGCTGTCGCTGCTCTCGGGCGGCGAGCAGGCGCTCACCGCGCTGGCGCTGATCTTCGCGGTGTTCCTGACCAATCCAGCGCCGATCTGCGTGCTGGACGAGGTCGACGCCCCGCTCGAGATCACAATATCGAGCGCTTCTGCGACCTGCTCGACGAGATGACGCGCGCCACCGCCACCCGCTTCGTGATCATCACCCACAATCCGATCACCATGGCGCGGATGAACCGGCTCTACGGCGTCACCATGGCCGAGCAGGGCATCTCGCAGCTGGTCTCGGTCGACCTCGAGGATGCGGTGAAGCTGCGCGAGGCGAGCTAGAGCGCTGTAGCTCTGATGCTCGATCGCACGTGTCCCGGGCGCAGCGCAGCACGAAGTGGTGCGCTGCAGAACCGGGACCCTTACAAACTCCGCCGCTGGAGCGGTCCCGGCTCAGCGGCGCACCGCTCCGCAAGAGCTTCGCGCTGCACCGCAGCCGGGACACGACCCTTGACCGTCAGTGCGCGGCCGCCTCCGTCACTCTCGCACGGATGAACCGGAATTTTCTTTGATGGGCCCTCTGCGTCCCAAGCCTGCGCCACGATCTTCCAGGCACCGTCATCCTTGACGAGCAGCAACATCTCGACCCCCCAATTCGCTTCCGTATCGTTTTCCGTCATCTCGCAGGCCGCAACAGCGACCGCAACGTTGCCGAAAACGCGCACCTCGCTCCCTAGCAAGGTCTCGTGAAACGACCGCAGCTTTATCCCCGCGAGGCCTTTCATCCGTCCGATGAACGCCTCCAACGTCTGGCGCTTAGATGGGCGTGCTGCAGGGTAGAGCGATGCGTCGGGAGAGAAATCGGCTGTGAACGCATTCCAATCAGCCGATGTTCCAGGCACCCAATGCAGGCTTGCGAACTGCCGAGCAATGAGAGCTTCGATCGCGCGAACATCGTCTCCAGGCTGTTCGGCCTCCATGAGGTTCCCCTTTCATGCTTCGACCGGAAGGCCGGCGGCGAACAGGCGCCCGTAATAACCGACGGGCGCGTGCACGCCCGCGAGGCGGAGCGCATGCCACAACGCGACCTGGTTGGCGGATAGGACCGGACGGCCGAGATCCGCCTCCAGTGCCTCGATCGCACCGATGGCGCGCAAGCCATTACCGCCGATGACCACCGCCTCTGCCGAGCTTGGCACGTTCCTGCGAGCCCAGTCATATATCTGAGCCGGGTGGACCTCGCCGAAGTCGCTGCGCAGTGGTGCCGGGGCGTGATGGACGACCTCGAATTGCTGGCTCTGGAAATATTCGGCGCCCCTTCTGTCCAAGTCGGCGGAAAACCAGGGTGGATGGATCAACGCCATCCTCCGTGCTCCCACTGCGCGCAACGCCAGACAGCATGCCGACGCAGCGATCACGACCGGAATGCCCGGCGCGCGGGCCTCGAGCCTTGCCTTCAGCGCCTCGTCGCCGCCCACTCCGAGGATGTAGCTGCTGCCGGTAAAAGCATAGACGATCACGCTCACCGGTATGCTCGCGAGCAGCATCGCGGCATGATCGACGTGGGGAGGCTCTGCAAACGCTCGCGTCGCGCCCGGTCCACGATCCAGATTGACGTTGCCGTCACGGTCGAGGACACCGTAGAGTTACTTCTTAAACTTTGGTTTTATTAGAGAACATACTCGGGGATTGAACGATGGGTAACGGTAAGGGTAACGCCACAGAAGCCCGACAGAGGCCCGCCGGTGCGCTCGCACGACGCGGGCTGGCACCCCACACCCGTCCGGCTGGAAATTTCGCACCAGCTAGGCCCCGCTGCCCCGCCTTGCCGCCTGACGCCGACCCGCGCGGTCGAGAGCGTCAGCACGGCCCATCTTTATCCGTCACTTTTTGATCTGTGTCATGGCGGCCAGCTTGCGGCCGTTGTGACATGCGCCGTCTCATGGTGGGCATTCCATGAGGCGTTTTCTCCCTTTGAGGGAGTGTGCGTTTAACAATCCGTGGAGGAACTCATGAACTTGCTCACCAAGGCCTTGGCCGCTGCCCTGATTGCCGGGGGCGGCTGGTCGCTTGCCGGTTCGGCCAATGCGGTTCCCCTAGGTAGTGCCTCTTTATCATTGCGGGACGCATCCACTCCTATGGTGGAAACCGTGCAGTATCGCCGTGGTCGGGTGGGTCGGCGTGGCGTGGGCGTGGGACTTGCCGTCGGCGCAATAGCCGCTGGCGCAATCGCCGCTTCAACTTATCCCGCCTACAGCTACTACCCCGCCTACAGTGGCTACGCCCCCGGCTATGGCTATGGCTATGGCTATGGCTATGGGTACGCTTCGCCGTCTCCCGCCTATGGCTATGGCTACAACACCCCGGGTTACTATGGCGGCGGCTATGCCCCGGCTTACTACGGTCGGCGGGTTTTGCGCCGCTGGTGAACCGCATCTTATTGACTGTCGCAAGTTCAAGCATTGCGTGAGGCGGTTGGGGATTTCTGAGAACACGTCCCCGCGCAGCACAGGCGGCAAAGGGAAAGCGAAGTCGTTCAATAGCCGGATGGCGCTTCCCCACCCCCTTCCCCCGCCATCTTGGCTCGGATGGCCCCGATCCCCATCGGGGCCATCCACATTGCACGGCGGCGGGTGCTCAAACGGATAGCGCCGCTGCCCCGCCTTGCCGCCTCAATAGCGCGGACCCTCGGTCGCGCTATTATCCGCCCATGTCCCTGAGTATGCGTAAGACCGGCCTATCCTCCCCCGCCTATGCGGACTGGTTCGACTGCGAACGAAGAAGGGAACGATGATGGACCACCTCTGCACCGCACGGCTTGGTAGGCGACCCATTACGGGGCTTGCGGGCCTATTCGGCCTTGCGCTGATCCTTCTGTCTCTGCCCGCCGCGGCGCAGGGGACGCCGCAGCAGCGCGCAGCCTGCGAAGGCGATGCGATGCGGCTTTGCAGTCAATTCACGGACGTTCAGCAAATCACGGCCTGCATGCAGAAGAACCGGCGCTTTCTCAGCCCGCGCTGCCGCGCCGAGTTTGGTAAGCGGAGAAGATAGGCGAAGCACTGAGCGCCGCGGTGGGCGAAGCTGGAGGAAGCGTAGGCAGTGGCACCCGACAAGAAGACGGCCAGCGCGAGCAAGACCACGCCGCCGAACTACACGGCGTGGAATGACGCCGCCGCTGCGGAACTGATCGAGCGGCACGGCATCAGAGCGAACGTCCGCGAGCGGACGTGGCGCAATTTCTACATCCGCAAACTATCCCCCGGCGAGGCCGCCGATCGCACTGCGGCCGACTACGACGCAACGCGCCCGGAGCGGGCTCGCGCCTAGGGCGTGGCGGGGCATCCGGTGAGGCGCTATCCTGAACGACATGGTGCGTCCGCGCCTAACCATCACCCGCATCGCCCACAACCGCGCGCTCCACTTTCTCACTCGCCCGGACACCTACCGGCTATCCGATCTCGTCCGCCATCAACTAACGCAGGTGCTCGAAGGCTACGTTGGCAAGTGCGACGAAGATGCCGCGCGGCGCGGATTGGACTGGATGCGGAATGAGGAGCGGGTGAAGGGCAGGACGCCGACGTTCTGATATGATCCGGACTTGGCCGCCGCGCCAGCGGCCCGCGCTGGGGCGTGGCGAGCGGCCGTAGCCGCGCTATCATCCGGCCATGTCCCTGAGTATGCGTAAGACCGGTTTATCCTCCCCCGCCTATGCGGACTGGTTCGATTGCGTCGTCTACGATGACGGCCGCCCGATCGGGCGCATCTATGAGGATCGGCACACGTTGCCGGAGCTGCGTTGGTACTGGTCGATCACCGTCTTAGGTGCTTGGCAATCCGGCCCGACCAGCGGACGCGCGCCGTCACTCGAAGAGGCGAAGGCGGGGTTTCAAGCGAACTTCAAGAAATGGCTGGTGTGGGCGAAGCTCGTCGAGGAAGCCTAGGCAGTGGCACGAGACACCGAGCCGGCGAGCACGGCAACGCCGATGCCCTTCTCCGCATGGAAGAACGCGGTGGCAGCGGCACTAGCCGAACGGGGTATCCGCGCAACCTCGATCCGCGGGCGGACGTGGCGCAACCTCTACATCCGCAAGCTGTCACCCGCCGAAGCCGCCGACCGCGCCGCGGCTGACTACAAGCGTCGAGGCCGCTGATCGATCTCTCCGGACGACGGAAGCGCTAATCGCTTGCCAGACTACTCGGCGTTCGTGCCATACTACCGCCGTTCGCCCTGAACGAGCGAGCCGCCGAATGTGCTTGGCTGGGAGGGCTGAACAATGGACAACGGTTGGGAGGGCTGAACAATGGACAACTTGGCATCCGGTACTGACAAGCAATTCAGAAATCTCCTCGACGCGGTCGCGGCCGATCATGTCGGCGGCATGGGTCTCGGGCCGTGTGTTGGGGACGATGGGGTCCCCCCAGCCCCCAGTCTGACGATGCTTGGGCCGTGTGTTGGGGACGATGGGATGATCCCCGTCTCCGATGTTAGGCTGAAGGAAGACGTGCGTCGTATCGGCACCACGGTGTTTGGACTTCCTCTTTATCACTTCAAGTACCTCGGAAAGCCCGAAACCTATGAGGGCGTCATGGCTCAAGAGGTGTTGCAAGTGATGCCTGACGCCGTGTCGGTTGGGGCGGACGGATACTATCGTGTCAATTACGGTGCGCTAGGCACGAGCATGCGCCAGGTATCCTAACTGAACTGATATATACAGGGTAAAAGGGGGCAGGTTTTCGCCCCCTTTTTTGTCGAAGTTATTTGTGGTGATCGAGATCGAGCTCGCCCGAACCTATCTGCAGACGTTGCTTTTTGTTTTGGCTCTAGGCTGGGCATTCATCACGCGGAACTGATCGCAAGGAAGAAGGCCATCCACCGGTTTAAGGACGAACGCCAAGGGGCGCTGTTCAACAAAAACAAATCTTTGGCGTCAACTAGCAAGTCGGTGCGCGGAATGCGGCCTATATCTCAAGGCCAAACGGCTAGCGCGAACGAAACCCATGATGTCGTTCCCATGCAGTCGCCAATTACGTCCAAAAAGACGGAAAGGGGGCGCTCATGTCCGAGTGGTCAATCTTTGCTTTTGTTGTGATTGCTTCTGTGTGGATTGTGTGGGCGCGGCTCGATCGGCTGGGAAGGCAGCTTGAGGCCGTGTTGGTTCAGATTCTACTGGAGCTTGTACGGGACGAAGAACGAAGAATGGAAATCGTTCACGAAAGGATGGAGGAGCGAAAAGAAGAAGCCAACGAGGACCGAAAATTCTGGACTTTCTGGGGGATCGTAGGCGTTTTGGCTCTAGGCGGGGCATTCATCACCAAACAAATTTTTGGCGTCCTTTAGCAAGTCAGTGTGCGGAATGTCTCACTGATGCAGATGCCGAGCGCAGCGGCTGGTAAGGACCGGCTTGGGGTCCATCGTCTGCGCGAGACCCCTGTCTCGTCCGGGGATGTGGAGGACTGCACCGCATCCCCGGACAGCATCGAAATGTCAGCCTATGGGTGACGATGGCAAGGGGACGCACGAGCCTTCTTGCCCTGGGCGCAACGTTCGGACTTGTCTTGATCGTAACGGGTGGGACATTGGGATATCGCTGGACATATCACCACACGGCGGATGAGGTCATCGGTTTGGAGCGGCGGGCCGGGGATGAGACGCGCGTTCCTCCACCCGCGATCTCTTCTCGCTCCGGCTCAACTCTGCCTAGCAGGACGGAGGGGCATGTGTTGGTCGAATCGCACCGCAGTGAGGCCGATGTGCTCGCCGCGTTTCGCATGAAGCAAACGGAGTTTCCAAAATTGTTTGGCCAGGCGACTCTCAAGCGAATTGAACTTGTGCTGCCGACTTACACCGCACAACTAGGACCGTTTGCATCGGAAAAGGATGCTGCCGCGGCGTGCCTGGCCCTCGAAGCCGCTGATATTCGATGCTTGGGTCCCTGGAAGGCCCCCACAAGTTCAAACTGAAGCCAATCTGTAAGTTGCGACGCTGGCGTCGGACAAGTCGAATCCGTCGTGGGACAACGTCACGGAGGGTAAGGTGATAGTAGCGGGACTGCGCAGCAAGACGGTCGCTTTTGTTGCGATCGTTGCACTCGCGACTTCGGTAGTACTCGCGACCGCATCGGCCCAACCGGCCGACATTATGGCGATCCACAAGGCCTTCCAAAATCATTATGCGCGCGGAAACTACCCCGCCGCGCAAATCGAGGCACAGAAGCTTGAGCGGCTGGTTAAGGCGCGTTTCGGGGCCGATCATGCAGACTACGCCGTTGCGCTCAATAATCTAGCCCTCGTCTATGACGTCCAGGGCAAGTACGGCGAGGCAGAGGGACTCTACAAGCGCGCGTTGGCGATCCGCGAAAAGGCCCTCGGTGCGAACCACCCCGACGTCGCCCGAACCCTCAACAATCTAGCCGGCGTCTATCGAGCCCAGGGCAAGTACGGCGAGGCAGAGGGGCTGTACAAGCGCGCGTTGGCGATCCGCGAAAAGGCCCTCGGTGCGAACCACCCCGACGTCGCCCAAACCCTCAACAATCTAGCCACCGTCAATCAAGACCAGGGCAAGTACGGCGAGGCAGAGGGACTCTGCAAGCGCGCGTTGGCGATCCGCGAAAAGGCCCACGGTGCGAACCACCCCGACGTGGCCACAACCCTCAACTGTCTAGCCGGCGTCTATCGAGAACAGGGCAAGTACGGCGAGGCAGAGGGACTCTACAAGCGTGCCTTGGCGATCAAGCGAACAGGCCCTCGGTGCGAACCACCCCGACGTGGCCCCAACCCTCAACAGTCTAGCCGGCGTCTATCGAGCCCAGGGCAAGTACGGCGAGGCAGAGGGACTCTACAAGCGCGCCTTGGCGATCAGGGAGCAGGCCCTCGGTGCGAACCACCCCGACGTGGCTCTAACCCTCAACAATCTAGCCATCGTCTATCGAGCCCAGGGCAAGTACGGCGAGGCAGAGGGGCTCGTACAAGCGTGCCTTGGCGATCAGGGAGCAGGCCCTCGGTGCGGACCACCCCGCCGTGGCCACAACCCTCAACAATCTAGCCAACGTCTATCAAGCCCAGGGCAAGTACGGCGAGGCAGAGGGACTCTACAAGCGCGCCCTAGCGATCAATGAAAAGGCCCTCGGTGTGAACCACCCCGACGTGGCCCAGACCCTCAACAATCTAGCCATCGTCTATGAAGCCCAGGGCAAGTACGGCGAGGCAGAGGGACTCTACAAGCGCGCCCTAGCGATCAAGGAGCAGGCCGTCGGTGTGAACCACCCCGACGTGGCCCAGACCCTCAACAATCTAGCCGGCGTCTCTATAGCCCAGGGCAAGTACGGCGAGGCAGAGGCGCTGTACAAACGTTCCTTAGCGATCACGGGGCAGGCCCTCGGTGTGAACCACCCCGACGTGGCCCCAACCCTCAACAATCTAGCCATTCTCAATGAATCTCGGGGTGAAAGCGGAAGCGCGCTTACTTATTCGCGCAGGGCAACCGCTGCCGTCCTGGCCCATCGAGCTGCCGAATCGACGGGTGCTCAACAGACTGGGGCGACAGGCGGCCTCGTGGAACAGCGCGCCAGTTACTTTCAGCGCCATGTGGCCAATCTAGCCGTTGCGGCACGCAAGGGAATTGAGCCTGCGCCTTCGCTCGCTCAAGAGGCCATCGAATTCGCTCAATGGGCCAGTCAATCCTCGGCTGCGGCGGCAGTCCAACAGATGAGCGCGCGCTTCGCCTCGGGTGAAGGCGATTTGGCTTCGCTGGTGCGCGAGAGCCAGGACCTCGCCGCCACCTGGCGCGAGAAAGACAAGGCACTGCTCGATGCGCTGTCGAACCGCGAGGTTCAGCAGGACGGGGCAAGGATCGCTGCCTTGCGCAAGCAGATCGTTGAGACGGAGAGCCGGCTCAGCGCAGTTACCGCACGTCTCGATAAGGAATTCCCTGGATATGCCGCGCTGGCAAATCCTAAGCCGCTCCTGGCGGAGGAGGTTCAGAAGCTGCTTGGCGCCGACGAGGCGCTCGTGTTCTTCCTGACAGGACCCAACGAGACCTATGTTTTTGCGCTCACGCGCGAGGGTTTCGAGTGGCGGGCGATCCCCATCGGCGAGAAAAACATGGCGGCGGAGGTCGCCGCCTTCCGCCGCGGCCTCGACGTCGAGGAACTCGCGAAATCATTCGATGCTGGCAACCCCCGGCTGTTCGATCTTGCTGCTGCGAACGAGCTATACGTTTCGCTGTTCGGTCCGGTCGAGGCGTTGTTCAAGAACAAGTCTCACCTCCTCATCGTACCCACGGGCCCGCTCACCGCGCTGCCGTTCCATCTGCTCGTGACGGACAGGCCGGCCATTGCGGTGCCACAACAGATCAACGATATGGCCGCCTACCGCGATGCTGCTTGGCTAGTGAAGCGGCATGCGGTCACCGTGCTCCCATCGGTCGCGAGCCTGGAGGCCTTGCGCGTGTTCGCCCGCACGGACCAGGGTAGGAAGCCGATGATAGGCTTCGGCGATCCGATTTTCGCTCCCGACCAGACCGCTGCCCAGGCCGGCCAACTCACCGCAACCGGCAAGATCGCCGCCAGGACCCGCGCCTATTCCGACTACTGGCGCGGCGCCTCCGTCGACCGGGCAATGCTCGCCGTGGCTTTGGCTCCCTTGCCGGACTCCGCGGAGGAATTAAAGACCGTCGCAGCCAAGCTCGGCGCGTCTTCCAGCGACATTCATCTCGGCAGGAATGCAACCGAGGCCAATGTGAAGCGCTTACCGCTCGCCGACTACCGCGTCGTGTATTTCGCGACGCACGGCCTGGTCGCGGGCGACGTCGAAGGAGTCGGGGAGCCATCGCTTGCGTTGACATTGCCCAATAAGCCAAGCGAACTCGACGACGGCCTGTTGACCGCGAGCGAGGTGGCGCAACTCAAGCTCAATGCGGATTGGGTGGTGCTGTCTGCCTGCAATACGGCGGCAAATGAGAAGCCGGGCGCGGAAGCCCTGTCGGGCCTCGCGCGCGCCTTCTTCTATGCGGGCGCCCGCGCGCTGCTGGTCTCACACTGGCGAATCAATTCCAAGGCGGCGACCCGATTGACCACGTCGACGTTCGACATCATGCGATCCAACCAGACCATCGGCCGTGCGGAGGCGCTGCGCCGTGCCATGCTCGCCTATCTCGACGACAAGTCCGATATTTGGAATGTCTATCCGGGCTTCTGGGGCTCATTCTCACTCGTCGGGGAAGGTGCGGCACGCTAAGGCGTATTCGTCATTCGATCCAACGAATCACAGAATGGGCCCAAGGCCCCAACCCCAAGAGATTTCGGAAAAGGGGAGGAGATTTTTGTTACGATTTGGTGGTCCCAACTCGCGTCCCTCAATGTCTGGATTATTTCTCTGAGTTCTTGCAGCAAACCTCATTAAGGCGCGCTCGCCTCTAGTGCAGGCGAGGTCGAACTCCCGCAATTCCGTCGATCCAAAGACCTGCCGCCTCCCGCTGGCTAGTTCCCCGGGACCGCCGCCACTTCCCCCCAAGTCCGACCGCCCCTAGGCATTACGGCTTGAAGACCGCGATTCCGGCACGACACCCAAAAAATTTATTTCGAAGTCACGGACGCCGGGATCAGTCGTGTCCTGCCGTTCCTCTTTTTAGAGGGACCCGAATGATGAAAGTTCTAGTTTGATTCAAGTCGCCATCCCCCAGTCTCTAGTCAACCTCAAGCACATCGGTGCAACTAATGTCATTTAGTGGGCAGATGGTCGGCGCCTTGCGTGCAGCGCGTTGCTGGGCTCGAGAGCCTGACGAGGTGATGCACACGTTCTGGCGTGTGCATTTCGAGGACGGACTGTTCTGCGACTTCGTGACGGTTCACGAGGCGCAGGACTACATCGACCGCTGGAAGAAAATCTGCACCCGCCTGGAGAAGATACAACTGCGCCGGCACATCCAGCGCGTGCTGGTGCTGGCCGTCCTGGCGCTCGCCCTGGTCGGCTGCTCCCACCCAGCGGCGCAGGCGGCTGGATGCAGTTGCGTCTCGTACTCCTCGATCAGCGGGGACCACGACCAGCCGCTGCCGCTGCGAGCGAACCACAACGATCTGCCGGTCGCGGACCTCGATATCGGGCCGCACCTTCACCCGCTGCCGGTAGGGAGGCGATCATGAGAATGCTCGCCCCGGTCATCGCGCTGGCCGCGCTCACGGTCGCCGCGCTGGCCGATGATGAACCGGCCGCGCAAGTGACCCGCAAGGACCGCACCCTCTACGTCGTGGGCTACGTCGGCGCGTCGATGCGCAAGCAGATCGAGCAGCACTACGCCGAAGGCACGGTCACCACCGTCGATCTCGACAGCCCCGGCGGCAATGGGTCCACCGCCATGCAGATCGGCCGGCTGTTGCGGAAGAACTCCGCCACCGTGGTGGTCAGGAAAGGCAAGCGATGCTCCAGCGCCTGCGTGATGATCTTGATCGGCGGCAGCAACCGCTACATCGCCGGCCGCGTCGGCGTCCACAGCCCGAGCTATCCCGCCACCAAGGTCATGGATAATTGGGACGTCCACGACTATCGCCTCTGGCAACGCCGCTTGAGGAGGGCCGGGTACGGCAGCATCGCCGAATACTGGTACGAGAAGAAATACAACTACGTCATCGAGATGGGGATCAGCCTCAAGCTGATCGAAGTCATGATGGCAACCCCGGCTGAGAAAATGCACTGGCTGACCCGCGAGGAGATCGAGGATTTCGGTCTGCACAACGAGAAGCCCGAACGGCACTGGACCGTCCCGGTCAAGGTGGTCGATCCGCCGCCGCTGCCGCTGATCTACTACTCGCCGGTGCCGGCCGAGAGCTGGCGCGTGCTCAACCCTGAAAGGAAGCAATCATGACCGCAGGATACAAATGGAAACCGCTCCAGCCCTCGGTCGCGATCGGGCCGCGCGGCGAAAAGGTCTTGACGCAATGGGATCGGTCTGGCCGCGACTGGTCGGCGGTATCGTGATTGGTGGAGCCAGCGGCAAGACCAGTGCCGGCAGGCCCACGGCCGGTGCGAGTAGATTGTGCATCCCTTGCCGTGCTTCTGAGCATCTGCGGGTCGCCAGCAAGAGCAAATAGATGAAAACCTCAAGGTGGCGCGGGATCTTGGACTTGATACTCATAGCATCAACTATCATTGTGGCGATGGTCGTTACCTTGAATTTGTGGGCTTGTTTGATGCAGCCATTACATGTCCGCCATATTTCAATTTGGAAGTGTACTCAGACAGGATGGACGACCTCTCCAACCGCGCGGACAGTCGCCATCCCTCGATCAGATCCGTAGCGGTTCGGCTGCAAACTTCAGATGAACCCCGACGGCTGCGGCGACGGTGAACTCATAGCCCTCGCGATCGAAGTCGGCGTCGATTTGCAGATCGCCCAAGTTGGGATATCGCTCATGGAGTCGCAAGCGCCGCCCGGCATGCGGCATGAAAAGCGCCACGAGGTCAAATTCCTGGGAGGACGACCAATGAGAAAATTCCTTGCTGTCGCAGCAACTGCGGCAATCTGGGTAAGCGTTGCTGCGACACCGGCCGCCGCCGAAGATCTCTTCGCGGACATCAAGTCCGGCAAGCCCGACGTCGTCACCGCCGAGGGCGGACAACTACGCGGTTACGAGCAGGGGGGCACGGTTAGCTTCCTCGGCATTCCCTATGCCGCTCCGCCGGTCGGCGATCTGCGCTGGAAGCCGCCGGCTCCGCTGTCGAAATGGGAAGGCGTGCGGGATGCTGGGGCTTTCCGCGGCAGCTGCGTGCAGACGAACACCTTCGGCGTATTCGCCAAACGCAGCGTGAATGAAGACTGTCTCTATCTGAATGTGGTTGCCCCACCGGCTTCGGCGCGCGGCGAGCTGCGTCCCGTGATGGTGTGGATTCATGGCGGTGGCCTCGTCAATGGCCGCGGCGACGACTACGACGGCCGCAAGCTTGTCAAGGACGGCAACACAGTCGTTGTCACGTTCAATTACCGCCTGAACATTTTTGGCTTCCTTGCGCACCCGGCACTCGCCAAGGAAGGCGGTGCGTTCTCGAACTATGCGCTCATGGACCAGCAGGAAGTGCTCAAATGGGTCCAGCGCAACATCCGCAGTTTCGGCGGCGATCCGGACAACGTCACACTGTTCGGCGAATCCGCAGGCGGGCTGGCCACGCTGTTCAACATGGTGTCGCCGCCCGCGGCTGGCCTGTTTCACAGGGCCATTCTCCAGAGCGGCGTATCGGCCGCGCCGCAGACCCCGCTGGAAGCAGGCTTCAAGCTCGGCATCGATTTTGCGACTGCGCTCGGCTGCACGGACGAGGCGACAGCTGCTGTCTGCATGCGCTCCAAGTCCGTTGCGGAAATCATCGAAAAGGCGGACCGCTTCACCGGTATAGCCATGCGCGTGCTCGATGGCGCGATCCTGCCCGAGCAGATGCAGAAGCGGCTTGCTGATGGCAATTTCCATCGCGTGCCGATCCTGATCGGCAACAACCACAACGAGTGGACCTGGTTCGTCAGCCTCCGCGAACTGGCTACAAGGAAGCCATTGGCGCACGAGGACTATGTCCACAACCTCGCGGGCACGTTCGGCGCGGAGCGCGCTGCGAAAATTGCGACGGAGTATCCTGTTGCGAACTTCCCTTCGGCGAGCGAGGCTGTTGCGCACGCGCTGACCTCGTGGGGCTTCGTGTGCCCCTCACGCCGCGTGATGGCTTCGGCGTCGAAATATGTGCCGGTCTATGTCTACGAGTTCATGGACAAGGACGCCCCACAATACTTCGATCCGGTGTCGTTCCCGTACGGCGCCGCGCACACGTTGGAGATCCAGTACATTTTCCCGCGCTATCATGGCGCCGAAGGCAAGCCCAAGCCGCTGAATGCCGCCCAGCAGGAGTTGTCCGACGCGATGGTGCGTTATTGGACGGATTTTGCGGCCAAAGGCGACCCGAATGGCCGCGGCGTTCCGGCATGGCCCAAATGGATGATGAACTCAGAGCAAACCCAGCTGTTGCACGCAGGAAAAATCGCCACGGCAAAGGACTCGGGTGTCGACCGCAAGTGCGGCTTCTGGGACGCTCTTTGAACGTGCGCTCTTGCATGGCGGTGCACTTGCTCCTGCTTGGCTTGTTCGACGGTCATCTCGATGATCACCCCGAGTGCCGCGTGGCGTATGCGTTGCCTAAGCTGAGGCGACATCGCGTTCGCCATGTTCAGGATCGCGAGCGAGGACAGGATATCTGCTCGTGCTCCACCTTATGCTGGACCGCATGCACGCCGTGGCTCATGACACTTCCCTCCGCGGATGATTGTCTGGACGATGTAGCCGCGCCTCATGGCACGGAAGAGGCCAACCAACCACGCCTGCGAACGTCCGCAGTTTGAAGTAGACCGGACTCAGTGGGGAGGATGCGTTTTGGGCCGTTCATGACCCAAACCGGCGCTGGGTCGGGGCGAAATTCCGCGCCGCAGCAAGCCCCTGACCTGACGCTCGCCAATCCGCTATGCTGTCACCCACTCCTTGGCTAGAGGCAGCACGGGATGCAATTCGATCAACTGAGGCGCCGCGAGTTCATCACGCTGCTCGGGAGCGCGGTGGCTGCATGGCCTCTGGCGGCGCGCGCGCAGCGGCCGGCGGAGCCTGTGATTGGATTTCTTAACACTGGATCACCTGACCTCCTCCCACATCATATCGCTGCCTTTCGTCAAGCGCTGGCCGAAGCGGGATATGTCGAAGGCCGCAATGTCCTCATCGAATATCGCTGGGCAAGCGGTCGCTATGACGGGCTGCCAGCATTGGCCGCCGAGTTAGTCCGTCAAAAGGTGGCCGTGATCGTGGCCAACGGCCCTGCGGTGCCGCCGGCCAAGCTCGCCACCGCGACGATTCCGATTGTGTTCGTCACCGGAGTCGATCCTGTGAAGACTGAACTCGTTGCCAGCCTAAACCAGCCCGGCGCCAACCTTACGGGCGTGACGACGCTCGATGTCGAACTGGGGCCGAAGCTGTTGGAAGTGCTGCATCAGACAGTGCCGAACGCAATTGCTGTGGTGGCGCTCGTGAACCCGCGCAACCCCGCTGGCCCAGCGCAATCGAATGAACTCTTGGCGGCGGCCCACAGGCTTGGGGTTACGCTTAACATCCAACAGGCAGATGCCGACAAGGAATTCGAGGCGGTTTTCCAACGCTTGGCCCGCTCGCCGCCGACGGCGCTGTTAATCAGCAGCGATGCATTCTTCAATAGCCAATCTGAGAAGCTCGCCGCGCTGTCCATCAGCTACGCCGTGCCCGCCATTTCCCTTTATCGCGAGTTTCCGACCGCGGGGGGTTGATGAGTTACGGAACCAGTATCATGGACCTGTATCGGCAGGCGGGGGCTTACACTGGCCGCATTCTCAAGGGCGAAAAACCGGCGGAGCTTCCGGTGCAGCAGGCGACGAAAGTCGAATTGATCATCAATCTCAAGACGGCCAAAGCGCCCGGCGTAACTATACCGCTCTCGTTGCTTGGCCGCGCCGACCAGGTGATCGAGTAGGCGCGGGGTCTTGCTGCAGTTGCTCACAGCTGGTTTGGCACAAGGCTGCCCAAGCCAATCAGGTGGGGATGTCCGCAGCTCGCGGAAGCAGAAATGCGCCGCCAGGCGATGGTCCGGGTATGGCACATTGCTGCCCAGTGCCAAAGCGGCGTCATGTCCGCAGCTGGCGTGGACCTGATACCACTGACACGTTCCGGCGTGCGGCGGAATACGTCGACCGCATCCTCAAGGCGAGAAGCCCGCCGACCTGCCTGTGCAGGCGCCCACGAAGTACGAGCTGGTAATCAACCTCAAGACTGCCAAGGCGCTCGGCCTCGACGTGCCGCCGATGCTGCTCGCGCGCGCCGACGAGGTGATCGAATAATCACATCGCGTGCCACGGACTTTGACTTTCATCTCTCCGAAAGTGGAGGTGAACAGCTTGCTGGGAGGTAATCACATGAGACGGCGAAACGTCATACAAATCCTCGGCGGCGCGTTGGTCGCGGCGCCTTGGTGGGCGCAAGCGCAGACAGAGCCCAAGGTCCATCGCATCGGATTGCTCAGCGCCCCAGGGCCGGTGGGCGACGCCAGTCCGTTCGGGGCTCCGCTCATCCGCGGCCTCGCGCAGCAGGGCTATGCGCTCGGTCGCAACCTCGTGTTCGAGCGCCGCGCGGCGGAAGGGCGATTGGAACGCCTGCCGCGTCTGGTTGCAGAATTGGTGGCCAGCAAGGTCGATGTGATCGTGACCTTCGGTTATCCCCCGGCACTCGCCGCCAAACAGGGCACGACCATACCGGTGGTCTCGTTCGGAGCAGGAGACCCGGTCGCTACCGGACTGGTCGACGGCCTGGCGCGGCCGGGCGGCAACGTCACCGGCGTGTCCGATGTGGCGTCGGAACTCTCGGCCAAGCGCATGGAGCTGCTCAAGGACACTGCACCCGGGCTGCGCCGGGTGGCGATGCTGTGGAACGCGGATGACCGCGGCATGACGCTGCGTTACGGGGCGTCGGAGGTGGCCGCCAATACAATGGGCCTCATTGTTCAGCCGTTGGGCGTGCGCGAGCCCGACGATTTCGAGCAGGCGTTCGCAACCATGAATCGCGAACGGCCGGACGCTATCCTGATGATCTCCGACTCGCTCACCATGCTCAACCGCAAGCGGGTTTTCGAGTTCGCGGCTGCGCATCGGCTGCCGGCGATCTATGAGTTCGACTTCGTCGTCCGCGAGGGTGGGCTGATGTCGTACTCCATGGACCTGGAAGAAGCCTTCGGGCGTGTGGCCGCCCTGGTTGCCCGCATTCTCAAGGGTGCCAAGCCCGCGGAATTGCCGTTCGAGCAGCCGACGCGCTTTCGTTTCGTGATCAACCTCAAGACCGCCAAGGCGCTCGGCCTCGACGTGCCGCCGATGCTGCTCGCCCGCGCCGACGAGGTGATCGAATGAGGCGGCGCGAGTTCATCACGCTGCTCGGCGGCGCGCGGCAGCGTGGCCGCTCGCGGCGCGCGCGCAGCAGCCGACGAAGCTGCCGACCATCGGGTTCTTGGGTACAACCACGCTTTCAGCCATGGGCGAATGGGTTGCCGCTTTCGTGCAGCGACTGCGCGAACTCGGCTGGATCGAAGGTCGCAATATTGCAATCGAGTATCGGTGGGCAGAGGCGCGCAGCGAACGTTACGGCGAGATCGCAGCAGAGTTAGTGCAGTCCAAGGTCGATGTCATCGTGACGACTGCGCCTGCCTTCCCTGCAGTCCAGCGGGCGACATCGGTTATCCCAATTGTGTTTGCACTATCACCAGCAGACCCAGTAGCCGCTGGCTTCGTCGCGAGCTTGGCACGACCAGGAGGGAACGCAACCGGGCTTTCGATGCTCTCCCCAGATACTGCTGGCAAGCGACTTGAACTTTTGCGCGAGATCGTGCCCGGAATTCGCCGATTGGCAGTCATGGTCAATCTCGGTTTTCCCGACGCCGTGCAAGAGGGCAGCGAGGCTCACGCAGCGGCCAGCGCGCTCGGTCTGGAGGTGGTTAAGCTCGAAATTCGGCGACCGCAGGATATCGCGTCAAGCTTTGAGTCACTCAAGGCGGATGCGCTTTATGTCACGGGCGACCCGCTCTTTAACGCGAATCGGATTCGTATCAATACATTTGCCCTCAGCGCTCGATTGCCGACGATTTACCCGTTTCGGGAACACGTCGAAGCGGGGGGCCTGATGTCATATGGGGTAAATATTCCCGACCTGTTCCGACGCGCTGCCGGTTATGTTGATAGGATTTTGCGCGGCGCGAAGCCTGCGGATCTTCCAGTCGAACAGCCCATTAAGTTCGATCTCATCGTCAACCTTACTACCGCGAAGGCGCTCGGGCTGACCGTCCCCGAGTCCTTCCTGGTCCGCGCCGACGGGGTGATCGAATAGCTTCTTTTGCTGCATCTGCTCACGGCAGCTTCTCAAAGAGCTGAGGCCCGGCGTAAAGCGCGTGGCGGTCATCCGCAGATCCTACCACTGCCGTCGCACTCGGCCAATTCGGTGCCATGCAAGGGGTGGCACCATCGTTCGGGGTCGAGGTTACCGCGCTCAATGTGGCCAACGTCGGGGAAATCGAACAGGCCATCGCGGCGTTTGCGCAACCTGGGAATGGCGGCCTGGTGATACTCGGCGGACCATCGATATTGGCTCATCGTGATCTGATCATCGCGCTTGCGGTCCAACACCAATTACCCGCTGTGTACCCCAATCGCTTCTTCGCGGCCGCCGGCGGTCTGATTTTCTATGGTAACGATTTCCTCCACCAGTACCGTCGCGCCGCCGGCTACGTTGATCGCATTCTCAAGGGCGAGAAGCCGGCCGACCTGCCGGTGCAAGCGCCGACCAAGTACGAGATGGTCATCAACCTCAAGACCGCCAAGGCGCTCGGCCTCGAAGTGCCGCCGACGCTGCTCGCCCGCGCCGACGAGGTGATCGAGTGATGAGGCGGCGCGAGTTCATCCGCTGCTCGGCGGCGCGGCGGCGGCATGGCCGCTCGCGGCGCGCGCGCAGCAGCCGGCGATGCCGGTCATCGGGCTCCTCGACCCCAGATCGCCTGACACGTTAGCGGACCAACTGCGCGCATTTCACCGTGGCCTGAAGGAGACTGGCTATGTCGAGGGCGAGAACGTCACGATGTTATACCGCTGGGCGGAGAATCAAATCGATCGACTGCCCGTGCTAGCGGCCGATCTGGTTCGCCGCCAAGTCGCCGTGATCGCCACGGGCGGAGCTGTCGCATCGGCTTTCGCAGCCAAGGCGGCAACCACGACGATCCCGATCGTCTTCGTCGTCCCTGAAGACCCGGTCAAGCTTGGTCTTGTCACGAGCCTCGCCCGGCCGAGCGGCAACCTGACAGGCATCAATTTTTTCATTGCTGAGTTGGTGGCAAAGCGGCTGGAACTCCTGCGTGAGCTGGTGCCCGCCGCCACTCGTGTGGCCGTGCTCGTCAATCCCGCCGATGCTGCCATTGCTGAAAACACAGTGAGAGACGTGGCAGCGGCTGCTCGCGCCATCGGGTTGCAAATCCAGGTCCTCAACGCCGGCACCAGCCGCGAGATCGATGTGGCATTTGCAACTCTTGTGCGCGAGCGGTCCGACGCCCTCTTCGTCAGCCCCAACTCCTTTTTTCTCAGCCGGCGAGCGCAATTGGTCAATCTGGCGTCGCGTCACGCGGTGCCCACGACATATTCGTGGCGTCAATTTGCCGAAATCGGCGGCTTGATGAGCTACGGAACCAACGTTACGGATGCGTGGCGTCAGATCGGCGTCTATGCCGGTCGCATTCTAAAGGGCGCCAAGCCTGCCGACTTGCCCGTGGTGCAGACGAGCAAGTTCGAGCTGGTCATCAATGCCCAGACTGCCAGGATGCTCGACCTCACCGTGCCGCCGCAGCTTCTCGCCCGCGCCGACGAGGTGATCGAATAAGGGATTACAACCCCGCACGTCGTTTGCTGCAGTGCATAAGTCCGTTCGTGGCACGGAGCTGCCCCGGACGTGTGCAACGGCACGTCCGCAGTTGGCGAAAGCCGACACCAACCTTGCTGATCGGCCCCCCGCGAACGATGGAGCGAAGGCCGCCCCCGCCGCCGCATGTCCGTGCGAGGGAGCGAGGGCGGCCCCCGTGCGCGGCGCCAGGGCGACTGTGCCGCGTCTGCCCGCCGCGCCTCAAAAGATAGGAGGAGACCGAGGCCGCGGGCTGTCGGCGTTGATGATCGGACACGCTCCGACTGGTCCGCTCCGGCGCATGTTGCCCGCAGCGGGATGCTGCGGGGGTGACCGCCGGAGCCCGCCGCGCCGGCCAGAACAAGATCCGACCGCGGGTTCTGCGCCGTTATTGCCGGACCCGGCGCAGTGGGCGGCCCTGGCCCAGCAAGCGAAGCCAGGGGAAAGTCGCGGCGGCGGTGCGCGTCGAGGCCACGCGCTGGCTCCACGCCCGAGGATACTGTTTCCGTCACTCACAGCTCACCCCGACCATGTTATGGTCTAACAGGCAGCCCTCCGGCTGGGAGATCAGTCCAGGGGAGCTCGACGGCCCGACGAGGTGACCTTGTCTCGCAAGGGGGCGAAGAGCACAGACGTTGCCGGTCTTCGTTCGACTAGGACGAAGGCTAGAGAGCCCGTCGGCCCCATCCGCGAACCCCAAGCCGAACTGGAAAGTAAGCTCGCTGATGCCCTGGCGCAGCAGGCAGCGACCTCAGCAGATTCTTCGCGTAATCAGGACCTCGCCGACCGACGTGCAACCGGTGTTCGAGACGATCGTGCGAAACGCGGTCTCTCTCTGCGGCAGTCTGTTTGCGAACGTGTTCCGTTTCGACGGTGAGCTGCTGCATTTCGTTGCCGGCCACAATGTAGGTCCAAGCTACGTGGAGCTGCTCCAGGCCAAGTACCCAATGCGGCCCGACGCTTCTCAGGTATCCGGAAGAGTCCTGCTCACCAAATCAGTGGTCCGGCTGGAGGACGTGCTTGGTGACCCTGACTACGACCAGCGATTTCCCCAGGAAATGGGCTGGCGGCGAATGCTGGGCGTGCCGATGTTGGGCCAGGGCGATCCGCTTGGCGTCATCGTGGTCGGTTGGGCTGAGCCCGGACCCGTCGCGAAGGCGCAGGAGGAATTGCTGAAGCAATTCGCCGACCAGGCGGTGATCGCGATCGAGAACGTGCGGCTGTTCGACCAGGTGCAGGCGCGCACGCGCGAACTCGTCCGAGGCGCTGGAGCAGCAGACGGCGACCTCGGAGGTGCTGCAGGTCATCTCAAGCTCGCCCGGCGAACTGGAGCCCGTGTTTCAGACAATGCTGGCGAACGCGACGCGAATCTGCGAGGCCAAGTTCGGCAATGCTGTTCCTCTACGAGGGCGATGCATTCCGCGCCGTCGCGATGCACAACGCACCGCCCGCTTATGTCGAGCCGCCCGGCATGCGTGCGCCGATCCGCCCGCGACCGAACACCGCGCTCGGCCGCGTCGGCCGAACGAAGCAGGTCGTTCAGATCGCCGACCTGAAGGCGGAGCCGGGCTTATCGCGCGCGATCCATTCGTTCGTCGGCGGCGTCGAGCTCGGCGGCATCCGGACCCTGCTCGTCGTACCGATGCTGAAGGAGAACGAGCTGATCGGTGCGATCGTCATCTATCGCCAGGAGGTCCGGCCGTTCACCGACAAGCAGATCGAGCTGGTGACAGAATTTCGCCGCGCAGGCCGTCATCGCCATCGAGAACACCCGGCTGCTCAACGAGCTGCGTCAACGCACCGATGACCTCACCGAGGCGCTGGAGCAGCAGACCGCGACCTCGGAGGTGCTCAGCGTCATCTCCAGGTCGCCCGGCGAACTGCAGCCGGTGTTCGGGGCAATGCTGGAGAACGCCGCGCGGATTTGCGTGGCCGAGTTCGGCAACGCTGTTACTGCACGACAGGAGATGCATTTCGAGTTCGCTGCCATGCACGGCGCGCCTGCCGGCTGGCCGAATTGCGTCGGCGCGAACCGATATTTCAGCCCAGGCCCAGGCAACCCGCTTGCGCGCGTCTTCACGAACTGCGCAGCTGCACCACGTAGCCGACATCAGGATTGAAGAGGCTTACATCGAGGGCGATCCATCGTTTGTTCGCTGTCGCCGATCTGGCTGGCGTGTCGGACCCTGCTCGTCGTGCCGATGCTGAAGGAGAGCGAGCTGGTCGGCGCGATCACTATCTACCGTCAGGAGGTCCGGCCCTTCACCGACAAGCAGATTGAGCTGGTGACAGAACTTCGCTGCCCAGGCCGTCATCGCCATCGAGAACACCCGGCTGCTCAACGAGCTGCGCGAATCGCTGCAGCGGCAGACTGCTACCTCGGAAGTGCTGAGCGTCATATCCAGTTCGCCGGGCGACTTGCAGCCGGTCTTCAGACCATGCTGGCCAATGCCGCCCACATCTGCGAAGCCAAGTTCGGACTTATGAAGATGCTTTTCGGCGTGGCCGAGGGCGTCAGCTATCCGAGCGTGCGGTCGTGCGATGCACGGCCATGCTGCCAGCGCCAACGCCAAGCGAATTTGCGAGGCCAAATTCGCGCACTTGCTTCTCTACGACGGCCAGGTGCTTCGCGCAGCCGCCTTAGAAGGCGCTTCACCCGCATTTGTCGAATTCTGGCAACGCGGTCCGCACGCCCTGATCCAGAAACAGGTCCGCGCCGGGCGGTTGCGACGAAGCAAATCGTCCACGTTCCCGATATGCAGCAGACCGAGCGCTACATGAAGCCCAATCCGCAGCTTGCTGCGCTGGCCGATCTCGCCGGTGCCCGCTCGGTTCTCATCGTGCCAATGCTGAAGGACGACCGCGTCATCGGCGCCTTGAGCATATACCGCGAGGTGCCCGTTCCGTTCTCCGATAAGCAGATTGAGCTGGTCAGCAATTTCGCCGGCAGGCCATCATCGCCATTGAGAACACCCGCCTGCTCAACGAACTGCGTGAAGTCACTGCAGCAGCAGACCGCCACCGCCGACGTGCTCAAGGTCATCAGCCGCTCGACCTTCGACCTGCAGGCGGTGCTCGATACGTTGACCGAATCGGCGGCCCATCTGTGCGAGGCCGATATGGCCGTCATAGCCCGTCACAAAGGTGAGACCTACCATTTGACGACCGCCTACGGCTATCCGCCGGGAGCCGATGAGCATCTCAAGACCATTCACGCACCGGGGGCGAGGAAGCATCGTCGGGCGAACGGTTTTGGACGGCAAGAACCGTCCATGTCACCGACGTTCTGGCTGACCCGGAGTACACGTAACACCGAAGTACAACAAAGGTACGGTTTGCGCACCGTGCTTGGCGTGCCGCTGCTGCGTGAGGGGAAACCGATTGGCGTGATCTCGCTGGCACGGAACACAGTCCGACCGTTCACGGAAAAGCAGATCGAGTTGGTCAAGACCTTCGCCGATCAGGCGGTGATCGCGATCGAGAACGTGCGGCTGTTCGACGAGATCCAGGACAAGAGCCGGCAACTCGCGGAGGCGAGCCAGCACAAGTCGCAGTTCCTCGCCAGCATGAGCCACGAGCTGCGGACGCCGCTCAATGCCATCATCGGTCGTCACCGAGATGTTGCGGGAGGATGCGGAGGCTTCGGCATCGAGAAGACGCTGGAGCCGCTGCGCCGGGTGACTGGCGCCGGCCCGCACCTTCTCGGCCTCATCAACCAGGTGCTCGACCTCTCCAAAATCGAGGCGGGCAAGCTTGAGCTGAATCCCGAGCCCATAAACCTGTCGCCCTTGATCGACGAGGTCATCGGCACCGCCCGACCGCTCGCCGAGCAGAACAAGAACCGGCTCGTGGTGGAGTGCCAGGAGAACCTCGGTTCGATCACCGCCGATTCCATGCGGCTGCGGCAGATCCTCCTCAACTTGCTGAGCAATGCCTGCAAGTTTTCCAAGGAGGGCGATGTGACGCTGCGGGCGCGCCGGGTCGGCAACGGTCAGGGCTGGTTCGAATTCGCCGTCTCAGACACCGGCATCGGCATGACGGCGGAACAGCAGGGCAAGCTGTTCGAAGAATTCAGCCAAGCCGAGGCCACCACCGCCCAGCGGTTCGGCGGCACCGGACTGGGGCTTGCAATCACTCGCAAGCTCGCCCGCATGATGGGCGGCGACGTGACCGTGGCGAGTGAGCTGGGCAAAGGCTCGATCTTCACCGTCCGCCTGCCGACCGGCGCGGACACCTAATCTGAATGGGATAGCTTGACCAACGGACGCCCTCGCGGACCATGTCCGCACCTGGCAGAACCGGACGTGCGGCCCGCAAGGAGGGAGTCCGGGTTTGACCCATTCCGGTCGTCGCAGATGTTTGGGGCGGCGAACCTCACAGCGATGAGAGTTTGATGGCGGCGCGGTCGCAGAGTTTGGCACCGGGAAGGCCGGAAAGGATCGGATCGCGCACCTCTCCGGCCAGCGACTTTTCGGAATACTGCTAACTTGATTGGCTCAGCCGAGCTTCCGTTCCATCACCGCGCGAATTTTAGGAGTTGGGGGAGCGTGAAGACGAAATCCAACTCGGTTTTGGGCTTATGGCACTGAAAGCAGGCGTTGTAGTTGACGTTCGCACTCGGTTTTCCGTCGGGCCCAAAACGCCCGTACTCCCACTCGCCGTTTCGAAGGTCTGCGGGGTACTCGGTACCCCAACCCGTGCGCTTCTCCATCACGACAATTCGGTCCAGGCGGCCCCGGATCAAGCGGCGGTTGGCATCCTTCACGAGTTCGCCCTTGTCGTTCAGGACTGCCTTGAAAGTCGGCGCGCTTAGCACGGTTCCGCTCGGCAAGGGCTGGCCCGACTTGAGATTCTTGAGCGCCTCAGGATTTACGTAGAGCTCTCGAACCTCCTTTCCAATATGCCCAAGGTCGGCGTTGTTCTCCGGCTGATCCAGCACGTCGTACAGCACATGAGTTTGGTAGGCCGGAAAGGCAACCTTCTCCGGGCCGGCAACGGCAGAAGTGATGACAATCAAAGAAGAAGTCGTAACCATGACAAGGAACGCTCTGGTCATCAGCCTGACTACGGTACGCTGCTTCATTGTGTTCCTCCTCTCTCGTCTTTGATCGCCGTACGCGCAAGCAAACGTGCCGTCGCGCGCGACGTGAGCGTAATGGACCGCGAGAATGCAAATCTGAGTGCAATACCTGCCGACGGCATTCGCGCTGCCGCTAAAAAACAGGACTTCGGCACGTCCCGCTGGCAGCTCGGAAACTCAATGTCCGTGCAAGCAGCGTACAAGGTTGGCCAAGCGGTTGGAAGGGGCGTAAAGCGCCAACTTTCAACGTCCTGGCAACCGGCGTGATGTCGGTTCATGGCACATAGCTGCCCCGGACGTGTACGACGGCACGTCCGCAGTTGCCGGAAGCGGACGTGCGGCCCCCAAGGAGGGGTCACAATGCCGCGTATCATTCGCGGAACGGGAGATCGCCGAACTGACAGATCCGCTTAATTGTGTTTATTTCTTAAGCATGGGGCCGCGCCCAAAACAGCCAGTTGTGATCTGTCCGCGCTGTCGGCGCCGGATGGCGACAAAAGAATACAAACCGATGGAACGGAAAGCACGCAAGGCGATCAAATTCACCGATAGCCTGGTTGAGGTGGTTTACATCTGTGAGAGCTGCGGCACAGAAATCAAACGCACGATACGCGAGAAGTGAGGCCCGCAGCGGGATTGATGGATTTGTGGTGCCGGACCGATGAGGGTGCTATCCTTCGGTAGCCCTTCCGGCCGGAGGGATCAGATGACAATTTGCATCGGGCGCCGCAATTTCATCACACTACTCGGCGGCGCTGCGGCGGCCTTGCCGCTCGCTGCGCACGCGCAACAGCTGCCGGTGATCGGGTACTTCAGCGCACGCTCGCCCGAGACCGACGTGCCCATGGTTGTCGCGTTTCGCCAGGGCTTGAACGATTTCGGCTACGTCGAGGGCCGGAACGTCACGATCGAATACCACTGGGCCAGGGGTGAATACGACCGCGTGCCGGCGCTCGCCGCGGAGTTGGTTCGCCGCAACGTCGCGGTTATCGTCACGAGCGGCGGGGAGATTGCGGCGCTCGCCGCCAAGGCAGCGACCACCACGATCCCGATCGTCTTCACCGCGGGCGGCGATCCGGTGCAAGCCGGCTTGGTCGCGAGCTTCAACCGTCCGGGGGGCAACCTCACCGGCGTCACCAGCATGATGAGCTCGCTGGAGGCCAAGAAGCTCGGACTGCTGCGCGACCTGGTGCCCACGGCCGACCTGATGGCCATGCTGGTGAACCCGGACGAGCTACGCGCCGCCGACCAGATCAGCGAGGTGCAGGCTGCGGCGCGCGCGCTGTCGCAACAGCTGATCGTTCTGCGGGCCAGAACTCCGGGCGAGATCGACGCGGCATTTGCGGCGCTCGTTCAGCAGCGCGCCGGCGCGCTGCTGATCGCCACCGGGCCATTCTTCGTAACCCAAGCGAAGCATCTCATTGCCCTGGCGGCCCACCACGCCATTCCCACGATCTATCACCGGCGTGAATTCGTCGAGGCCGGCGGCCTGATCAGCTACTCGTCGAGCACCGCCGAGAGCTATCGCCAGATGGGCAACTACGCCGGCCGAATCCTCAAGGGCGAGAAACCGGCCGACCTGCCAATTCAAGTCTCGGCCAAGTTTGAGTTGGTCATCAACCGGAAGACCGCTAAATCACTCGGCCTCAGCATTCCGTCGGGCATCCATTCCATCGCCGACGAGGTGATCGAATAGCGCGCTGTTGCTGCACCGCATATGTCGGCTCATGGCACTGACCGACAATTCCGGGATGTCCGCTTTATCGTCGCTGTCGGGTAGAGTCGAGATGTGG
>CAWIZJ010000065.1:0-26503 GCA_963840535.1 uncultured Alphaproteobacteria bacterium
GTGTCAGCAGCAGCCGCGAGATCGATGCGGCCTTCGCAACTTTTGTGCGCGAGCGGCCCGACGCCCTCTTCGTCGCCGGCGATCCCTTCTTGAACAGCCGGCGTGTCCATTTGACCCAATTGGCGGCGTTCCACCGGCTCCCTGCGACATATGCGCTGCGTGACTATGCCGAAGCCGGTGGGCTGATGAGCTACGGACCTAACATTGCGGATGCGTTTCGTCAGGTCGGCGCCTATACCGGTCGCATCCTGAAGGGCGCCAAGCCTGCGGACCTGCCGGTCGTGCAGGCGTCGAAGTTCGAGCTGGTCATCAACGCCCAGACCGCAAGGATGCTCGACCTCACTTTACCGCCGATGTTGCTCGCCCGCGCCGACGAGGTGATCGAATAATCTGGCCAATGTCCGAGTCTGGGGGTGAAATAGACGTACCTTCCCATTGATGGAAACGTCGCTTTTAACCCGAACCGATCATTAGCCGCACTGAAATCCCGCATCGCAGCACCGTGCCGTACCGAGGTGTCTGAGCAGTTCGCCAGCTGGTTCAGGCGCGATGTCGAAGGACACGCAACGCTCGTAAGGGTCGCCAACATCCGCATGCCACAATAAATCGCCGAATCGAAACCAGCGTGCTGATCGTCGGTGGCGGGCCTGTCGGCCTGACGCTTGCCATCGACCTCGCCTGGCGCGGCGTCGATGTCACGGTTGCCGAACTACGCCACGCCGGCGAGCCGCCGGCGGTCAAGTGCAATCAGGTCTCAGCCCGCTCCATGGAAATCTTCCGCCGCCTCGGTATCGCGCGAAAGTTGCGCGATGCGGGGCTTCCTGCGGACTATCCCGCTGATGTCGTCTCCGCAACTACGGTGACCGGGATCGAGCTCTCGCGCCTCGTCCTCCCGTCGCGCTCCGAACGATATGCCGCGAAAAACGGCGCGGACACCTGGTGGCCGACGCCGGAGCCCTCGCACCGGATCAACCAAATCTATTTAGAGCCCGTGCTGTTCGAACACGCGACGTTGCAACCACGCATCCGCATCCTCAACCGCACCGAAGTCGAGAGTTTCATGCAGGACGAGCACCGGGTTATTGCAGTCGCCCACGATCTCGACAGTGGCGAGCGCGATGTCGATCGCCTGTGCCTATCCTGATCGGCTGCGACGGCGGGAAATCGACCATTCGCAAGGCAATCGGCGCCAAGTTCACGGGCACGCCGGAGGTCCAGCGCGTGCAATCGACCTATATCCGCGCGCCAGAGCTCATCGATCTGCTGCCCGGAAAGCGCGCCTGGATGTATCTTTCGCTCAATCCGCGCCGCTGCGGAATGACAATAGCGGTCGACGGGCACGAGACGTGGCTTGTTCACAATGTCCTGTACCATGGTGAACCCGAGTTCGGATCGATCGATCGAGATTGGGCCATCCGCAGCATCCTCGGCGTGGGACCTGGGTTCCGTTACGATGTGATATCGATGGAGGATTGGACGGGACGGCGGCTTGTGGCTGACAAGTTTCGTGACCGGCGCGTCTTCATTTGCGGAGATGCGGCGCACTCTGTGGATTCCAAATGGCGGCTACGGCATGAACGCAGGCATCGCCGATGCGGCGAACCTGTCCTGGATGCTTGCTGCCACGCTAGGCAACTGGGTGCCTCCGTCGCTTCTCGATGCCTATGAGGCGGAGCGTCAACCGATCACCGAGCAGGTCTCGCGCTTCACCACGGATGCAGGCTTGCAGATGATGCAGCAGCGCAGAGAGATTCCCGTAGAAATCGAATGGTCGGGACCGATCGGTGAGGCTACGCGCGCGCGAATTGGCCGTGAAGCCTACGACATTGCTCACCATCAACAATGCGCCGCCGGCCTCAACTTCGGATATTTTTATGAGAGCTCGCCGATCATTGCGTATGACGGTGAACCACACCCCGCCTACACGATGCATGATTTCAAGTCATCGACGGTTCCCGGATGTCGGGCGCCGCATCTGTGGCTGAGTGACGGCCGCTCGCTCTATGACGCGCTGGGAAGGGACTATACGCTGATCCGGCTTGATCCGACCGTGCGTGTCGCGGGCATGGTCGAAGCTGCCGCTCGACGTAGCGTCCCGCTCGCAGTCCTCGATGTCGACGCGGCTGATGCGCGGGCGCTCTATGCACGCAAGCTTGTGCTCGTGCGTCCCGACCAGCACGTGGCATGGCGAGGCGATGAGGAACCAGCCGTTCCAATTGAATTGATTGATCTCGTCCGTGGTGCTTGCCCCGCACCCGCCCGCAAGGTTGCATGATGTCTGGATTTGGCACTTCCGCCGGCGGCTTTGGCCATGCTGCCGCACGCGACGACAGTGGAGAACACGCGCAAGTGCCGCAACTTGAGCCGGATACAATGACGCCAAGCCATTGTCTAGCCACGGCATTTTTTTGATGCCGGGCGCTATTTTTTGCAGCGGAAGCGCCCTTCTTTTCCGGAATCAGGAACAGGTCGCGATAATGTCGATCAGATAGATGACTGCCAGCACGCTATCATTACCGTGGAGGAGTGCCAGCCGCCTGACGCTCCGACCATGAATGGGCCAAAGCCTGCGATCGCGACCACCAACTGTCGAGCTGTCGAGGCGAGTAATCGGCGTGTTTGGACATGCGGCAGGGTGAACACGTATCTGATAGGTACAAAATGAACTCATCTCTCAGGAGGAAAACTATGGCGAAGGGAATTTTCCTGTCTGTCATCGTGGCCATCGGCTTCGGCGTTACCGACGTGGATCCAGCCAGTGCGCAATCCTATCCCAACAGGCTGATCAAAATCGTCGTGCCGTACCCTCCGGGCGGACCTTCCGACGTCGCGGCCCGTCTTGTGGCCCAACCGCTGACTGTTAAATTGGGGCAAACCGTCATCATCGAAAATCTGCCGGGCGCTGGTGGCCGGACCGGCGCGAGGGCTGTCGCGCAGTCAAGTCCCGAGAGTCGATCTCTGTGTCATGCGTGGAAGGGGTACTCCCGTGGGCGCCAAAGCCCACAACGGAGCACCCCCCATGTCACAGCGAGCTGCGACGATTTAGAGTTTACCGATGGCCTTTGAGGTCGTGAAGGCAATGCAGGCGGACGGCTTGGAGTGGGACGAGGACTATCGCCCCCTCGCTCGCCAAGCCTTGGCGGAGATCATCGAGGACCAAATGGCCTCGGCGGTCGACCGCCATCTCGAAGGGCTCGACGCCGAGGACGCGGCCGACCGGCGCAATGGTTATTATCGCCGCCACCTGTTGACGACGCTCGGCGACATCGAGCTCAGCGTGCCGCGCACGCGGCGCTTCACGCCGACCCAGGTATTGCGCGCCTATGCCCGGCGCACGCCCGAGATCGACCGCGTGATGCTGGCCGGCTTCGTGCTGGGGCTGTCTACCCGCAAGGTGGGCGAGACATTGCTGGCGATCCTCGGTCGACCGATCAGCGCCGAGACGGTGAGCCGGGTCGCCAAGACGCTCGATGCCGCGGTGGCCGCCTTCCACCGCCGGCCACTGAAGAATCAGTACACGGTGTTGATGCTGGACGGCGTCGTGTTGGCCCGCAAGACCGGCGGGGCTGGCTATACGCTGCTATTGGGAGGTACGAACCCCAATGCGATCGCATCGTCGATTTACAAGAGTCTCAACTTCGAACCGATCAAAGACTTTACCGCGGTCGGCGTCATCGGCGTCAACTCGAACGCCTTGGTCGTAAACCCGGTGGTGCCGGTCAACACGGTCCGGGAGCTCATCCAATATTCAAAAGCAAATCCGGGAAAACTGTCGTCGGGCGCCACGCTCGGCATCGGTCCGCATGTCACTCTGGAACTGCTGAGGGCCAGAACCGGCACCAGCATGGCTTTCATCCCCTACAGGGGGGCGGCCCCCGCGATCTCGGATCTGTTAGGCAACCAGATTCAAATAGGCATGACGACCAAGGCGGTGCTTCTCCCCCTGATTAGGGAAGGAAAACTCAGAGCGCTAGCCGTGACCAGCGACGCCCGATGGCCGGAACTTCCGGACGTGCCCACGATGCGCGAAAGCGGATTCGAGGGCGTCCCTGCGTATCTGTGGATCGGCTTGCTTGCGCCGGCCCAAACTCCTGCGGCGGTGATCGAGAAACTCAATGCTAGCATGAACGAAGGACTGAAGGCACCGGAAATCCAGGCGAGCATCGCCAAGCTGGGGCTGGAGACGAGAAGCGTGACCCCTCAGGAATTTACCGCTACGCTTGCCGACGAGACACGCCTTTGGGATGCCGCCGTCAAGGAATCCGGCGTGAAGCTCGATTGAAGCAAATACGGCGGTCATCGTGGACAACCTAATGAAAGCTCACAGCGAGTGTCCCGATTCCGAAGTTCGCATCATTCTGCGGCACCCTCGTTTGCGAACTTCGGAATCGAAGGACACTAGCAACTTATTGATCTAGTGTGGCTTTGGTTCAGAAGTCCGCATTTCGGACGTGCCGCAAGAATGATGCGGACTTCTGAACCGCCACACTAGCCTGCATTCATCTGGAGCGGACACCGGCGAGCGCACGAAAACAGTGGGGTCGACAGCCGCTAAGAGCCACTTGGCCATTGGGGCACAGTAGCATTATCTTAGCCGAGATGGCCAATTGAGCGCACGAAGGAGCCACCATGAAATTCGATATCGGGATAGGTCATCCGCGTGTGCTCAGTAGGGGGCGACTGCGAATTCCAGTGTTTATCGACTTCGATGACGCCCCAGAATCCATGCACATCACCGTGGTGATCAATGATCATGGAGACAAGACGGCGAATGAAGCCGCCGCGATGACAAGGGCCAAGGTGCTGGCGCGACAACTAGAGGGGGGTGAGCCGGGGTAGTAATTCGGAACCACGAGAGTTGTCCTCCACGTTGCCGTGCGGACGGCCGGCACAGCGAGCGTAAGTTTCCTCCGCTATTCCGGCTTCAAATTGGCGGCCTTGATCGCGGCATCCGATCAGCCAGCATCCCACAATCTGCAGCCGTGGTTGACTGAGATGAAATCGCCTCTTACTAGTTGGCGGTTCTGCTGACGGGATTTTTTGGGAGGATGTCAATGAGTGCGAGCGTCCGCCAGAAACTTCTCCAAAAGATCGACGAGAGTCGTGAAAAAGCTATCACTTTTCTCCAGGAAATGATCGCCATTCCCAGCGTCACCGGGGATGAAGCGAAGATCCAGAAGTTTCTTGCAGATTACATGACGAACATCGGCCTTGATGTCGACATGTGGGAAACGGATTGGAAAGAGTTGAAAAAACATCCCGCATACCGACCCGTGGACAGGGGTTACGAGGGACGCCCGAACATTGTCGCAACGTTGAAGGGCTCGGGCGGGGGGCGCTCATTGCTCTTGAACGGGCATACCGACGTCATCCCGGTTGGCGGTGGAGAAGGGTGGAGCGACGACCCCTGGTCTGCGACGATCAAAGACGGCCGCATCTATGGGCGAGGCTCTGCCGACATGAAAAGCGGCGTTGCCAGCCACATCATGGCAGTTGAATGCCTGACGGCCGCGGGTCTCAAGCCCAAGGGCGACATCTACATCAATGTCGTCGTCGATGAAGAAGTCAGCGGCCATGGAACGTTGGATACGGTGATCCGTGGCTACAAGGCTGACGCCGGCATTTCCGGTGAGACCAGCGACCTCGCAGTGCAACCTGCGTGTATCGGCCGGATTTGGTTCGAGATCGAAATCCACGGCAAACCCGTCGGCATTCAAAAGCGGTACGAGGGCATCAGCGGCATTGACCTCGGCAACAAGATCGTGAAGGCGGTCGCAGATTTGGAGGCAAAGCGAGTTGCGACGGTAACGCACCCTTTGTATCCGAATGCCCTCGATACGCTGCCTTGCATCATCGGCAGCTTCTCGGCCGGCAACTATCCGAGCGCTTTCCCCGTCAACTGTCTGCTGAAGGGCAGCATCGGTACGGTTCCTGGAGAGGACCACGAAGGTGTGAAGCGGAGCCTCGTGGAACAGGTGGCGCGGGCGGCGGCCGAGGATCCTTGGATGAAGTTGCATCCGCCGAAGGTGCGGTTCGTGGGGTACGACGCGCAGGCATCCGAAATCCCGCGAAATCACCCGATCGTTGAAACCGTCTGTAAGAACTACAAGGAGATTACCGGCCGGGATCCCGAGATCAGCGGCCGTCAGGGGGCTGCGGATACTCGTTTCCTGAACCGCTATGCCGATACTCCAACGGTGATCTTTGGACCGGGTTCGACGGCAATCATGCATGCGAACGATGAGTACGTTTCCATCGAGGACTATCTGACCTCCATCAAGGTAATGGCACTCAGCATCTGCGACTGGTGCGGCGTTGATAGTCGCTAAATCGGGACCCAGGGCCCCAGATCGTGCCTGGCGGATGAAAGATATTGTGTTACTAAAGATAGCACCATAAAGTGACGTCGCTGCGGGGGCGTTGCGATCGCTTTAAAGGTGGGCGACGCCCGTGCGTCGATGCGATGAGCCGACGTTGGGGGCGACGGCGCGGCGGTAAGCGCCGGCATTCGCATCAGTGGAATACCGACGTCCCCGGCGCGGGTGATGCCCCCATGGAAGCAACAACCGTCACCTCTACGGCGCATTCCGGAATTCTTCTCATCGAGCCGGGCATGATCTCCGTACATCATCGGGGTGCGATCGCAACGCAATACCGCTGATCAGGATGCACCGCGCCAATTCTTGAAGCATGAACGAAAGCAGCGCGCACGATGTTGTCGGATGCTCTCCCCCACGACCGCAATCTTACCCGCGAGGAAGCGCTGACGCTTGTGGACTGCGATCTCGACGTGCTGCTGCGCGCGGCCGCCCGCCGGCGCGACGCCGTGCACGGTTCGATTATCTCATATTCACGCAAGGTTTTCATTCCGCTCACCAAGCTTTGCCGCGACGTTTGCCATTACTGCACGTTTGCGCAGCGGCCGCGCAAGAATGAGCGAGCGTATCTGTCCCTTGACGAAGTGCTCGCCATCGCGCGGGCGGGCCATACGGCAGGCTGCAAGGAGGCTCTGTTCACGCTCGGCGATCAACCTGAGCGACGCTACCGAACCGCCGCCGACGAGTTGGCTCGCCTCGGACATCCGACGACCTTGTCCTACCTCGCCGAGGCGGCAGGCGCGGTGCTCGAGCAAACGGGACTATTGCCCCACCTCAATCCGGGCCATTTGACGCCGTCCAATGTGGCCGCCTTGCGCGCCGTCTCACTGTCCCAGGGGCTCATGCTCGAGTCCGCATCCGAGCGGCTGTGCGAGCGCGGCGGCCCGCACCATGGCTCACCGGATAAGCATCCGCACCGGCGGCTCGCGAGCATCCGTGCAGCCGGGGAACAGCGCGTGCCGTTCACCTCGGGTATTCTGGTCGGCATCGGTGAAACGCGCAAAGAGCGTATCAATTCGTTGCTTGCTCTGCGCGAGCTCAACGCGGCTTACGGACATATCCAGGAAATCATCATCCAAAACTTCCGCCCGAAGCCCGGAACCCGCATGGCCGCCTCGCCTGCGGCCTCCCTTGAGGAACATTTGTGGACAATCGCGATCGCGCGATTGTTGTTTGCGCCGTCGATGAATATCCAGGCTCCGCCCAATCTCAACCCGGGCGCGCTGCACCGCCTGATCGAAGCAGGCATCAACGATTGGGGCGGCGTGTCACCGGTTACACCGGATCACGTCAATCCGGAGGCGCCGTGGCCGCATCTCAAGCTGCTCGAGCGCGCCACGAATGCCTCCGGCAAGCAATTGGTCGAACGCTTGGCGATCTATCCGGAGTTCGCCCGCCACGCGGACGTATGGGTCGATTCAGCATTGCGGACATCCCTGCTGCGTCGCATTGACGCCGATGGATGGCCGCGCACCGATGAATGGGCCCCTGGAGCTCGGGTCGCGCTGCCCGACCGTGGTGCTTCTTGGAAGGACCGCCCTGCCATTGCCGGCGAGGTCCCAGCAATCTTGGCAAGAGCACAGGCCGGCCACACGCTCGGCGAAACCGATATCGTGCGGTTGTTTCGCGCCCGCGGCGATGAATTCGCGGCGGTCTGCAAGGCCGCCGACGAATTGCGGCAGGCTACCAACGGCGACGTTATCTCCTATGTCGTCACCCGCAATATCAATTACACCAACATCTGTTATTTCAAATGCCAATTCTGCGCCTTTTCCAAAGGCAAGATGAGCGAAAACCTGCGCGGGCGGCCGTACGATCTCTCGCTTCCGGAAATCGAACGGCGCGTGCGCGAGGCGTGGGCGCGCGGCGCCACCGAAGTCTGCATGCAGGGCGGCATCCATCCGAGCTATACCGGCGCCAGATACCTCGACATTTGCCGGGCCGTGAAAGGCGCCGTGCCGGGCATTCACATCCACGCGTTTTCGCCGCTCGAGGTGCATCAAGGCGCCGCAACGCTCGGCGTCCCAGTCGAGGATTTTCTCCGATTGCTGCAAGCGACGGGCCTGGACACGCTGCCAGGAACGGCGGCTGAAATCCTCGACGATGAGGTGCGCGCCGTGCTTTGTCCGGACAAGATCCGCAGCAGCCAATGGCTGCAGGTGATGCGTGCTGCACATCGCACCGGATTGAGGAGCACCGCTACCATCATGTTCGGCCATGTCGACCGCTATGAGCATTGGGCGCGACACATTCTGCGCATCCGGGAACTGCAGGAGGAGACGGGTGGCTTTACCGAGTTCGTGCCGCTGCCGTTCGTTCATATGGAAGCACCCATCTATCTGAAGGGGCGCTCCCGGCGCGGTCCCACTTTCCGGGAGGCCGTGCTGATGCACGCAATCGGACGCCTCGCCCTGCATCCGCTCGTGACCAACATTCAGACGTCCTGGGTGAAGATGGGCCGTGAGAGCGTGAAAACATGTCTGCGCAGCGGAGCCAACGATCTCGGCGGCACGCTGATGGACGAAACCATCACCCGCTCCGCCGGCGCGAGCCACGGACAGGAAATGACACCAATGCAAATGGAAAGCACCATTCGTTTGCTCGGCCGCATACCGCGCCAACGCGACACCCTTTACGACCCCGCCCCGAGGGACCGCTACCGGGCCTCCTTCGGAGAGACGCGCCCCGCCGTCGGGGCGGCCGCAATCGATCAGGGAGCCACATCGGCGACATGACGAGTTCGTTTCTCATGCGGCCGGGAATCCTTGACGGCAACCGCCGCCGAGCTGCGGTCGAATGCCTGCGCGCGGCCCAAGTAACCTTGCCCACCTGGAGCGAACTGGCCGACCCGGCGCTCATCCCGGCCGCAATCGGGAACCGTCTCAAATCCGTTGGCCCGGATGAGCCGAATGGGAAAAACCTGTGGCGTGTTCACTGGTTCAATGATGCCGACCGCAAGGGTCGAGCGGCTCTGCCGGGCCACGTGGTGCTGCCAGAGGCGCTGACCGGCGTGAAGGCGCCGATCGTCGTCCTGCTCGGCCGGCGCTTCCCCATGATTGGCGCGCACAAGGTGCTCGCCGCCTATGGCTGTCTGGTGCCGCGCCTGGTGACCGGCCAATTCGACCCCAAGCACGACCGCGCGGTCTGGCCATCCACCGGCAACTACTGTCGCGGCGGCATTGCCATATCGCGCATTCTCGGCTGCCGCGGCGTGGCCGTGCTGCCGGCCGGCATGAGCCGGGAGCGCTTCGACTGGTTGCAGGAGTGGGTTTCCGATCCCGCCGACATCATCCGCACGCCGGGAACCGAAAGCAACGTCAAGGAGATCTACGACAAGTGCGCCGAGCTCGCGCGCGACAAGGACAACGTCATTCTCAATCAGTTCTCCGAATTCGCCAACTACCTGATCCATTATCACTGCACCGGTCGCGCATTCGATAGCGTGTTCTCGCACCTGAAAAGCGCCAATGCGGAGTATCGGCTGGCGGCCTTCGTGTCGGCGACCGGATCGGCCGGAACGATCGCGGCCGGCGACCACCTGAAATCGCGGCATGGGACGAAGATCGCCGCCGTGGAAGCCATCGAATGCCCGACGATGCTGTGCAATGGCTACGGTGAGCACAACATCCAGGGCATCGGCGACAAGCATATCCCCCTGATCCACAACGTGATGAACACCGACCTTGTCGTCGGCGTGTCCGATCTGGCCAGCGACTCGCTCAATCTGTTGTTCGGAGGCAATGTCGGGCGCAGCTACTTGGTGGGGCGGAGCAAGATTGACCCGGAGGTGGTGAAAACCTTCGATGATATCGGCATCTCTGGACTCGCCAATATCGTCGCCGCCATCAAGGTCGCCCGGCATCTTGAATTTGGCGCCGATGACGTGATCATGACTGTGGCGACCGACAACGCCCAACTCTACGCCAGCGAAAGACGGAACTTTCTGGCGCGCCGCTATCGGGATGGATTCGATGAGGTGAACGCCGGGGAGATCTTCAGCCGTCACTTGGAAGGCATCGTAGACGATCACGTCCTTGAGCTCACCCATGTCGATCGCAAACGCATCTTCAATCTCGGCTATTACACGTGGGTGGAACAGCAGGGAGTGGCGATCGATGATTTCGATCGGCGCAAGGACCAGCGGTTCTGGCGCGGCCTGGTGGACAGCGTCCCCACGTGGGATCGCTTGATCGAGGAGTTCAATGCGGAGGTTGGCGTCGAGCGCGCCCACTGAATTCGGGATGACAGCGACCAAAGGCAAAACGACAGGCAAGACAGCTCCCACTTACCTGGAGCTGCGTGAGGAGTTGTCACGACGCGACCGAAGTCTGCGCCACAAGGTTGTCTCCCTCGAAGAAGCCGCCTCCTTCGTGCGTGACGGAGATTCGGTCGGGATCGGCGGCAGCACGATGTCGCGCACGCCCATGGGCATGATCTGGTCGCTCATTCGGGCCGGAAGAAAGGGGCTGACCTGCTCACGCGGCATCGTCTCCAGCGATGGTGACGTGCTGCTCGCTTCTGGTGCCTGCGATCACATCGTGACGAGCTGGTTCAGCCAGGGAATTCTGTGGGGCGTCTCGAAGGTGATGCGTCATCACGTCGAGACCGGAAAAACACGATACGACGAGTGGAGCCACATGGCGATGGGCATGCGTTTCCGCGCAGGAGCCATGGGTGTGCCCTTCATGCCGATCCGATCGATGCTGGGCTCGGATGTACGAAAGCAGCGCCCCGAGGCGATCGAGATGGATTGCCCGTTTACCGGCGAGAAGATCTTGCTGGTGCCTGCGCTCAATCCGGACGTCGCCTTGATCCACGTCCAGCGCTGCGATCCTTACGGCAACGCGCAGATCGACGGATTGCAATTCATGGACGTCGATTTGGCCATCGCCGCCAATAAGGTGATCCTGACAACGGAGCGCATCGTCTCCAACGATCAAATCCGGCGCGCCCCCGACCAGACCAAAATTCCGTTTTTCGCGGTCGACGCCGTTGTCGAGCTGCCGTTCGGATGCGCCCCGCACGAATGCTACGGCGTCTACGAGCCGATGATCCGCCACATGCAGTACTACGTTGGACTGGTGAACAAGGATCCGGTCGAAGGGATGCGGCAATATCTCGAGCGCTTCGTCTACGGGCCGAAGTCGTGGAGCGAGTTTCTCTCCATGATTGGGATGGACGAATTGCTCGAAGCGGCTCGCGCGGGGGAGAGCATTTACGATGCCTAGAACGCAGAGCCACAGCGCCGCGGAGTTGCTCACGATCTTGAGCGCACGCCAGCTCAAGGACGGACAGGTGGTATTCGCCGGTGTTGGCATCCCGCTGCTGGCCGCCACGCTCGCGCAGCGGCTGCATTGTCCCGGCCTGACGATCCTTTTCGAAGGCGGCGTGATCGGCGCATTCGTCGAGCCCGGTAAGCTGCCGCCCTCCACCAACGATCAACGGTGCACGAGACGCGCCAACATGGTGCTCGGCAGCGCCGAAGTGCTGTTGCTGCTACAGCGCGGCTACGTGGATGTCGGATTCATGGGCGGCGCGCAGATCGATCAATACGGCAATTTGAACAGTTCCTTCATCGGCGATCCGATGCAGCCGAAGATCCGACTGCCCGGGACCGGCGGCGGCAACGACATTGCCAGCCTTGCGCAGATGGTCGTGGCGATGAAGCATGAAAAGCGGCGCTTCGTCGAGCAGGTGGATTTCATCACAAGCCCCGGATACCTGCGAGGTGGCGACACCCGGCGAGAAAGCGGTCTTCTCACGGGCGGCATGTTCCGCGTGGTCACCGATCTGGCGGTGTTCGGATTCGACGCCGAGAAACGGCGCATGCAGGTGATTTCTCTCAATCCCGGCGTCAGTGGCGAACAGGTTCAGGACAATACCGGATTTCGCCTGGAATTCGCCGCCCATCTGGGCGTGACCGAGCCGCCGACTGATCAGGAGCTGAAAGTGTTGCGCGAGCTCGATCCCGAGCAACTTTACATCGCGTAGCGTCCCGCGGCGGAACATCGTACTTTCGACAGAAAAAGGGAGCTTGAGATGGCTGGTTTGGCTCGGACATTCGGCATAGCGGTGCAAAATTTCACCGCCTATCCGCAAATGCCGGACGTCAAGGCGCTGGTCGAATACGGTGTCAGAATGGAGCAACTGGGCTTCGACTCGCTTTGGGTATGGGATCACATCCTGCTCGGCGTCGACCCGAACTTTCCGATCATCGAGTCCTTGACGCTGCTGACCGCCATCGCCGCTCGGACCAATAAGATCAAGCTCGGGACCGGGATTCTCGTGCTGCCGATGCGCAATCCGGTCATCCTCGCCAAGCAGCTCGCGTGCATGGATCTGTTGTCGGACGGCCGGCTGCTCATGGGCATGGCGTCTGGATGGTATCAGCGCGAGTTCAACGCTATCGGCGTGCCGTTTCGAGCAGCGCGGCAAGATCATGGACGAGAATCTCGACATCCTGAAGCGGTTCTGGACCGAACACACGGTCAGCGGCAAGTTCCCCCACTATGACATTCCCGCCGGCGTCATGTTTCCCAAGCCGGTGCAGAAGCCATATCCGCCGATCCTGATCGGCGGATATGTCGATCGCGTCCTCAAGCGCGCGGCGGTCGCGGGCGACGGTTGGCTCACCTACTTCTACCGGCCGGAAAGCTTCGCAAAATCCTGGGGCAAAATTCGCAATTTCGCGAAGGAGGCCGGGAAGGACCCGGACAAGCTCCTCAACGCCTCGCAACTGCCGATCTTCATCGGCAAGTCGCGGCAGGCGGTTGAAAGTCAGATGATGGAGTGGCTGACGAAGGAATGGGACTTTGCGGCTTGGAGCGAGTTGACCAAGGACAGCGCCATCATGGGAACGGTCGACGAATGCGTCGAGCAGCTCAAGGAGCACCTCGCGGTTGGAACGCAGAAGCTCATTTTCGTTCCTTACAAGTACGAGATGCAGCAGATCGAGACCATTGCGCGCGAGATCATTCCGCGGCTCAAGGCGAAATGAATCGCATTGTGTGATCCTGTCGTCTTCGATGGTTCGATTCGGTTCGCAGCATGATGACGGCGCGATTAAACGACCCTGCGGCGCTCTCTCGTCTGGCGCGAAAGCATGCGTTTTGCCGCGCGGCCTGCGGTCAAATTCGGCTTGCCCCCTCATTCGCTCCTCATGCTATCATCCCAACAAGAGAACCACTGACGCGGGCGGCTGGGCACACGCACGCAGGCGAGAGTTCGAGGCTCGAACGCGTTCACGCACTATGTGCTGCTTACTCCCCGGGCAGATTGGCAACTAGGCGAGGATCGGCTGACGCCGCTCCCAAACGGAGGGACAGACATGAGGCAATATGCAAGCAAAACGGCGCTCGCAGCAATCATCCTTGCCGCCGGCCTGACAACGGGAGCCGGCGCGCAGGAGACCATCAAGATCGGCGTCATTCAGCCGCTGACCGGCGCGTTCGCGGCGTCCGGAAATTATGTCGCCAACGGCGCGAAGATCGCCGCCGACGAGATCAATGCCAAGGGCGGCGTGCTCGGCAAGAAAATCGAGTTGGTGATCGAGGACAACAAGAGCAACCCGACGGAGGCGGCTGCGGTCGCCGAGAAGCTCATCGTGCGCGACAAGGTCCCGGTGATGATGGGCGCGTGGGGCTCGGGCTTCACGCTCGCGATCATGCCGAAGCTCATGGAATACAAGGTGCCGATGCTGGTCGAGACCTCGTCGGCCGGCAAGATCACCACGTCGGGAAACCCGTACATCTTCCGCATCTCGCCGCCGTCGGCGGTCGAGGCGGTCGCGTTCGCCAAGATCGTCGATCAGCTCAAGATCGGAAAGGCGGACTTCCTCGTCGTGAACAACGACTGGGGCCGCGGCGCCGCGGAAGACTTCGGCAAGATGTTCAAGGAGCGCAACATCAAGGTGGGTCTGGTCGAGACCATGGACCCGCCGGCGCAGGACATGAGCGCCCAGCTTGCCAAGATCAAGGCGTCCGATGCCGATACGCTCATCATCACCACGGCGGTCGAGCAGCTCACCCTGATCTTCAAGCAGGCGGCGGCGCTCGGGTTGAAGAAGCGGGTCATCACCACCGGCGGCTCGCAGAATCCCGATCAGTTGATCGAGCAGGCGGGCGCGGCGGCGAACGACACCACGCACATCACCTTCTTCACGCCTTGGAACCCCAATGTTTCGGCTGATCCGGCCATGGCGAAGGCCTTCATCGACGAATGGAAGAAGCGCGGCCATCCGTTCGCCGGCTTGACCGAGAGCTTCCGCGGCTATGACGGCATCCGCACTATTGCGGCAGCGATCGCCAAGGCGGGCAAGGCCGAGCCCGAAGCGATCCGCGCGGCGTTCTGGCAGATCGAGCTGACCGGGATGAATGGCCCGATCAAGTTCAACAAAGCCGGCCCTGCGGGTCAGGAAAGCGGCCAGAGCAATCCGGGCATCTATCTGATCAGGATCGAGAACGGCAAGGTCGTCCTTCCGAACGCCTGATCTCTTCGAACGCACGAGCCTCCGGGGTCGCCCCGGAGGCTCGATTCTCGAGCACGCTGCGAGATCGAGGGCGCGGGCTGCGTCCAGACCCGTGAGGGGCGCGTGGATCAATTCCTCCAGCACCTCGTGAACGCCGTCATCTTCGGCGGAACCTACGCCCTGCTCGGCATCGGGCTGACGCTGATCTTCGGCATCATGCGGGTGGTGAATTTCACCCACGGCGAGCTCTACGCTTTTGGCGCCTATACCGTCTATCTCGTGGCCGCTGCGCTCGGGCTCAATTTCTTTCTCGGGCTCGTGGTTGCCGTCATCGCCGGCGTGCTGCTCGGCGCGCTGATCGAGATCACGCTGCTGCGGCCGATGCGCAGCGCCGACATCGACACCGTCATGCTGGTGATGATCGGCGGCTGGATCGTGATGCAGAACACCGAGCTCCTGGTCTGGGGCGGCGTGGCCAAGGCGATCGTCACGCCGTTCCCGGACGCCCCGCTGGTGATCGGACCGGTTTCGATATCCTGGTTGCGGGTCTTCGTGCTCATCGTCGCGCTGCTGCTGATCGTCGCAAGCTACGTGCTCATTCATCGCACCAAGCTCGGCAAGGCGATGCGCGCGACTTTCCAGGACACCGATACTGCGGCGCTGATGGGCGTCAATATCAAGGGCATCTATACCGCGACCTTCGCCATCGGCTCCGGCCTTGCTGCCGCTGCGGGCGCCCTGCTGGGCCCGGTATTTCTCGTCACGCCGACCATGGGGGACCTCGCCTCGCTCAAGGCTTTTGCCATCGTCATCCTCGGCGGTCTCGGCAACATCACCGGTGCGACCATCGGCGGATTCATCCTTGCCTTGGTCGAGGAGATCGGCGCCGGTTACATCTCATCCGGCTATCGCGACGCAATGGGCTTTCTGATCATCATCGTGGTGCTGCTGTTCAAGCCGACCGGCCTGTTCGCGCGGGCGGAGCGCGTTGGATGAAGCGGGCGTTGCCGGCCTTCTGGCTCGTCGTCCTCTTCACCGTTCCGTTGTGGCTGCAGGATCAGTACATCCTGCACATCCTGATCACGACCGGCATTTTCATCATCGCGGCGATGAGCCTGAACCTGCTGCTCGGCTATACCGGACAGCTCAGCCTCGGCCATGTGGCGTTCTTCGGCATCGGCGCCTATGCCAGCGCGTTGACCACCCTGGGCTTCGACGTCGAGTTGCTCGGCGGCTTTCGCGTGGTGCACGAACCCTGGCCGGCCATCGTTGGCTTCTTCGTCGGCATAGTCATCGCGGGCATGAGCGGCTACGTGATCGGCCGGCTGTCCTTCAAGGTGCGCGGCGCCTATTTCGTGATCGTCACGATCAGCTTCGCCGAGGTGACGCGGCTGGTCGCGTTGAATTGGGTGGAGTTGACGCAGGGTCCGTTGGCGCTCACCAACATCCCTCCGTTTACCCTGGGATTCCCCGGCCTCGGCAACTACACGCTCTGGAGCAAGACCGCCTACTACTATCTCGTCGCTGTCGTGGGGCTCGTCGCTTACCTCGTCATCAGCCGGCTGGTCGGTTCCCGCATCGGCCGCGCCATGATTGCGCTGAAGGAAAACGAGTCGCTCGCAAGCTCTGTCGGCATCGATGTGACGCGCTATCTCGTGCTGGCGGCGGTCGTGTCCGCGGCGGTCGCCGGTGGCGCCGGAAGCCTGTACGCGCACTATCTCAAGATCATCGACCCCGACATTTTCCTGTTCATCTACACGGTGACGATGGTGATCATGGTGATCACCGGGGGCAAGGGAACGCTGGCCGGGCCGATCGTCGGAGGAATCATTTTCGGTTTCCTGCCGGTGATCGTGCGCCCCTTCGCGGCGCCAGCCGTGCAATGGATCCTCTACGGCGGCTTGATGATCGTGATCGTCTTCGTTCTGCCCCAGGGGATCGTGCCGGCGGTGGAACGCTGGATAGCGAATTGGATGCAGTCCAAGCGCAAGCCCGCGGGGGTGATTTGGGCTGGTAGCTCCAAGCCGGGCGACGGAAAATAATGCCGGCCCGCGTTGCACCGGGGGAGGTCGTTCTCTCGATCGAGCACGTCGCGGTGCATTTCGGCGGGCTCGTCGCCATTTCCGATCTGAATTTCACGGTTTGCGACGGCGAAATCGTCGGCCTCATCGGCCCGAACGGCGCCGGCAAGACCACCGCATTCAATGTCTTCACCGGATTCCTGAAGCCCACGGATGGCGAAGTGCGCTATCGCGGAACATTGTTGAACGGCCTCAAGCCGCACGAGATCGCCGGTCTTGGCCTGGTCAGGACGTTCCAGCGCACCAGCATTTTTCAGAACAACAGCGTGTTCGAAAACGTGCTGATCGGGTTGCACCGCCGAGGGCGGTCGACCGTGTGGGACACGCTGCTGGCGCTGCCGCGGGAGAAGGCCGCGGAACGGGAGCTCGCCGACAACGCGCATGAGATCCTCCGTCTTGTGGGGCTCGAGCGGCGGTCGGCGGAACTGGCCGGTGCGCTTCCTTACGGCGAGCAGCGCCTGCTCGGCATCGCTCTGGCGCTTGCCGCGCAGCCCTCCATGCTGCTGCTGGACGAGCCGGTGTCCGGGATGAATCCGAGCGAAACCGCCAAGGTCATGAAGCTGGTCGAGACCATTCGCGCTTCCGGCGTGACCATCCTGTTGGTGGAGCACGACATGCCCATGGTCATGCAGGTGTCGGACCGCATCGTCGTCCTCAATTACGGGCGCATCATTGCGGAAGGCCCCCCGGCAGCCATCCAGAGAAATCCCGACGTCATTCGCGCGTATTTGGGGGAAGGAAAGAAGCGTGCTTGAGCTGCGCGATGTCGTCTGCTGCTACGGCCCGGTGGCGGCACTTAAAGGGATCTCCCTCACCGTCGGCAAAGGCCAGCTTGTCGCCTTGATCGGCGCGAACGGAGCCGGCAAGACGACGACCTTGAAGGCGATCTCGGGGTTGTTGCATCCGACTGCCGGGACGATCGTATTCGACGGGCACGACATCACCCATGCCTCGGCGCGCACGATTCTTTCGCTCGGCATCGCGCATTGTCCGGAGGGACGTCACGTATTCCCGCAAATGACGGTGTTGGAAAATCTGGAAATGGGCTGCTATCTGCGCACCGATCGTCGCGAGATCGCAGCCGACATGATGCGCATCTTCGATCAGTTTCCGCGTCTTGCCGAACGGCGGCAGCAGGCGGCGGGAACATTGTCCGGGGGCGAGCAGCAGATGCTTGCGATTGGCCGCGCCCTGATGTCGCGGCCGAAGCTCATCTTGTTCGACGAACCTTCGCTCGGCCTCGCACCCAACATCGTCGAGCGCACATTCGACATCGTCACCAGCATTCGCGCTTCCGGCACGACTGTCCTCATGGTGGAGCAGAATGCTTCCGCCGCCTTGGATATGTGCGATCATGCCTACTTGTTGGAATCCGGCTCGATGGCGCTCGAGGGAAGCGGGCGCGAGTTGATCGGCAATCCGCACGTGCGTGAGGCGTACCTCGCCGGATGAAGCTCCGCGCGTGAGCACGCCTCGGCCAGGCATTCGAAGTGATATTCAGTACGCCTGCAGATACTTGGTGATGTCGACCTTCTCCGGCAGCGTGCCCACGGCGGTCGAGAAGTCGATGAATTTCTGGAACTCTGCCTTGTGCTTGTCCGTCAGCTCGCCCGCCATGAAGTAACGCACCATCGGCACCGTGTCGACCACGTCCTCAGGAGTGAGCGTATTCTTGGCAAGGTACTTGCGCGCTTCCTGCGGGTTTTCGTTGACGAACCCGATGGCCTTTTTCCAAACCGCGGCAAAGCGCCTGGCCACGTCAGGGCGGTTCTTGATGAAGTCGCTGGTGATTGCGCAGCCGGCCGCGAACGCGTTGCCGTTCTCATCGCCCAGGATGTACTTGGTGATCACGCCAGCCTCGAGCGTGCGGGCGACGCCGAGCTTGCGCATGGTCGAGGCCTGCGGCTCGAGCGTGTAGCCGGCATCGAAAGTCCCGGAAGTCATGACATTGACGTGCTGGCCCATGTCGAGCTGGTCGATCGTGTAGTCGCGCTCGTTGAGGCCGACCTTGGCGAGGACCGCCTTGGCGGCGACGAGGTTGGCCGGTCCGGGGGCCGACATGATCCGCGCGCCCTTGAGGTCCTTGAGCGACTCCGCCGCATAGCCTCTGCGGACCACGAATTGCTCCATTTGGTAGGTCTTGTTCTGACTGTGCACGCCGATATACATGGCGACACCCGGCTTCTTGAGATTGGCGTTCATCGCCTCGATGGTCACGAGCACGATCGCCGCCTCGATCTGATTGCTGATCATCGCCGCGATGTTCGGCGGCCCGCCGATCAGCCGGATCGTCTCCGGTTCGATGCCCTGCTCCTTGAAGAACCCGCGCTCGATCGCAGCGAAATACGGCACCGAGGACGCGGTCGGGAACACGCCAACCTTCACCTTGTCCTGCGCAGCTGCCGGCTGGCCCAAGCCCGGCTATGACAGCGATGATCGTGCCCAATCCCAGCGTCTTCAATCCGATCTTTTGCATCACAACACCCTCATCCTCCTTTCAACCAGAACTTGCCTCAAGCATGAGGATGCCCCCTTCCGGCAAGGCTGACAAGGCGAGCTGGCAGTGGGCGGAGCAGGAGCACATGAGATTTCGATCGCCGTAAACATGGTCGACGCGGTTCACGGGACACCAATACTTGTTCACTCGCAGGTTCCAGGGGAAGCAGGCTTCGGCGCTGGTATACGGACGCTCCCATTTCTCATCTGCCAAGTCATGCACTGGAGGCGTTCGGAGCTGGAAACGGCCGGAAAGCCGATCGGTGGCAACGACCTGCTGATCGCCGCCCCACGCCCATGCGACCAGCGCTCAGACATAAGGTACCTCCAGGCATATGTCAGAGACATGTGCCACAGTGCGCCCGACCACAAGAGGCCGTTTGGCCGGATCAGCTCCCCTGAGGGTGAAAACCGAGTACGCGGCGATACCAGCTTCAAGGCTCGATCCGTCAGAGCTTCCGGGCGAGCGCTCGCCATCGCCTTTGACGATGGCGGTAGAACCAGTTCGTCCAAGCCCAGACCGGCAAGGTGAGAAGCCCGGCATCGAGCTCGATCTCGTCGCGGTAGATGGCGCGGTCTTCTCCGCAAGCCCGGATCGATATTCGGTGGTCCCATCGCCTCACGAGCGAATCGTGCTCGCGGGTTCGAATCTCATGGTTATCGTGGTCGACGGCGTCGAAGTGGAGCGTTCGCACGCCGATCGGGATGAACCCGAGCAGATAGGGCCGGCAGGAGATCGTGGACCCTTGCGTCCAGCGCTCCGGGAACGGAGCGTTCCCACCGATACGAGCTTCGCCAGTGGCCATGTCACATGGGTCAACAGCGAGCTTTTCTGGACTTCGTTCCAGGCTTTTTCCACCGAGCACGGCAGCTCAGTCGACACGTCGACTTTCATTTCTCTGCCTCCGTCGGGAGGGCAAAATCGGGCGCCGCAAACTCGGTGTGTTCCCCTCCCCCTTGTGGCTGTCGTATTCACACATCTTCCGGGGTCGTCTCAATGACTTACCGCACATGCGAATCCAAGGGGATTCGCGTCTTACTTTCACTCTACAAGCCACACAGCCTTGGCTTTTCTGAACAGCTTGAGTTGTCCTGAGTTCGAGCGGGTCAAATGCCCAAGTATTCCGTAGTTAAGAAGCGTGACTCGGAGAGCCCCTTGTGGGGAGGGGTTAGGGGTGGCGGTCGTGCGGTGAGGCACTGAAGTTGCCACAAGGCACCACCCCCCTCCCCAACCCTCCCCCACAAGGGCAAGGTAATCGCATGTGCCGCCGGCGACAAAGTCGCTCGATCGCGTCACAACATCCTCGACTGTCATTCCGGCCGAGCGACCCGGGCTTCGCCCGGGGAGCGAGAGCCGGAATCCATATGTGGACGGCCCCCAGCCTGCAAGAGATGGCGCAGCACGCGGATCGGATCGTTGCGATCATATGTCCGGTCTAACGGTCGTACCTCGCACATGACCGCTGCCAAGATGGGTTTCGCGACGCGAGTTCCAAACAGTAAGGCGGTATCGAGTATTGCCACTGGATTCCGCGGAGTGTCTCGCGTGCTCGGATCGACCGATCACACCATCTGTTCCTCTCGAGCAAGCTCCGGCCTCGGCGCGAGGCGGTGCGTCGCTCTCACGCCAAACTCGTCATGCCCCGGTCATGGTAGCCACCTCCCGAGACAGGATGATGCGCGATGGGGGGCGAGGGGCGCGGCGCGGAGCCCCACGACGCGCAGCGCCGCGCCCCTCGCCGGGCCCAACCACGGCCAGCCCACGGGCGGGGTTGTAGCGCTCCCCGCTGACCATCAGCTTCCAGATGATGCGAGCGTTCTTGTTGGCCAAGGCAATGGCCGCGAGCTGGGCGGCTTGCGCTCGACCAGCGCGCGCAGCCAGGGCGAAGCATGCCCCTTTCCTGCTCGCACCTGCTTGATGACGGAGGTGGCGCCGACGACCAACACGCTGCGCAAGGCCTCGTCGCCGGCCCGGGTGATCACCCCCAGCCGCATCTTGCCGGCGGTCGAGTGGTCCTGTGGGGTCAGGCCAAGCCAGGCCGCAAAGTCTCGCCCGCAGCCGAACCACTGGGGGTCGGCCACCTTCATCACCGCCAGCGAGGCGCCGATCGGGCCGACCCCGGGAATCTCCACCAAGCCGCCGGCTCAGCTCGTTGTCCTTGTGCCAGGCCATCAGACGGGCTTCGACCTTGCGAATCTCGACCAGCAGCCGGGCATAGTCCTTGGCATGGACGGCGAACAGCTCCTTGGCCAGCTGCGGCACCGTCGCGTCCGCCGTGATCCGCGCCAGCAACGGCTCGATCTTGTCGAGCCCCTTGGCCTCGGTCAGCCCAAACTCGGCGGCATAACCGCGGATCATGTTGCTCAATTGCGTGCGGCGCCGAATCAACTCGCCACGCGTGCCCGCCAGCATCAGGGTTGCCTGCTGAGCGGTTGTCTTCACCGGCACGAAGCGCATCCGCGGCCGGCTCATGGCTTCGCAGATCGCCTCGGCATCGGCGGCATCGTTCTTGTTCCGCTTCACGTAGGGCTTGACGTATTGCGGCGGCAGCAGAACGACTTGGTGTCCCAGGGCCCGCAGCTCGCGAGCCCAATGATGTGCCCCTCCACAGGCCTCCATCCCGATCTTCGTCGATGCCAACTTGCGAAAGAGCTCAAGCACTTGGCGGCGTCGCAGCTTCCGGCGCAGGACCGGCTGCTCGGCTGCATCCACTCCGTGCAGCACGAAAACACTCTTGGACGTGTCGATGCCAATGCGGATAGTCTTGTTCACGGACGGCTCCCTTGTCCGAGGAATCACCAACGACCTCATTCTGGCACGTCGATGCCGTCGGGGGCCGTCCACCCCAACAGTAACCCGTAGCGCTTCGTACATGCACTCCGGCCGGAGATTACTGGTTCCCGGCTCCCGCGAGCCCGGCGTAGCCGGGCTCGCTTGGCCGGGATGACAACCATATGCGATTGCCCTGCCCACAAGGGGGAGGGAGCAGACCGAGTTCGCCGCTCCCGCTCACTCTACTTTCCGGAATGCGCTCTAATTGGTCGCTTGCAGGAAGCTCTTCACGTCGTCCTCGAGCAGCAGCCGATCCTGCACGAGGAGCTTGGCGGCCCGTTCGACTGCGGCCGCGCGATCGCCGTCGTTCGGATAGCGCTCGGCGAGCGACAGGCGCGGGTCGTTGCTCCTCGTTCGCTCTGCCTGCGTCTTGGCGAACGGCAGCATCGATCCGAAATTTCCGCATAGCGCGCCTTCCGAAAATCCCGCCTTGCGCAGATTCCAGCCGAGATGGGTCGCGACCGGCGCCGCGAGCGTCGGCAGGCGGATGCCGGCGATGCCGTTGCCATCCGCGTCGGTCTTGGGGACGAATACCGGATAGGCCGCCTTCTTGGCCGGCGGCATGACCTCGTCGTCGACCACGGTCGGCTCGTTCACGGTGCCGTTGTAGGCGAAGCCGGAAATCCGGGGAAAGCCGACCGCTTGCGCGGTCGGCGGCACGAGGGTGCCGTCCGCCGTGCTCGGGTAGCGGCTCGCCGGCGGCGGCGTCGCGGTGCTGATCCAGGCGTCCATCGCCACCAGGAGCGCACGCAGCGTCGGTCCGGCATAGAGCGGATTGGTCGGATAGGTGCAGGTTGGAAGCAGGTCGGACTTGCTGCTCGCGGTTGCCGCGTGCTGGAGACTGGAGAGCAGAAACAGCCGCACGTTCTCGGGCATGGCGAGCGGCGCCCCTTGCCGTCCGTCACCACGAGGGAAGCCAGCGACTGATAGAATTCCAGGTCGGTGTCGGTCTGGATGATCTTCGGACAATTGCCGGCGGCCAGACAGCGCGCGAGCCAGCCGTCGGTACGCCCGGTCACGGCGTCGGTCGTCACCGGATAGGTGAATGGAAACTGCGCGCCGGGATAGAGCTTGTCGCCGTGCTGCTGCATGTTGCGGCCAGGCTGGGCAAAGCGATAGTTCGTGAACATCCTCTTGCCGCCGGCGATGTGCGGGATAAGCCCCTCGAACACCGGCCGGCCGGCCTCGTCCTCGGTGAAGCCGAGATAGAGCAGGTCGTGCAGGAAACGCCCGCTCTGCGATACGCCGAACGCGATGGCGCGATCGATCCGGCCCGCTAGCGGGTTGGGCGTGCCTCCCGCATCCGCGCTCTCGTGCCGCAGGAACGCAACGATGTCGCGCGTCGCCGCAAAGCCCAGGCCCATCACCTTCGGATCCTTGGCGAGGTAGATCAATTCATAGATCGCACCGGCATCGAATTCCGCCGGCCGCTTGATCGAGATCTTGCTCGGCCCCTCGAACTTGAATTCGAGGTCGGCCGGCGTGACGCGGGGATCGGCCTCGCGCTGGCGGACCGTGAGTTTGGCATGCTTGGATCCGGATCGGCGGCCGGATAGCTGAGCGTTGCCACGGCTGGATTCTGCATGTTGTCGAAAATGAATTCCTCGCGTGAGAGACCGGTCACCTGCGGCACGGTCGGCAGCGAAATCTGCTTGCGACCGCCGCCGGCGGGCACATCGCCCTGCCAACCGCTCCACACCACCGTATAGCCGCGGCTCATCAGGAAGCCGCTGCCCGCATCGGCCGCCTTGACCGGATCGTTGCCGCCCCCGGCGTCGTTGAAATAGGCCAGCGCCCGCTGGCCGCCCCGGTTCACGACATCGTAGATGAGCCGTCGATTGCCATTGGCGGCGACCGTGGGACGGAGGATTTCAACATCGGCTGTCGCCTCGACCAGGCCCTGCGCGTTTCGCGGGGCGCGGTCGATGTCGACGATAATCGCGTTGCGGGGATCCTGCGGCGAAACGCCGATGGTCGCACGCGCAATAATGCGGTCGTAGGTGCCGACCGAGCCGAAGCTTCGGCCCTCGAAGGCCGGCGACTCGACGCGGAGAACTTCGAGCTTGAGAACCTTCGCGGCCGCCGGCTCCGCCGGAGCGATCAGACCGAGACCAGCGACTAAGGCGAATCCGATTGTTGGATTCCGCATGGCTTCCTCCCGTAATAGCATCCGAATCCGAGGCAGAACTTCCCAAACGACCTGGCTTCTTGCTGTTAGAGCAGATTCCGCTCGCATATTTCACCGCCGTCATGCCCGGCACGCAGTCAAGCTTGCGCAGACTGCGTAAACTTGTCAGCGCTGCCGGACATCCACGTCTTGGACGCCGCAAGCAAGACTTAATTAGCCGGGCAAAGCCCGGCCATGACGCCGGATCTGTGGTTCGATCTGAGCGAAACATCCTCTAAACCGTCAGGATGCTCCTTTTTTACACGACGGAAAAGACGGCTTAGGGCTAAAGTGGTGAAATGTGGTTGCGATATGCGACCCCCGTGGGGGAGCACGGTGAGTGATACCGGCGAGTGTCCCGGATTCCGAAGTTGGAATTATTGTGCGGCAATCGTGATGACCAACAGCGGCGACGCTGTTCGCGAGGGGTTTGCCACCACTCTCGCCCCGGCCGGGCGGGAATATACACGGGAATGACACAAATTTCACCGGAACTTGCCGGCAAACGGCTGGAGATGCTTCGGGAAATCTTCTCGTATTTGCAACGGGTCGGCATTCTCTGGATATGTTGGCGATTTTCTAGTGACCGGAGTTTGTCGATGCTGGCGGGCTGATGCGTTCCCGGCCTGCCTCCGCAGCGCCAAGGAATTCGAGGGCGTCACGGCATTTGGAAAAACTCAAAGCGAAGTGGGTCTCTCAATGAGTCTTGCCGGCCAGGGTGTGGTTGCGATCTGGAACGGCATTGCGCCGGAAGGACGGACCGAGTTCTTCGAATGGCACAATCGCGAGCACATGCCCGAGCGCGTCGGTATTCCGGGCTTCCGGCGCGGGCGGCGTTACATCGCGAAGTATGGCACGCCGGAATTCTTCACGTTGTACGAGGCAGAGTCGCCGGAAGTCCTGGTTGGGCAGGACTATCTCAATCGGCTCAACAATCCGACTCCGTGGACGCAGCGCGTTCCGCCGATGTTCTTTCGCGATACGTCGCGCGGGGTGTGCCGCGTCAAGCTTTCGCTCGGGGTCGGGCAGGGCGGATACATGCTGACGCTGCGGTTTGGCGCACAGGACGGACGCGAGGCAGAGCTTGAGAAATCTCGCCACGGCGCACTGCCTCCGCTCGCCGACATCGTCTCGGTGGTCGGCGTGCACCTTTGCATCGCAGACAAAAGCGGCAGCGCAATCGAAACCGCCGAACGGCGCGGGCGCAAGGTCGACGTGCCGGATTGGCTGATCATGATCGAGGCCGCGGAGGCGGAAGCCGCAGACAAGGCCCCGACCAGTTGCTCGCGGGCGATCTCGCGAAACACGGCGCACGGCCCGGAGTGGAACGCGGGCTCTACATGCTGCAGTTCTCCGGATGAAGACGCCGGGACGGGCGTAGGTCTTGTATTCCGGAATGACGCGGCAGTCATTTGTGCGCGCTGTCCCCGCGCAAAATACCCTTCGACAGGAACAGGTCGGTAATCTTCTGCGTCGCCTCGATGAACAGCGGGTGGCTGCGCGCCGCAAGGCCGCGGGGGCCGCGGCGAGCGCAATGTCGTACACCTGCTCGACGCGGCCGGGGCGCGGCGACATCACGATGACACGGTCGGCGAGCAGCACGGCCTCGTCGATCGAATGCGTGATAAAAGAGCACGGTCTTGCCGGTCTGCATCCACAATTCTTCAAGGTCGATGCGCATCTGCTCGCGGGTGAGCGCATCGAGCGCGCCGAACGGCTCGTCCATCAGCAGCAACGGCGGATCGTGGATCAGCGCGCGCACGATCGCGGCGCGCTGGCGCATGCCGCCGGAGAGCTCGCGCGGACGGCGATCGTGGAATTCACCAAGCCCGACCTGCGCCAGCAGCTCGTGCGCCCGCGGGCACATAGGTGCTTCGGGTCGATGTCGCGCAGCTCGAGTTGCAGCAGCACGTTGTTGAGGATGTTGCGCCATTCCGAGCAGCACCGGGCTCTGAAACACGATGCCGAGCTTCGTTTGCGCGCCGTGTCACCTCCTCACCGGCGAGCCGCACACTGCCGCTGGTGTGCTTCAGGATTCCGGCGACGATGCGCAGAGAGCGTGCTCTTGCCGCAGCCGGAGGG
>CAWIZJ010000066.1:0-298765 GCA_963840535.1 uncultured Alphaproteobacteria bacterium
CTCCAGTCCGAGAGGCCGCGTGGCGCTAGCGCCCCCGGGCGACCGTCACATCGGAAGGGTTGACGACGGCTAACGTGGAACGGCGCGGCGGCCCTTGCTGTGGGCTCGGCGCCGCCGCGTTCGCGACAAGCCTTCGGCTCTTGGTCCCAAGATACGCCCTCGGCGAGCTCGCGCGGCATGGCGGCGCCGACGAGCGTAGCGCGTCAAAGGCCGGCCAGGCTTGCTTGCCGCGCTCAGCGTGCCCTGCCATGTCGGCGATGTCGATCACGCCAACACGGCAATCAGGACGAGAATGGCGACACAGCTTGGTGCGTGACCGAGCGGGCCCTCGCGTCGTCCTGATGTATCGCGGTGGCCATCCAATCGCGAGCTATCTTGAGTAGATGGTCCCGCAGTTGAAGGTCTTGGGTCAACTCGGCAAGCCGCACGCATTCGCGCGCGTAATTCACGCATTCCTGGTCGGTAGTCATGGGATGGCTTCCTGATTTACAGGCGGGAGCGCGGACTGTCTCTCAGCCACCGACGCCTGGCTCAGTGCCGCTGCCGGTGATGCTGGAAACCGTGCGCCTCGATCGGGGGAAAGTCGAGTTGCGATTCAAAGGCTCCCCGTTCCGTGTCCCGTTTGCGGCGACGCGGGCAACGCTCACTGTTTTCGACGGACCGCACGGAAGCAAGTTCATGACCCGGCGTTGTTGTGAGCGTGCCCAGATTTGCACCTTGGGGACGAATTGGTCGCGCTGGCGTTCGGTCCCGAGCCGGACCAAATAGGTCTTGGGCCCGCCGCCAGCAGCCGTTGCGTAGATCGGCGTGCCGCAGCGAGGCAGAACGCCTGTGCGCGCTGTGCGCCGCTTTCTGCGGTCTTCACGTAGATCGTCGGCTCCCCCGACAGGAGCCGGAACGTGTTATCCGTGACCCGCACGAACGGGCGGAACGCCGAGCCTGAAAAGCTTTGACAGTCGGTACAATGGCAGTTCGCGGCCTTGTCCGGATCGGCTTCGGCCTCGAAGGTGATGTGGCCGCAGTGACAATGTCCATCAATCCTATGCTCGAAGTCCTCCCCCGGTCTCGAACGCGTCACCCCGCTGCGGCGACGACCAATCTCGTCCGTGATCGATAGCACCAAAACGGCTCGTGCCGGCAGCCGCAATCGTGTAGCTGACTGACGCTCGCGAATTTGATATCCTGCAATCCGACTTGGCTTGGCACGGGACCATATGAACTCCGATCAATTAAGGCGGCGCGATTTCGTCGCGCTGGTCGGCGGCGCCGCGGCGTGGCCGCTCGTGGCGCGCGCGCAGCAGCCGGCGATGCCGGTTATAGGGGTTCTCGGCGGCGTCTCGCCCGAGCGTTTCCCAGTACATGTCGGCCTTCCGCCAGGGGCTCAAGGAGGCTGGCTATGCCGAAGGCGGAAACCTCCGGATCGAGGAGCGCTGGGCGCACAACCAGCTCGATCGGGTGCCGGTGCTCGCCGACGGACTGATCCAGCGCAGGGTTGAGGTGATCGTCACGGTTGGGGGAACAAGCGTCGCTAAGGCGGCCAAAGCGACGCGCACAACCATCCCCATCGTTTTCGTGCTGGGCAGCGATCCAGTCGAGGACGGCCTCGTTGCCAGCATGAACCGGCCGGGCGCCAATGTCACGGGAGTGAGCTTTTTCAGCAACGTGCTGATCGTGAAGCGGCGGGAGATGTTGCGTGAAATCGCGCCCAAGGCCACGCTGGTCGCTGTTCTCGTTAACCCGAGAAACGCGCGCGCAGAACGTGACACGAGCGACATGCAAGCGGGCGCGACTGCGGTTGGGCAGCAAGTTCTGTTCCTGCGCGCTGGTACGCCCGACGATCTGGATGCAGCCTGCTTGAGCCTATCCAGCGCAGGAGCCGGTGCTTTACTGGTCACCTCCGACGCCTTTTTTACCTCGCGCCACCAACAGCTTGTCGTCCTGGCGGCGCGGCATGGGGTACCGCAATCTATGGACAGCACGAGTTCGAAGGGCCGGAGGCCTGATCAGTTATGGATCGAGCATTCCGACAGCCATCGGCAGGGCGGCATCTACGTCGGTCAATTTTGAAAGGCGCCAAGCCTGCGGACCTGCCGGTGATAGAGCCGACCAAGTTCGACCTGGTGATCAATATTCGAACCGCCAAGGCGCTCGGCCTCGAAGTGCCGCCGATGCTGCTCGCGCGCGCCGACGAGGTGATCGAGTGAAGCGGCGCGAACTCATCACGCGGCTCGGTGCCGCGGCGGCGGCGCGGCCGCTAGCGGCGCGGCGCAGGCAACGCCGGTGATCGGAATCCTTGACCCGATGCGGCCGGACTCGAAAAGGGACCCTATACGCGGATTTCACCGGTCGCGGAGATCGTCCGGAGCACAAGGGTATCATCGAAAGCAAGTGGGGCATCTACCGAGCGCATGCGTCCTGGACTTGCATCCTGCTGATACGTCAGGATCGCTCGGAAATCACCGCGGACCGTTTAGCCGGCGATGGCTGGGGCTGCCGCGCTGGATGCCGCCGACGAGCTCGTCTCGCCGCAATCCGGGTCGACCTGTCCAGTGGGGGACGTCGACCGCGACACGCCCCTCGGCTCAGCCAGCGCGGGACGGCGGCGCCACCAGCGTAGCGCAAGTCGCAGGCCGGCGACAGGCTTGCCTGCCGCGACCAGCTGCCTTGCCGATATCGATGATGTCCGACAACGTCAACACGGAAATCAGGAGGAGAATGGCGACACAGACGGGGACTGCGAGCAGAACAATCCCCGCATCTGGCCGATCGTCGACCTCCGTTTCATCCGGCCGCTTTCCCCGGCGCGAGACCATGAAACGTCGTGCGCCGCATCTATTTAGGCGCCTGGCAGCGGGCACGCGAAGGTCCGACCGGCATCTCGATCGTCGAGGCATGCGCGCCGCCCCTCTGAAACCGAAAACGCTGCGGCGGTAATGTTCGGCGTCCTACGATCGAGAGCAGGCAGAACCTTTCCGGAGAGATGCCATGCCGATCAACATCTCACGTGGTCGTTTGACTTCTGACGCCGTCAAGGGCATGCTGGCCAAACCCGAAGATCGCGAGGAAGCCGTCGCCAAGCTCTTCAAGAGCGTGGAAGGAGGCTCCATCCGCGCGGTACCTGCACCTTCGGCCACCACGACTGGCTGGCCTACGGCGAAGTCCCCGACGAGAAGGCGGCGGCCTCCGCGGCGCTGGCCGCTGCCGCGGGAGGCAGCCGGTCCGACATCGAGACGATGATCGCCATGACGGCGAAAGACGCTGCCGCAACCTTCGCGTCCCGCGGCAAGGCGGCGACAGGTTCCGGAGCGCGGGCGCGCGTAGTCCACTGTGAGCTGATCAGCAGGCCGGGTGAGATCTTACCAGACCCAGCATCTCCAAGGGCTGCAGAACGCTGGGTCTGAAAGTGCTGACCCAGCCTACTACTTTCTTGTCTCGGGACAAAAGCGTGGATGCCCGGCACAAGGCCGCGCAAGGCCGGCAACGACGGAGGAAAGATCAAGGGACCTAAATCGAGGGATGCCGATAAGAGCTTCAATTCCGATGCCATCTTCGCCCACACGTCATCGGGGATCGCATCCAGATCCCTCTTCGCGATCTTCACGCCGCTCCAGCTACCCCTGGCGGTCTTGGTCTTCTGCCTCAGGGGTGGCGGGAGCTCTTCCTAGACTCTATCCGCTTCAGCCTGCCGATGGCGAACCCGATCCCGAAGCCCGGGACGTGGAGGCAGATCGAAGGTATAGGTCCGATAGCTCGCTGCTGCCGGGGGCCAAGGCAATGTCAGACATGACAGGGCTCTACAGATGCAGTGGCGTTGGCCTCTTCGATGCTCGTTCCGGATCTCGTCGGAAATCTGCAATGCCGCTGTGATCGTCATCACGGTACGTTCGTTTCCGGAGGCGCGGTGCACCAGGACTTGTGCAAGCCGGAGCATGCCCGGCGCTGGAAGCGCGCTCACCGCGCTCCGGTTTGCGGCATGCCGGCGTCCTCGACCTTCTTCCAGGTGCCGTCGGGATTGAACGAGGTGATCGAAGGGGCGATGCGAGCGGTGCCGGGACCGAGGTCCTTCTCGAACACGATGCCCTGGTGATTGACGAGGAACGTCATTACCCCCGAATTGCCGTATTGCGCCGGATAGGCCAGAAGCGCGAACCCGCCGATCATCTTGCCGCGCACCACGTAATCCATTGCCCCGCCGGGCGCGTTCGATCCCTGCCGCGTCAGGATCTTGAAATAGTAGCCGTGATAGGGGGCGCGCTGCGCGCCGGCGCGGTAGCCCTCGGCGGTGGCGCGGGCGACGAGCTCGCCGAGCGGGCTTTGGTCCTCGCCCTCCTTCAGCGCCCAGTAGAGACCGTCCTTCTTCCCGGGCTGGCTGACGATGCGTTGGGCGTAAGTGCCGCTGCCGGCGGGACCCTTCTCCGCGTACTCGTGCTGCGCGTCGACATAGGCGAGACTGGCCTGAATCGCGCTCAACTCGTTGCGGCCGATGCGACGGTGGAGAATTTCCTCGCGGCCGGCCGCGGTGTCGAACCGCCAGGCTCCATCCTTGCGGATGAGCGGGATCGGAAACGGCCAGTCTTCCGGGCCGATGACCAGCACGGCCTTGTCGGCCCCCTCCATCACCACGCGATGCTTGGCATCGTACGCCTCGACAACGCGCTTGCGTGCGGCTGCATCGGCGACGGCATCGCCCGAGGACGCGATCGCAGCGCCGCCCGGACCGAGGACGCGTGTGACCACCGATCGGTCGGCGTCTCTCGCCGCACCAATGAGTGCGGCAACCGCTTCCTCCGGCGATTTGTAGGAGTTCCTGCGCGGCGGCTGTGGTTGCGAACATGCAACAAGCAACCAGCAAGGCGAAACCGACAAGAGGTCGCGCCGTCGCACAGAAGACTCGTGATGCGTTTCGGCGCCGGATTGGGAGAAATGGGAGCATGACAGCCTCGATCTGTTTCTTCGCCGGGATTCCGGATGGGTCAGCGCCGTCCGCGGCCGCCACCACCGCGACCGCCGCCGCCGACCCGTCCCCCCCGCCACCGGCAGCCACGCGGTGCCCTCCGCCGCCGCGTCCGGCCATGCTCGCACGTCCGCGATCGGCATGCGCGCGTGCCGCGTGCCCCGGTTGGACATGCGAGAAGGCGTTGTCGCGTTGCCTCGCTTGCCCGGGACGCTGGCGATCGCCGGCACCAGGGCGGTCGCGAACGCCGGCGCCGGCACGTTCGCGCGCACCGGGACGATCCCGGTCACCTGCACCAGGACGGTCGCGGTCACCCAGATTGGGACGATCACGACCACCAGCACCGGGACGATCGCGGTCAGCCAGACCGGGGCGATCGCGATCACCAGCACCGGGACGATCGCGGGCGTGGGGACGAGCCAGCACCGGGGCGATCGCGGCCGCCTGCGCCGGGACGATCGCGGTCAGCCAGGCCAGGACGATCGCGGTCGCCTGCACCGGGACGGCCGCGATCGGGATCAAGCACCCGCTCGCCATGCCTGCCGCGAAAATCCTGTCGCGCCACCTTGCCGGCCTGGATGTCGGTCTTGGCGAATTTCTGACGCACGTCGGCGTTGTTGTACTTTACGCCGTGACGGTGGTCGGCATTGTGCTCCCACTTCGAATAGTTCACGTTGGCGCGGTTGATGTTGCCGACATTGACCGGACGATTGACCGCGACGTTGATGTTGCGGCGCCCCCAGTCGCAGTTGCCCCAGACTGCGTGGCCGGCCGCGACCCCCGCCCCGAACGCGATGCCGGTCGCGAGGGCGCCGGCAGCGACGTAGCCTCGCGGCGGCGGCGAATAGAACGGTGGATAAGCCGGATAGGGCCACGCGCCGTAGACGACCGCGGGCTCGTAGTAGGGCACGTAGATCTCGGTCGGCGAGGCAGGCTCGATCGCGACATATTGTTTTTCGGCCTCGCTCTTGACGGTGACGGTCTGCTCCTTGGTCGACTTGAGCTTGCCGTTGTCCTGCGCGCGCAACCGCAGACGCTGGATCGAGTCCATGACGTCGGGCTGCTGCGCGAGCACGGCATCGCCGATCTTCTGCGTCCAATCGAGCTTGTCGCTCATCATCTCCAGCACGGTCGGAACCTGGGCCAGCGACTTGACGCTGTCGTCCCAGCTCTGCTTGGCGAGTTCGGCAGTGAGCGCGTCGCCCTTGAGCTTGGCGTTGGACTTGGCCCAGCGGGCGGCCTGCACGATCTCGAGCGGATAGGTCGATGCAATGAGGACCTCCGAGAGCAGCGGATCCGAGTAGAGCGCGATCGGTGCCAGCAGCTGGTCGAGCTCTTCCGCCTTGAGCAGCGGTTGCGCCGGCGCTGCCCCTTGCTGCGCGGCCGCTGGCGTGAGCGCGCCGAAAAACAACGCCAGGGCGACAACGAAAGCGCGTGCTGACAGGTTCATCATCTTCACTCCGCTCGAGCGACACGCAACGCGGGTCGCCGCATTCCGTGCCGAGAATATCTCGACCGCAAAACCGAGTACAGGCGAGACATGCCGATCTCTTCCTCGTCCGCCCCTGCGCGACCCGACGCCGGTTCGTCTTGGCAGTCGCGCGCAGCCCCTTTATCCTTCGAAAGTCGTCGATGGGGAGGCGAAAAATGGTCAGAGTGGCGTCGGTCGTGGCATTCGCCTTGCTGATCGGGCAGCCGGCGATTGCGGATGGAGCGCGATACTCGGGATATTACCGCTCATGGTATCGCCTTCCGCCCGGGCGGCACGTGATCGAGGTGGTGCAGCCGCCCTACAGCGGCAATTTCATCATCAACGGCAGAAGGTTCACCGGCAAGACCACGGCTTGCCTGCGCTGGGCTGCGGGGGAGCGCATCAGGCTGCTCGCCGGCGACTGGAACGGGCGTTGCATCGAAGCGGTGTTCTACAAATCTGGCGGCGCAGCACCTGCGAGACGTGGTGCCGGTAGCGCGTCGCCCCATCGCAATCATCGCATTCGGATTTCACGACCGCATCGACGTCCGCCGAGCCGGCTCTCGAGATGCCGGCGACCTCGCGTGCGGCGGATAGGCGTGGTGCCGCCCCGAGAAATCCTCGACCTGATAGCGCGCCGCATCCCCCGCAGAGGCCACGCGCACGAGATAGCTCGGGCCGATCGGCGACTTGCCGTAGCCGCCCGGGATGTCGAGAACGTAGGTCGGTTGGCAGAGGCCGGAGAGCCGGCCGCGCAGTGCGCGCATCAGCGCCTGGCCCTCCTCGATGCCGGTACGCCAGTGCGCGGTGCCGGGCGCGAGATCGCCGTGGTGGAGGTAGTAGGGCTTGATGCGGCATTCGACCAGCGCGCGCATCAGACCGCCGAGCGTCGCCGCATCGTCGTTGACGCCGCGCAGCAGCACGGTCTGGCCCAGCATCGGGATGCCGGCATCGACGAGCCGCGCGCAGGCCGCGCGCGCCTTGCCCGTGAGCTCCCGCGCATGGTTGGCGTGGAGCACCACGTAGGTCGCCTTGCCGCTCGCCTGGAGCGCACGTACCAGCGCCGGCGTCACGCGGGCGGGATCGACCACAGGCACGCGGCTGTGCACGCGGATGATCTTGACGTGCTCGATCTGCGAGAGCTCCGCGACGATCGCGCCGAGCCGGCGCGGCGACAGCACGAGCGGATCGCCACCGGTGAGGACGACCTCCCAGATCCCGGAATGGGCGCGGATGTAATCGATCGCCGCGGCGAGCTGCGCGCGGGAGAGCGCGCGCCGGCGCGCCACCATCTCGCGGCGGAAGCAGAAGCGGCAATACACCGCACAGACATGGACCGGCTTGAGCAGCACGCGGTCGGGATATCGGTGCACCAGGCCCTCGAGCGGGCTATGCGCATCGTCGCCGATCGGGTCGGAGAGCTCCTGCGGCCGCGCTGCGAGCTCGGCGGCATCGGGCAGGTACTGCCGCGCGATCGGATCGCCTGCGTCGGCGGGATCGATCAGCTCCACGACCTCCGCCGTGAGCGACAGCGCATAGCGGGCGGCGACCGCTCGAGCTCGGCGCGGCGCTCGCGCGGGGCCAATCCGGCTTCGATCAGGTCGTCGGGGCTGCGCAGCGTCCGGCGGGTCGGTCTCATGGCCGATGTCCTGGTGGATGTCGTGCCGGCAACCCGAGCGGCTGCCGGGCGTGCCGCAGATGCTGGGACAGCCGCGAAAAGTCAATCGTCGCGCCGCCGAGCCGCGGCAAGTCCGGGCCGCTGCCGGAAAGCGTGCGGTTCGTCTTGCGCGGAGAAGGAAAATCAGTGTTGTCTGCGGCCCGAGCGCGCGCCCGAGATCCCGGTGCTCGATCGCCTGTCCATGGAGGAAGCAACGACAATGAAGAACTATCTCGACGGCGGCGAAGCGATCCTCGAGGCATTCCGCAAGCTCAAGATCGACTACATCATGTCCTCGCCGGGCTCGGAATGGTCCCCGCTGTGGGAGGCGCTGGCGCGCCAGACGCTCGACCGCAAGCCGGGCCCGGCCTTCGTGGAGTCCTGGCACGAGACGCTCGCCGTCAACATGGCGACCGGCTACACGCTCATCACCGGCCGGCCGCAGGCCGTCCTGCTGCACGCCGCGGTCGGAATGCTGCAGGGAAGCATGGGAGTGCACGGAGCCCTGCAGAACGAGATCCCGATGGTGGTGATGTCGGGCGAGTCGCAAAGCCTGGGCGAGGATCCCGATCTCGACATCGAGCAGCAATGGTACGGGGGGCTCTCGGTCGGCGGCATCGAGCGCTTCGTCGAGCCGTTCGCCAAATGGGCACGCGGCGTCACCAGCCCCCACACCCTCTATGAAAGCGTGATCCGCGCCGGCGAGATGGCGCAGCGCGTGCCGAAGGGTCCGATCTATCTCAATGTCGCGCTCGAGCACATGCTGCACGACTGGACGCCGCCCGCGGCGGCGCGCGAGGTCCCTCCGGCGCCGAAGGTGCAGCCGCGGCCCGAGGACGTCGCAGCGGTGGCCGACCTGCTGATCGGGGCGAAGAGCCCGGTGATCGTGGCGGAGGCATCCGGGCGGGATCCGGCGGCGTTCGCCGCCCTGGTCGAGCTCGCCGATCTGCTCGCCATTCCGGTGATCAACGGACGCGCCAACAGCTACGCCAATTTTCCGACCGATCACCCGCTCTATCAGGGCATGGGCAGGTACAAGGCGCTGGAGGACGCCGACCTGGTTCTGCTGGTGAGCGGGCGCGCGCCCTGGTATCCGGCGCGCCGCCGCCCGACCAGCGGCAAGATCGTCGCGATCCACGACAACCCGCACAAGGCCCACCTCGCCTATCAGAATTGGCACTCGGATTTCTATCTCGAAGGCGACGTTGCGACCTCGCTCGAGCTGCTGGTGCAGAAGGCGCGGGCGGGCAAGATCGACAACGCGGCGGTCGAGGCGCGCCGGCAGCGCTGGACTCGCGAGCACGGGAGCTACGTCGCCGGCCTGCGACGCGGAGCGGGAAAAGGCGCGCGCAGCCGGCGGGATCGATCCGCTGGCGCTCCTGGGCGTGCTCGGCGAGGTCATGCCGTCCGACACGATCTATGTCGACGAGACCATCACCCACTCCCCGCTGCTGCGCCAGCATCTGCCGCAAACCAGGCCGCAAAGCTTCTTCCGCGGCTCCGGCGGACTCGGTCAGGGGATCGGAACGGCGCTCGGGATCAAGCTCGCGGCGCCGACACGGCCGGTGACGCTCATCGTCGGCGACGGATCGTTTCTCTATAACCCGATCGTGCAGGCGCTCGGCGCCTCCAAGCAGCACCGGCTGCCGATCATCATCATCGTCATGAACAACAAGAAGTACGAAGCCATGCGCATGGGCCACGTCCATCACTATCCCGACGGCGCCTCGGCCACCAAGAACCTGCATTACGGCGTGACGATCGACGGACCGGACTACGAGCAGCTGGGCAGCCATTTCGGTTTCTTCGGGCGGCGCGTCGAGCGCCTCGACGAGGTGAAGGGCGCGATCGAAAGCGCGCTTGCCGCCGCCGCCGGCGGCAAGACCGCGATCCTCAACATGGTCGTGAGCCGGTAGGTTCGCTTCCAGATGCGCGGCGCCGGGCGCGCCGTCGCAACACTCCTCAGTTGGAGAAGCCGATCGCGCGGGTCATCCTGCCCCAGATGGCGATCTCCCTCTTGAAGTAGTCGGCGGCTTCGGTCTGGGTCTTGATGATGGGCTCGAAGCCGAGAGTCTTGAGTTTCTCCTGCGCCTCCGGCTCCTTCATGATCTGATTGATCTCGGCATTGAGCCTCGCCACCACGGCGTCGGGCGTTTTCGCCGGCGCGAAGAAGCCAACCCAGGACCCGGAATAGAAGTCGGGAAAACCCATCTCGCCATAGGTCGGCACGTTCGGCACCGCCGAAATCCGCGTCGCGCTCGCCAATCCGATCCCGCGCAGCAGGCCCTGGGTGATCGGCGGCACCACGGTCGGAAGCGTCAGCGCGATCGAGTCGACATGGTTGCCGATCGCCGACTGCACCGCCGGCGCGCCACCGGTGAATGGAACGTGCACGGCCTTGACCTTGGCGACCTCGGCGAAGAAGTACTCCGCGGCGATATGGGGACCGGTGCCGACGCCGGCGCTGCCGAAGGTGAAGCTCTTGTCCTTGCCGTTGGCGAGGAACTCCTTCAGGTCCTTCGCCGGATTGCTCGGATGGACCGCGAGCACGTCGGGGCTGAATGCCACGATCGCGATCGCGCGCAGGTCGCCGGCGGAGAAACCCTTGTTCCTGCTGGCGGTCTCGTTGACCGCAAGCGCCGTCGTGGTGGCCAGGATGGCGTGACCGTCGGCTGTCGCGGCGCTCACGGCCTTGGCCGCGATATTGCCGCCGGCACCGCCGCGGTTTTCCACCACCACGGTGTGCTTGAGGCGTTCGCCGAGCTTCTGCCCCACCAGGCGCGCGATGACGTCGGCGATGCCGCCGGCCGGGAAGGCGACGGTGAAGGTGATGTTCTGCGTCGGATAGGGCTGGGCCTGGGCGGGGTGGGTGAGGCCGGCGGCCATCATCGCGGCCACCACGGCGGCAAGCGCGCTGTCGCGAAGCTCGAACATGCAATGTCCTTTCGTCATCTCTGCTTGTACACGGCAACCTGGCCCAAGTCGGAGCCATCGTCGCAGCATCCCCGTGGCTGGGGAACGTCAGGCCGGCTCGGCGCCGGCACCCTGCATGATGTCGTGCACCTGCGGCCAGGCCTCGGCGCCGCGCCGCTTCATCAGCGCAAGGTAGTCGGCATTCTCCCACCTGACGATGGCCTCGCGGAAGCTCGGCCGTGCCTTGCATCGTCGGTACCAGTCTGCGACTCGATGTCGCTCGCCGATCATGGCGAGGATGTCGAGATGCTCCAGGCGGGCGAGGTAAGGCGTGAACGCCACGTCGGCCAGGGAATAGTCGTTCCCGGCGAGCCAGCGCTGCGTGCCCAGCGCCTCCTCCATCTCGTCGAGCAGGAGCATCATGCGCTCGACCGCAATGATGAAGTGCTTCGACCGGATTCCGTTCTGGATCACGTCGCGCCGACGCTCGCGCTTGAAGATGTTGGGAACCTGCTCGAGCATCTTCCTTCCGAGCTCGCCGCGATCGAGATACTGGTGCCGGAACGCGATGCCGAAGCTCAGGATCGCGGCGCAGGCGTCGTGGACGTCCTCGTCGAGCTGCTTGGTCCACAGCCGCATCCTGGCCCGGCCATAAGGGTCCTCCGGTGCAAGCGGCGGATCCGGAAAGGCTTCATCGAGATATTCGAGGATGACGTTCGATTCCGGGATGACCCTGTCACCGTCGATCAGTGTCGGCACCACCGCCCGACGATTGAGCTTGCGGTACCAGTCCTGCTGGTGCTCGGCCGAGCGCAGCACCAGGTGGCGGCTCTCCCATTCGAGCCCCTTCTCGGCCAGGCACACCCTCACCTTCTGAGCACAGAGCGACATGTCGTTGTGATAGAGCGCCAGCATCGCTTTCCCCTCCTTGTCGTCGTCGATCGCTCACGGCTCGGGCATCGGCGTCCACAGCACCTGATCGATGCGCGTCGCTCCGGTCGCGAGCATGACCAACCGGTCGAAACCCAAGGCGATCCCGCAGGCCGCCGGCATCACGGCCAGCGCCTGCAGGAAATCCTCGTCGATCGGATAGCGTTCGCCGTAGATGCGCTCCTTCTCCGCCATCTGCTCCTCGAGACGCAAGCGCTGCTGCACGGCATCGGTGAGCTCGCCGAAGCCGTTCGCCAGCTCGACCCCGCACACATAGAGCTCGAAGCGCTCGGCCAGGCGCGGATCGTCCGCTCTCGGCCGGGCGAGCGGCGACTGCAGCGCGGGATAGTCGTAGAGCACGGTTGCCCGCTCGAGCCCGAGACGGTGCTCGATCTTCTCGGCCAGCACGCGACTGAAAATGTCGCCCCAACCGTCGTCGGCACCGGTTCGAACTCCGGCGGCAGCGGCCGCGGCCGCAAACCGTGCCGCCGGCGCCGGCGGCAGAACCGCCGGGAGGTCGATGCCCGCATAGCGCGCAAATGCGTCCGCCACCGCGAGGCGCTCCGGGGGAGCGAACGGATCGACCGTGCGGTCGTGGAACGACAACCGCTCGGCGCCGACGGCGCGAGCGGTGCACGCCAGGATGGCGGCGCAGTCCTCCATCAGCACCTCGTAGGGCTCGCGCGCCCGGTACCACTCGAGCATCGTGAACTCCGGATGGTGCAGGGCGCCGCGCTCGCGGTTGCGGAACGAACGGGCGAACTCGACGATGCGCGGCTCGCCCGCCGCCAGCAGCTTCTTGCAGGCGAGCTCGGGCGAGGTTCGCAGATAAATCGTGTCGCGCGCGGCCGCGGGCGTCACCCATTCGGTCGCGAAAGCGTGGAGGTGGGTCTCGTTGCCCGGGGACGGCACCAGCGCCGAGGTTTCGACCTCCACGAAGTCGCGCTCCGCGAAGAACCGTCGCAACGCCGCCATGATCCGGGCGCGGCCCACGAGGAAGGGCCGCCGGTCGGCATGGCGGGCCCAGAACGGGGACGGCATCAGGACGATCCTTCGAGCCGGCGGGTGCGGCGAGGCGGCGAAAATCGCTGGCGAATGGGCGCAAGATCAGTATGGTGCGGCCCGGCATCCGGTCCGCCGCCGGATCGGCTGCGTCCGTTCGACGATCGAGGAAGACAGGCCGTGAAAGTCATCGCCAGCTCGCTCCGCAAGGGCAATATCCTGGAACTCGACGGCAAGCTCTACGTCGTGCTCAACGCCGAGAGCTTCCATCCGGGCAAGGGCACCCCGACCACCCAGGTGGACATGCGCCGGATCAGCGACGGCGTAAAGGTGGCGCAGCGCTACAAGACCACCGAGCAGGTCGAGCGCGCCTATGTGGAGGATCGCGAGCACCAGTATCTCTACCAGGATGGTGACGGCTTCCATTTCATGAACACGGAAACCTACGACCAGGTCACGTTGTCGGCCGACATCATCGGCGACCAGGCGGCCTATCTCCAGCCCGAGATGAAGGTGACGCTTTCCGTCTACGATAGTGTCCCGGTCTCGATCGAGCTGCCGCAGAAGGCCATCCTGGAGGTGGTCGACACCGAGCCGACGGTGAAGGGTCAGACGGCCTCGTCCTCCTACAAGCCGGCGCTGCTCTCGAACGGGGTGCGCACGATGGTGCCGCCCTTCGTCGGCACCGGGACCAGGATCGTGGTGATGACGGCCGACGGCTCCTACGTCGAGCGCGCCAAGGACTGAGCTGAGTTGAGCAACCGGGGACATGGGTGACAGTTCTGACCGGCGACATGGGTAACACATTTTGTCGTTTGATCAGTTCTGCTGTTGTTGTTGGTCCTGTGGACTTGTGGGCAACGCGCTTGCGTTATCCGCAAAGCCGACAGAAACGGCTGTAGACTCGTCGTCACCGGAGCAGCCTGAGAACGGGATTCGGCACGATGAGCGAACGGACGAACCTGCTGCTGTCACGACGAGCGTGCCTGCCGGTGCTGGCGGGCGCGATGTCGACGATCTCGAGCACGGTCGACGCTGGCCCAGGGGAGCAAGTCGGGATTCGACCAGTGGGTCGCCGGTTTTCGCGCTCGGGCCCGCGCGCGGGGCATTTCCGACGCCACCTACACCCGGGTGATGACGGGAATAAAGCCCGACACAGCGGTCTTTGACCTCATCCGCTCGCAGCCCGAGTTCAACGAGCAGCTCTGGCAGTACCTCAATCGCCGCGTCTCCGACTGGCGCATCGTCACCGGCAAGGAGAAGGCGAAGGAATACGCTGCCCTGCTCGCCCGCCTCGAGAGCGACTACGGGGTCGACCGCTCGGTCCTGCTCGGGCTCTGGGGCATCGAATCGGCGTACGGCGATCCGGACGTTCAGAAGAACCACATGCGGCCGGTCATTCCGGCGCTCGCGGCACTGGCCTGGGGCGAGCCGCGCCGTCGCGCCTATTGGGAGCAGGAGCTGCTCAATGCGCTCGTCATCATCGAGCGCGGCTGGGGCACGCCGGCGGAGATGCGCGGGTCCTGGGCCGGCGCCATGGGACACACCCAATGGATGCCGGAGGTGTGGCTCAATATCGGCCTCGACTACGACCGCGATGGCCGGGTATCGCCGTTCGGCAAGCCCGACGACGCGCTCGGCGGCACTGCGCAGTACCTCGTCAAGCGCGGCAAATACCGCCGCGGCGAGCATTGGGGCTACGAGGTTCGCGGCGCTGCCGGAACGACCGGCGAAGGTGCCTCGCGCACCTACGACGCGTGGCAGAAGGCGGGCGTCACCCGCGCCGACGGCAAGCCTTTCCCGAATCCCGCCGCCTCCGCCAGGCTCTGGGCACCGGTCGCGCGCGGACCCGCATTCCTGCTCGGCCCCAACTTCTACGCCGTGCGCTCGTACAACCCGTCGATGAACTACACGCTCTCGATCGTGCACCTCGGCGATCGCATCGTGGGAGGCGGGCCATTCGTGCAAGACTTCCCGGGCGGGGAGCGCACGCCGACTCTGGCGGAGGTGCAGGAGATTCAGCAACGCCTCACCACGCTCGGATTCGATACCGCCGGCACCGACGGCCGGGTCGGCAACGCAACCATGATCGCGGTGCGAAATTTCCAGCGCAAGGTCGGGATGCAGCCGGCCGACGGCTATGCGGGCGTGAAGCTGCTCGCACGGTTGCGTCAGGGCCTGTGATCCGGTTCTAATGGCGCCTTCACGGCTGCCATAGAACCCGAGGATCATCACGTGACGACTGCAAAAGCCCGGGCGGCGATCGTCGCCGAGAGAAAGCCTGCGACCACGGCCCACCCCTCGCTGCGCGCACTCGAGCGTCCGGCCAACCTGACCGGCACCAACGCTCCCGGCTTCGGCAGCGACGTCGTCGCCGACACGCTGCGCGCCCTCGAGATCCCCTATATCGCGCTCAATCCCGGCGCGAGCTATCGCGGCCTGCACGATTCGATCGTCAACTTCCTCGGCAACGAGACGCCGCAGATGCTGCTCTGCCTGCACGAGGAGAGCGCGGTCGCCATCGCCCACGGCTACGCCAAGGTGACCGGAAAGGCGATGGCGGCGGCGGTGCACTCCAATGTGGGGCTGTTCCACGCCACCATGGCGATCTTCAACGCCTGGTGCGATCGCATGCCGGCGCTGATCCTGGGCGCCACCGGACCGGTCGATGCCGCCAAGCGACGGCCGTGGATCGACTGGATTCATACCGCACGCGATCAGGGCGCGATCGTGCGCGACTACACCAAGTGGGACGATCAGCCCGCCTCTCCCGCCGCTGCCCGCGAGGCGCTCATCCGCGCCACCTGGATGGCCAACACGGCGCCCATGGGCCCGGTCTACATCAATCTCGACGCCGAGATGCAGGAAGCCAGGCTCTCCGAGCCGCTGCAACCCATCGACGCCGCCCGCTACATGCCGCCGGCCGCTCCTTCCGCCGCGCCCGAGCAGGTGACGAAGGCGGCCGCGATGCTGGCGGGCGCCGAGCGTCCGGTGATGGTCGTCGGCCGCGTCTCCCGCGACCTCGAAGGCTGGAACGACCGCGTGGCGCTCGCCGAGACCATCGATGCCAAGGTGATCACCGATCTCAAGATCGGTTGCGGCTTTCCGACCGACCATCCCCAACATGCCGGAGCGCCCGCGTCGAACGCGCTCGTTCCCGAGGCGATCGCAGCCCTCAAGGAGGCGGATGTCATCCTCGCGCTCGATTGCGTCGATCTCAACGGCGTCCTGCGCGCCGCATTCGGCTTCGACGTGCCGAAAACCAGGATCGTCAGCGTGAGCGCCGACTTCCATATCCACCGCGGCTGGAGCATGGACTACGAGGCGCTGCCGCCGGTCGACCTGCTGCTGCCGAGCACGCCCGACGAGGCCGTGCCGCGGCTGCTCGCGGCCCTCGGCGGGGCCAAGACCCGCAGGGGAGCTGCGACGAAGCCGAAGGCGGAGAGGTACGAGCCCTCCGATGGCCCGTTGCGGGTCGACGATCTGGCGCGCGCGCTCAAGACCGCGGTCGGCGAGCGGGCGGTGACGCTGACTCACCTGCCGCTGTCCTGGAACGGCGCGGTGTGGCCGTTCCGCCATCCGCTCGACTATATCGGCTCGGAAGGCGGCGGCGGGGTCGGCGGCGGGCCCGGGACCTCGGTGGGCGCGGCGCTGGCGCTCAAGGGCTCCGGCCGGTTGCCGATCGGGATCTGCGGTGACGGCGATTTCTGCATGGGGGTCACAGCGATCTGGACAGCGGTGCACTACCGCATTCCGCTCCTCTTCGTCGTCTGCAACAATCGCTCGTTCTTCAACGACGAGCTGCACCAGGAGCGGGTCGCGCGCATCCGCAATCGTCCACCGGAGAACCGCTGGATCGGCCAGCGCATCTCGGATCCCGACATCGACTGCTCGGCGCTCGGCCGTGCGCAGGGCGCGGTCGGCTTCGACCCCGTCACCAGGCCGCGCGATCTCGTGCCGACGTTCGAGAAGGCGATCGCCGCGGTCGAAGCGGGACAGGTCGCGGTGGTCGACGTGCGGGTCGAGCCCGGCTACTCGGCGGTGGCGACCGCCGCCATGCTGCGCGGAACCGAGAAGAAATGATGCACCAGCGGCGCGATTTCACGATCCATCGGGCGGCCCGCTGACCAACATATGCATCGGGGCGCACCGTCAGCGTGGCCAGCTGCGGACAAGCCGTCGTATACGCCCTGAGCCGCTATGTGCTAACTCTTGAGTTATGCACTGCAGCAGCAAGCGGGATTCACTCGATCACTTCGTCGGCGCGGAAGAGGAGAGATTGCGGCAGCGTGATGCCGATTTCCTTCGCCGACTTGAGATTGAGGATCAGCTCCAATTTAGTCGGCTGCTCGACGGGTAGATCGCTCGCCTTGGCACCTTTAAGGATCTTGTCGACGTAGAAGGCAATGCGGGCAAAGCCCTCCTGCAAATTCGGCCCATAGCTCAGCAACCCGCCCGCTTCGACAAACGGTTTCCAGCCGAATATCGACGGCAGGTTCGCGTCCTTTGCGAAGCCGCCGATCGCGTGGCGATGGAAAATCATCAGGGCGTCCGGAAACACGACCAAGGCATCGCAGTCGCTTCGCGCAATCTCGCCGAAGATTGGCTCGAAATCGTCGTCGGTCCGCACCTGAAAATACGCGATCTCCAGCTTGAGATTGCGTGCCGCTTCGCGCGTTACCCGCAACTCGGACGGCTCGCCCGCATGGTCGGGATTTGACAGCACCGCGACCCGGGTAATAGCGGGTGCGGCTTCCTTGAGGATTTCAACGCGCTTGGCGGCAAGGTCGAGCGCGAGAAACGATATCCCGGTGGCGTTTGCGGTCGGCCGCGCGAAGCTTGTGACTACACCTGCCTCGACCGGATCGCCGCTGAAGCCGAACACCACCGGCACCGGCCGAGCAAGCGGCGCCGCCTGGGTCGCGGGGCCGCCCGTGACGATCAATTCGACCTTGGCACGTAACAATTCCTCAATGAGCGTCGGGAACCGATTATAGTTCCTTTCGGCATAGCGAGCCTCGATAACGAAGTCGCGACCTTCGACGTAGCCGATACCGCGCATGCCCTGCCTGAAACTCTCAACATTGGCGTCGGGCGCCGATGCAGCGGATAGATACCCGATGCGCGCAGCTTTCGAAGGTTGCTGCTGCGCGAGCGCCGCGAGGGGCCATGCGGCAGCGGCACCGCCGAGCAGCGCGACGAAATCGCGCCGCCTTAATTGATCGAAGGTCATTTGGCCTCGTGCCAAGCTCGGTCCAATTGCAGGATATCGAATCCGCGAGGGTTCTGTCAGGAGGTAACCAAACGATTTTTGCAATCAGCTACAGTAGCCCTCGTAGACGACATAGTCGATCCAGTCCGCGTAGGCTGGAGACGAGAGGCCGGTCCTACGCATACTCAACGACACGGCGCTCGTCGGCGCGCGCGAGCAGCATTGGCGGCACCTCGGTGCCGAGCGCCGGCAATTCCTAATTTGGCGACCGCATGAATCGATCGAGCCGTACCCAAAAGCCTTTGTCGCAGCGCCCAGCGGCGTGTTGCTCCTGAGCCATGCTCTCCCTCCAGTTCGCATACCCGGAAACCTATGGTAGTAGTCAAGACGCTTGCGCGAGCGTCGCTCTGGGTCAAAACCCGAACGCCTCCTTGGAGGTCGTACGTCCGGTTCTCCCGGCTGCGGACATGGTCCGCGCCAGATCCGCTGGTCGAGACGTGGATGCCATGGCGCTTCAGGGAGCGGCGGGCTGCACATGCAGCGAGCCTGAACTACGTGCTATCGTCGTTGCAAAGGAGTCGAACGATGCGAACGCTGTCAAACGATACCGGGCAGGTCTCGTGGCCGACCTGGGTCTCAGCGCCGTACAGGTGGAGTTGTCGGGCCTGTTGAAGGTCTGTCGCGATCCAGACGACGACAAGCTGTTGGAGATCGCCATCGTTGGTCGCGCCGATTGCCTTGTGACAGGTGACCAGGATCTGCCGGTTCTCGACCCGTTCCACGGCGTCCCAATTCTGACACCAGCCGGGTTTCTCGCAACCATTTCGCCGAGCGTTGATCCGGCGGATTGAGCGCGCGAACCTTCGCAACCAGCGCCGGCGGCCGAAGCCGTAGTTGATCCCGTCTCGACGACGCCCGGCGTCAGCCTGGCCGCGCGTCTGCGCTGTTGCTCAGATCGCAAAGCTCTCGTGCGTGGAGGGATGGAACAACTCCTCCGGCGAAACAAGCCGGGACGACAGCCCCTGGGCGTGGTGGTGGCGAAGGAAAGTCTCCAGGACCTTGCGGTTGGGTGAAAGCCCGTAGGACCAGAAATCCTCCCCCATGAACGCACGTGCGGCGCGCAGCTGCTCCTCGACGAAGGGCAGCGTGACCTTGGTCGCGGCCGTGTCCTCCAGCGCCGCAAGGCATTTCGCCTTCGCTTCCGAGAACGCCTTGAGCACCGCCGCAGGCAGCCAGGGATGTTTCTGCGCCAGGTCGCGGCGAACGCCGGTGACATGCATGATCGGGAAGATGCCGGTGCGCGTGAAATAGTCCCGGCCGGCCGCGATCGGATCGGGAAAAAGCCATCCGATGCGGGGATCGTCGCGGGCCGCTGGCCCCGGCGGACGCGGCGCGATGAAGCCGTCGATGTCGCCGCACATCAGCAGCTCGGTGATGGTGGTACCCTCCGGCGCATTATCCATGCGCACGCCGGGCGGCAGCTCGATGGTGATCTTCTCCGCCCGGCCGGGGTTCTCGATCCCTCCCCTCACCCAAAGGATGTCGGACGGTTTCACGCCGTGGTCGTCCTCCAGGATGATGCGCGCCCAGACGCAGGCGGTGAGCTGGTACTCGGGCAGCCCGACGCGCCTGCCCTTGAGATCGGCCGGCGACCCGATGCGATCGCGCCGCACGTAGATCGAGTTGTGGCGGAAGGCGCGCGAGACGAAGGCCGGCACGCCGACGTACGGACAATCGCGCTCGGCGGTCCGCACGGTGAAGCTCGACATCGACAGCTCGCAGATGTCGAAATCCTGGCTGCGGAAGGCGCGGAAGAAGATCTCCTCGGGCGGCAGGTTCATGAATACGGGATCGACACCGTCGATCCCAACCGCGCCGTCCATCAATGGACGCACCCGGTCATAGTTCCCGACCGCGACCGACAGTTGGAGTTTCGACATCGTCCTCAATCTTTCTGCAACCGGTAGGCGCTAACAGGCATCCGTGGCCGTTGCGATCAGGAGCCGACTTCCGCGAAACCGATCAGTAGGCTGGGTCGAGATCCTATGTAGGCGCGGCGGGCGGGGGTGGTAACCGTGAGGTGTTCACCCTAACCACCAGCCGCATAGGAGAGACTGATGTCGGCCCTCACAGTGAAGACCCCGCTCGCCGCCAATCATGATGAGGCGGTCCGCTGTCTGTTTGCAATCGAATTGAGCAAGACCAGTTGGATCGCAGGGTACAGCACCCCGCTGTCTGACAAGCTCAGCCGCTACACGTTGAAGGCGTGCGACTGGAAGGGTCTGCTCGAGCTGATCGAGCGGGTGCGGGCGCGTGTGAGCCGGGAGTTGGGTCGGCCGGTGGAAGTGATCACCTGCTACGAGGCCGGCTATGACGGGTTCTGGCTGCACCGGCTGTTGGAAGCACGTGGCGTGCGCAATTACGTGATTGATCCGGCGAGCCTGCAGGTGAACCGACGGGCGCGGCAGGCGAAGACGGACCGGATCGATACCGAGCGGATGCTGCGGTCGCTGATGGCGCATCTGCGGGGCGAGCCGAAGGTGTGGAGCGTGGTGCGGGTGCCGAGCGTGGCCGAAGAGGACGCACGGCGGCTGCACCGCGAGCGTGATCGTCTGATTGCGGAGCGGGTTGCGCACGTCAATCGGATCAAGGGGCTGTGTGCGATCCATGGAATTTACAACTACGATCCGTTGCGGCGTGAACGGCTGCAACAGTTGGAGCGGTTGCGGATGGTGCCGGGTCAACCATTGCCACCGGCCCTGAAGGAGGAGCTCAGGCGGGAGCTGCAGCGCCTGGAGCTGGCGCTGGAGATGATCGCCACCCTGGAGGCGGAGCGCGACGCGATCGTGACCGATGAAGCGCCAGCGCATCTCAACGCGCACAAGATCAAGGAACTTTACCGGCTCCGCTCGATCGGGCCCGAGATGGCCACCGTGCTGGTCGGCGAGGCGTTCTATCGCTCGTTCAACAATCGCCGCCAAGTCGGCAGCTATGCCGGATTTGCAGCGAGCCCCTTCAATAGCGGGGCCATGGCACGCGAGCAGGGGATCAGCAAGGCCGGCAATCCCAAGCTTCGCAAGACCATGATCGAATTGGCCTGGTTGTGGCTGCGCTACCAGCCCGGTAGCGCCCTGAGCACCTGGTTCCGCAAGCGCGTCGGCAACACCAAAGGCCGCATCAAGCGGATCATGATCGTGGCCCTGGCGCGCAAGCTGCTGGTGGCCTCTGGCGCTATCTCGAGACCGGCGTGGTCCCGCAAGGCGCCGTTCTCAAGGGCTGACCGGACAACTCATCCAACTCAAACGCCACGGAGGAATACCGAGATCCAAGGTGGGATGTGTGACCGGTAAAGAACCTGGCTGAAAGATGCCGCGGTCGAGATAGGTCCCATCCCCCTTGGAGCCCTAAATACCCTCGCACCAGCATGAGGGACCTTGGAGCGGGGTCAATCCCGACCGGATATAAGTTTGTGCGGCGAGAGTGCTTGCACTGATTGAACAGGGCTCACCTTGGATCTGCTGAAAACGCTAACCCGCAATGCAAACCAAATGGAGCGCTTGGCAACCAACAACGAATGCGATCTTCTGCGATTGTCTCGCAGGTTTGGGTACGCCGTAAAGCCCTGCGCCTTCGGCGCACCGCTTCGCGGCTATGGGGCTTGACTGCGCACCCGAACCTGCGAGCGATGGCCGCCGTTCGCAAATCCCCACGATCTACCCCCTTGACACCGCGGCTCCTCATATAAGTTCTTCCGAGACCCAGCATCTCACGCGGGCTGCAGAATGCCGGGTCTCGTAAGAACGACCCAGCCTACTACTCTCTCAAGTGCTTCCGCATTCGGAATTGATCTGGGCGTTCCAAGTCGATAAGAAGTCCTTTGGAGAATCCGATGCTCAGGATAGAAACCGAGCGTGAGGAAGACGGGCGCTGGATAGCCGAGGTACCGACGCTGCCGGGCGTCGTGACCTATGGTGCAACCCAGACACAAGCCCATGCCAAAGTGAAGGCCTTGGCATTGCGCGTGATTGCCGATCGCCTCGAGAATGGCGAACCGCTGCCGCAGGAGATTGCAAGCGTGTTTGAGGCGGCATGAGCCGCTGGCCGGCGACGAGCGCGCACCGCGTCCTCGCTGCGCTTCTGCGAATCGGCTGGTCCATCAAACGGCAGACCGGATCGCATCGGACGCTCCGCCGCTTCGGCTTTCCGGACTACGTTTTCGCGTTTCATGACAGAGACGAGATCGGGCCGCGAATGCTCGCAAGGATCGCGCGACATACGGGTCTCAAACCCGAAGATCTCCGACCGCTTCGAGCGACGTTGTCGCAGTTGCATGCGCCGATGCCCGATCCGCATGGCCACAGTCTTCGACGAGGCCCGATCCGCTTCGGCCCGCTGCACGATCGTCTCAGGGAGCGCCCAGCCCCATGTCGGCCGGAGCCGCGTCGGTCAGCCGCAATTGCACCCGTTCGACCCCGTTCCAACGGTCGAGGCACAAGGTTCCGGCCGCATGCAGGGAGCGGCCGCGGCTCTGCCCCAGTGCCGTCCCCAGCTCGGCGCCGGCGGCACGGAAGGCGATGGCGTTGACGATCGAGCCGTCGCCGGCGCGCAGACGCACCCGCATATGGGCCTGGCCCACCTCCTCGACATAGACCAGCGTGTGGGCCGGAAGCGCGATGACGGGCTCGGGATTGCCGGCGCCGAAGGGCCCCGCGCGCGCAATGGTCGCCGCCGTCTCGACGGTGGCTGACGCGGCGGTGATCGCACCATCGATCAACAGCGCATCCTCGCGGCGCGCAGCCTCGACCGCGGCGCCGAGCTCCGACTCGAGATGGGCGCGGAAGCGGCCGAGCGCATCCTTTCGCAGCGTGACCCCCGCCGCCATGGCGTGGCCGCCCCCTTTCACCAGGATTCCCTCGCTGACCGCCCGGCGCACCGCGCGCCCGAGATCGACGCCGGCGATCGAGCGTCCCGAGCCGGTGCCGATCCCACCGGGCTCGAGCGCAATCGCGAACGCCGGCCGTCCGAACCGCTCCTTGAGCCGCGCCGCCACCAGACCGACCACGCCCGGATGCCACCCTTCGCCTGCAGTGACGACGACCGCCGGCTTGTCCGCGACCCCGAGCGCGGCCCAGGCCTCGGCCTCGGCCTGCGCCACGGTGGCAAGCTCTATCGCCTGGCGATCGCGATTGAGGCGATCGAGCTCGGCGGCAACGTGCGCGCATTCGCCGGGATCGTCATGCATCAACAGATCAACACCCAGCGTGGCACGCCCGATGCGCCCGCCGGCATTGATGCGCGGCCCGAGCACGAAACCGAGATGCCAGGGCTCGGGTGGACCGCCGAGCCTCGCGTTGTCCATCAAGGCCGTCAGCCCGGGACGGTCGCGCCGGCGCAGCGCCAGCAGGCCCTTAGCGACAAAGGCGCGGTTGAGGCCTTTCAGCGGCACCACGTCGGCAACGGTGCCGAGCGCAACCAGATCGAGGAAGCCGAGGAGATCGGGTTCCGGCTGCTGCGCGGTCCAGAACCCGCGCGCGCGCAGCTCGCGGTTGAGCGCGACCACGGTCATGAACACCAGCCCAACGGCCGCGAGGTGGCCGAGACCGGACAGATCGTCGAGACGGTTTGGATTGACCACCGCGAGCGCGGGAGGAAGCCGCTCGTCGGCCTGATGGTGGTCGATCACGATGACCTCGAGACCGAGCCTGCGCGCCTCCGAGAGCGGCTCGTGGCTGGTGGTCCCGCAATCGACCGTGACCAGCAGCATGGCGCCTTGTGCGGCGAGCGCACGGATCGCATCCGCATTGGGGCCATAGCCCTCGAACAGGCGATCGGGAATGTGAATGATCGGGCGGACACCGCAATGGCGGAGATATCGCCCGAGCAGCGCCGCGGACGTGGCCCCGTCGACATCGTAATCGCCGAAGATCGCGACGGTCTCGCGACGCACGACCGCATCCGCGAGCCGTATCGCGGCGACGCGCAGGTCGGCGAGCGTATCGGGGTCGGGCATCAGCGAGCGCACCGTAGGATCGAGAAAACGCGCGACGTCGTCCACGTCGATCCCGCGTCCCGCAACGATGCGCGCCAGCAGCTCCGGCACCTGCTCGTGGCGCTGGGCGATTGCAAGCGCACGCGCCCGTCCGCGCTCGTCGAGCCGGTCGCGCCAGGCGCGCCCGCAGAACGAGCGCTCGACGCCGAGGAAGAGGCGTCGGGTCGGGTCTGCCACTGCTGTCAACGCGATCGTCATCGGCGGTCGGGCGCGAATCGCAGTCAAAAGACCTTGCGATACTGGATGAAGCCGGACCGCTCCGCCAGTCGGTCGTAGAGCGCACGGGCATTCGTGTTGGTCTCGTGGGTCAGCCAATAGAGCCGGCTCGCACCAGCCGCGCGCGCCCGTTCCTCCACGGCGACGATCAACGCGCGACCGAGGCCGAGATTGCGCACCTCTTCGGCAACGAACAGATCCTGAAGATAGCAGTAGTCACCGATCGTCCAGCACGAGCGGTGAAACAGGTAATGAACGATGCCGCGGAGCTGGCCGTTCACATAGGCGCCGAGAGCTCCCATCGGCTCCGCCGGATCGTGCAGGCGAGCCCACACCACGTCCGTCGTCGCGTCCGGGATCACGACCCGGTAGAAGGTCTGATAGCCCTTCCACAGCGGCTCCCATTGGGCGCGCTCGTCGATGGCGAGCGGGCGGATCGTGGCTTTAAATAAGGACATCTATGGCCTCCATCGCCATTTCACGGGCGAGCCGTGCGTCTGAACTTCGAGCCACTAGCAGGCTGCTGAAAAACGATTTTGGAGCATCGAAACCGTCAGGACCACGCAAGATTGATTCGCGCGCCCCTTCCCCGACGCAACAATAATTCAAAAGTCCGAGCGCCTGGATTCGATTGTTGCGCGGCGATGATGCCCATGGGAGTTTTTCAGCAGCCTGCTAGGGTAACGCCGGGGGAACAGCGGGGGCCGGCAGAAATAGTCGCTGTACGGCCTTCCCTGGAGCTCCCGGGACCTATCCTGGTGGCGATGGCCGGGGCGTCCGGGTGCTTGCGAGGAACCGCCCGCACGAGCTCAGCACGGGAGAATCCGATTCCAATTCGCGTCAGCGCGCCTTGGTGCGCTCGGCGACACGGGGTGCCTGCGCCGCCTCGCGCAAGTTCGGCGGGTCGAAGTGCCGGCGCTGCAGCTCGCGCACGATGAGATGCAGGCTGCCGTCACCGATCGTCGGCCGATCCTGCAGCTCACGCGCGACTGATTCGAGGAGCGATCCGCGATCGCGGGGCAGCAGCGGACGCACAGCCTGCATGATCATCGTCAGCTGCTCGTCGCTCAGTGCAATCGGTCGCATGCGGCGGTTCCTCCCGGCTGCGCATCGGGCACCCGCCTTCAGCTTTCTGTCAAGCGCTCCACGTAAGCAGCGAAACTGATCATCGCTCTCGTCAACAAGGTCGTCGGCTGAACCTTTCTGCATGGTGCGGGCCGTCCAGGCCACACACCCGCACCCGGCACCTACGAAGGCGTACTCATTTAATGCGCAGATCGGAGGTCCGCTTTCGGGGGGCAAACCGGAACACATTTGCTCACTTCGAGCCTTACCGCCCTTGACCCCGAGCCGACATTGACGGGGTTGAAATCCCGCACTGCGGCAAGGCCCTGCCTTGATCCTCGCCAATCCGCTATCCTGTGGTCGTGGCTAGGGGCAGCGAATGCGATTTGTTCAACTGAAACGGCGCAAGTTCATCACGCTCCTGGTCGGCGGCGCAGCGGCGTGGCCGCTGGCGGCGCGCGCGCAGCAGGCGGAGCGTGTGCGGCGGATCGGCGTATTGACCGCCTATTCCGAGAGCGACCCGGAAGCACAGGCCCGCGTCGGGGCGTTCCGCGAGGGGCTCCAGAAGCTCGGGTGGACGGAGGGTCGCAACATCCGGATCGACGCGCGCTGGGCGACGTCCGACTCGGCGTTGATGCAACGATTCGCGGAGGAACTCGTCGCGCTGCAGCCCGAACTCATTCTCTCGTCAAGCAGACCCACCACCGCGGCGCTGCTGCATCAAACGCGCACCATCCCCATCATTTTCGCCATCGTTGCCGATCCGGTCGGCAGCGGCTTCGTCGCGAGCTTTCCGCGGCCGGGCGGCAACGTCACCGGTTTCACCGATATTCAGCCGACGATCGCGGGCAAATGGCTGGAGCTGCTCAAGGAGATCGCGCCGCGCGTGGCCCGGGTCGCCTTCCTGTTCAACCCGGTAACGGCGCCACATTTCGAATATTATCTGAACCCCTTCAAAGCCGCCGCTGCGTCGTTCGCAGTGGAGGCGATCGCCGCACCTGTTCGCGACAGATCCGACCTCAACTCCGTCATTGCCGCACAGGCACGCGCGCCGAATGGCGGCCTGATCGTGATGCCGGATGCCTTCATAGTCACTCATCGCGCGGAGATTACCTTGCTGGCGGCGCGCTACCGTCTCCCTGCCGTCTATTCGTACCGAGGATTCACTGATGCCGGCGGCCTGCTGTCCTACGGAAGTGACCTGGTCGATAATTTTCGGCGCGCGGCGACCTATGCCGATCGCATCCTCAAGGAGGCGAAGCCGAGCGAGCTTCCGGTCCAGGCCCCGGTCAAGTTCGAGCTTGCGATCAACCTCAAGACCGCAAAGGCACTCGCCCTCGACGTACCTTGGTTCCTCCAGCAGCGCGCCGACTACGTGATCGAATAGGAGGCCAATGTCTCCTCCTGGCACTGACCGACGATTCTGCAATGTCTGCTTTGACGGTGGCTATCGGGGGTAAAGCGGACCTCATGCGAGAGAGATGAAAGCGGCACCGTGACCAAAGTGCTTTGCGTCGAACACGACGACGACAACCTCTACATGCTCAAGACGCGGCTTGAGCGGGTCGACGACTTCGAGGTTCTCGCGGCGGACGACAGCGAGAAGGGCTGCGAGTTGGCCGTGACCGAGCACCCGGACGTGATCCTGATGGACCTCGAAATGCCGGTCATCGACCGCTGGGAAGCTATACGACGCCTCAAGAGCGACCCGCAAACCCGCGATATTCCGATCATCGGCATTTCCGCGTATGCGCTCGACAGCGAGCGTGAAAAGGCGATTGCAATGGGGTGCGACGAGTTCGATGCCAAACCGATCGGTTTCGAGAATTTCGTCGGAACCATTCGGCGCGTGCTTGCGAAGCCCAAATAGTCCGACCGTTCTGATCACGATGGTGCACTGTCCGGCAAGCGCACCGTAAAGATCGAGCCTTTGCCCGGCTCGCTCGCCACGGTCACGTCGCCGCCCATCATGCGGGCGAGCTTGCGTGTAATGGCGAGCCCCAGCCCGGTGCCACCGAACCGCTGGGCGGTAGTGGCCTCGGCCTGGCTGAACTCCTCGAACAGCTTCGCCTGCTGCTGCGCCGTCATTCCGATGCCGGTGTCTGAGACGGCGAACTCGAACCAGTCCCGCCCGTCCTGGCGCACGCGCAACGCGACCTGACCCTCCTTGGTGAACTTGCAGGCATTGCTCAGCAAGTTGAGGAGGATCTGCCGCAGCCGCATGGAATTGGTGGTGATCGGACCGAGCTTCTCCTGGCACTCCACCACGAGCCGGTTCTTGTTCTGCTCGGCGAGCTGGCGCGCCGTGCCGATGACTTCGTCGATCAGCGGCGGTAGCTGCACGGTCTGCGGATTGAGTTCGAGCTTGCCCGCCTCGATCTTGGAGAGGTCGAGCACCTGGTTGATGAGGCCGAGCAGGTGACGGGCAGCGCCGAGCACGCGGTCCTGCGGTTCGACGTCTAGCTTCGAGGCCTCCGCGTCCTCCCGCATCATCTCGGTGACGCCGATGATGGCGTTGAGCGGGGTGCGCAGTTCGTGACTCATGCTGGCGAGGAACTGCGACTTGTGCTGGCTCGCCATTTCGAGCTGGCGGCTCTTGTCCTGGATTTCGTCGAACAGCCGCACGTTTTCGATGGCGATCACCGCCTGGTCGGCAAAGGTGGTCGCCAGCTCGATCTGCCTGTCGGTGAACGGCTGGACGACGCTGCGCTGCAGAAGCAGTACGCCGATGGGCGTCCCCTCCCGCAGCATTGGTACACCGAGGAGCGTATGGATGTGAGCCACCTTCGATCGGCGGACCATCTCCTCTTCCGGATCGGCCTGCGCATCCGCGATGTGAACGGCCTTGCCTTCGAGCACGACCCGTCCAACCGTCGATCCCACAGTCGGCTCGAGCGGCTCACGCCTCATGCGCTCTCGAGCCTCGGGCAGGAAGCCGTAATCCGAGAGGTGATGGTATAGGCCGTCCCGGGCAATCCGGATGGCCGAGCGGTTCGCCCGGCAGAGTCTCGCCGCCGACTCGACGAGCGTGTCGAGCACCGCCTGCAGGTCGAAGGTCGAGCGGCTGATGACCTTGAGCACGTCGGCGGTGGCGGTCTGTTGCTGCAGCGATTCCCGTAGCTCGTTTAGAAGTCGCGCATTCTCAATGGCGATGACCGCCTGCGCGGCGAAGTTCTCCACCAGCTCGATCTGTTTGTCGGTGAAGGGTCGCACTTCCTGACGATAAAAGCCAATCGCCCCGACTAACTCCTTCTCCTTGAGCATCGGTACGGCTAGTATCGTGCGGGCCCCGGCGATTTCAACCAGCGCAACAAACGCGGGGTCTCGCTCAAGGTAGGCCTTCTCTGCTCTGACGTCGCCGATGTGCTGCAACCGCTTCATCATGACGAGGTCAGCAAGCGGATTTTTCGTTCCGGGACGCACCACAGGGTCGCGCTGTGTCAACTCGATCCACGCTTGCGGCGCGTTGTGCAGCGCAACTCGTCGGAACGCATGGCCATCGTAGAGTAGCAGGTTCCCAAACTCGGCCTCGCAGAGCCGCGTCGCGTTCTTCAGCATGGCGTCGAATACCGGCTCCAGGTTGCCCGGTGAGCTGCTGATCACCTTGAGCACGTCGGCAGTGGCGGTCTGCTGCTGCAATGACTCGCGCAGCTCGTTGAGCAGCCGCGCGTTCTCGATGGCGATCACCGCTTGGGAAGCAAAATTGGTCAAGAGCGCGATCTGCTTGTCGGTGAATGGGCGCACTTCCTGGCGGCATATATTGACGCAGCCGATCAGCTTGTCGTCCTTCACCATGGGAACAGCCATCACGGTTCGGAAACCGCCCAACTCGACACTCGAAACCATGATTGGATTTCGGTCGATGTAGCCCCTCTCCAGCGTCATGTCGGGGGTTTGAACCGCGCGCTTTGTTGCGACCATCTGTGCGAGGCCCGTCCCTGGCGGGGGCCGAAATACCGGTTCACGCGTGCGAAACTCAGCCCAGGCGGGTGGCGCATTGTGTAGTGCGCCGACGTGAAACCTGTCTCCGTCGTAGAAGTAAAGCGAGCCAAACTTGGCTTCGCAAATGCGCACGGCGTCGGCCAGCATGGTCTGGAATACTGGCTCCAGCTCACCGGGAGAGCTGGAGATGACCTGCAACACCTCCGACGTCGCCGTCTGCTGCTCCAGCGCCTCGGTGAGGTCGTCGGTGCGCTGGCGTAGCTCGGTGAGCAGCCGGGTGTTCTCGATGGCGATGACGGCCTGCTTGGCAAAATTCTCGACCAATGCGATCTGCTGGTCGGTGAACGGGCGGACCTCCTGCCGATATATATTGATCGCGCCGATTAGTGCGTTTTCAGTTGAGCATGGGAACGAGCATTTGCGAGCGCGCGCCAGCCAATGTCGCGAGTTTCCCACGCGATGGCTCTTCCAATAGGTCCAAGACGTGGACGACCTTCCTCGTTTCGGCGACCCGACGAAGGGGGGCATCGGGACCAGGACGGATCACCGGTTCGCGCTGTCGCAACTCCACATAGGCGAGTGGCGCACCATATCCTGCGACATGGCGGAACCCATCGTTCTCACAAAGGACCAGGGTTCCGAGCTTGGCCTCGCAGATTCGCACTGCATTCGCCAGCAAGGTGTCGAAAACCGGCTCCAGTTCGCCTGGCGAGCTGGAGATGACTTGCAGCACCTCGGCAGTTGCGGTCTGCTGCTGCAACGATTCGCGCAGCTCGTTAAGCAGGCGAGCGTTCTCGATTGCGATGACGGCCTGATTGGCGAAGGCCTTGACCAGTTCTGTCTGCTTGTCGGTGAACGGTCGGACCTCCTGCCGGTAGATCACGAAAACACCGACCAGTTCGCTTTCCTTTCTTAACGGCACGGCAATATATGAGCGTGCTCCCCCATGCTGGCCTGCAGGTCCGGGATTGTCTTCCAACGAAACGTCGTCACTCTGGACAATTTCCTTCGATAACAAAAGGCGATGCAGGGGGCTTCCGGCAAGGGTGGGCTCCACATCGGGCCGGAACGATCCACGTCTTAAAAACTCGGCATACGCGGGTGGCACATCGAGCGTTGCAGCAGTATGGAACGCCCCGTCGCTGTAACGAAGTAGAACACCGAATTTAGCCTCGCAAACTCGCACTGCATTTGAAAGCATGGCCTGGAACACAGGCTCCAGTTGGCCCGGCGAGCTGGAGATGACCTGCAGTACGTCGGAAGTCGCGGTCTGCTGTTCCAGCGCCTCGCGCAGCTCGTTGAGCAGCCGCGTGTTCTCGATGGCGATCACCGCCTGGGCCGCGAAGTTCTCCACCAGCTCGATCTGCTTGTCGGTGAACGGGCGGACCTCCCGGCGATAGATGAGGATCGCGCCGACCAACTCGCTCTCCTTGAGCATCGGAACGGCGAGCACGGTTCGGGCGCCTGCTAGCTTGGCAAATTTCGCGCCGGTGGAGCCTGATGGAAGTGAATCTGGGTAATCCCGTTCAACTCGGATGTCCGCGACTTGGACCGGCCGCTTGGTCGTCAATGCGCGTCCGAGCATAGTTCCGGGATCGGGGTGGATCACCGGGACGCGCCGCCGCTCTTCAGCATACGATGGTGGTGCACCATGCAACGCGACCACGCGAAGCGCATCCCCTTCGGATCGAGCGTCGCCTTCGAGCAGCAGCAGGTTGCCGAGCTTGGCCTCGCAAATGCGCGCGGCGTTCGCCAGGATAGCCTCGAACACCGGCGCCAGGTCGCCGGTCGAGCTGCTGATCACCTGGAGAACATCCGATGTCGCTGTCTGCTGCTCCAGCGACTCGCTCAGATCGTCGGTGCGCTGACGCAGCTCGTTGAGCAGTCGCGTGTTCTCGATGGCGACGACGGCCTGCGCGGCGAAATTCTTGACCAACTCGATCTGCTTGTCGGTGAACGGCCGCACCTCCTGGCGATAGATGGCGACCACTCCGACCAGCTCGTCGTCCTTGAGCATCGGCACATTAAGAAAAGTGCGAGCCCCTGCGAGGCTGACGATGGCGCCGGTGTCGGCACCTCCCTCCGCGAGCACGTCCACGACATGAACGAACTCGCTCTGGCCTTTACCAGCCGATCGAGGATCGCTCCGGGACGCGGCCGGATAGTCGGTATACGCCGCCGCTCCTCCAGGTATGCCGGTGGAGCGCCATGCAGCGCAACATGGTGATATCGTGTTCGAAATTCGTCGCCTTCCAACAGCAGCAGATTACCGAAGTGGGCCTCGCAGATGCGGGTGGCGTTTGCCAGAATGGCGTCGAATACCGGCTTCAGCTCACCCGGCGACGAGCTGATCACCTGAAGAACCTCTGAGGTCGCGGTCTGCTGCTCCAGCGCCTCGCCCAGCTTCTTTTCGAGATCGCTAGCGCGCGCCTTGAGCTTCCTTATCAGCGCTGCTTGGGATGCACCTGACGCAGCAACGCCCGTCCTCGCCTTCGTTCCGGTCGAACGAAGCTTGCGGCGGTGCGTTCGCTTCTTCGCGCCCTTGCGAGACAAGGTCACCTCGACGGGCCGTCGAGCTCCCCTGGACTGATCTCCAGCCGGAGGGCTGCCTGTTAGACCATAACATGGTCGGCGGGCTGGGAGTGACCCATCAAGTTGGGGTCATAAACGGAAACAGGCACCGCCGGATGTCAGGCTTGGAGCCTGGGCCTTCCACTCTGAATGTCTCTTGATGGCCGTGCGCCCCGAAGACGCGAATCATCAGTGGAGGAGGGTTCCACCCGGATAGTTGTCGATTGATCCGGAAGCTGGCGAGCGGCTTGGGTCGCAGATCAGTGAGAATCGGATGGATCGAGACATCGGGAGCAGCCATCCTGGACCGGCGCTCAGTCCAAATGAAACTTCTCGAGCTCGCGGTGCTCGGCCCGGATCCACCGCACGGTGCCGGTGATCGATCGCATCACGACCGTTTCGGTCATGATCACGTCCTTGCGGAACCGCACACCTTCGAGCAGCGCACCGTCGGTGACGCCGGTGGCCGAGAACAGGCAGTCGCCCTTCACCATATCGGCGATCTCGTACTTCTTGCGCGGGTCCTTGATCCCCATTTTGGCGGCACGCGTTCGCTTCTCCTCCGTGTCGAGCACGAGCCGGCACTGCATCTGGCCGCCGATGCAACGCAGCGCCGCCGCCGCCAGCACCCCCTCGGGCGCTCCGCCGATGCCCATGTAGATATCGATGCCGGTATCGGCGGCATCGGCGGTGTGGATCACGCCTGCAACGTCACCGTCGGTGATGAGCCGCACCGCGGCGCCTGCCTTGCGCACGCCGGCGATGAGATCCGCATGACGCGGCCGATCGAGGATGAGCGCGGTGACCGCTGCCGGCTGCACGCCCTTGGCTTGCGCCAGCCTGCGAATGTTCTCCTCGGCCGGCGCATCGAGATCGACCACGCCCCTGGGGTAGCCGGGACCGATCGCGATCTTCTCCATGTACACGTCGGGTGCGTTGAGCAGCGTCCCGCCCTCGGCCATCGCCATGGTGGCGATCGCGCCCGGCATGTTCTTCGCGCACAGCGTCGTGCCTTCGAGCGGATCGACCGCAATGTCGACCCGGGGTCCATGCTTGTTGCCGACGGTCTCGCCGATGAACAGCATGGGCGCCTCGTCGCGCTCGCCTTCGCCGATCACGATGGTTCCGTCGATCGGCAGCTTATTGAGCTCGCGGCGCATGGCATCGACCGCCGCCTGGTCGGCTGCCTTCTCGTTGCCGCGGCCGGCCAACCGCGCCGCCGAAACCGCGGCGCGCTCGGTCACCCGCACGATCTCGAGCGAGAGGACACGTTCCAACGCCAGGTCCGGCTGGATGGTGATCGACGGCACGCGCACCTCCCTGCTCATGTCCCCATTCTCCCCGCCTCCTCAAATCGTGCCACGTTCGCTCGCGAATTGCACGATCAAGCGATCTTGGAGAGGTTTGTTTCGGCCGCCATGTCGTCGCACGCATTGTGCCGTGCACAACGCACGCCAGTGTCCTGCTTCCGACGTTCGCTTCACATTGCAGCACGCTCGAGTGCGAACGTCGGAAGCAAAGGGACACTAGCAAGTCTATGGTGCTAGTGCGGTTTTGTCTTTGACGTTCCGATGACGGAACTGCCGCGAGACTGATCGGAACGTCAAAGACACCGCACTAGCGGGCGGACTCTATCAGTTTTTCTCGATCCGGATGACCTGCGGCGTACCCGAGATCACCTTGTCGCGACCGACCGCAGCCAGCGCTCTGCGGACCGCATCTTCCGTCGTGGCATAGGTAATGAGAATCACCGGCACCGGCGCGGCCGAGCGCCGGGGATCGTCGCCGCCATGGGGAGGCTCGCCGCGGCGACGCTGAACGATCGACTCCAGCGAGATGTTCTGCTGTGCCAGCCGCTTTGCGATGGTGGCCGCGGTCCCCGGCTTGTCGACTGCGAGCAGGCGGATGTAGTAGCCGCCCTCGTGCCGCTGCATCGGCGCCTTCTTGCTGGTGCCGAGCCGGGCCGCCGGCCGGCCGAACGGGACCGTTCGCACCCCGCGGGCGATGTCACCGATGTCGGAGACGACGGCCGATGCGGTCGCCATGCCTCCGGCCCCGGGGCCGACCAGGGTGATCGGCGAGATCGCATCGGCGTCCACGGTGACCGCGTTGGTGACCCCCATGACCTGTGCGATCGCGGAGTCTTTCGGCACCATCGTCGGGTGCACCCTCTGCTCGATGCCCTTCTCGGTCCGTACCGCAACGCCGAGCAATTTCACGCGATAACCGAGCTCATCGGCCCACTGCAGATCCTCCGGGGCGATCGAGGAGATGCCTTCGACGTAGACGGCGCTTTCGTCCACCTTGGTCCCGAAGGCGAGGCTGGCGAGGATGGCGAGCTTCTGCGCGGTATCGTGACCTTCAATGTCGAAGGCGGGATCGGCCTCGGCATAGCCGAGCCGCTGCGCCTGCGTCAGGCATTCGGCGAAGGAAAGGTTCTCCTGCTCCATGCGGGTCAGGATGTAGTTGCAGGTCCCGTTGAGGATACCGTAGATGCGCACCAACGAATTGCCGGCCAGACCCTCTCGCAGCGTCTTCACGATCGGAATGGCGCCGCCCACCGCAGCCTCGAAGTTCAGGGCTACCTGTTTTTTTTCGGCGACGGCAGCGAGCGCGAGGCCGTGGCGCGCGAGCAGCGCCTTGTTGGCGGTGACCACGGATTTTCCCGCCGCAAGCGCGGCCGCGACCGCGGCCTTGGCGGGGTCGCCATCGCCGCCGATCAGCTCGACGAACAGGTCGATCTCCCGATCCGCGGCCAGGTCGACCGGGCTCGCCACCCAGCGCGATTTCCCGAGATCGATGCCACGCTTCTTGCCGCGCGAGCGTGCGCACACCGCGACGACCTCGATCGGGCGACCGCAACGGGCGGCGAGCGCCTCGCGCTGTTGCTCGATCAGCCGGATCACGGACGTGCCCACCGTGCCCAGACCGGCAATACCGATTTTCAGCGGCGCAACCATCGCACGTCGTCGACCTGCAGAAGAGCGGCTCGCTCAGCGCCGCTTGGCGAGAGGGACGACGTTGTGCAACTTTTCGGGAGCGGATTCAAGGAAGCGGCGGACGTTGCGAGCGGCCTGCCGGATGCGCTGCTCGTTCTCCACAAGAGCGATGCGCACGTAGCCCTCGCCGCGCTCGCCGAAGCCGGAACCGGGCGAGACCGCAACCTCGGCCTTCTCCACCAGCAAGGTCGAGAACTCGACGCTGCCGAGGCTCCTGAACGGTTCCGGGATCGGCGCCCAGGCGAACATGGACGCCCGCGGCGCCGGGATCTCCCAACCGGCGCGGCCGAAGGCTTCCACCAGCACGTCGCGCCGGCGCTTGTAGATCGCCCGCATCTCCTCGATGCAGCCGTCGGGCCCGTTGAGCGCGGCGGTGGCGGCGACCTGGACCGGCGTGAATGCGCCGTAGTCGAGATACGACTTCACCCGTCCGAGTGCCGCGATGATACGCTCGTTGCCCACCGCAAACCCCATGCGCCAGCCTGGCATCGAGTAGGTCTTGGACATCGAGGTAAACTCGACCGCGAGCTCGATGGCGCCGGGGACCTGCAGCACCGATGGCGGCGGCTTGCCGTCGAAATAGACCTCGGCGTAGGCGAGATCGGAGAGCACGAAGATGCCGTGCTTCTTCGCGAACGGAACAAGCTCCTTGTAGAAGTCGAGGTCGGCGACATAGGCGGTCGGATTCGACGGATAGCAGACCACCACCGCGAGCGGCTTGGGGATCGAATGCACGATGGCGCGCTCGAGCGTCGAGAAGAATGCGGGCGTCGGCTCGGAAGGAACCGAGCGGAGCACGCCGCCCGCCATCAGGAAACCGAAGGCATGGATCGGGTAGCTCGGATCGGGCACCAGGACGACATCGCCCGGTGCGGTGATCGCCTGCGCCACGTTGGCGAAGCCCTCCTTCGACCCCAGCGTGGCAATGATCTGCGTCTCGGGGTTGAGCTTCACCCCGAAGCGGCGCGCGTAATAGGCCGCCTGGGCGCGGCGCAGCCCGGCGATGCCCTTGGACGCGGAGTAGCGGTCGGTGCGCGGCTTTCCGAGCGTCTCCCGGAGCTTGTCGATGACATGAGCCGGTGCGGGAAGGTCGGGGTTTCCCATGCCGAGGTCGATGATGTCGGCACCGGCATTGCGCGCCGCCGCCTTGGCGCGATTGACCTGCTCGAAGACGTAAGGCGGCAAACGCCGGATGCGGTGAAATTCTTCCATGACCCCAGCTCCTTGCGCCCCGATGCTCGGCGCAGGGCGACGCCTTTTGTCACGTCTTACGAACCCGCCAGCCGACCCCGGGCGTGCGACCTGCTATTTCCTGCCGGCGGCACCGGCGGCTCGCTTGCGCGCCGCGATCAGATCCTCCTCGAGCTTCTGCTGCTCCGCGTCGGTGAGCACGGACTGCGAGCGTGGAGGCGGCATATCGTGCACCGCCGGGTAGGAACCCGGATTGGTCGGACGTGCCGGTGCGCCCTCGGGCAAACCACCGGCGGCCGTCGGGAGATGATCGCCGACGGTGTTGGCGGCGCAGCCACCGAGAAACAGCGCCGCGACCGCGAGCAGGGCCGGTGCGCTGCGGCGACCCGACCACAGGCTGGATTGTGACGGCGAGCTCGGCGATTTCGACATCATATCGTTATATCGTTCCCGGCCGGCTCGCGGTGACCGCAAACACCCCTCGGCGCGCCCCGACGTTCTGCTAAACAGCCGCCAGTTCAAACGATTACCGCAACTGCTTGGGACACCAATATGACCAAAGCAAGGTTGCGGTGCGGTATGAGCGCAGGCGGGACGACACCGCCCTCCCAACGCCGATGATGCGCCTTGCAGCGCTCATGAGTAAAGTCCATCTCAAGCTGTCGAAGGCCGCGCCGGGCCCACACCAGAACCGCAAATCGAGGCGCTATCCGTGAGAGCCCCGCCCGAACCGGTCCAGAGCGCTTCCACCGATCTGGAGGAGCTCGCCCGCAACATCGCCCGCATGATGGAAGAGGGCGGCAAGGCCATGGCCGCCTACCTCAGGCCGCGCGAGGAGGGACAAGTCGACGACCAGTATGCCGAGGTCACCGACATGGTGAAGACCCTCGGCCAGGTTGCCGACTACTGGCTGCGTGACCCCCAGCGTGCGCTCGAGTTGCAGTCGAGTTTGGGCAAGGCCTATCTCGATCTGTGGGCGAACTCGGTCAAGCGCATGACGGGCGAGAAGGTCGAGCCGCTGGTCGCGCCCGAGCCGAGGGACCGGCGGTTCGCCGATCCAGAATGGTCGAGCAACCAGTTCTTCGACTTTCTCAAGCAGGCCTATCTATTGACGGTGCAATGGGCGGACCGCCTGGTCCGCGACGCCCAGGGACTTGAGCCCCATACGCTGCATAAGGCCGAGTTCTACGTGCGCCAGCTCGCCAACGCGATCGCGCCATCGAACTTCGTGCTCACCAATCCGGAGTTGCTGCGCGAGACGGTGGCGTCGAACGCCGAGAACCTGGTGCGCGGAATGCACATGCTGGCGGAGGACATCGAAGCCGGGCGCGGCAATCTCAGGATCCGGCAGTCCGACTCCCGGACGTTCGAGGTCGGCCGCAATCTCGCGCTCACGCCGGGACAGGTGATCTTCGAGAACGCGCTCATGCAGCTGATCCAGTACGCGCCCTCGACCGCGACCGTGCGCGCGCGGCCGCTCCTGATCGTGCCGCCCTGGATCAACAAATTCTACATCCTCGACCTCACGCCGGAAAAGTCGTTCGTCAGGTGGTGCGTGGAGCAGGGGCTGACGGTCTTCATCATCTCCTGGGTCAATCCCGACACTCGGCTCGCGGGGAAAAACTTCGAGGACTACATGATGGAGGGCCCGCTCTGCGCCCTCGACGTGATCGCGAAGGTCACCGGCAAGCTGGAGGTCGATGCGATCGGCTACTGCGTCGGCGGTACGCTGCTCGCCACCACCCTCGCCCATATGGCGAGCAAGGGGGACTCTCGCATCGCTTCGGCGACCTTTTTCGCGGCCCAGGTCGATTTCACCCATGCCGGCGATCTCAAGGTTTTCGTCGACGAGGAGCAGATCGCCGCGCGCGAGCGCGAGATGGGCGCACGGGGTTACCTCGAGGGCAAGAAGATGGCGAACGCCTTCAATCTGCTGCGCTCCAACGACCTGATCTGGCCTTATGTGATCAGCAACTATCTCAAGGGCAAGGAGCCCCCTCCCTTCGACCTGCTGTACTGGAACTCCGACGCGACGCGCATGCCGGCGGCCAATCACTCGTTTTATCTGCGCAATTGCTATCTGGAGAACCGGCTCACCAAGGGCACGATGGTGATCGGAGGCGAACGGCTCGATCTCAAGCGCGTGCAGATCCCGATCTACAATCTCGCCACCCGCGAGGACCACATCGCGCCGGCGCAGTCGGTCCTCCTCGGCTCGAAGTACTTCGGCGGCCCGGTGCGGTTCGTGCTCGCCGGCTCGGGCCATATCGCCGGTGTGATCAATCCCCCCAACAAGATGAAGTACCAGTACTGGACCGGACCCAGGCCCACCAGCGCCAACCTCGAGCGGTGGCTCGGCAAGGCCAAGGAGCATCCGGGTTCCTGGTGGCCGGACTGGCTGGCTTGGCTCAAGCGGCGCAAGACCGCCGAGGTGCCCGCCCGCACACCCGGCGGCGGCAAGCTCGCCCCGATCGAGGAGGCGCCGGGGCGCTACGTCAAGATGCGCGACTGAGCTGCCGGACCGGGCGAGGCACGCGGCGGCGATCGGAGAGTACAATCCGCCCCGCGTCGAACCGCCATTCTCGCCCCCGTGTGCGCTGTGCTAGGGTCCGGCAGCAACGGCCAGTGCGGCGCCCGTGCGCAGCCGGACGGTGGCCGCGACCGATGCACAAGGAGATCCATGATGCGTCTGAAGATCATGTTGTCGGGGATCGCCATCGCGGGCGTCATCGCCGGCCCTGCTCTCGCCCAGGAGCCCATCGGCACGCTCAAGAAAATCAAGGATACGGGCACCATCACGCTCGGACACCGGGAATCGTCGTTGCCGTTCTCGTACTACGACGACCGCCAGCAGGTGGTGGGCTACGCCATGGATCTGTGCGGACGGATCGTCGACGGGGTGAAGAACCACCTCAAGCTCGCCAGGCTCGACGTCAAGCTCAATCCGGTCACCTCCGCCACCCGCATCCCGCTGATGGCCAACGGGACCATCGACCTCGAATGCGGCTCGACGACCAACAATCTGGAGCGGCAGAAGCAGGTCGCGTTCACCATCACTCATTTCGTGACCGCCAACCGCTTCGTTTCCAAGAAATCGGCGAACGTGAAGACGGTGGACGACCTCAGGGGCAAGACTATCGTGTCCACGTCGGGCACCACCAACATCAAGCAGATCACCGAGATCGGCGCGCAGAAGGGCCTCAATCTCAACATCCTGGCCGCCAAGGACCACGCCGAGGCATTCCTGATGGTCGAGACCGGCCGCGCAGTCGCCTTCGTGATGGACGACATCCTGCTCTACAGCCTGGTCGCCGGCTCGAAATCGCCCCAGGACTACGTGATCTCCTCGGATGCCCTCTCGGTCGAGCCCTACGGCATCATGCTCCGCCGCGACGACGCTCCGTTCAAGAAGGTCGTCGACGAGGCCATGATCGCCACCTACAAGAACGGCGCCATCAATGCGATCTACGACAAGTGGTTCCTCAAGCCCATTCCACCGAAGAACATCAACCTCGATGTGCCGATGGGTGCCGCCTTCAAGAAGGTGATCGCCAGCCCGACCGACAGCGGCGACCCCGCGGTCTATTGACATAGGGTATCGACGCGGTCGGATACCGATGGTCGGATCACGGCCCGCGCGATCTGACGACCGGTCTCCGATCGCTGCTCTCTATTCGGGTGCGCGGTGAATTATAATTGGAACTGGGGCATCTTCTTCCAGACGTCTCCCGACGGCGTCCACACCTACCTGCAGACCCTCCTGCTCGGCACCTTGTGGACGCTGGCGACGGCGCTCACTGCCTGGTGCATCGCGCTCGCCCTGGGATCGCTCGTCGGTGTCATTCGCACCACGCCCCACCCTTGGCTCATCCGCATCGGCAACGCCTATGTCGAGCTCTTTCGCAACATTCCCCTGCTCGTCCAGATGTTCCTCTGGTATTTCGTGCTGCCCGAGCTGCTGCCGGAGCGGATCGGCGACTGGCTCAAGCAGCTTCCCGACGCCTCGTTCTGGACGGCGGTGGTCGCGCTCGGTCTCTATACCTCGGCGCGCGTGGCCGAGCAGGTGCGGGCCGGCATCTCGAGCCTCGCCCGCGGCCAGCGCATGGCCGCGCTTGCCCTCGGCCTCACGTTGCCGCAAGCCTACGGCTACGTGCTGCTGCCGATGGCGTATCGTATCATCCTGCCGCCGCTGACGTCCGAGTTCCTCAACATCATCAAGAACAGCGCGGTGGCGCTCACCATCGGGCTGATGGAGCTCACCGCACGCGCCCGTGCCATGCAGGAATTCTCGTTCCAGGTGTTCGAGGCCTTCACCGCGGCGACCATCATCTACATCGTGATCAACATCATCGTGACCTTCGGCATGCGTCATGTCGAGCAGCGGGTGGCGGTACCGGGCATGATCGGCGCCAGGCCCGCGGCCGTCGTGCACTGAGGCGATCGATGTTCTCGTCATTCGACTTCGACGTAATCGTCCGCTCCCTGCCGTACCTGTTTATCGACGGCATGACATTCACGCTGATGCTGACCGCGCTGGCGACGACCGGCGGCATCATCTTCGGGACGTTGCTGGCGATGATGCGCCTGTCGGGTCTGACGGCGGTCTCGGTGCTCGCCGCCGGCTACGTGAACCTGATGCGGTCGGTGCCGCTGGTGCTGGTGATCTTCTGGTTCTATTTCCTGGTGCCCTATATCGGACAGTGGCTCACCGGCGCCGCGCGGCCGATCCAGGTCGGGGCGTTCGCCTCCTCGCTCGTCACCTTCACCCTCTTCGAGGCCGCGTATTTCGCCGAGATCATGCGCGCCGGCATCCAATCGATCCCGCGCGGCCAGGTCTCGGCGGCGCAGGCGCTCGGCATGTCGTATCTGCAGACGATGGGCTACATCGTGCTGCCGCAGGCCTTCCGCAACATGGTGCCCATCCTGCTCACCCAGACCATCATCCTGTTCCAGGACACCTCGCTGGTCTACGTGCTCTCGATCACGGATTTTCTCGGGGCCGCCTCGAAGGTGGCGCAGCGGGACGGACGTCTGGTCGAGATGTACCTGTTCGCGGCCGTGGTCTACTTCATCATCTCGTTCGCGGCATCGCTGCTCGTGCGCCGGCTGCAGAGCCGGATCGCGATCATTCGTTGAGGATCGGCACTGCGATGATCACCCTCAGCAAGGTCAGCAAGTGGTATCAGAGCTTCCAGGTGCTCAACAACTGCTCGACCGAGGTCGCCAAGGGCGAGGTCGTGGTCGTGTGCGGCCCCTCGGGCTCCGGCAAATCGACCCTCATCAAGTGCGTCAACGGCCTCGAGCCGTTTCAGGAGGGCACGATCACCGTCGACGGCATCTCGGTCGGCGACCCCAAGACCGATCTGCCGAAGCTGCGCGCCCGCATCGGCATGGTGTTCCAGCATTTCGAGCTGTTTCCGCACCTGACCGTGACGCGTAACCTCGAGCTGGCGCAGATCAAGGTGCTCCGCCGCAGCGCTGAGGATGCCAACGCCAACGGGATGCGCCTGCTCGAGCGCGTGGGTCTGAGCGAGCACGCCCGCAAGTATCCGGGCGAGCTTTCCGGCGGTCAGCAGCAGCGGGTGGCGATCGCGCGGGCGCTCGCCATGGATCCGATCGCCATGCTGTTCGACGAGCCGACCTCCGCGCTCGACCCCGAGATGATCAACGAGGTGCTCGACGTCATGGTGGCCCTGGCGAAGGACGGCATGACCATGATGGTCGTCACCCACGAGATGGGATTTGCACGCAAGGTCGCCCATCGCGTCGTGTTCATGGACAAGGGGGAGATCGTCGAGGACGCTCCCACGCCGGACTTCTTCGACAAGCCGCGCAGCGAGCGGGCGCAGGTCTTCCTGTCGAAGATCCTGCAGCACTGAGCCGGTAACGCCTGCCGACCTCATCGCTGTTGCCATGCCCTTCGGCAAACAGAATATGCCGCCTGCGAGTTGAGTACGTTACAATTCAGCTTTCGCTTGACGGCGCTACCGCGCCGAAACGACGCCATTCCCGCGGAGCAAACCGTGCTATGATTTCATTTAGCTGGCAGCTGATATACGCCCTGCGACCAAGCGGAGGAACGGCTCGCTCGTCGCCAGTGGAGATGGCTCAATGAAATTTACACGGATTACCGTTGATCCCGGGCAGATGGGCGGCGTCCCCTGCATCCGTGGACTGCGTATCCCTGTGGCGACCCTGGTGGGGATGGTGGCCGATGGAATGACGGCGAAGGATATCCTCGCAGCCTATCCGGACCTCGAGCACGACGACATCCAGGAGGCGTTGAAGTGCGCGGCCGATGCCCTGCGCGAGCGAGAGCCCAAACGCGACTAACGTCCCTCATAGACATCCAACCGAGGGACACCCTGTCCCGCCGAGTGGAGCGAGCGCGCTCCACCTTCGTGTCCCGGGCGAGCGCAGCGAGACCCGGGAACCAGCGCAAGACGCGCAGCGCTCGCAGCATGGCTCTGGGTCCCGGCGCTCACGCGCAAGAGCGCGCTCGGCCGGGACACGTGGTCAGGTCGACGCCTGTGACTACCGTCCCGCCCCGCGCATCATGTGATAGCTCAGCTCGCCCGGGTCGGTGAGGTCGGGCACCCTCCAGCCGTCGAGGTCGTATTCGGCCATGCACTCCTCGGCGAAGCCCTTGAAGCGGTCGGCGTTGCCGGACGCCTGCGCGCCGAACAGGCAGTAGCGCCGGATCTCCTCGGTCGAGCCGCCGTAGTTGATCTCGTAGAGCTCGTGCCGCCCGCCGAACTCGGTGGCCATGCAGTCCCACAGCAGCTTGAGCAGCTTCACGCGCTCCTCGGCCTTGTAGCCGTTGGAGCCGCGCAGGTAGCGGTCGAGATACGGGCGGATCTCCGGGTTCTTGAAGTCGCTGGCGTGCGAGTTGAGGTAGATGAGGCCCGAGGCCACCGTCTGCTCGATGATGTACTTGATCTTGGAGTAGGCGATGGTGGCGATGATGGCGTAGGCGTTGCCGGGGTCCATGTTGGGCAAGAGGTAGTCGCCGATCCACGGCCGCGGGTCGCGCACCATGGCGTCGGACAATGCCCAGAACAGGTTGCGCCACGCGATCACCTCGCCGACATTGGCCTGCACACCGCGGTAGTCCTTGGTGCCGGCGGCCTCCACCGCCTTCAGCAGCAGCCCCGAGATAAAATCCAGCTTGACAGCCAGCCGGGTGCAGCCGTGCACGACGAAACGCGGGAGGAAGCCGGTGCGCGGGAAGAAGTTGTTGGCCTTCTCCACGTCGCCGTAGACGAAGACGTTTTCCCAGGGCACCAGCACCTTGTCGAGGATGAAGACTGCGTCGTTCTCGTCGAGCCGGCTCGACAGCGGATAGTCGAACGGGCTCCCCATCGCCGTCGCCGACATCTCGTAGGAGGTGCGGCAGATGAACTTGACGCCGGGCGCGTTGGTCGGGACCATGAACACCACCGCGAAGTTCTTGTCCTGCACCGGGATCAACCCGTGATGGGCAACGAAGGTGTAGTTGGTCAGCACCGAGCCGGTGGCCACCACTTTCGCACCGGAGACCACGATGCCGGCATCGGTCTCCTTCTCGACGTGGCAGCACACGTCGCCGACCTCGTTGGGCGGCCGGTCGCGATCGACCGGCGGATGGATGATGGCGTGATTGATGAAGGGCACGCGCTCCTGGCTGAACTTGTACCAGCGCCGCGCATTGTCCTGGTAGGGATCGTAGAAATCGGCGTTGGCGCCGAGCGTCGCCAGGAACGCCGCCTTGTAGTCGGGGGCACGCCCCATCCAGCCGTAGGTGAGCTTCGCCCATTCGGCGATGGCGGTGCGCCCGGCGATCATCTCCTCGAGCGATTTCGGCGCCTTGAAGAAGGCGTGGGTCATGCCGCCGTTGCCGGTCTCGGTCGGCAGCAGAAGCCGGTCCTTGCGCCCGGGATCGTGCAGCGCATCGTAGAGCCGCGCCACCATCCTTGCGGTGTTGCGAAACGCCGGATGCCGGGTGACGTCCTCGACGCGCTCGCCGTAGATGTAGACCTCGCGATCATCGGCGAGGGAAGCGAGATAGTCGGCCCCGGTCTGCGGGGACGCCACCTGCAACTTGCCGGTGGTCTCGGCCTTGGCGGCAAAGGCTTCCCGGTCCGAGGCACCTGCTGGGGCGGTGGCCATCCTTTTCTCCCTGGGCTAAGCGAGTAGAATGTTCGATTATCGAACATGTGTAGGGTCGGCAACAGGGGAGATCTGCCATGGCTCAGCTGCATTCCAAGTTGCTGCTCGATCGGCGCGCTCTGGTCAGAGGTGCCATGGCGAGCGGCGCGGCGCTCGCGGCAGCGCCGGTATTCGCACCGACGGTGCACGCCGCCCGGACCCTCAGGCTCGGCTATGTCAGCCCGCAGACGGGTCCGCTCGCCGCCTTCGCCGAGGCCGATAACTTCGTGATCACGAACTTCCTCAACACGGTGCGCGGCGGACTCAAGATCGGCGACGAGACCTTTCCGGTCGAGGTCCTGGTCAAGGACAGCCAATCCAATCCCAATCGCGCCGCCGATGTCGCGCGCGAGCTGATCGTCGGAAGCAAGATCGACCTGATGCTGGTGGCCTCGACGCCGGAAACCACCAACCCGGTCTCCACCATGTGCGAGGTCGAGGAGACCCCCTGCATCTCGAGCGTCGCGCCGTGGCAGCCCTACTTCATCGGGCGCCAGCAGAACCCGGGCAATCCGGCGTCCTGGAAGCCGTTCAACTCGACGTTCCATTTCTTCTGGGGGCTGGAGGACGTGATCGCCGTCTTCACCAACATGTGGGGACAGCTCCCGACCAACAAATCGGTGGGCGGACTGTTTCCGAACGACGGCGACGGCAACGCTTGGGGCGACAAGCAGGTCGGATTCCCGCCCGTGCTCGACAAGCTCGGCTACAAGCTCACCGATCCCGGACGCTATCAGAACCTCACCGACAATTTCACAGCCCAGATCACCGCGTTCAAGCGCGACAATTGCGAGATCGTGACCGGGGTGGTGCTGCCACCGGACTTCACGACGTTCTGGAACCAGGCGAGCCAGCAGGGCTTCCGGCCCAAGATCGCATCGGTCGGCAAGGCGCTCCTGTTCCCGGTCGCGCTCGAAGCGCTCGGGCGCAACGGCAACAATCTATCCACCGAGATCTGGTGGTCCCCGAGCCATCCGTTCAAGTCGTCGCTCACCGGCCAGTCGGCGCGCGAGATCGCCACCGCCTACGAGCAGGCGACCCGCAAGCAATGGACCCAACCGATCGGCTTCGTGCACGCCCTGTTCGAGGTTGCGGTCGACGTGCTCAAGCGGTCCGCCGCCAGGAACGACCCCAAGGCGGTGGTCGCCGCCATAGCGTCGACCAAGCTCGACACCATCGTCGGACACATCGAATGGAACGGCAAGGAGCTGCCGCCATTCGCACAGAAGAACATCGCCAAGACCCCGCTGGTCGGCGGCCAGTGGCGCCTGCGCGAAGGCAGCAAGTACGAGATCGTCATCACCGACAACAAGACCGCACCGCAGATCCCGGTCGGCGGCAAGATGGAGCCAATCGGGTAGGCAGGGTGATCGGCATGACCGCAGTCATGTGAGTGGAGCTTCCCATGGCACGGACGATCAAGGCGTCCGAGTTCAAGGCCAGGTGTCTCGCCCTCAGAGACGAGGTCGAGCGCAGCGGCGAACCGGTAGTGATCACCAAGAACGGTAAATCGATCGCCGAGTTGGTACCGCATCGGGGCACAAGGCCGAAGGCGTTGGGGCTTCTCAAGGACACATTGTTCATTGCCGGAGACATTGTCTCCCCCCTTGATGCCGAGTGGGGCGCGCTCAGGCGATCCAAGCGCAAGCGCCGCAACGCGGAGCGATAGGAACCTACGGGAACAATGCGACCTGCTCGAGCCCCATGGTCTCCGGGAAGCCGAGCATCAGGTTCATGTTCTGCACCGCCTGGCCGGAGGCGCCCTTGGCGAGGTTGTCGAGCGCCGCGCAGATGATGGCGCGGCCTTCGACGCGGTCCTCCGCGATCCCGATGAACGTCATGTTGGAGCCGCGCACATGGCGGGTGTGCGGCACGGCGCCGAACGGCAGCACGTGCACGAACGGCTCGCTCGCGTAGCACTTCGACAGGATCGCATGCAGGTCCTGTGCCGAGGCATCGCGGCCACGCACGTAGATGGTCGAGAGAATGCCGCGGTTCATGGGCACGAGGTGGGGGGTGAAGGTCACGATCACGGGGCGGCCGGCGGCCTTGGAGAATTCCTGATCGAGCTCGGCCATGTGGCGGTGGTGGCCGACACCGTAGGCGTGGAAGCCCTCGGACACCTCGGAGAACAGCATTTCCTCCCTGGCGGACCTGCCCGCGCCGGTCATCCCCGACTTGGCGTCGATCACGATCTCGCCGGGGTCGATCGCCTGCGCGCGCAACAAGGGAGTGAGCGGAAGCTGCGCACAAGTCGTATAGCAGCCGGGGTTGGCCACCAGCTGCGCCCCTGCGATGGCATCCCGATAGACCTCGGCCAGGCCGTACACGGCGCGCCGCTGCAGCTCTTCGGCCTGGTGCTCGTGGCCGTACCAGCGCGCATAGGCAGCGGTATCGGCCAGGCGGAAATCGGCCGACAAATCGACCACCTTGATCGCGGGCAGCGCGGCGAAGATCCGCTCGATCACCTTCTGGGTGGTGGCATGCGGCAAGGCGCAGAAGATCAGGTCGAGACCGGCGCCGGTCCAGTCGATGCTCTCGATCGACCGCAGCTTGGGCAGCGCGAACGGGGAGAACTGCGGAAATACCTGGCGCATCTCCTGCCCGGCGCGCCGGTCGGCGGTCAGGAGCGCAATCTCGACCCGGGGATGGCGGATCAGGAGGCGCACCAGCTCCGCGCCGGTATAGCCCGAGGCACCGAGCACGCCGATGTTCGCTTTGGTCGCAGCCGGGTCGGCCATGGTCGTTCCTTCTCGCGATCGGCAAGGCGACGTGAGGAGAGGGATTGCCGCGGCTGTACTCGACTGGCGTGCCGCGGAACCTCATCCGGCAGCACGAGGACGATCACGCGCGATCGTGCGCTCGTACCGCGGCAGCACGGCGGCGGCGAAGCATGAAGCGCGTGATGATGTTCGTCGTCATGGGCGCGCGCTATAGCGGCCCGACCGTTCGCGGTCAAGCAAGAAGGCCGCCGAAACGGGCGGCCTTCTGCATGATCAGCGAAGAACAGATCGAGCGAGAAATTCTCCGGCAGCAATCAGATCGTCGGATTCCACGGCACCGGCACCATCCGAAAACCGTTCCCGCTCTTCTCGATACGGACGACCGACGGGAAGGGGAAATGAAAGCCCTGCACCATCATCTTCTCGGCGATCGCCATCTCGTACAACTTGCGCCGCGTCTGGCTCGCCAGCGGCCTGTCCGCGTCGAACACAAAATGCCAATCCGGATTGCGCACGAACAGGCTCGCTACACCCGCGGTGATGTCGGCCTGAACCAGCACCTTGCCGTCCCCCGATGCGACCACATGCGAGGTATGACCCGGCGTGTGGCCGGGACTCGCGAGCGCGGTGATGCCGGGAACGAGCTCCTTGCCGGCTTGATGCTGCGTCACCTTGTTGCCGAGGACATCGAATACGCGCTTGACATTGGCGAACTGGGGTCGGGCCACTTCGGGGACACGGCTGGCGTTTGATGCGTCCGTCCAGAAAGCCCACTCGACATCGGGCACGATCACCTCGGCGTTGGGGAACGCCGGCTTGTTCTCCGGTCCGACCAAGCCGTTGATGTGATCGCCATGGAAGTGCGAGATGATCACGTGATCGACGGCGTTGCGGTCGATGCCGGCGGCGGCGAGATTGGTGTGGTACTGGCCGACGGCGCCCTTGCTCTGTTCGAACATGCCGAGGCCGAGGCCGGTATCGATGGCGACGAGCCTGGAGCCGGTATTCACGACCACCGGCGTGTAGGCGTGGCTGACCCGATCCTGGGCCAGGAACTCGGCGGCGAGCGCCTCGTTCACGGCGGTCTTCGGCGCATTCGCGACATAGGCATCGGACAGCGGATTCGAGTTCATGCCGTCGGTGACCACCGTCATCTCGAAGCTGCCGACTTTGTAGCGATACCAGCCGGGGGCCTGCTTGCCGGCCGGCGGGGCGGCGGATCCGGCCGGCGAGATCGCAAGCGGCAGGAGCGCGGTCGCGGCGGTCGCTGCTGCGGCGCCGGAAAGCAGGTAGCGTCTCGTCACATCGATCATGGCGTTCTCCCTCATCACCGCGGTCATTTTCAGCACCATCGTCATGTGCGGCAACCGACCTTTATCATATCCGCGTGTCGGCAAGAAAACAGGACGGTTCGCTCTTCCAGGTCGCACGTCGATACCGTTGCTTGGGCACCGGCTCCGCGACCGGCAAATGCGCACTCACGCCGTAGGGAACCCGCGGCGAGCAACCTTATTCCGCCATTCTATTCCGTCATCGTCGACATTCACCCTTTCAGGGAATCGAGAAAGGCCCGCGCGCGCTGCGCGAAAGCGACCACTTCCCTGCCCTCCTCTCCTCGTCACCGATCCCGGTTCCGCGAACCGGCTATTTCTCCTTCGGCAGCGACACGATAAGGCTAGGAAATGGAGACCACCGATTTTCCGGCCGGCGTGCCGGCGGCGAGCGCGCCGCGACCAGCCACGAGGTCGGCGCGCTCGCTGCTGCTCGCAACGTTCGTCGCCGCCATTTTCGTGAGCGCTGCACTCCTGTTCATGGTGCAGCCGATGTTCACCAAGATGGTGCTGCCGCGTTTCGGCGGCACGCCGGCGGTGTGGTCGGTGGCAATCGTCTTCTTCCAGGTCGCGCTGCTCGCCGGTTATGCCTATGCGCACGGGCTCGTGCGCTACGCTCGCGTCCGCATGTCGGCCGTCATCCATGTCGCGGTCATGATCGCCGCTTGCTCCGCCCTGCCGCTCTCGATCGCGGCCGGATGGGGCCGGCCGCCACCGGACGGGGAAGCAGGGTGGCTGATCGGGCTGTTCACGGCCTCGATCGGATTGCCGTTCTTTGCTCTCGCTGCCAACAGCCCGCTGCTGCAGGCCTGGTTTGCCCGCACCGATCACCCGGCGGCGGCGGACCCCTATTTCCTCTACGCCGCCAGCAACGTCGGAAGCTTTCTCGCGCTGGTGTCCTATCCGGTCGCGATCGAGCCGTTCGTCCGGCTCGGCGATCAGGCCATACTCTGGTCGATCGGCTTCTATGCGTTGATCGCACTGATCGTCGCCTGCGGCGCACTGCTCTGGCGGTCTAAAGCGCAAGTCGCGGTAGACACAGCCGACGGCGCCGCGGACGCGCCCGCTCCGGGTTGGCGGATGACCGCGACCTGGGTTTTCCTGGCAGCGGTGCCCTCCGGGCTGCTGGTGGCAGTGACCGCCCACATCTCGACCGACGTGGCCTCGGTTCCGCTGCTGTGGGTGCTCCCGCTTTCGCTTTATCTCCTGACATTCGTCATCGTGTTCCAGCGGCGGCCGATCATTCCGCACTGGCTCGCGGTCGAGCTGCAGCCGGTGTTCGTCGTCGCTCTCATGGCCGTCATCATCTTCGATCCCGACTCGGTCAGGAGCATCGTCGTGCTCGTCGCCGTGCATGTCGCCGTGTTTTTCGTGTGCACGCTGGTGTGCCATGGCGAGCTGGCACGCCGGCGGCCGGCACCGAGATATCTCACCTCGTTCTATATGTGGATGTCGGCCGGCGGCGTCGTCGGGGGCGTCGGCGCCGGATTGATCGCACCGCATGTTTTCAACTGGGTCGCGGAGTATCCGATCCTGCTCGCGCTCGCCGTCCTGTGCCGGCCCGGTCCCGCCTTGCCGAGCGACGTCCGCCTGCGCTACCCGCTTTATGCGGGTCTCGCGGCGGCCGCCGTCCTGCTTGCACTCATCCATTACGACCCGGTCGTGCTGGACCTCGCCACCTTCAACTGGACGGCTGCCGCCCTGCTCGCTGGCTGCGTGCTGGTCTCGCGCTGGCCGCTGCCGTTCGCCGCGATTGTCGCCTTCGCCCTTCTCGCAAATCGCAGCATCCTCGAGCCGGCCAGCGCGACCTTCGTGCGCAGCTTCTTCGGCGTTGCGAAGGTCTCGGAGACCACCGACGGCCAGTTCCGCCTGCTGCAGCACGGCACCACCCTGCACGGCGGCCAGCGCATCCGTGACGCCGGCGGCCGGCGACTGACCGGACGGCCCGAGCTGCTGCTCTACTACTGGGACGGTTCCGCCATCGCCCAGGCCTTCGATGCCGTGCGTGCCCGCACCGGGGGACCGATCCGCTTTGCCGTGATCGGGCTCGGCGCCGGATCGCTCGCCTGCCGCGCCGGGCCCGAAGACACCGTCCACTACTACGAGATCGACCCGGCGATCGTTCGCATCGCCCGCGACCCGAGCCTGTTCAGCTTCCTGCCGGTATGCCGGCCGGACGCGCCGATCACGCTCGGCGACGCCCGGCTCACGCTCGAGGAGGCGCCCGATGCCGGCTACGATCTCATCGTGGTCGATGCCTTCTCATCCGATGCCATTCCCATCCACCTGCTCACGCGCGAGGCGATGGCGATCTACCTGCGAAAGCTCAGTCCCCACGGCATGGTGGTCATGCATGTATCGAACCGTCACCTCGAGCTCGCCTCGGTGGTCGCCGGCATCGCCGCTGCGAACGGCTTGATCACGCGCGTCAACGACAGCATGAGCCTCGATGAGGTCGCCAATCGCTACAAGTTCGTCGGCACGATCGCCGCGGTTGCGCGCCGCGAGGCCGATTTCGGCCGGCTCGCGCAAGCGCCGGATTGGGAGCGCAGAGCTCCCGATCCCCGCCAATGGGTGTGGACCGACGACTACTCCGACATCGTCGGCTCGTTGCTGCGTCATATCAGGGCACGCTGATCGGGCGGATCGAGACGCGTCAGCCGACCATCCACTTGAAAATCTTGGCGATCACGTCGCCCATGGTGAGCAGCACGCCCGCCCACAGGAAGGCGGAAGTGAAGTTCGCAATCTGGAATGGCCAGTAGGGCATGTGGAATATGCCTGCGACCAGCGGCACCGAGGCGCGCAACGGTCCGAAGAACCGACCGATGAAGATCGCCAGCACCCCCCAGCGCTTGACGAACGCCTCTCCCATCGGAAGCAGATCGGGATGACGAGACAGCGGCCAGATATGAGAGACTGGTCGTCCGAGCTTGATGCCGATCCAATAGGACAACCAATCGCCGAGCGCCGCCCCTATCGCGCCGGCGATCCAGGATCGGCCAGAAGTTCAGATTGCCGGAGGCGATCAGCACGCCGATGCCGACCAGCGCCGCCCAGGCCGGGAATGAGCAACGAAATGAAGGCGAGCGACTCGCCGAAGGCGAGCGCAAACACCACCGGCGCCGCCCACGCCTCGTGGACGCGCACGAACTCCACCACCTGATGGGCGGTGGCCTCGAGGTTTGCAAACATGAGGATAGTCAGCCCGATTTTCCAGCGACGGTTTAGCCTGCCATGGGTGACAACACCAGCCCACAACCTGGGTTTTTCCGCCTGTCGGCGCACAGTCGGCACACGCGCGGGCCGCACACTATCCCCGCCGACGGAATGCCGATATATCGGCACGCCTGCGCGGGAGCATCCGTTCCACCTCTGATACACATCTGAGCGGGAGCTGCCCGTCGGCAACATCAAGCGTTGGCGGCGGGCGCAGGTACCGCCGGAGCCGCTCGTTGTGCTCACCGGAACCGAGAGACGAATGAGCAGCGTGATCGATCCTCGGCGGGGCGACATCGAGAGCGATGCCTCGAGCTCCAAGCACCGCTCGATGCTCTCGCTCGCCGGCAGCCTGCTCGCCGAGATCAGCCTCCCGAAGCTCGCCGTCGCCTGGACCCTGATGGTTGCGCTGCCGGCGCTGGGCCTCGGTGCGCTGCCGATCGCGGCGTCGGTGTGGATCAACATCATCAAGCTGAAATTGAGCGTCGTCGGACTGTGGTCGCTGCTCCTTCTCGCCGTCGTCGTGGTCATCGGGCTGGTCGGCGTACGACATCTATTCAGGTTCGCCGAACGCAGCTTCTGGACGCTCAACTCGCTTGCCGTCCAGCCCGGCTATGCGCTCTGCCGCGAGGGACTGAGCCAGCTGGCGGAGGCACTGCTGCCTTCGAACATGACGCAGGCACGGCGTGCAACGTGGCGATCCGCCACGGCAGTGGCGTCGGGTCTCCTGATCTGCTGCGTGTCAGTGCTGCTGCTCGTGCTGGTCTGGCCGCAGGTACGCTTCATAGTCGAGTTTCCGACGATCCAATCCGTGCCTGCGCTCATCGGCGTGGCTTTGGCCAACAGCTTTGCGCTCATTTCAGCCTATGTGGCGGTGGCCGCGCTGGTCTGGGCCACCGCCGACGCGACAATGCCGGCGCCCCGCGACCTGAGCGGATTCACCAGCCCCGCCGCGCAAGACCGTGTTTGGCGAATTGTGCATCTGTCGGACATCCACGTCGTGGGCGAGCGATACGGATTTCGCATCGAAAGCGGGCGTTCCGGACCGCAAGGGAACGAGCGATTGGTGCGAACGCTCGAGCAATTGGCCGAGCTGCATTCCGAGCACCCGCTCGATGCAATCCTGATCACCGGAGACATCACCGACGCCGGTCTCTCGACGGAATGGGCGGAATTCCTCAGCGTCCTGGGCTCATATCCGCGGCTCGTGGAGCGCATTCTGCTGCTGCCGGGCAATCATGATCTCAATATCGTCGATCGCGCAAACCCCGCACGCTTCGATCTCCCGACGAGCCCATACAAGAAATTGCGCAAGATCCGCATGCTGTGCGGCGATGAACGCAGTCCAGGGAACAAGGGTGCTCACCGTCGATCGAAGGAATAGCCGGCTCGGCCCGAGTCTGGAACAAGCCCTGCATCCGCATCTGGAGAGATTGGGGACGTTCGCCGACGCCGGAAGACCGCGCCTTTCGGCGCAGCTGCGGGAGTTGTGGTCGAACGTCTTTCCCATGGTTTTGCCGCCGGAACGCGAGGACGGTTTGGGCCTTATCCTCCTGGACTCGAATGCCGATGCGCATTTCTCGTTCACCAATGCGCTCGGAATGATCTCGGCCGATCAGTTTCGCGGGATCGAGATCGCCATCGAGCGACACCCGCGCGCATGCTGGATCCTGGCACTCCATCACCACGCGATCGAGTACCCGATGGCCGCGAAGGCACTCTCCGAGCGCATCGGGACGGCGCTCATCAACGGAAACTGGTTTCTGCGCCGTCTGCTGCCGTTTGCGGATCGAATCGTCCTGATGCACGGCCACCGGCACGTCGACTGGATGGGAGAATGCGGGGGGATTGCCGTCTTGTCGGCACCATCGGTGGTCATGGAGGTAACCAACAGCGCGGCCACCCACTTCTACTTGCACACGATTGCCGTCGGCGACGACATCAGGCTCAAGTTGCTGTCGCCGCGGAAGATCATCGTGGAGGGAGAAGGCTGCGAGGGCGGGCCCGTTGCCGGAACTGATCTATCCGGCGGGCTGCTCTCCCGACAGCAGCTCCGCCACCCATCGAACTCGAGGAAAACTGCTCGAGGATCGTGAGAAGCGCGATCACGATCGGAACACCGATGAGCGCACCGGGAATGCCCCACAGAAACATCCAGAAGAACACCGCAAACAATACCATGAACGGCGAGAGCGACAGTGCAGCGCCGGCAACCCGAGGCTCGAGATAGCTTCCGATCAGGAACTGGATCAGATTGAGACACATGAAGACGACGAGCGCCATTTGCCAGGATTCGGACTGTGCGATGGCGAACAGCGTCGGGAATACGGTTGCGACGAACGGACCGACGAACGGAATGTAGTTCAGCGCAAACGCAATCACTCCCCACGCCGTCGCCAGCTCGAGGCCCGCTATCAAGGCGAAGCCCCAGATTGCGATGCCGGTCATGACGCTCATGGCGGTGCGGACGAGCATGTATCTCCGGAACTTGGCGGCGATGGATGCAAAGGCGTTCAGCAGGCTCCGACCGAGGTCCCCGTTGCTCAGCCCTTCGAGCTTCCTTCTCGTGGTATCGACCTCGAGAAGTCCCAGCATGAGGAAGACCAGGGTGACGAGCGCAAACGAAACCAGGCCGTGAATGCGTCCGGTGAGCTGATGAAAGGTGCGGAGCACAAAGCCCACGTCGAAATATTCCGACAGGATTCCCGCCACCAAGATCCCGTGTCCTTCGAGCCAGAATGCAATCCTCGCATAGAGCTCCTGGAAACGGGAAGCGTTCCTGAATAGCCATTGGCCGACAACTCCAAAGCCCCAGACCAGCGAAAGCGCCACGACCGTGATGACGATGGCGGTGACGGATATCGTGATCGCGAGCGCAAGAAGCTTCGGAATTCGGGCCTGCAATGCGCGCTGCAGCGGCCAGACGATGGCAATGATGAATATCGAGAACGCGACCGGCGCAAGAATGGACCGCGCGAAATAGAGCACGGCGACCAGCAATACGGCGGTGCACAAGCCGAGCATCACGACGATCGATCGATCTTTGGTCATGCGTCTGTCATCGGATGAGGGGAACGCGGGAACGGAATGATGCGCGATAGCGGCAGGAGAGGATCGCCGACGCGAGCAAGAGGCGGGATCGGATGCTCCCGCTACTTCTCCCGCGCCAGCGCCGAACGCGCAGCCGCGAGCTCCTTCCTCTTCGCCGCGTCGATCTTCGGAAAGCTCAGGTCGAGCTTTTCCAGCGCTTGCACGATCGCCGCGGCGACCACGAGCCGGGTGAACCACTTGTTGTCGGCAGGCACGACGAACCACGGGGCGTGGGGCGAGGCCGTGGCCCGGATTGCCTCCTCGAATGCATGCATGTAGTCGCCCCAGAACCGCCGCTCGTGCACATCGGCGGTAGAAAACTTCCAGTTCTTCTCAGGTTCGTCCAGGCGCGCCATGAACCGCTTCTTCTGCTCCTTGCGGGAGATGTTCAGAAAGAACTTGAGGACGACCGTGCCCTGCCGGGAGACATAGTCCTCGAACTGCGCAATGTCGGCGAGCCGCTCGTCCCAGATCTTTCGCTCGCGGATGCTGCGCGGGGGCAGCTTCTGCCGCTCGAGGAGCTCGCGGTGGACGCGGACGACGAGCACCTCCTCGTAGTACGAGCGGTTGAAGATGCCGATGCGCCCGCGCTCGGGCAGAGCCTTGACGTAGCGCCACATGAAATCGTGGTCGAGATCCTCCGGCGAGGGCTGCTTGAACGAAAAAACCTGGCAGCCCTGAGGATTGACGCCCGACATGACGTGCTTGATGGTGCCGTCCTTGCCGGCCGCATCCATCGCCTGAAACACCAGCAGCAGCGACCAGCGGTCCTGGGCGTAGAGCTTGTCCTGCTCCTCGGCGAGCCATTTGGTGCCGCGGGCAAGCAGATCAGCCGCGTCGCCCTTGTCCAGCTCGAGGCCGCAGGTGTCGTCTGGGTCGAAATCCTTCAGGCGGAAGCTTTTGCCCTTGGTGACGCGGAACGGGTCGACGTACTTCTCGATGCGCTCGAGGATCTCTTCTTTTGGCATGCGCTCCTCCTGTCGTGACGACGCGGTCTAGGGAATACGCCAATCGCCCGGCGACCGCCTCAGATATCCTTCATCGATGTGCACATTCTTTGCTATAGGCGTGGAAAGACGGCATACCCAAGAGGCAGAATGCAGACCGCCCCTTCCGAAGCAACGGTCAGGCGTGACCGTGATCCCCTCCTGATCGATCTGGCGCTGCAAGGCGGCGGCTCCCATGGCGCATTCACGTGGGGCGTGCTCGATCGCCTGCTCGAGGAGCCCTGGCTGCAGATCGAGGCCATTTCCGGCACCTCGGCCGGCGCCATGAATGCCGCGGTGCTCGCCGACGGCTGGACCGAAGGCGGCGCAGCAGGCGCGCGCGCGGCCCTCGACGCCTATTGGGACCGCGTGGCGGGAGCTGCAATGTTCAGCCCACTTCAGCGCACGCCGATCGACCGTCTGCTCGGGCGCTGGACCCTCGACCATTCGCCGGTCTTCATCGGCTTCGATCTGATGGCCCGGGTCTTTTCGCCCTACAACCTCAATCCACGCGGCTTCAACCCGCTGGAATCCATCCTGGCGGAAAGCATCGATTTCGCGCGCCTGGCACGCTCTCCGGTCAAGCTGTTCATTACGGCGACCAACGTGCGCACCGGCCGCGGCCGGATCTTTCGCAACGCCGAGATCACGCCGGATGTTCTGCTCGCCTCGGCCTGCCTGCCGACGATGTTCCAGGCGGTCGAGATCGACGGCGAAGCGTACTGGGACGGCGGCTATGTCGGCAATCCTACGATCACCCCGCTCATTCGCGAGAGCCGCGCGCAGGATACCATCCTGGTGCAGATCAATCCTCGCGAGCGCCCCGGCACGCCGCGATCGGCGAGCGAGATCCTCAACCGCCTGAACGAGGTCTCGTTCAACGCCCCGCTGATGAAGGAGCTGCGCATGATCGCGCTGCTGCGCCAGGTCGCCGATCCCGGGTCGGGCGAGGGCGCGCGCTGGGCCAACATGCGCACGCACCGGATCATGACCGACATGATGACGGACCTCGGTTATTCGTCGAAGCTGAACGCAGAGCGCGCTTTCCTGGAGATGCTGCGCGCGGAGGGACGGCGGGCGGCGAGCGCCTTCCTCGATGCGCACGCGGACGACCTCGGACAGCGAACGACCACCGATCTCGACGCGCTGTTGGCGGAGTGTTGAGGGATGGGCCTCTGCTCCGTCGCCGCCATCGCGCGCTTTCATGACCGAGCGGCTGGGCCCACGCCGCGCGGTGCTGGCGGTGGTGCTCGCCGGTGCGCTGGTCACATACGGCGGGGTCAGCCTGTTCGTCGCCTTCTTCGTGCTGGCGCCGATGGCGCAGGCGCTGTTCCGGAGCGCAGGGATCCCGCGGCGGCTGATGCCGGCAGCCATTGCGCTCGGCACCTCGACGTTCACCATGTCGGCGCTTCCAGGCACGCCCGCGATCCAGAACGCCATCCCGATGCCGTTCTTCGGCACCACGCCCTTCGCTGCGCCCGGGCTCGGGATCATCGCCGCGGCCGTCATGCTGGGCTTCGGATTGTGGTGGCTCGGCCGCGCGGAAGCCGCCGCCCGGCGCGCGGGCGAGGGTTTCGGCGACGTCGGCGATGTCGATCCGGGCGTGATCGCCGAGGATCAAACCATCCGGGAGCGGGCGTCGACCGCCCGCGAGTTCGACCCCGCGGAGATTCGCCACGGCCGTCACACGGATACCGCGCCGCCCATCGGCGCGGCCGTGCTGCCGCTCGTCGTCGTTGTGACGGTCAATCTGCTGATGTCGCTGATCGTTCTGCCGCGGCTCGATTTCTCCTTCCTGGCGGAGGAGCGGTGGGGCGCACCTCGCTGTCGGCGGTGGCGGGAGTGTGGGCGGTGGCGGTAGCGCTCGCTGCCGCCGTCCTGATGGTCGTGATCGTCAACCGTGGGCGGCTGCCGGCGCTGCGCGAAAGCATGGATGCCGGCGCCAACGCTTCGGTCCTGCCGGCGTTGAGCGTTGCCAGTCTCGTGGGCTTCGGTGCGGTGGTTGCAGCGCTCCCTGCATTTGCGGTCGTGCGCGAGTGGGTGCTGTCGATCGGGGGCGGGCCGCTCGTTTCGCTTGCAGTAGCGACCAACGTGCTCGCCGCCCTGACCGGCTCCGCCTCCGGCGGGCTCACGATCGCGCTCGATGCGCTCGGCGGGACCTACATGGATATCGCCGAGGAACGAGGCATCGATCCTGCGCTCATGCATCGCGTCGCGGTGATCGGTGCAGGCACGCTCGACAGCCTGCCACACAACGGTGCGGTGGTGACGCTGCTCGCGGTCTGCGGATCGACCCACCGCGCGAGCTATCTCGATATCGTGATGGCCGCGATCGTCGGCGCACTGATCGCGCTCGTGCTGGTGATCGTCCTGGGTTCGGTATTGGGATCGTTCTGAGACGGCGACACGCGTGCCGGCGGCGAGCGCGGATCAATGACAGCCGGGCTGCCCCACGCGAAATGTTGTAGGCTGCGTTGATGATACGTCGTCATCGAATTCCCCGATCTGCGATGAGCTCACTGGGTGGACCGAACGCCGGTGCGGATGCTCCCGCACGTGGCGCAAGAGCGAGGTACCGCGGCCTGCCGCCGGGAGCGGTGTCGCGGGCGGCCGGATTTCTCCTCCTCTGGGTCGTGCTCGCCGGCGCCGACCCTGCCGACCTTCCAGCCGCAGCGCTGGCGGTGCTGGCGGCAACCTGGACGAGCCTGCAGCTCTTGCCGTCGAGCGCTGCGCGCCCGTCGCCTGCGGCGCTGGCTCGACTTGTGTTCCGCTTCGCCTGCCAGTCTGCCGCCGCCGGAGCAGATGTCGCGTGGCGCGCACTCGATCCGCGGCTGCCGTTGCGCCCCGGCTTCGTCGCCTACCCGGTCCGCCTTCCACCCGGCACCGCCCGCAACGCGTTCACGGCGCTTACCAGCCTGCTGCCCGGCACCGTGCCGACGGGAGACGAGAACGGGGAGCTGTTGTACCACTGCCTCGACGCCGACCAGCCGGTGGCGGCACAGCTGGCGGCAGAGGAGGCGGCGCTGTCCCAGGCACTTCGCGATGACTGAGTTCCTGACGGTTGCCCTCAGCTTCATCCTGGCGATGCTGGCGCTGGGGCTGGTGCGCGTCCTGCGCGGGCCGGCAGACGCCGACCGCATGATGGCAGCGCAGCTCGTCGGAACCGGCGGCATCGCAGCGTTGCTGCTCCTCGGCGCGGTGGGCAGCGTGCCGGCGGCAGTCGATGTCGCGTTGACCCTCGCGCTTCTCGCCACCTTCGCCTCCATCGCCTTCGTCAAGAAGGGAGGGTCAGGCCTGGGGGCTGATCCTCTACGCCCGACGGATGATGGATGAGCCCTGCCCTCGACATCGTGACGATCACCGCCATCTCGGCGGGCGCCTTCTTCTTTCTGGCCGGCACCGTCGGTCTGCTCCGCTTCCCCGACACGCTGACACGACTGCACGCTCTCACCAAGGCTGACAATCTCGGTCTGGGCCTCGTGGTGCTCGGGCTCTTGCCGCGGGTCGGAACCCTGCGCGAGGGCCTCAAGCTGATCTGCGTCTGGCTCCTTGTCCTGCTGGCCGGTGCGACGGTCTCCCAGCTCATTGCGCGCGCCGCGCGCCGCGACGGACCGCATCCATGACAGTCGCGTTGGCGCTCGAGACGGTGCTCGCCGCCGTGGTGTTGAGCGTCGCCGTGTGGACGATCGCCGCGCGCGAGGCCTTCGCCGCGGTCGTGGGGTTCGTCGCCTACGGCCTGCTGCTCGCACTGGTATGGGTGCGTCTCGGCGCCGCCGACGTGGCGTTGACCGAGGCGGCGATCGGCAGCGGCCTGACCGGCGCGTTGCTGCTCGGCGCGGCGGCGCGGCTGCGAACCGGAGAGAGGACGGCAGTGGCGGAACAATCGGGCGCGCTCCTGCGCCTGCAAGCCGCGGGGCTCGCGGCGGCGGTTGCGGCAGCGCTTGCGGCCGCCATCCTCTACCTACCCGACCCGGCACTTACGAGACTAGATTAGGTCAGCTAGCCTTTTTGCTCTTGCGCGCTGTGCCGTAGTAGCGCGTCAACTCGCCTTCCGGTTTCTCGGTCCGCAGTTTGACACCTGCCGTCTCGCACGACTTGCGGAGATACGGGAGGCACTGCTTCCAACCTACCGCCTTGCACAATTCCGCATTCGATGCGCCCTGCTTGCGTAGGACAGTGTCAACGAGCTTCGCTGCGGCGGATCCTTCAGCAGTCCATCAGCGCGGCGCTTGGTCTGCTCTGCCTTGGCCTTCTTCGCTGGCGCCTTGGGAGCGACCTTCGTCTTGGTCTTCGCCTTCATCACTACCTTCTTGACCTTCTCCGCCGGTTTCCTGTTCTCGACCCTCAGAGATGCGGGCAGTTCGAGATCGTCAGTAGTTGTTTCGGTATCAAGCCTCATTGCCCTTCTCCTCTAGATTTCATCAACTGCAGATGTGCAGTAAATAGACGTGTCAACCATAGGCATGCGTAATGCCAGCAATTCCCAAGTCATAAAATGACGTATTCGAAGGATAGTCGCAGAATACCCAGCATCTAGGCTGGTAGTCCTTCCGTGCAGGCTGGGCGATTACTGGGAGGAGGCTCGGGCAAGGCAAGGAGTGCTGTCACAGGGTTAGCCTGTGCTTGGACGCCTAGAAGCCTGCTGATTGCGTTCCTTGGGCTTCCCTCGGGCGTTGCAGAGGTGTCCTAGGCTCGTGGGACCCCCCTTGGAGGTGTCGCTGGGGCCATGCCAGTCTTCGACTTGACGGCGCGGATCCTAAGGACCCTCAGGGAAGGTTCGTTTGACATTGCTCTGCTCACTCCGTCTGGAAATTTGCGGAGGAAGCTAAAAAATTGCAGACGGTAGTGGGCCGCGTTAATTCGGCGAATTGCGGCGGCTAGAAAATGATGGGTAGAAAGTGGGGCTGTTAAGTCCTTAACAGCAAAACCAAAGCGAAAACAATGAACTAATAGGAGTTCTTGCGGACGCATGCTCCGCCTCAGCGACATCGCACAAGTCCGACGCGGCTATTCCGATCCGCCGCAGCCGCTTTTTCGCGTCAACGGAGAGCGGGCCATCGGGCTTGCCGTCGCAATGCGCGACGGCGGCGACATTCTCGCACTGGGCAGGAACATCAACCGGGCAATGGCCGAGATCACCGCCGACCTGCCGCTCGGCATCGAGCCGAAGCTGGTGGCGGATCAGCCGGTGACGGTCGAAAGAGCAATTTCCGAGTTCATGACATCGCTGTGGCAGGCGATCGCGATCATCCTGGCGACGAGCTTCATCAGTCTCGGCGTTCGGCCGGGCCTGATCATAGCGCTCTCGATTCCGCTGACCCTCGCCATCGTCTTTCCAATCATGCAGCTGGCCGGGATCGACATGCAGCGCATATCGCTCGGCGCGCTCATCATCGCGCTCGCGCTGCTCGTCGACGATGCCATGACGACCACCGACGCTACCCTCACCCGCCTGGCAGCCGGAGACGACAAGCTGCAGGCCGCGTCGTTCGCCTTCCGGACCTATGCATTCGCCATGCTGGCCGGGACACTGGTGACGATCGCCGGCTTCGTCCCGGTCGGCTTTGCGGCGAGCTCCGCCGGCGAGTATACCTTTTCGCTGTTCGCCGTGGTTGGCATTGCGCTCATCGTCTCCTGGTTCGTGGCGGTTGTGTTCGCCCCGCTACTGGGCGCCGCCATACTTCGAGCGCCCGCCAACACCGCGCAGGCCGCCGCGCCTGGCAGGATCTTCAGGATCTTCCGGGGCTTTCTCACCGCGGCCATGCGGGCGAAGTGGGTGACGATCGCGATCACGCTGGCCGCATTCGCCGCGTCGTTTCTTGCGATGTCGCTCGTACCGCGGCAGTTCTTTCCGTCGTCCGATCGCCCGGAGCTTCTCGTCGACCTGCGGCTGCCGCAGAATGCCTCGATCCATGCCAGCGAAACCGTCACCCGTCGCTTCGACGATGTCCTCGAGAATGACGCCGATGTCGCGCACTGGAGCACCTATGTGGGCCGCGGGGCCATCCGCTTCTATCTGCCGCTCGATGTCCAGTTGCCGAATGACTTCGTCGCCCAGGCGGTGATCGTCGCCAAGCACGTGGAGGCACGGGAGCGGCTGCGGGCGAGGCTCGAGAAGGTGCTGGCGGATGACTTTCCTGGCATCGTCGGCCGCATCTACCCGCTCGAGCTCGGCCCGCCGGTCGGATGGCCGGTGCAATATCGAGTCAGCGGCCCGGATGTCTCGCAGGTGCGCGAGATCGCCTTCAGGCTCGCACAAATCATTGCAACGAATCCACAGGCCAGGAAGGTCAACTTCGATTGGATCGAGCCGGCACGGCAAGTGCGCATTCGCGTGGACCAGGACGAGGCCCGCCAGCTCGGTCTGAGCTCACAGGTGCTGGCAAGCGTCCTGAACACGATCATCTCGGGCTCCTCCATCACCCAGGTGCGCGACAATATCTATCTGGTCGACGTCATCGCGCGGGCAACCGACGAGCAGCGCGTCTCGCTCGCAACCCTGCGCACCGTGCAGGTGCCGCTTCCGAGCGGGCGCACCGTTCCGCTGAGCCAATTCGCTACATTCGAATACGAGCAGGACCATCCCCTGATCTGGCGGCGCGACCGAGTGCCGACCCTGACGGTGCAGGCCGACGTCGCACCGGGGGCGCTGCCGGAGACGGTGATCGGCGCGCTTGCGCCGGCGGTCGATGAACTGATCAAGGGCCTCCCGAGACCCTACGCAGTCGCCGTCGGCGGCACGGTAGAGGAGAGCCGGAAGTCGCAGGCCTCGGTGATCGCCGTCGTGCCGGTGATGCTGCTGATCATGCTCACGGTCCTCATGGTCCAGCTCGGAAGCTTTCAACGCCTGTTCCTGGTGCTGAGCGTCGCCCCCTTGGGCCTGATCGGCGTCGTCGGCGCGCTGCTTCTGTCCGGAAGGCCGCTCGGATTCGTCGCCATTCTCGGCATTCTGGCGCTGCTCGGCATGATCACCAAGAATGCCGTGATCCTGATAGGCCAGATCGAAGCGGAAAGGGCTCAGGGCAAGGATGTGTGGGAAGCGGCCATCGACGCCAGCAGCGCGCGATTCCGTCCCATCATGCTGACGGCGGTGTCGACGGTTCTCGGTATGATCCCGATCGCTCCGACGGTGTTCTGGGGACCGATGGCCTTTGCTATCATGGGCGGATTGCTGGTCGCGACCCTTCTCACGCTGGTCTTCCTACCGACCTTGTATGTGGCCTGGTTCAGGGGAAGGGAAAATTCCTCCGGTCCTCCGCTGGCGGCCTCGCCATGAAGGGCGGCAGGAGGGGCTTCGCGACAATGCCGCCGGGTCCGGAGGTCTCGGCGGAAGACCTGCTGGAAAAGCTGATGGAGGGCACAAACATGTCGACGTCACTCGAAGATGCTGCACAAGTAATGCGCGAGGCAATGCGCGAGACCGTCAAGCAGAATTCGACCTGGTATCTCCTACAAAGCGGCCTGATGATACTCGCCGGCATTCTGGCGCTGGTCTATCCGGCGTTATCGTCGGTTGCCATGGTCTTTTTTATCGGTTGGCTCCTGATTGTCAGCGGCCTCGTGCAAGGGATCAGCCTGATCGGCGCGCAAAACGTGCCGCATTTCTGGCTCCAACTGGTCTCCGTCGCTCTGTTCGTGATCGTCGGCGTGCTGTTCCTTCGCAATCCAGGGGAGAGCCTCGTCACGCTCACGCTGCTCCTGATCGTGTTCTTCATGGTCGAGGGGATTGCAAAAGTGATCTTTTCGCTGACCATACGACCTCTTCAGAACTGGGGCTGGGTCCTGATCAGCGGGGTCGTCGGCATCCTGTTGGCCTGCTACCTCCTGGCCACTTTTCCCGTGAAGGCCGTCTGGCTGATCGGGGTGCTGCTCGGCATCGCGCTCATCAGCGAGGGCATTGCTCTCGGCGGTCTGGCCTGGGACGCGCGCAGAAGCTGACGTCACCAGGGCTCCCGCTCGCGCCAGGAAACTCGCGCGGCGGCTCCCCGGACTTCACCGGCCCCCCCCCCCGCTGGCGAGGAGCGGCGGGGGGCGGCCGAATGACGGCTTCCGATTGGGCGGCACCGACGACCTAAAGCCTCCGTGACGAGCGCATTTCGATCCCGGGATCACGATGCGGCCATGACCATGGCATATTCGGACAACTGATTCGCCTGTCCCGCACCGGTGCAACCGACGCATGGCCAAGACCGCTAGAGCTGTCACGCCCGCCGCCCGAAATGCCGGCCCTGCCCGCGACCTGTTCTCGGGACTGCCCGAGGTGGGCGCGCGGCGCGCTTCCGGCAAGGCAACGCGATCCGCCAAGCCGGCCGGCGAGGCGGGATATACCGCGCGCCACATCGAGGTGCTCGAAGGCCTCGAGCCGGTGCGCAGGCGACCCGGAATGTATATCGGCGGCACCGACGAGAAGGCCCTGCATCACCTGTTCGCCGAAGTGATCGACAATTCCATGGACGAAGCGCTGGAGGGGCATGCCACCTTCATCGAGGTCGAAATGGAGGCCGACGGCTTCGTCACCGTGACCGACAACGGCCGCGGCATCCCCGTCGACCCGCATCCGAAATTCCCGAAGAAGTCCGCGCTGGAAGTCATCATGTGCACCCTGCACGCGGGGGAAAATTCGACTCCGAGGTCTACGGCACCTCGGGCGGCTTGCACGGCGTCGGCGTGTCGGTCGCCAATGCACTGTCCGAGCGCATGGAGGTCGAGGTCGCGCGCGAGCAGACGCTTCACCGCATGGTGTTCGAGCGCGGCAAGCCGAAAGGCAAGCTGGAGCGGCTGGGCCGCGTGCCCAATCGCCGCGGCACCAAGGTCCGCTTCCGGCCCGATCCGGATATTTTCGGTGCCAAGGCGCATTTCAAGCCGGAACGCGTCTTCAAGATGACGCGCTCCAAGGCCTATCTGTTCGGCGGCGTCGAGATCCGCTGGTCGTGCGCCAAGGAGCTCCTGCGCGGCGTCGAGGATGTGCCGGAGGAGGCGACGTTCCATTTCGCCGATGGCCTCAAGGAGTATCTGTCGGCGGCGATCAACGGCGCCACCCTGGTCCACCCCGATATTTTCCACGGCACCGCCGGCAAGATCGGCGTTCACGGCGGAGCGCAATGGGCGGTGGCGTGGACCGCCGACGCCGACGGCTTCCTGTCCTCCTATTGCAACACCATTCCGACCCCGGATGGAGGCACGCACGAGTCGGGCATGCGCAGCGCGCTGTTGAAGGGGATCAAGGATCATGCCGAGCGCGTCGGCCAGGGCAAGCGCGCCGCTGCGGTGACCGGCGACGACGTGACGAGCGGAGCCGCCTGCATGGTCTCGGTCTTCATCCGCGAGCCCGAATTCCAGGGTCAGACCAAGGATCGGCTTGCGACCGCGGAAGCGACCCGCATCGTCGAGAACGCGATAAGGGATCCCTTCGATCACTGGCTCGCAGGCAATCCGACGCAGGCCAACAGGCTCCTCGAGTTCGTGATCGAGCGCGCCGAGGAACGCATTCGCCGCCGCCAGGAGAAGGAGATCTCGCGCAAGACCGCCGTACGCAAGCTGCGCCTGCCCGGAAAGCTCGCGGATTGCACCAACACGGCCGCGCAAGGATCCGAGATTTTCATCGTCGAAGGCGATTCGGCGGGCGGCTCCGCCAAGCAGGCGCGCGACCGCGCTTCGCAGGCGGTGCTGCCGCTGCGCGGCAAGATCCTCAACGTCGCCTCCGCCGGCAAGGACAAGCTGGCGCAGAACCAGCAGCTGTCCGACCTCGTGCAGGCGCTCGGATCGGGAACCGGCGCGCAGTATCGCGACGAGGACCTGCGCTACGAGAAGGTCATCGTGATGACCGATGCCGACGTCGACGGCGCCCATATCGCGTCCCTTCTGATCACCTTCTTCTACCGGCAGATGCCGAAGCTGATCGAGAACAGGCACTTGTATCTGGCGGTGCCGCCGCTCTACCGCTTGAGCCACGGTGGCAAGGTCCTCTACGCGCGCCACGACAAGCACAAGGACGAGCTGATCAGACGCGAGTTCCACGGCAACGCCAAGATCGAGGTCGGCCGCTTCAAAGGTCTGGGCGAGATGATGGCGAGCCAGCTCAAGGAGACCACCATGGATCCGAGGAAGCGAACGCTGCTTCGGGTGGTGGTGGTCGAGGACGAGCGCAAGAAGACCGACTCCTCGGTCGAGCGCCTCATGGGCAACAAACCCGAGGCGCGCTTTGCATTCATCCAGGAGCGCGCGGAATTCGCCGACGAGGAGATGCTGGACGTGTAGCATCGCTGCCGCGGAACCGCGCGGATCGCCGTGTTTGCAGGCCGACAACACGAGACGGCCGAAAGAAGATCGAGGCGCTCGGGCGCCACAAATCAGAGGCGCATCATAGGGCGGCGCGGCAGGCCTTTCACTCTGTAGCCTGCTCTTTGCCCGCGTGGTCGCCCGAGCGGGACGATGCTAACGCAAAGGCGGGGTCGATTCCACGGCCGCGGGGCGCCCGTCCCCGCTTTGCACGGGGGCAGCCCGCGCGGCCCCGTGCCGCAAATCCGATTGCGAACTTCGGGTTCAAAAGGGGCACTAGAATCATAGAGTTGCTAAGTGCAGTGACTGACGCTTGCATCGCACGTGTCCCGGGCGCAGCGCATCACGATGTGGTGCGCTGCAGAACCGGGACCGTACAAATCCGCCGCTGCAACGGTCCCGGCTCAGCGCTGCACCGCTCCGCAAGAGCTTCGCGCTGCACCGCAGCCGGGACACGACCGTTAGAGACAGCACACTAGTCTCCCTTTGATTCCGAAGTTCGCTCAGAGTGTGCCGCGGGTGCTGGCGAACTTCGAATCGGACCCTAGCGCCGCGAGGATCCCGGAACCGCCGCGGCGGCGATATTGGGTACACTGCGCCAGAGCGAGGGATCGACCTGCGCGAGCGCGAGCCAATGCAGCAGCGACAATACGAAGGTCGCCATCATCGCCCACTTCGATCCCCGCCAGATCAGGGCGCTCAGAGCCGCGGCCACAAGCCCGACCAGCCCCGCATAGAACGCAAGCCCCGGCCAGCCCAGGAGCCGGGAATAGTTGAAGGGAGCCATGAACACGGCAAGGACGCCGGAGAAATAGACCAGCGCGGCGAAGACCTCGACGAGCACGCCTTCGGCAGCATCGCCTTCGGCGGGGCGTTTCGCCGATGCAAGACCGGCTACGGTGAGCGCCGCGAACACAACCGGCATGGGCAGGAACAGTCGCCAGTTCAAGTGATCGCTGCCGAGCACCATGATCTGGACCACGACCGATACCGCCAACGCCAGCAGCATGGCGGATCGGCTGCCCGACCAGATGAACGGGCTCAGCACGGCGAGCAGGATGCCGGGCAGAAAGATGAAGATGAAGGCGTCGCGTGCATGGGTGCCCGTAAGCATCGCCGCAAGGAAGATCAGAGCAAGGCTCGCGGCATAGGCGAGCGCCGCATAGAGCCGGGCGACGCCGGGCACGTCCTACTGCTCGAATTTCAGGTCCGCAGCCTTGACCACGTCGGCGAACATCCTGATGTCGCCGTCGATCCGGTTGCGGAACTCCTCGCCCGGCCCGCCGCCGGGATTGACCGCCATGGCCTTGAGCTTCTCGCGCACTCCCGGATCCGCCATCGCGCGGCGCGTGGCGTCATCGATCTTCTTGACGATCGCGGGTGGCGTGCCCACGGACACGAAAAACCCGCTCCACAACCCGATATCGACCTCGGGATATCCCGCTTCCGCCATGCTCGGCACCTCGGGCAGCTCGCTCGAGCGCTGCGATCCGGTAACCGCGAGCGCGCGGATCTTGCCGCCGTGCACCAGCGGCACGGTCGGCGGCCCGTCGGCGATGGAGAACAGGGTATTGCCGCCGGCGACGCTCAGCATCATCTCGTTGCTGCTCTTGTACGGCACCGCCACCCCCGGCATCCCGGTCTTGAGCTTGAACAGCTCGACGGTGATGGTGAAGGACGGCGACGAGGTCGCGTAATTCGACTTGTCGGGATTGGCCTTGCCGTAGGCGACCAGGTCCTTGACCGTCTTGATGGTGTCGTTGGCGGGGCCGGCGAGGATCAAGGGGAACGACGCGATCATCGTCAGCGGGACGAAGTCGCGGGTCGGATGGTACGTGAGCTTGGGATAGATCGCCGCAGCAATCGCCATCTGGCCGGTGGCGGCCACCATGATCGTATAGCCATCGGCCGGCTGGTTCCTGACGAACTCGACAGCCAACCGACCGCCGGCGCCGGGCTTGTTCTCGACGATGACGTTCTGGCCGAGATGCTCCGACAGCTTCGGTGCGATCAGCCGCGCGAACAGATCGTTGCCGCCGCCGGCCGCGAACCCGACGATCACCCGGATTGGCTTGCTGGGGTAGCGCGCGTCATCCTGCGCTGCTGCCTGTTGCACGGCAACGGCGGCGAAAACCGCGACCGCTCCCTTCAGCAGCCCGTGGCTGATGGCCGACCATGGAACCCTCCCTCACGATTTCGTGGCAAAGCGTGTTTCCAAAACGGTGGCTTGCGTCAAGTGTAGCATCTCCGTTGGGTTGCGGCACTTACCGGCGTGAATTCGGTGACGTAACAATCTGTGTGTCAGGAACGGAAGGGGTACTCCCTGTGGCTGACGAAAGCCCAAAAGGAGCACCCCCCATGTCACAGCGAGCTGCGACGATTGAGAGTTTACCAGTGGCCTTTGAGGTCGTGAAGGCGATGCAGGCGGATGGCCTGGAGTGGGGCGAAGACTATCGCCCCCTCGGCCGCCAGGCCCTGGCTGAGATCATCGAGGAGCAGATGGCCGAGGCGGTCGATCGCTATCTCGATCAGCTCGGCATCGAGGACGAGCCGGATCGCCGCAACGGTCATTATCGGCGGCATCTGCTGACCACGCTTGGCGATATCGAGCTTTTCGTGCCGCGCACCCGGCGCTACAGCCCGGTCGCGGTGCTGCGCGCCTATGCCAGGCGGGAGACGGAGATCGACCGGGTGATCCTCGCCGGCTTCGTGCTCGGGCTGTCCACGCGCAAGGTCGGCGAGACGCTGCTGGCGATCCTCGGCCGAAGGTCAGCGCCGCAACGGTGAGCCGGGTGGCCAAGACGCTCGATGCGGCGGTCGCGGCCTTCCACCGCCGGCCGCTCAAGGACCGCTACAAGGTGCTGATGCTCGATGGCGTCGTGCTCGCCCGCAAGACCGGCGCCGGGGCGCTCAGGCGGCCCGTACTGGTGGCGCTCGGGCTGCGGCCCGACGGCAAGAAGGAGATCATCGATTTCCGCCTGGCGGCAAGCGAAAGCGCCGCCGAATGGGAGCGCTTTCTCACCGATCTTTACCGCCGCGGCCTCACCGGCCAAGGTCTCGAGATGATCTGCGGCGATGGCGGCACCGGCCTGCTCGCTGCCCTGCCGACCGTCCTTCCCGATATCGCCGTTCAGCGCTGCTGGGCGCACAAGATCCGGAATGTCCTCGACAAGGTCAGGAAGGCCGATCAGCCGGCGGTCAAGCGCGCCCTCCACAAGATCATGAACGCATCCAATCTCCCGGCCGCGCGTGCTGCTGCCCGAAGATTTGCCGACCGTTTCGAGGACCAGTATCCCGCCGCCGTCGCCTGCCTGCGCAACGACCTCGACGACCTCCTCACCTGCTTCCGCTACAAATCCCTCGATCAGCGCAAGGCGGTTCGAACCACCAATGCCATCGAACGGCGATTCCGCGAAGTGAGGCGACGCACCCGGCCGATGGGCACCTTCCAGGACATCACCTCCATGGATCGCATCCTGTTCGCCGTCTTCACCCACGAAAACAAATCACAGGGCGTCAGTACCCTTTTCCTGCTGACACAGAACAATTGACGTTACCCGTGAATTCACGTCCGGTTTTAGGGCACTGCGGAAGCGCACGGATAGGTGGCATCGGCCGCCCGGGTCGTGAATGTCGAGTTGCCGGAGGAATCTCACCCCCGGGCGCTCCCAAAACCGTGCGTGAACCTCTCGATTCACACGGCTCCCGATGTTCGACCGTTGGCACACGAGCCACCGGCTTCACCTCGTCCACGGGCTCCTCCTGTTGCCAGATGGCTTCAGTTGGCCCGTGGCCTCGGTTGAACAACGCAGCCCCTTCGGTCCAGCCCCATTACAGAGCCTTCATCCCTACTACGGGCCACTCCGCCCCTGTGCTCCGCATCGGTACTCTCGTCCTCGCGGTTTTGGCCGCTTGAGACTTCTCCCTTTGCATCGGAGCGACAGGTTCTCACGTTCCGTACAAGAGCCTGGTTGAGCTTCGCGCCGCCTACATGCCGGATGCCGCTCGGGCAGGCTTCAGGGCTTCCCCCGAGCTGATCCCGGAGGAAGGGTCAGCCCCCGGTTTTGACATCGTCTAATCCGCTTTCGACACTTCATCAGCGGTTCGCTTGCGCTCGCCTCTCTCAACCTCACCCGCTGGGATTGGTCCCAACGTTAGCTGCAACGCTCACCACCATCGCTTTTGACGACAGCAGCTTGCAGTGGTTTGAGACCTGCCCCTGACGGCCGGCCTCGAAGGGCCCTCCTTCATCTCTCGTACAGTTGCGCACCGCCGTTTGGACCGGCGATGCTCGTGACACACGACCCGGAGCGGTCATCGGCCAGCATTTTATGTCGCACTAGCGAAGCGCTCTTAAGCCCTATCAAAGCACTCGTTCGAGCCGATACGATGTCGTGCCTCTGAGCCTGAGGGACGGACATGAGGCGGCGGGAATTTCTCGGTGTCCTCGGCGGCGCGGCGCAGCGTGGCCGCTTGCGCGCAGGCGCAGCAGCCGGCGATGCCGGTGATCGGGTTCCTCGACCTGCAGATCGCCCGACGCGATCGACGGACCGTCTGCGCGGATTTCGTCAAGGCCTCAAGGAGACCGGCTACGTCGAGGGCGAGAACGTCGACGATCGTCTACCGCTGGGCCGAGAATCAACTTGATCGGCATGCCGGAGCTGGCAGCCGAACTGGTCCGCCGGCCGGTCGCTGTGATCGTCGCGAGCGGCGGCGCTCATGTGGCATTGCGAGCCAAGGCCGCAACCACGACAATCCCCATCGTTTTCCTCTCCGGGAAGACCCGGTCAAGCTCGGTCTTGTCGCGAGCCTCGCCCGGCCGGGCGGCAATCTGACGGGTATCAATTTCTTCAGCTGGCGAGCTGGTGGCAAAGCGGCTGGAACTCCTGCGTGAGCTGGTGCCCGCAGCCACTCGCGTGGCGGTGCTCGTCAATCCGACCAGTGTCCGATACCGAGGCCACGTTGCGAGACGTGGAACCGGCGGCCCGCACCATGGGACTGCAAATCCAGGTGCTCAACGCCAGCACCAGCCGCGAGATCGATGCGGCCTTCGCAACCTTTGCGCGCGAACGGCCTGACGCGCTCTTCGTCGGCAGCGATGCCTTCTTCACCAGCCGGCGCGTCCAAATGGTCCAACTGGCGACCCGCCACACGCGTCCCCGCGACCTATTCGGGGCGTGAGTATGCCGAAGCCGGCGGGCTGATGAGCTACGGAAGCGACATTACGGATGCCTATCGTCAGGTCGGCGTCTATACCGGCCGCATCCTCAAGGGCGCCAAGCCGGCAGACCTGCCGGTCGTGCAGGCGACCAAGTTCGAGTTGGTCATCAACGCCCAGACCGCCCGGATGCTCGGCATCACCGTGCCGCCGACGCTGCTCGCCATCGCCGACGAGGTGATCGAAGAAAGGCTGCCGATGGCAGCTATTGGCACAACGCGTCGATACACCGGGTGCAGCGATGCGACCGGAGTTCGGGGGCTGAGAAACTTTGCCTCGACTTTGACCATCCCGACGCAATTGACCTGCCTGGACGTCGGAGGATTTAATGGTCGATCACCTTGTCGGCGCGCTGCTGCAGGATAAAATGACACGTCGAGGCCGAGCGCCTTGGCGGTCTTGAGATTGATCACCAGCTCGAATTTCACTGGAAATTGCACGGGAAGCTCGCTCGGCTTCGCGCCCCTGAGGATGCGGTCGGCGTAGTTCGCCGCGCGCCGGAAATCATCGATCAGGTCATTTCCATAGGAGAGCAGGCCGCCGAGCTCAGCGAAGAAACGGAACGGATAGACGGCTGGGAGGCGGTGGCGTGCCGCCAGTGCTGTAATCTCCGCGCGATGGGTGCTCGTGAAGGTATCCGGCATCACGATCAGGCCGCCATTCGGCGCGTGCGCATGTGCGGCAACGACGAATTCAGCTCCGACATGTCGTGAACGTGTGCGGCGCTCGCCTCCACTGCGAAGGGCGCGGCGGCAGCCTTGAAGGGGTTCAGCCAATATTCGGCATAGGGCGCCGTGGCCGGGTTGAACAAGATGGCCACCCTGTCGACGCGCGGCGCAATCTCCTTGAGCAACTCCAGCCACTTGCCGGCCATCGTCGGTTCCATATTGGCAAAGCCGGTGACGGTGCTGCCCGGCCGCGAAAAGCTCGTGACGAAGCCGCTGCCGACCGGATCGGAAAGAGTCGCGAAAACGATCGGGATGGTGCGCGTTTGTTGCAGCAAAGTCGCCGTGTTGGGCGTGCCATGCGAAAGAAGAGGTCGGGCTGCAGCGCGACGAGTTCCTTGGCGAATTGCTGTCTCGACTCCGCGTCGTCGGGTGTCGCCCAGCGAATGTCCATCCGGATATTGCGGCCCTCCGTCCACCCGAGCTTCTGAAGACCGTCGCGGAACGCCGCGACAAGGGCCTGTGCTTCCGTGTCACTCTCGGGATACCCCATCAGCGCGCCGATCCGCCGCATCCCGCTCGACTGCTGCGCGCGCGCGGCGAGCGGCCATGAAGGCTGCCGCGCTGCCAACTAGGATGATGAATTCCCGCCGCCGCATGGGACCAAACCGGGGAGAGAAAGATGGTCAGAGGGCATACTATCAGACTGCTCTGTAAAAAGGGTGCGAAGGAGATCAGTATCGCGACGCGGCCTCGCCGTCCGCGCAATGACCGCTTATGGCACTTCGCGACATGTTGCGGCGCACACGAACGCTCTGAATTTCCGTCGGCTTATCGGGGCACTGCGGAAGTTGAATGTCAAAACTTGCCGAGATTGCTGGCTGGCACTCTCGCTCGATTTCGCATCGCCCCCCGCTCGTTATAGCGCGCCGGCTGCTCGACGGTGGGCACGCCGCGGTAGCGCGCCGCGAGCAAAGCACCACACTGCGCCGTCACCTCTTCGAGGTCCATTCAGTTCAACTCAATAGCTCGACCAGAACACGCGAGCGGCCGCGGCCGATGCCCATCGCCGCAGTTTGACGGATCGCCGGAGCGCGTTCTAGGGTCGCTTGGCCATTCGATCACGCCACCCGTGGCGCGTCATGCCGCGTGCCAAGCGCAAACCGCGATGACATCCACCGAGCAAGCCCGCGATTCGACCTCTGCCAGTGACCTTTTCGGTCATCCGCGCGGGCTGACGTTTCTGTTCGCGACCGAGATGTGGGAGCGCTTTTCCTACTACGGAATGCGCGCGCTCCTCGTCCTCTACATGGTGAAATATCTGCTGCAGCCCGATCGTGCCGAGAGCGTGATCGGGCTCGGCGCGCTCAGGAGCATCTACGAATCGATGCTCGGTCCGCTCGGCGTGCAGCCGTTCTCCTCCCACATCTACGGGCTCTATACCGGGCTCGTCTATCTCACCCCGGTGCTCGGGGGCATTCTGGCCGACCGCGTCCTCGGCCAGCATCGCACCGTCCTGATCGGCGCCGTCCTGATGGCACTCGGCCATTTCCTGATGGCTTTCGAGGCACTGTTCCTCATTGCCCTGACCACGCTCATCATCGGCAGCGGCGCATTCAAGCCGAACATCACGGCACAGGTCGGCGGGCTCTACGCACCCGGCGATCCGCGCCGCGACCGCGCCTATTCGATCTTCTACGTCGGCGTCAATCTCGGCGCCTTTCTCGCACCGTTGGTGTGCGGGACACTCGGCGAGGAAGTGGGCTGGCACTACGGCTTCACCGCAGCCGGCATCGGCATGACGATCGGGCTCGTGACCTATCTATGCGGGATGCCCTCGCTCCCACCCGATGCACGGCGGCAGGCGATCGCGACCGCCGGCCGCAAGGCGCCGCTCGACCGCAAGGAGCGGCGGTCGGTGCTCGCACTGATCATGCTGCTCGTTCCCACGGCCCTGTTCTGGGCGACCTACGAGCAATCCGGAAACACCATCTCGCTGTGGGCCGACGACTACACCGATCGCCACATCGATCTCATCGTGTGGAAGGGCGAAATTCCGGTGACCTGGTTCCAGGCCGTCAACTCGCTCCTGATCTTCGCCTTTACCCCGGCGCTGATCGGGCTGTGGGCACGGCAGGCCGAGCGCGGCAGCGAGCCATCCGCCGTGATCAAGATGTCGCTGGGCTGCTTCGGGGTTGCCCTGGCCAACCTGCTCATGCTGGGAGCAGTCTGGCAGGCCGACGGCGGAGCGAATGCGAGCTGGCTGTGGCTGCTCGGCTATTTCATCGTCCTCACCCTCGGCGAGCTCTACCTCTCGCCGATCGGGCTGTCGCTGGTATCGAAGGTCGCGCCGGCACGCATGGTGTCGATGCTCATGGGCCTGTGGCTCGCCTCCAGCTTCATCGGCAATTTCATGGCCGGATGGCTCGGCAGCTTCTGGAGCGACATGCAGAAATCGACGTTCTTCCTGATGATCGCCGGCATCGCGACCATCGCCGGGCTCGTCATCCTGGCCTTCGACCGCCCGCTCCGTGGCGTGCTCGAGAACCGAGATCACGCGCCATGAACCGTTCCGCTGCTTCCGCGCCGCGCGCGTTCGGGCACGTGGAGACGTGGGTATTCGACCTCGACAACACGCTCTACCCGCACCATCTCAATCTCTGGCAGCAGGTCGACGAGCGCATCCGCGACTACATCGCTCGCTTCCTTGCAGTCACCCACGAGGAGGCGTTCCGCCTGCAGAAGGACTATTACAAGCGCTACGGCACCTCGATGCGGGGGCTGATGACCGAGCACGGCATGAAGCCCGACGATTTTCTCGACTTCGTTCATCAGATCGATCATTCGCCGCTCGAACCGAACGCTGCGCTGGGTGCCGCGATCGAAGGCCTCCCGGGCCGCAAGCTGATCCTGACCAACGGCACCCGCCGACACGCCGATGCGGTGCTCGCTCGGCTGCAACTCGATCGTCATTTCGAGGGCGTGTTCGACATCATCGCGGCCGAGCTCGAGCCGAAGCCGTCGTCGCAGACTTACGATCGCTTTCTGAAGACGCACGATGTCGACGCAGCCAAGGCCGCGATGTTCGAGGATCTCGCCCGCAATCTCGCGGTGCCTCACGCGCTCGGCATGACCACGGTGCTGGTGGTGCCCGAGCACACTCGCGAAGTCTTCCGCGAAAGCTGGGAGCTCGAGGGACGCGACGCGCCGCACGTCGACCATGTGACGGATGATCTGGTGGGGTTCCTGCAGGCGATCGGCCGCGAACGCTGATAGTCGCGCGCCGGCGACGAGCGCTGCGGACGAGGCCGGACGGCGGTTGACTTCCCCTGCCCCATTCCCGACAACCGCTGCGACGTTCGCGGACCCTGCCGGAGGATCTCGCCTCATGTCGCATGCCGAGCTTGCCAGGACCATCGACGACGCCTTCGAGGCGCGCGACGGCATCGGCCCCGCCACCAAAGGTGCGGTGCGCGAGGCAGTCGAGACCGCCCTCGAGCTGCTCGATCGCGGTGCGGTGCGGGTTGCGGAGAGGGGCGCCAACGGCGACTGGCGGGTCAATCAATGGCTCAAGAAGGCGGTGCTGCTGTCGTTTCGTCTCAACGACATGAGTGTGATCGCGGGCGGCCCGGGCAAGGCCGTGTGGTGGGACAAGGTCGCATCCAAGCTCGATGGCTGGAACGACGCACGCTTCCGGGAAGCGGGTTTCCGAGCGGTGCCGAGCTGCGTGGTACGCCGTTCGGCCTACATCGCGCCCGGCGTGGTGCTGATGCCGAGCTTCGTCAATCTCGGCGCCTACGTGGATTCCGGCACCATGGTCGATACCTGGGCCACGGTCGGCTCCTGCGCGCAGATCGGCAAGAACTGCCACATCTCGGGCGGCGCCGGCATCGGGGGCGTGCTCGAGCCGCTACAGGCGAGCCCGGTGATCATCGAGGACAATTGCTTCGTCGGCGCGCGCTCGGAGGTGGCGGAGGGCGTGATCGTGCGCGAGGGCTGCGTGCTCTCCATGGGTGTGTTCATCGGCGCCTCCACCCGCATCGTCGATCGAGCGACCGGCGAGACCGTTCAGGGCGAGGTGCCGCCTTATTCGGTGGTGGTTCCCGGCTCCCTCCCCGGCAGACCGACAAAAAACGGCGGAGCGGGTCCGAGCCTCTATTGCGCGGTGATCGTCAAGCGCGTCGATGAAAAGACACGAGCCAAGACATCGATCAACGAGCTGCTGCGGGATTGAGCCGCTCCCGCTTGCTGCGCTGCTCCACGCTCGCCGGAAGGATGCAACAGCTCATGGACCCCGTCGCCCTCGCCCGCGATCTCTTGCGCTGCCCCTCGGTGACCCCGGCCGAAGGTGGCGCACTCGGGCTGATCGAGGGAGTGCTGAAAGGCGCCGCCTTTGCGGTTCATCGCGTCACCTTCGCGGAGCCCGGCACCGCGCCGGTCGAGAACCTCTATGCCCGCATCGGCAGCGCCGGCCCGCATCTCGTCTTCGCCGGCCATACCGACGTGGTGCCGCCCGGCGAGGAAGCCAAGTGGACCCATCCCCCGTTCGCCGGCGACATCACCGACGGCACGCTCTACGGCCGCGGCGCGGTCGACATGAAGGGGGCGATCGCCTGCGCGCTCGCAGCCACCCTCGAACATCTCGCAGCGCACGGCGGCCGGCCGCCGGGATCGATCTCGTTCCTGATCACCGGCGACGAGGAAGGCATCGCCGTGAACGGAACGGTGAAGCTCCTGCAATGGGCCGCCGAGCGCGGCGAGAAGTTCGATCATTGCATACTGGGCGAGCCCAGCAATGCGGCGACGATCGGCGACACCATCAAGGTCGGCCGGCGCGGCTCGCTCAACGGCACGCTCGTGGTCACCGGCAAGCAGGGTCACGTCGCCTATCCCGAGCGTGCCGACAATCCGGTTCGCGGACTGGTCACCCTGATGAGCGCCCTGATGGCGGTGCCGCTCGACCACGGCAGCGCGCATTTCTCCGCCTCGAATCTCGAATTCACCTCGATCGACATCGGCAACCCGGTGGTCAATCTCATCCCGGGCGAGGCGCGCGCCCGCTTCAACATCCGCTTCAACGATTGCCACAGCCAGGTGTCGCTCAAGACCCTGATCGAGCGGCGCGCATCCGATGCCGCTCGCACCGGCGTACGCTGGCACGTCGACTGGGAGCCATCCAACGCCGACGCCTTTCTGGCCGAGCCCGGCCCCTTCATCGACCTCGTCGTCGGCGCGATCACGGAGGTGACCGGCACGGCCCCTACGCTTTCCACCACCGGCGGCACCTCCGACGCACGCTTCATCAAGAACTACTGCCCGGTGCTCGAATTCGGTTTGGTCGGCCATACCATGCATCAGGTGGACGAGCGCACCACGGTTGCCGATCTCGCAAGGCTGACCGCTGGTTTATCGCAAGATCCTCGAGCGTTATTTCAGCTGACGCTCCGGCTGACGACATCACAGGGGTCGATCGGACGATCGACCCCTCGAGCCTACTCGTAGTCCACGTTGGTCAGATAGAGCCCGTCGGGCGGGGCGACCGGCGCGCAAGCGGCACGGTCGCGCTTCTCCAGCACCGCGGTGAGGTTGTCGGCCGTCCACTTGCCTTCGCCCACCAGCACCAGGGCGCCGACCATGGAGCGCACCTGGGTGTGCAGGAAAGAACGTGCCGATGCCACGATGTGCAGGTCGTCCTTGATGCGACGCACATCGAGCTGGTCGAGCGTCTTCACCGGCGACTTGGCCTGACATTCGGCATGGCGGAAGGTGGTGAAGTCGTGCTGGCCCACGAGCCGTTGCGCCGCCGCATGCATGGCCGCGCTGTTGAGCGGTTTGGCGACGCGCCAGGCGCGGCCACGCTCGAAGGTGAGGTCGGCGCGCCGATTGATGATGCGATAGAGATAGTGTCGCTTGAGGGCGGAATAGCGGGCGTCGAAGGCATTCGTCACCCGCTCGGCGGCAATGATGGCGACCGGATGCGGGCGCAGATGCGCGTTCAGGGCGTCGCGCACCGTATCCTGGTGCCAGTCGATGGCGAGATCGAGATGGCCGACCTGGCCGAGCGCATGCACCCCGGCGTCGGTGCGTCCGGCGCCCTGGATGCTGACCTTCTCGCCGCAGAATGCCTGCACCGCCGCCATCAGCACGCCCTGCACGGTCGGGCCGTTGTTCTGAACCTGCCAACCCACGAATGGTCTGCCGTCATATTCGATGGTGAGCTTGTATCGTGGCATTACCTATCCGGATTGGTCGAAGACGGACGGATAGTGAACGATACCACTCGCCGGTGCAGTTGGCGTCAGCCCAAGCGCCATGAAATGCGATCCGGAATTCCATCACCTGCCCGGAGGCTTCGATCATGCGAGCCGCGCTCCGGCACCCAGCGGCGTGCCGCGCAGGAACTCGGCCGCTTTCATCGCTTGCCGGCCGGCGCGCTGCAGCTCGATGATGCGCACGGCACCCTCTCCACAGGCGACGGTCAGCGCATCGTCCAGCACCGTACCCGGCGCACCGGCACCTTCGCCCTTGGTCGTGCGCAGCACCTTGACGCGGATGGGAGCGCCCTGCCCCGCGAGCTCGAACCAGGCACCCGGAAACGGCGACAGTCCGCGGATGCGATTGTGCACCTCCGGCCAGGGACGTCCCCAGTCGATGCGGGTCTCTGCCTTGGCGATCTTGGCGGCGTATGTCACCCCGGCTTGCGTCCTGCGGGCCGAGCACAAGCGTACCGCGCTCGAGCGCGCCGAGCGCGCGCACCATCAGATCGGCACCGAGGCGGGCGAGCCGCGCTTGCAGATCGCCTGCGGTCTCGTCCTTCCCGATTGCGACCCGCTCGGCCATCGCGACGGGGCCGGTATCGAGACCTTCCTCCATCTTCATCACCATCACGCCGGTCTCGTTATCGCCTGCCATGATCGCCCGGCTGATCGGCGCGGCGCCCCGCCAGCGCGGCAGCAGCGACGCGTGCAGATTGAAGCATCCGAGCGGAAAGGCTTCGAGGATCGGCTTCGGCAGGATCAGCCCGTAGGCGACGACGATCGCGACCTCGGCGCCATGGGCATGCGCGGTGCGCTCGGCATCGGGGGTCCGCAAGGTCGCCGGAGTGAGGACCGGCAACCCGAAGCGGTGGGCCTCGCGTCCGACCGGGCTCGGCGTGAGCTCCATGCCCCGCCGCCCGGCGGCCTTGGGCGCGCGCGTGTAAACCGCCACGACCTCATGGCCGCCGCCGATGATCTCGAGCAGCGTCGGCACCGCGAAATCGGGCGTGCCCATGAATGCGATGCGCAAGGGCATGTCATTTCAGCAGAATGTTCAAGCGGTTTCCGCTGCCCGTTTGGCTGCCTTGGCGAACTTCTTGGTCACGCGGTCGCGCTTGAGCTTGGACAGGTGGTCGATGAACAAGGTGCCGTTGAGATGGTCGATCTCGTGCTGCAGGCAGGTGGCGAGCAGGCCGCCGGCTTCGATCTCGTGCGATTTGCCTTCGAGGTCGAGATACCTCACCTTCACCTGCGCCGGACGCTCGACCTCGTCGTAGAACTCGGGAATCGACAGGCAACCCTCCTCGTGGGTGGCCTTCTCCTGCGACGACCACACGATCTCCGGATTGATGAAGACCTGCGGATCCTTCGGCTCCTCCTTCTTGGCGAGATCCAAGGTGACGACGCGCTTTGCGGTGCCGATCTGGATGGCGGCGAGCCCGATGCCGGGCGCGTCGTACATGGTCTCGAACATGTCCTCGACCAGCCTGCGGATGCTGGAATCGATTCTCCTGACCGGTAGGGAAACCTGCCGCAGCCGCTTGTCCGGCAGGATGAGAATGTCGCGCAGCGCCATGGCGGCGATGTAAGCAGTCGCCGGAAAGCGGTCAATCCGAAGGGGCCGGAGCCAGCCGTGGGGCCCCGAGCCCCGGGCATTGATTTGTTGTTCACTTTTTGTTCTTATACACCGAATCGATGTAGGCTCGCGTCCATGACCGAGAATGTCCCGATGCTGGCTGGCGCGCTGGTCGCGGCGCATCGCAGGGCTCGTTGCGCTGATCGCGCTGGCAGCCCTCGCCGTGCGGGCGCTGCGCCGGCGTGATCGCGCCGCGGCCGACAGGCAGATGGCCGAGATCGCGCGGATGCAGACCGAGACCACGGTACGCATCGAGGCCATGCGCGACATGCTGGCCGGCCGCCAGGCCGAGCTCGGGCGCTCTGTCAACGAGCGGCTCGATTCGGTGACCCATCATCTGAGCCGGTCCATGACCACGCTCGGGCCAGCACACGGTCGAGAGCCTGCAGAAGCTCAACGAGCGGCTGGCGGTGATCGACCGCGCCCAGAAGAACATCACCGATCTGGCCTCCCAGGTCACCTCGTTGCAAAACGTGCTGGCCAACAAGCAGCAGCGTGGCGCATTCGGCCAGGCGCGCATGGAGATCATCGTCCAGGACGGGTTGCCCAAGGGCTGCTACGAGTTCCAGCTCACGCTCTCGAACAAGAGCCGGCCCGATTGTGCGGTGTTCCTGCCGGACCAGCGGCCGCTGACGATCGATGCCAAGTTTCCGCTCGAAGCCGTCACTGCCTACCGCGAGGCGGAGAGCGAGGACAAACGCAAGGTCGCCGCGTCGCGCCTGCGTCAGGACCTTACCAGGCACATCGCCGACATCGCCCACAAATACCTGATCCCGGGCGAGACGCAGGATCTGGCGCTGATGTTCGTGCCGTCGGAATTGATCTATGCCGAGTTGCACGACGGCTTCGACGACATCTTGCAGAAGGCGTTCCGGGCCAGGGTGGTGATCGTCTCACCTTCGCTGCTGATGCTCGCGATCCACGTCGTCCAGCAGATCCAGCGCGATGCCCGCATGCGTGAGGCTGCCGACAAGATTCACGCCGAGGTCGCCTACCTCATGGACGACATCGCGCGCCTGCACGAGCGGGTGCTCAATCTGCAGAAGCACTTCGGGCAGGCCAACGACGACGTCCGTCAAATCCTGATCTCGGCCGAAAAGGTCGAGAAGCGCGCTTCCCGCATCCGCGAGGTCGAGTTCGACGACGAGGAGACTTGCGATCCCGTGGTCATCCCTGCCCCGATGCGAAGGCTGCAGGCGGGGGAATAGCGCACGGCTGCGCGGCAGCGACGATGCCGCCCACCTTGGCGCCGGCTTCGCATCAATTCTGTTTCAAGCCCAATTCCTCGACGAATCGTTTCGCCTCCGCGATCTGCTCCATCGCGAACTTTTCGTAGTCCGCACTGCTCAAATGGAACAGCTCCATGTCCAGCTTGGCCGTTGCCTCGGCATAGGAGGGATCCTCAAGTCCCTTCTTGAAGGCGTCGTGCAGCACCTTGACGGTGGCCGGGTCCATGCCCTTGGGGCCGGCGATCCCGTAGGGCGAGTTCGAGATCATATCGATGCCGACCTCCTTGAGAGTCGGAACGTCGGGCCAATTCCTGGTGCGGCTCGCGCCCCAGGTGACCAGGAGCCGCAGCTGCCCGGAATTCACCAGCTGCGCCCACCCGCTGGAATCGGCGACGGCGTGGACATGACCGCCGACGATCGCGTTGCTGGTCTCGGCGCTGCCTTTGAACGGGACGTGCGTCCACTTGATGCCCTGGCGCTTGGCGATCTGCTCCATGGTGATGTGGAGGCTGGTGCCGGCGCCCGGCGTTCCATAATTGATCTTTCCGGGGTTGGCTTTCGCCTCCGCAAGCAGCTCGGAGAACGTCTTCCACGGTGCATCATTCCTGACCACGACACCGAAGGTGTAGCCGCTGACGCCGATGATATAGGTGAAATCCTTGGACGGATCGAAGGTCGTCCTGGTCATGAACGGGAAGCGGAAGATCGTGATCGGGATCTGCGCGATGGTGTAGCCGTCGGGCTTGGCGGTCTGCGCCATCTGCCCCGGGCTGAGCGTGCCGGACGCCCCCGGCCGGTTCTCGATCACGATCGATTGCCTCAGATGCTTCTCGGCCGCGGACGCGAGTGCACGCATGGCGATATCGGTGGTGCCGCCGGCCGGCCACGGCACGATCAGCGTCACCGGCCGCACCGGGAACCCCTGCGCCTGCGCAACGCCGACCCGAGAGTCGACCGCAAGTGCGGCCAGGGCGAGCCCGGATGCGAGCACCGTTCCGATAGCGTACGGCTTCATTGCGTTTCCCTCCGCGCCATTGGCCGATATTCTGCGACCGGCCCGAAATCGAAGCCGGAAGCTACGCCGGATCACATTTGGCCGCAATCGCACGCTTGTTTGGGCACTCCGATTTACCCCTAGCTCATGCCGATGACCGCAACCCCCGAGACCGCTGCCACGCGCCCGAGCTTTGCCGACACGCTCGGCGTCTATCTCAAGCCGCGCGTGCTGATCGTGCTGTTTCTCGGGTTCTCCGCCGGGCTGCCATTGGCGCTGTCGGGTTCGACGCTGCTGGTCTGGATGCGGGAAGCGGGGGTCGATCTCGGTACCATCGGCCTGTTCGCGCTGGTGGGAACGCCCTACACCATCAAGTTTCTATGGGCCCCGATCGTCGATGCGATCGAGGTTCCGCTGCTCTCCCCGCTGCTCGGCCGGCGGCGCGGCTGGCTGGTGTTCTCGCAGTTGCTGCTGATTGCCGCCATCGCGTTCCTGGCCGTCTGCGATCCGGCGGCCTCGCCCTGGCTGGTCGCGGTCGGAGCACTGATGGTCGCAGCCGCCTCCGCCACGCAGGACATCGTTATCGATGCCTTTCGCATCGAGAGCCTCGAGGAGAGCGAGCAGGCCGCCGGCATGGCCTCGTATGTGGCAGCCTATCGCATCGGCATGCTGGCCTCGACTGCCGGTGCGTTGTTTCTGGTCAGCGGCTTCGAGGGGCTCGGCTTCGATAAAGCCGCGGCATGGACCTGGGGCTATCTCGCGATGGCAGCGCTCGTCGTCATTGGTATCGTCACGACCCTGATCGCGACCGAGCCCGAGAATGCGAGCCTCGCCGGTGCAGGGCATGCCGCAAAGGCCCAAGACAATCCATTGCTGCGCATCGCCACAGCCGCCTACGGAAGCTTTGCCGAGTTCCTGACCCGGGACATGGCGCTGGTCGTGCTCGCCTTCGTGGTGCTCTACAAGCTCTGCGACGCATTCGCCGGCGCCATGACCGCGCCTTTCGTGATCGACCTCGGATTTACGCGCAACGACTATGCGACGATCGTCAAGGGCGTCGGGCTGGCGGCCACGCTGCTCGGTGGGTTCGCCGGCGGCATGCTGGCGCGCGCCTATCCGCTGGTCACCAGCCTCTGGATCGGCGCCTTCCTGCAGGTGGCCTCGAACCTGATCTTCACCTGGCAGGCAGCGGTGGGCGTCAATCTCTGGGCGCTGACCGTAACCATCATCGTGGAGAATTTCACCGGCGCGATCGGCACCGTCATCTTCGTGGCCTATCTTTCCGCGCTCTGCAACAATCCCCTCCACACGGCGACGCAGTATGCGCTGCTCACCGCCCTGGCGGCGGTAGGCCGCACCTATCTCTCGGCGAGTGCGGGCTTCCTCGCCCAACGGACGGGCTGGCCCTTGTTCTTCGTGATCAGCGCGCTGACCGCGCTGCCGAGCCTCGCGCTCCTCATATGGCTGCAGCAACGCGGGCATTTCGCCGGGCTGGGAAAGGCGACACCACCCCGAGTCGCCGACGACTAGAACGCATTCCCGCTCGACTTCCTCCACCGTCATGCCCGCGCTCGTCGCGAACATCCATCCTGCTAGAACGTCGTGCGCTGTCGGATGGCCGCCGCCAGCGTACCGTCGTCGAGATAATCGAGCTCGCCGCCCACCGGCACGCCGTGGGCAAGACGCGTCACCTTCACCTTGGCGCCCTGCAACAGATCGGTGATGTAGTGCGCCGTCGTCTGGCCGTCGACGGTCGCATTGAGGGCAAGGATCACCTCCGTGACCGTGGCATCGTGCGCGCGCGACACCAGCGCATCGATCGCCAGGTCCTGCGGTCCGATACCGTCCAGCGGCGACAGCGTGCCGCCGAGCACATGATAGCGCGCATTGACGGCGCGCGCGCGCTCGAGCGCCCAGAGATCGGCGACGTCGGCGACAGCCACGATAATGCCGGGGTCGCGCCGCATATCCATGCATACCGTGCACGGGTTCTGGGTGTCGATGTTGCCGCAGACACCGCAGATCTCGATCCTGTCCAGGGCGGTCTGCAGGGCGACGGCGAGCGGCGCCATCACCTGCTCGCGCTTCTTGATGAGAAACAGCGCTGCGCGCCGCGCCGAGCGGGGTCCGAGACCCGGCAGGCGTGCGAGCAGCTGAATCAGGCGTTCGATCTCGGGTCCGGCAGCGGCGGTCGGCATGGACGATCGTACGTTGGCCGAGCCAGCGGGCTCTCAAAACAGCTTGAGGCCGGGCGGTAGCGGCAGGCCGCCGGTAAAGCTCTTCATCCTCTCCTGCAGCATCGCCTCGACCTTGCGGCGGGCGTCGGTATGGGCGGCGACGATGAGATCCTCCACGACCTCCTTCTCTGCCGGCTCGAGCAGTGAATCGTCGATCTTGACGGCTTTCATTTCGCCCTTGCCCGAGAGCTTGACGATGACGAGGCCGCCGCCCGAGGAGCCCTCGACCTCGCTCTGCTCGAGCTCGGCCTGCATCGCCTCCATCTTCGACTTGAGCTCGGCTGCCTGCTTCATCAGACCCAGGAAATCCGCCATGACTCACCTCTCTTCCGCGGTGCGCCCGGTCGCGAGGAGCGAGCCGCGTGGACCATGGTCATGCGGGCGCTCATCGCTGGGTGCCTGAGCACCGAAAGCAGAACCATCCGGCAGGAATTCCGGCAGCGCCTCGTCGAGATCGGCCGGTGGCAACCCTTGCGGAAAGTCGCCCCTGCGGACATCCACGATCTCGGCACCTGGAAAGCGCGCGAGCACGGCTTGCACCAACGGGTCTGCCTGCACCCCGGTCTCGAGCTCGGTTTGCCGCGCATCGTTCTGCGATTTGACGGTGGGCTCTCCCGCTTCCGCCGATACCACCACCATCCAACGCCGATTGGTCCATTGCGAAAACTTGCGCGCGAGATCGTTGACCAAAGTCCTGGCTGCGCTCTGCTCGAGGGAAATCTCGAGCCGTCCATCCTCGCAGTGCACGAGCCGCACGTCGCGCTCGAGCGCGAGCTTGACGGCGAGATCACGCTTCTGGGCGGCGAGGGCGATCAGCTCCTCGAACCGGCCGATGACCAGCGGCGCGGAACCGTTTTCCATCTCCGCAAGGCGCGCCACCGGACCGGGCAAGGGGGCGAGCGCCGAGCGCGATGCGCCGCGCGGGCCCTCGGCGCGCGGCACCTCGAGAGGCTGCACGGACGGAGGTGGAGCCGGTGACGCCGCGGTGGCACCGACGTTGCCCGGCGAGCGGCCGGCGTCGAGCGAGCGGATGATCTCGTCGGGTGTCGGCAGATCCGCGGCATAGGCGATACGCACCAGCACCATCTCCGCCGCCGCCAGCGGGCGACCGGCAGCCGCAACCTCGGCGATTCCCTTGAGCAACATCTGCCACGTGCGCGAGAGCACGCGCATGGAGAGCTTCTCAGCGAGCTCCCGGCCGCGCCGGCGCTCGACCTCGATCAGAGCGGGATCCTCCGCGACCGCAGGCACGACCTTCATGCGGGTAACGAAGTGTGTGAACTCAGCGAGGTCGGTAAGCACCACCTCGGGATCGGCACCGATGTCGTATTGACCGCGCAATTCCTCGAGCGCCGAGGCGACATCGCCCCGCATCAACGCCGCGAACAGGTCGATCACCCGTGCTCGGTCGGCGAGCCCCAGCATCTGCCGAACGTGCTCCGCGCTCACCGGCCCGGCGGCGTGCGCGATAGCCTGATCGAGCAGCGACAGCGAGTCGCGCACCGAGCCTTCCGCGACGCGCGCGACCAAGGCAAGCGCAGCAGGCTCGATCTCGATCCCTTCCTTCGCAGCGACGCCCGCGAGATGTTTCACCAGCAGGCCCGCGTCGATCCGGCGCAGATCGAAGCGCTGGCAACGCGACAGGATGGTGATCGGGACCTTGCGGATCTCGGTCGTGGCGAAGATGAACTTGGCGTGCGGCGGCGGCTCCTCCAGCGTCTTGAGCAGCGCGTTGAACGCCTCCCGCGAAAGCATGTGGACTTCGTCGAGGATGTAGACCTTGTAGCGCGCACTCACCGGCGCGTAGCGGATCGCGTCATTGATCTGGCGAACATCGTCGACGCCGTTGTGGGAGGCGGCATCCATCTCGATCACGTCGAAATGCCGGCTCTCCATGATGGCCTGGCAGTGCGTACCGATCGCCGGCATTCTTATGGTCGGCGCGGTGACAGAGCCGTCGGGAAGCTCATAATTGAGCGCGCGGGCTAGGATGCGGGCGGTCGTGGTCTTGCCGACGCCGCGCACGCCGGTCAGGATCCAGGCCTGCGGGATACGGCCGACCTCGAAGGTGTTGGAGATCGTGCGTACCATGGCGTCCTGGCCGATCAGATCGTCGAAGCTCCCAGGACGGTATTTGCGCGCCAGCACACGGTAGGTCGGGTCGCTCCGCGAGGGGCTTCTCAAATGCCAATCCGGGCTCGGACCGGTTCATGCCGTCGCCGTCGCTCATGATGGTGTCCGGTCGGCCGCTTCGACGCGGGTCCTTGCATGTCGCATGAGGGAAGTGGGAGGCTGACGAGCGACCCGAACCGCGCTCGTTAGGGCTGCTTCCTTCCGGACCTGACCCGGTTGGCGAGTGGCTCGTCCACCGCCAACCTCCCGATCCTATATCGGCCGACACCTGCCAGAATGCAAGTCGCCGCCGGCGGCGATCCACCGCCGGGCGCTGCCGTCGGACGGCCCCCCGCCTCGACGCGATCGGAGAACACTGGCACGAAACTTTCGCCGGCGACGGCGGAGAGCGTATCGGGGAAAGAAGGTGGCAGCCGTGCGTATTCTATCGCGCACTCGGGCACTCGATGCCCGCGGTGCGGTCGAGCCGATGTATTCGGCCCTCATTCGGCCCTGCCGCAACGTTGCGCCAGCGTCCCAGGCATGCGAGCGTCGGCGCCCCGCCGGAGCAGCTCGATGTCCCCTCGCCCCGATCTCGGCCCCAAGCCGCGCCTCGGCTATGCCGCAAGCTCGATCGAGCGTGCGGCAGAGCGTCGTGCCGACACAGCCGCGCTCGCGGCACTAGACGCCGACCCGAGCGCGCGTACTTACGTCGTCGGCGGCGAATGGGTCGCGCTCAAGCGGGCTACACAGATCCACGATCCACTTTTCACGCCGGCGGAGGCCCGTGGACTGGGACGAACGCGGAGAATGCGCGTTTCTCGGCCTGATGGCGCAGGCGCCGAGATTTGCCGTCGCACTCGACCCGGTGGAAATCGAAGCGCTCAAGACGCGCGACGAATTCGTCGTCACCGACTTGCGCTCGATCGCGATACGCGGACTGGTCGATGCCGACCACTTGCCGCCGCTCGCCGAGGGCAAGGCGCTGCTCAATTGGCATCTGCGCCATCGTTACTGCTCGAATTGCGGCGCCGGCACCGAGCTCGTCGAAGGCGGCTGGCGGCGCGACTGCCCGTCCTGCCGCGCGCAGCACTTCCCGCGCACCGATCCGGTCGTGATCATGCTGCCGGTCGCAGGCGAGCGTTGCGTGCTCGGCCGCTCCCCTCGTTTCCAGGCCGGCATGTGGTCGTGCCTCGCCGGCTTCATCGAGCCCGGCGAGTCGATCGAGGACGCCGTGCAGCCGCGAGACCCGCGAGGAGGTCGGCATCGTCTGCGGACGCGTGTCCTACTTCGCCTCCCAACCCTGGCCGTTTCCGACATCGCTGATGATCGGCTGCCACGCCGAGGCGCGCTCGGCAGATATCGTCATCGACCGCGCCGAGCTCGACGACGCCCGCTGGTTCGACCGCGAGGAGGTCGCGGCCATGCTGCTGCGCAGCCATCCCGGCGGCTTGACCACGCCGCCCACCGTGGCGATCGCCTACCACATCATCCGCGCCTGGGTGGAGGAAGAGGTTGCATTCCCGTAGCGCGGACCAACGCACCATCCTGTGCGCCGGGATCATCGTACTCGACGAGGTCTTCCGCGTCGAAGAGTTCCCAGCGCCGGATGCCAAGGTCGAGGCCGCGGGCTACTTCGCAGTCAATGGCGGCTGCGCGGCCAATGCCGCGGTCGCGATCAGCCGGCTTGGAGGACGAGCGAGGCTGGCCGGGCCGCTCGGCGGTCCCGCCGACGAGGACCCGAACGGCGACCGCGTCCTGGCCGCGCTCGGGCGCGAGCAGGTCGACTGCACCGGATGCCAGCGTCTCGCGGGGGTGTCGACGCCGCAGTCCGCGATCTTCCTGGATGCACGCGGCGAACGGATGATCGTGACCTACAGGGACCACCGTCTGGCTGCGGCGATCCCCGCCGATCCGCATGCTCTCGTGGCCTCCGTCGACGCGGTGCTGGCCGACAATCGCTTCCCCGAGTTCGTGCGACCGATCTGCGCGGCGGCACGGGAACGGGGCCTCATCGTGGTGCTCGATGCCGACCGGCCGACCGACGTGTCCGACGACCTGTTCCGGATCGCCACTCACGTGGTGTTCTCGGGCGAATGTCTGCGCGCCACGACCGGGGTCGCCGATCTGGCTTCGGCACTCGCGCGGATCGCGACGCCATCGTTCCTCGCCGTCACCGACGGTCCACGCGACGTGCTGTGGCGGGAGGGAGAAGAACCGCGCAGGAGCCCGGCGTTTGCAGTGAAGGCGGTCGACACGCTCGGCGCCGGCGACGCATTCCACGGCGCATTCACCCTCGCACTCGCCGAGGGCCGCGACGAGATCGCTGCAATGCGCTTTGCAGCCGCCGCTGCGGGTCTCAAATGCACCCGGCTCGGCGGCAGCATGGCGGCACCCATCCGCTCCGAGGTCGAGTCCTTCCTCGCCTTGCACGCGTAGCGGTTCGGTCCACTTTTACAATTACTCGATTACTCGATCACTCGATCGGCACGCAGCAGAAACGACTCCGCAACGGTGAGTCCGAGCGCCTTGGCGCTCTTGAGGTTGATGATCAGCTCGAACTTCGTGGGTTGCTGGACCGGAAGATCGGCTGGCTTGGTTCCCTTCAAGATCTTGTCTACGTAGCTCGCAGCGCGGCGCACCATGTCGTCGACGCTCGGGCCGTAGGAGAGCAGGCCGCCCGCCTGCGCCCAGGCACCCCAACCGCCTGCCAGCGGCAGGCGGTTGCTCGCGGCAAACTCCACGATCTTGTTGAGGCTGCGTACCGTCTGCCGAGATGACACCACATAGAGCGCATCGGCGCGCCCCTCGCGGGCGGCGTTGAGCGCGCCGTCGAGATCGCCGGGGCCATGCGATGCCAATCGTTTCAGCTGCACGCCAAGGGACAATGCCGCCCGCTCGGCTTCACGCAACTCGTTGTCGATATGATCCGGATTCCACAGAAATCCCACCCGGGACACCTTCGGCGCCGCCTCCTTGAGCAGCTCGAGGCGCTTGGAGGCGAGCTCGTCCAGCAGCAGCGTGACGCCGGTGGCGTCTCCGCCGGGTCGGGCGAGACTTGCGACGATACCGAGCTGTACCGGATCGGCGCTCGCAACGAAGACGGTGGGAATGGCTTGCGTCGCCTTGACTGCGATCTGCATGACGTCGCCGCCGAGAACGAACAGTACGTCAGGTTTCGCACGCCTGAGATCGGCAACGAGTGCGGGAAGCCGCTCGGGCTGGCCCTCTCCATACCGATACTCGATCGCCACGTTCTGGCCATCGACATAGCCGAGATCGCGCAGGCCGCGGCGGAACGATTCCGCGTTCGGATCGGTCAGCGGCGTGCTGTACAGCAGCACGGCCAGGCGGGGAATTCGTACGGGCTGCGCGCGCAGGAGCTGCGGTGAACTGATCGGCAGCGCCGCGATGCCGCCGACAAAGGTGAGGAATTTCCTCCGCCTCATGAGCGTGTCCTCTCGTTGGCAACCATGGTGGCTGCGGACGGCTGGACATATGAGCACGATGCTCGGGGCCGGCCAAGGCTATCGCGAGGCAAGAACCGGCCGGCTACGACATGACCCGCTTGGCCAAGCGAACGACGGGCGCGCGCTTATCTGCGCTGCGTGGATGGGCATGGCGCGCCGCAAGGAGCGCACGCACCGGCGAAATCCTCGGGCGAGACGGCGCGGCCCGCCGGACGGGCTCGACAGGTGGTCCGCTACGATCGCGGACAGACCGAGTGCGAGCACGATCGCATAGGCCAGACGCACGGCGTCCCTCATTCCCGCGAAAGGCCGAACACCGGCCGCAATCGGATACCGAGCATGCAGCCGCAAAGCGCCGCCGCAAACCATATCCAGCCGTGCAGAGAGCCGGAAGCCACCCCGCCGACGAAGGCGCCGACGTTGCAGCCGAACCCCAGCCGTGCGCCGTAGCCCATCAGCAGTCCACCGGCGGCGGCGGCGGCAAGCGACTTGAGCGGCGGCCAAGTGGTTCGCGCGAATGGTCGGACCGCAGCAGCGGCCATGGCGCCGAGGATCATGCCGAAGTCGGTCAGGCTCGAGGTGTCGCTCAATACCGAGTTGGCGAGCGCCCGCTTGGGTCCGGGCCATTGCCAGAACTCGGCTGTGGAAAGATCGGCCCCGAGCGCAGTCGCGATCTTGCCGCCCCACAACGTGAAGCCGAAGGTCACGCTCCAGGGGTGGCGGCCCAGAGCGAAGACGGCAATCGAAATCAAGCCGATGGCGAGAGCGCCGACGACTATCGCAAGCCGCGGCCGCACCCGCGCGCCACGCCGGTGCGCGACCGCCACGATCGCCACTGCCGCGAGCGCAAGGCTCGCCAGTGTCAGCGCCAGCCCACCCCACGCTCCGGCATAGGCGGAGGCGAGCACCGGATCGATCCCCCCGAGCGCCAGAAAGGCCGGCAGGTGCAAGCTTCCGATGACGCTGCCGAGAATGAAGAACGCCAGCGTCACCAGCATGCGGCCGGATCCACCGCCGGCGGTGTAAAGTGTTCCGGAGCCGCAACCATTCGCCAGCTGCATGCCGATCCCGAACAGGAAGGCACCGATGACGAGCGACGGCCCGAGCGGAGCGATCGCGCCGCCGAAGCCGGGCACCAGTGCCGCCACCGGCACGACGACGACGGCCGCCACCGCGATCAGCAACAGCGCGCCGAGCAGCCCATCGGCGTCACCGCGCGCGAGGAAACGGCGCCACGATGCAGTGAAGCTGAACTCGGCCTTGAGGAACACGATGCCGAGCGCAAAGCCACACAGCAGCAGTCCGGCGGAAGCGGTCTGCCCGTCGAGGAGAACCAGCGCAACGAGCACCGAAGTCGACAACACCGCCGCGCCGAGGAACGGCCAATCGAGCCGCAGCGCGGTCGCACGTACAGTGGTTTCGGCGGTCGCGGCCGTCATGGACATTGCAAGCACATCGGCACGTGCGGAATCACAGCCCGAGACCGATCACCTTCTTGAGATCGTCCCACCGCGTGCGCAGTGACTCGATCGGCCGGCGGGCGTCGGCGGTCCATTCCACCATCGAACCGTAGTAGAGCTTGACGTCCTTGCGGCCCAGCACCTCGGAAAGGACGAACCAGTTGGTCGCGGCCCAATGGCCGGTGTTGCAGTAGCTCACGACTGGACCATTCGGAAGCGGGCCGGCGATCTCGGCAAGCTCTGGCACCGGACGCAGACGATTGCTGCTCTGATCGTAGAATACCGCGCTGTCGAGGTTCACGGCACCGGGGATGTGGCCATAGGCCTTCGCTGCCGGCGCCTTTACCTTTCCCGCGAAGAAAGGCGCGGGGCGGGCATCGAGCAAGGTCGCTCCCCCCGCTTTGCTCAGGCGCTCGACCTCTTCCACGGGCGCGATGAGGCTCCGCTCAAGCGCAACGGTGAAGATCTTCGGCGTCGGGCGATTGACGCCCGTCCCGATGGGATTGGAAGGGTCCGCCTTCCAGGCTGCATATCCGCCGTCGAGAATCGATACCCGCGAGTGTCCGGCTGCCTTGAGCGTCCAGTAGACCCGCGCCGCCGCGCCGAAGTCGAGCACATGCACCCCGGCCGGGACCACGACGACGTGGCTATCCTCGTCAATGCCGAGATCACCGACGAGCGCTTCGAGCCGGGCGACATCAGGCAGCATGAAGGGAACGCCGTCACGCGTCACCCGCCAACCTCCCTTGTCGTAGTCGCTGTGCACAGCGCCAGGAATGTGACCTCGCGCGTAGGCCTCGGCCCCGCCGCCATCGAGTGCCGAGCGAATGTCGAGCACGACCAGGTCGGGGGCGCCGTGGTGCTCCTTCAACCATTGCGGGGACACCAGTGGCTCAGCGCCGGCGGCAGCGGCCTGGCCGGCGAAGCCGAGCGTGAGGGCCAAGGCGATGGCCGCCAATCGAGAAACCACAAGTGATAGCTGCATTGAGCACCTCCACCGCGCGACGGCTGCGATTGGATCGGGTTTCGCGCAGATATTTGCGTTAGATGAAATATATTTTCTATGTTTCGCAAGAAACGGGCCCAAAAAAGCAATCAGGTTCTAATTTTAGAGTGATCAGCAGTAAAACTCATCCAAATTTCGGAGCTGTGGGAGCATGCCCCTACTCCGGCATGCAGACCCGGGATGCGACCGATCACGCCCGGTACTTAAGCATCGCAACAGCTAGACAGGCACCAGCCTGGTTCGATTCAGCTCGATGATGCTCTCACCGTCCCGCGCGAGCCCACGGGAAACCACCTCGCACTCCCAGGCACCGGGTGTGCCATCGACGGCATAGAGATTATAGGCAGCAGGATCGCCCTGACCGTCGAAGCCGGCGGAAGCCGACGGAACTCCAATGGCCGGCACCGGGCGCCGCGGCGCATCGAGCCACCTCAACGAGTGGACGTGCTCATGACCGTAGAGCAGCAGCTCTGCGCCATGCTGCCTCAGGACATCGAGGAAGGCCGCCCCGTCGACCAATCGGTCATTGTGCCACTCCGGCCTGGTGATCGGCGGGTGGTGAAGCAATACGACCCGAAACGCGCCCTCACGACCCAGGCGGGTGGACAGCTCCGCAAACCGCGCGAGCTGGTGGGCGCCCAGTCGTCCGGTCGCCCGAAAGGGCGGCGCCGGCACCGCGGTGGAGAGGCCGATCATTGCGATCGGGCCGCGCCGGCGCACGAACGGAAAGGTGGGTTCGCCCGACAGGGAATCATCGCCCCGCATGTAGTCGGCCCAGTAGCGCAGCGAGTGCCGGGCCTTGGAGCGAACATAGGCGTCGTGGTTGCCGGGTACGAGCGTCACGTCTTGCGGCGGCCCCAAACGCTCGAGCCATAGCAGCGCGGGTGCAAATTCGTCTGCAAGCGACAAGTTGATGAGGTCGCCCGTCACGGCGACGTGGTCGGGCGAGTGCGATCGGAGATCATGAACGGTCCGTTCGAGCACCGCCGTCAGATGAACACGACGACGGTTGCGGTGCCAGTTTATGAAGCCCCCGAGCCGCTTGCCTGCAAGCTCGAGCAGACCAGGTCGCGGCAGCGGAGCGAGATGAGGATCGGACAGATGCGCGAGAACATACATGGCGGATTACGGTCAGGCCGACCGCACGTTTGCATCATCATCGAGCGAAGCCCCATGCCACTAGCCCCCAAGCCATGAGCCGCTGACCGTCGGAGCGGACCCCTCACAACAAGCATCAACAAGCATAGAGCAGTGCGCTGCGCACGGCCAATTGCGGACTTGAAGTCGGCGGTGCGTGCCCGGCCCGGGCCTATATAAATCTGCTTGCGATAGAATGGTTCCCTAGATAGATGTCCAAAAACACACACCCTGAAACAAATCATTCTACCGGAGAGACGCAGTCGGCACTTTTTTCCTCGGTTCGAGAATCTCCATGGACGCCATCGACCGCAAGATTCTCGCCCTCCTGCAGGAGGATGCCGCGCATTCGGTTGCCGAGATCGGCAGTCTTGTCGGTCTGTCCTCGACGCCGTGCTGGAAACGAATTCAGCGGCTGGAAGCGGACGGGGTCATTCAGAAGCGCGTGGCTCTGGTCGATCAGGACAAGATCGGGCTCGGCGTCACGGTGTTCGTCTCGATCGAGACAGGCGACCACTCGCAGGAATGGCTCACTCGCTTTGCCATGGAGGTCCGTGCCATGCCGGAGGTGATGGAGTTCTATCGCATGGCCGGCGACGTCGACTACATGCTGCGCGTGGTGGTACCTGACATCCAGGGCTACGACACGTTCTACAAGAAGCTGATCGCGGCGGTGCCGCTCAAGAACGTCACCTCGCGCTTCGCCATGGAGAAGATCAAGGCCACCACGGCGCTACCTATTCCCTGACGATCCGCGGTCAGGAATTCACGCGCGGCGCCTTATCGGACAGTCGCGAGCTGCAAGTGGAGTGATCGGACACAGGTTGAGAGTTCCGGTCACGACGTAGCCGATCGGTCAAGAGTTTGGTCGTACCGTAGCCGTTGCCGAACGAGAACCACCAAGTCGAAGCGCCGGTCCGAACATCGACGATCATTGGGTTCCCGATCACGCGGTAGCCGGCTTCTCCTGCAGCCAACCACCGCGGCCTAGTCGACCATCACCGTCACCGCGCAGCTTCGGCCGCTGCTGCTGGCCGCATTTCGAGACCACGCCACCCGCAAATGTAATGTTCGATTTGCTTGGACCGCAAATCAAGTTCCATAAATGAGTTCTCGGTACACGTCGTCAATTCGATGTGTCAGTCAGCATGATACATCGACCAATATTGGAGCAATGCATTGTTAACTAATGAATTCGTGTCAAACACGTATCATTAACTGCATAAAATTTTGGGCTCGCCACTATCCGTCGGGTTCGCCGTCATTAACCCGGCCGCAACATCGGAATCGATAACGTCCATCCCGAGCTCGGGACCAGCCGGCGAAGAACAGCCCCCCCGGGACGATGCTCAGAAGCCACGTGCCTTGGAGGCCTACCATGACGACTCTCGTGAAGCGCTTTGTGTGGGACGAGTTGGGCGCGACCGCCATCGAATATGGTCTGATCGCAGCCGGCATCTCGGTGGCGATCATTGCGGTCGTACAGGGCCTCGGCTCGAAGCTGAACGCCACCGTCATCAGCGTCCAGAACGCGCTCAAATAGACAGCCGGTCGTCGCCCGCATTGCGAGGCTCCGGTTCGCCGGAGCCTTTTCGTTTGGAGGTGCACTCGCTTCGGGCCGGTCGCGCCACTTTCGGCGCGATCATTGCCGAACGCTGCTGTTGCCGCAACGCTAACCGAACGGCAAGAAGAGGCAGTCAAGGTCTGGTCGGCAGGCCGAAGCGGAAGCCGATCCTGCTCGACAGAGAGATCATGGTTGCCGACATCATCAGATTGCTGCTGTTTCCGGCGATGATGGCCTTCGCCGCCTCCACCGACCTTCTTACCATGACCATCTCCAATCGCGTTTCGCTGATCCTGGTCACCGGCTTCTTCGTTCTGGCGTTGGTGACTGGAACGGCAGCCGCCGACCTGCTTGCGCACGTCGGTGCCGCCGGCATCGTGCTCGTGGCGGCATTCGCACTCTTCGCGCGGGGCTGGATCGGCGGTGGTGATGCCAAGCTTGCTGCGGCAACCGCGCTATGGCTGGGCTTTGACCATCTCGTGCCCTATCTCGTGTACGCCGCGTTGCTCGGTGGCGCGCTCACCCTGCTGCTGATCCAATTTCGGATGATGCCACTTCCGGACCTGCTCGCCGGACAAGAATGGCTGCAACGCCTGCATCGGAGGGATGCCGGCATCCCCTACGGGATCGCCCTGGCGGCAGCCGCGCTGGCGGTCTATCCGCAGACCACATGGATGACCTGACTCAGGTCAGGGCGACCACGCGGGAATTCCGTCGTTCGAAGCCGTCTGCCATTGTTGCGGCGGCCGTCCCCCCGCCGGCCCATCCGACTACTGATCATTACCTCGATTTGGATACGCCTCATTAACCATGCTTTGACGTTTACCTGCTCAAATCTGAGGCACACGACCCCTACGGCCTGGGCGTCGCGCGGCAGTTGCGATCGTATTCGACGTTCCGGCAGAAGAACGGTCAGCATGCGGTGGCCGGCAAGACCGCGTCGCTGGAGCTCGGCTCGCTCCGAGCAGAAACGACTCGCGCTCTCGCGCCAAGCTCGCACGCTGTCGCTCGCGCAGGACGGCCCAGCCGATTCCGATTGCACGGACACCGGTCGCCGCCGGGATAGCGTCAAAGTCGCCCGGTTCGGCGTTCGGCAGCACGATGACGAAATGATGGTGACGACGAGGTGATCGACATGGCGAACGCGTCACTCATACGCACGGCGCTGCTGATCGCATTGATCACCGCATTCGGATTCGCCGCCACCGGCCGCTCTTCCGCAGCCGATCCGCTCAGCGGCTTGAGCGAGACACGGGTGGCGCCGATCAAGGTGGTCGGGAGCGGGGTGAACTCCGGAGGAAGCGGCCAACGAGGTGGACGGGATGGAAGCTGAAGTCACGATCACCTCGGACATTTCACGCTCGACCTGTCGGCGGCGAACACGCACGGCAACATCATCGGCTGGCAACACTCCAGCGCAAACGACCTGCCGCATTTCCGGAAGTGAGCGCGCTGCCGGATCGCCCGTGCCCGCGCGAATCGGCTGGCGCACGCAGAAATCGCGCCCCGAGCAGCTCGAAAGAACGCGCAAGCCACTGGACAACCGCCGCGCTAGGTCCGTGCCGCTCACCATGCGCATCGCTCAGGCCGGCCTCGGCTGGTCGAGACAGAAGTTCCTCCTCGTGAGCATCGCACTCGGAATCGGGGGTTTCCTGCTCGGTATCGTGTTTCAGGCCGGAATTCCGGCGTCGCTTGGCCTGGGGTTCGTCGGCGGCATGGGAGTGCCTCTCTCGATGCTCGCGTTGCTCAAGAAGCGGCGAGAGGCCAGGTTCCTGAGCGGGTTCCCCGATGCGGTCGACATCATCGTACGCAGCATGAAGGCCGGCCTGCCGCTGCTCGACAGCCTTCGCATCGTCGCCAACGACGCGCCGGAGCCGTTGAGGAGCGAGTTCCGCGCGATCGTGGAAACTCACACGATCGGCATTCCGATCGGCGACGCCTGCGGAAGGCTCTGCGAGCAAGTCCCGGTGGCGGAAACGAATTTCTTCGGGATCGTCGTCAACGTCCGGCAAACAGCGGGCGGAAATCTGTCCGAAACACTCGACCATCTGTCGCGGGTGTTGCGCATTCGCAAGGCGTTGAAGGCCAAGATCAAGGCGATGTCCATGGAGGCCAAGGCCTGGGCGGCGATCATGACGTGCCTGCCGGTCGCTGCAACGATACTCGTCTCCATTGCCAACCCGCAGCATATCGAGTTGCTTTGGACCCATCCGACCGGACGTCTGATGTTGGCTGCCTGTGCCCTGTGGATGTGCCTGGGCGCCATCGTCATGCGCAAGATGACCAAATTCGACTTCTGACGCCTGCCATGATCGACATATTGATCCAAAACCTACACGACACCAGGTTCCTGGCGATAATGTTCGCGGCTATCGGGACAACCGCAACGGTCATCACGCTAGCCATGCCGCTGCTTGCGTCCGACCCGCCAGGCAAGCGCATGACATCGGTCGCACCCGACCGGGAGAAAATCCGGCAACGCGAACGCGACCGGCTGGGCGAGAAGATCGCGCTACGACGATCGTACCTGCAAACGATCGTCGACCAATTCAATCTCAACAAGTGGATGGGTCAGGAGGAGGCACGCGAGCTACTGGTGCAGGCGGGCTACCGCGGACAGGCGCCGTACGCCGCGTACCTGTTCTTCCGGCTGGCGGTGCCGATTGCCACTTTGGCAATCTCGCTGTTCTACCTCTTCATCGTCATCAGGCTCGATCAGCCCCCCATCGTCAAGGTCGGGCTCTGCATTGCCGCCACCTATTTCGGAATGCAGCTGCCGAGTTTGTTCGTAAAGAACAAGATCAGTCGCCGCCAGCTGTCGATCAAGCGTGCCTTCCCCGACGCGCTCGACCTGCTGCTGATCTGCGTCGAATCCGGCATGTCGATCGAGCGCGCCCTCAGGAAGGTTTCAGCTGAGGTCGGCAGTCAATCGATCCCGCTCTCCGACGAGCTTGCGCTGACGACCGCCGAGCTTTCGTATCTGCAGGACCGCCACCGGGCCTACGAGAACCTGGCCAGGCGCATCGATCTTGACGGCGTGAACGCCGTCTGCATGGCGCTGCAACAGGCGGAGCGATACGGTACGTCCATGGTGCAGACCCTGCGCGTGATGGCGCAAGAGGTCCGCGACAGGCGAATGGCGAAAGCGGAGAAGAAAGCCGCCGGTCTTCTGCCCATGCTCACCGTGCCCATGATCCTGTTTTTCCTGCCGGTGCTCTTCATCGTCATCCTGGGACCGGCGGCAATCCGAATGATGGAAAGCGACGTCCTGAAGTAGATCGCGCGCGTCCCCGAGGCCGGTTCGGATGCCGCTCGTCGTCGCTCAGGGTTCGAGGCCGGTCATCCTCCCTCGGCTGTGACAATGGGCTTGTCCGGCTTCCACCCATTCTGATGTGCCAACATCCGCCGCAGATAGGCCACATTGGCCGCCGCTTGGTCAGACGGCAGGTCAGCGCGGGCGATGCCTTCGGCTTCCGCGAATCGCCCCTGCAGACCCACTACCAATGCGAGGTTTTGCCGGACCCGTGGGCCCACGCGCGACCGCCCGACCGCGCGCCGCAGCGTCGCCTCCGCGCGCACCAGGTCCTTGGACAGGGCATAGGACAGGCCGAGATTCGACAGCACCGAAGGTTCGTCGGGTGAGATCCTCAGAGCGGTCCCATAGTAGCGCTGGGCTTCCTCGTGGCGGCCCATCTGGTCCAGCACCGCTCCTTGCACGGAGAGGATGCGCCAGTCGGGCTGATCGGGCGCGTGGGCGCGATCGAGCACATCGAGTGCATGCTTGTAGTGACCGACATCGGCGAGCGCGCGCCCATAGGCATCGAGCACGCCGGGATGCCTCGGATTCTGGATAGACGTCTGCTCCAGCACAGCCACCGCCAGGGAGCGCTGGTCGTTTCCCCGCAACGCCTGGGCATATCGGATAGCTGCGACGGGGTCCTTCGGATTGGCGCGGTAGCGTGCGCCCCACTTTTCCGCCGAGCGTCGCCAATCGGGGTCCGCGCGCGAGGCGGTGGCGCGGACCCCGCCAGCCGCCATGTCGGTTGGCTGAATTGTTTTGCAGCCGGCAAGCATCAATCCCGTCGCGAGCACCACTGCTCCCGCAGCCCCGGCAGGAGCCTTCCTGATGTGACGTAATGCGCAATTCATCACAGCCTCGCTTTGCCCCCAGCCAGGCTCGGCAATAATCCGTTAACCTTAACGAGCGGTTAATCTTACTGCGTCATAGAGCATGACGTGCGTTCCGTGTGAAGCTGCGCGCGCAACACGGGCATCGTGGCAGCGTGCGTGCGATCGCGACGATCAATCTGCAATGCATTGTTGCGATCGAGGTGGGGACGTGACGCTGGGGCCGGATCGGGGGCGCCGCGGGGTCGGTCACCACCGGGAAGGGCAGGTTTCGTGATTCTCCTGGAGGAAGGAAGTCGTGAGGGGGGGATCGTCTCCCGTTCGGAGATCAGGAATCCATAGGCCGCGATGCACAGCGTGCCGTGATGATGGAAACCGGGCCATCCGCGCCCCTCGTAGTGCCCGAGCCCAATTTCCTGCTTGAGCTCCTGGTAATCGCGCTCGATGCGCCAGCGCATTTTGGCGATGTCGACCAGACGTCGGAATGAAATCTTCTTGTCGAGGGTCGAGAGCCAATACTTGGTGGGCTCAACCTCGCCCTCGGGCCATTCAATCAGCAGTGTCGCTTCCCTCCGTTCTGCAGCGCGCCTGATGGGCGCCGTGCGCACCTGCACACGGGCAAAGCGTGAGCGCAGCCGTTTGTTCGAGCCTTCCCGCCATGTGATCGTGCGCCAGGCATGTTTCGGCAGGCCCAGCGCCAACTCCTTGACGCTTATGCGCTGCTCTGCCGCACCACGATCGGACACCACACGCACTTTGACCGTCGCTACGATGCCAGCCACATAGCTGAGCCCCAGCGCGCTGACGTTGGTGCGCAGCGCGCTGTTGGAACCGTAGCTCGCATCCATCAGCAGGACACCGCGCGGCACGCCCGCCGCGCAGGCCTCGCGGATCTGCTCGAGCGCGATCAGCGGCTTGGTCTTGAACTTGATCGCCTTGGGAACATGCGCCTTCTTGCGACGGACCCCGTCCTCGGCCCATTCCTGCGGCAGATACAGCCGATAGGCGATCGGCAGGCTGGCATGATGATTGGCGATCGACAGCGTCACCACCACCTGACAATTGGCTTGCTTGCCGAGCTGACCACAATACTGATGATGCACGCCCACCGAGTGCCTGCCCTGCTTGGGGAAGGACGTATCGTCGATAATCCAGGCTTCGATTGGACCGTGGCGCTCGATCTCCGGCACTACCATCTCGCGTACCTTGGCCAGCACCCGATCGTCCGACCACGGGGCGTTGGCAACGAAATGCAGCAGCTTCTGATGTTGCGCCGAAACCCCGGCCGGCGCCGTCACCGCCGCCATCGGCTCTACGCTCTTGCGGCCCTCCGCCGCCAGAAGTCCCACGCAATAATCTCTCAGCGGCACCGCTCGATCCGCGTGGCCGATCACGCTCGTCAACCCCTCGACATACGTGGCAAACCGCGATTCACTGGCCTCCGAAGCTTGGCGATCCATATCAGCCCCCTATGCGCTGAAAGTGAATCTCACCAAGTAACTGATTTCTGATCGCCATTACCTGCGGCGTTCTGACTCAGTAAGATTAATCCCCCGGCGATCAAGGCCGACCCGCGGCGTTCGCATTGGTCGTCACCGCCCTCCCCTCGCGGCCGCCGGCGAACGCATCCCGATCCCTGGAATTGCGCACGGCTTGCGTCTCAGCCGGCTTCCACTTTGCGGGAAAACGCTATAGCAGGGGCCGATCCGACGACGGCCATTCCCATGCACCCGCTGATTCCCCCGGTTAGCCAGGTCTTCATCGTTCGCGGCCAGAAAAGCCCGACGGTACCGATCACGTTCGTGACCACCTCGACCTGGGGGGAGTTGCGCGAGCAGCTCGATCCGCGCGTCCGTGCCTTCGCAGAGGCCGCGGGGTTCGAGCCGAAGGCAGGCCGGCATCTTCTGCTACCGGCGGCTGAAGGCGAACTGGCCGGGATTCTGTTCGGGCTCGAGCCGGCCGAGGATCCCACCAAGGACTTGTTTCGGCCCGGCGCGCTGCCCCCCCTGATCCCCGCAGGTTCCTATCGTTTCGCCAATGCCCCGCACGATTCGAAGCTCGGGGCGTTGGCCTTCGCCCTCGGCTGCTACCGGTTCTCGCGCTATCGCAAACCGGACGCGAAAGAGCACAAGCTCGAGCTCCCCGGCAATGTCGACGCGGCGGATCTCGCCCGCGTCGTCGACGGCGTGAGCCTTGCGCGTGACCTCATCAACACGCCGTCGAACGACATGGGCCCGCAGGAGCTCGAGGACGCCGTGCGCATGGTCGCCGCCCGGCACAGCGCGTCGGTGCGGTCCGTCGTCGGCGACGGCCTGCTCGAGGAGAACTTCCCGCTCATCCATGCGGTCGGCCGCGCCGCCGCCCGCGCGCCGCGTCTCATCGACATGACCTGGGGCGATCCCGGCCTTCCCAAGGTCACGCTCATCGGCAAGGGCGTGTGCTTCGACACCGGTGGGCTCGACATCAAGCCCGAGGCCGGCATGCTCAACATGAAGAAGGACATGGGCGGGGCCGCGTCCATGATGGCACTGGCCCATATGCTCATGGACCGCGGCAGCAGGATACGGTTGCGTTTGCTGATCCCCGCGGTCGAGAACGCAATTTCCGGTTCCGCCTTCCGCCCGCGTGACATCTACCGCTCGCGCAAGGGGCTCACGGTCGAGATCGGAAATACCGACGCCGAGGGCCGCCTGATCCTCGCCGACGCCATCGCGCTTGCCGACGAGGAGCAGCCGGACTTGATCGCCGACATGGCGACGCTGACCGGGGCCGCACGGGTCGCGCTTGGTGCCGAAATCCCGCCATTCTACACCGATGACGACGAGCTCGCGTCTGCGCTCGCAGGCTTCGCGACGAGCGAAAACGACCCGCTTTGGCGCATGCCCCTGTGGCGGCCCTACGAACAGCTGCTCGAATCAAAAGTGGCCGATATCAACAACGTATCGTCCGGCAATTTCGCCGGCTCGATCACCGCGGCGCTGTTCCTGCGCCGGTTTGTGACGACGGCCAAGGCGTGGCTGCACTGCGACATCTTCGCGTGGAACCAGACCGCCAGGCCGGGACGGCCCGAGGGCGCCGAATGCCAAGCCGCGCGCGCTCTCTACGCGCTGCTGGTAGCGCGCCATGGCTGAAGCCACCGTTTCCTTGCTCGACCATCGCGTCACCCCGGCGCGGCCCGATCTCGCGGCCAAGCATCTCGAAGGCAGGGTTCGGGCTGCGCGCTTCGTCGAGGGTCGCGACCGTGAGGTTGTCGTCCCGCACGCACCGTTGCGTCGCACCCCCACTCCCGACGCGATGCTCGAGACCGAGGCGCTGATGGGGGAGCGTTTCACCGTTTACGAAACGAGCGGAGAGGGCTGGGCCTGGGGCCAGCTCGCGGCGGACGGTTATGTCGGCTTCCTGCCGGAGGACATGCTGGGCGATCCTGGCCCGGCGCCAACCCACCGGGTCGCGGTGCTGCGCACGCTGGTCTTTCCCGGACCGTCGATCAAGCTGGTGCCGATCGCAGGCCTTCCGTTCGGCTGTCGCATCGTGGTGAAGCGCGTTGACGGGTCGTTGGCGGTGACCGCATCGGGCGGCCATGTGCCGGCGACCCACCTGGCACCGGTCGATGCCAAGGAGACGGATTTCGTCACGGTCGCCGAGCGATTCGTGGGTTCGCCCTACCTGTGGGGCGGCAAGACCAATCTCGGCCTCGACTGTTCGGCACTGGTGCAATTGGCGCTAAGCTCCTGCGGCATCCCCTGTCCGCGCGACAGCGACATGCAGGAACGTGCGCTCGGCTGGGCGCTCGAACCCGCCGCCGCGCTGTCCAAGCTGCAGCGGGGCGACCTGTTGTTCTGGACCGGTCATGTCGCAATCGTGCGGGACGACACCACGCTCCTGCACGCCAATGCCTTCCACATGGCGGTAGCTATCGAACCGATCGCCAAGGCCATCGCGCGCATCAGCGCCGCCGGCAGCGAGCCGACCAGCGTGCGGCGGCTGTGAGCGCGGGGACTACCGGCCGGCGAAGTTCGGCACGCGACGTTCGGCCATGGCCTTGGTGCCTTCTCTGAAGTCCGCGCTCGCGCGCAAGCGGGTCTGCTCCACGAGCTCGTGCTCGGTTGCCGTCTTGACGCGATCGGCCAGTCCGGCCCGCATGGTCGCACGCGTCGCGATCACGGCGAGCGGCGCGTTCTCGGCGATCTCGGCGGCGAGCTTGATGGCGGCGTCCCGAACCCCATCCTGCGGAACAAGCAGGTCGGCGAGTCCCCACCTGACGGCATCCTCGCCGGTGACGCGCCGGCTGGTATAGAACATCAAGGCGGCGTTGGCCGTCCCGATCAACTCGGGGAGCGTCGTGGTCAGGCCGAAGCCCGGGTGGAAACCGAGCCGCGTGAAGTTCGCCCAGAAACGCGCTTGCGGACAGGTGACGCGAAAATCCGCGACCAGCGCCAGGCCGAGCCCGCCTCCCACGGCCGCGCCGTGGATCGCGCCGATGATCGGCTTGCGGGTGCGAAACAGGCGCACTGCCTCCGCGTACAGCTGTGCGACCGGTTGGGCCTCCTCGCCCGGCCGCCGGCCAGCAGCATCGAGCGTGCTGCCGTCGCCGTAATTGGCCCCCGCGCAGAAGGCTCTGCCCTGCGCCGCCAGCACCACGGCACGGCACCCGTCGTGCCCATCCAGCGCCTCCAGCGCGTCGGCAATCTCCCGGATCAGGGCGAGGTCGAAGAAATTGTTCGGGGGCCGGCGAATCTCGATCAGAGCGACCAAGCCCGATGCCTCGACGGCGATATCCTCGAACGGACCCATCTACGCTCCTTCCGTCATGTTCAACGCAGACCGAGGCCGCGGGCAATGATGCCGCGCAACACCTCGGTGGTCCCACCCTGAATGGTGAACTTGGGCGCGATCACGGTGGCGATTGCCAACTGTTCCTCGAGCGTGGTGCGGTTCGTCACCTCGGGCGCAAGGAATGCCGCGAGCTCGCGGACGCGGCCAGGCAGCCTTTGCTCCCACACGGTGCCAAGGTCCTTGACGATCGAGCCTTCGACGATCGGTTCCTTGCCCGCCTGCAGCATGCCCGCAACCGACACCGACATGCGCCGCAGCGTATGGAGCTGGGCGGTGAGGCGGCCGAGCCCTTCCGCGCCGCGAAGCTCCGGCTGCGGGCCGAGTGCGCGAACCAGCTCGACCAGCGTGTAGATGGTTTCGAGGAAGCGCTCCGGTCCGCTGCGCTCATAGGCAAGCTCGCTCGTGGCCTGCTTCCACGCACCGTCCACCTCCCCCATCACATGGTCGTCGGGAATCACCGGCATCCTCGAACACCACCTCGTTGAAATCGTGCAGGCCGGTCATCTGGTAGATCGGATTGACCGTGATCCCCGGTGTCTTCATGTCGACCAGGAATTGCGTGAGGCCGTGGCGGCGGTTTTCCTTGGTCGGTGGCGAGGTGCGAAACAGGCCGAGCATGTAGTCGGCGAGGTGGGCATTGCTGGTCCAGACCTTGGTGCCGTTGATCAGCCATCCCTTGTCGGTCCTGGTCGCCCTGGTCTTGACGGCGAACAGATCCGAGCCCGAGCCGGGTTCGCTCATGCCGATGGCGAAGCAGACCTCGCCCCGGCAGATGCGTGGCAGGATGTCCGACTTGATGTGCTCGGGCGCGTATTTGAGCAGGATCGGACCGCTCTGACGGTCGGCAACGAAGTGCAGGCGCACCGGCGCATTCGCCACCAGGAATTCTTCGGTCACCACGTAGCGTTCGAGGAAGCTGCGCTCGCGGCCGCCATATCTCTTTGGCCAGGTCATCCCGATCCAACCCTTCGCACCCACGCGACGACTGAATGCGGGATTGCACAATTCACCCTTCCCGGGCCGGCTGGGATCGAATGCGCCGGCTGCGACCTCCGCAGCAATGAAGGCGCGCACCTCCTGGCGCAGCGAATCGCATTCCGGCGGCAGACGGATCTGGTCGAACCGGAGGTCAGCGGTCATCTGCTTCCATCAGCTCCGTTGTCGCCCGTTGCAGGTGTCAACGCGAGGCAACGAGCGGCCAGAATTCGTCGGCGCCACGCCCGGCCACCATGTTGCCCAGCTGCAGCGCCCAGTGGCATTCGTCGCCGAAGTCGTCACGCCAGGACAGCAGCCGCAATGTAAACCGATGCAGGACATGCTCGTTCGTGAAGCCGATCGCGCCATGAACCTGGTGTGCGATCGCGGCACCCGCTTCGGCCGCCTCCGCCGACCGGATCTTCGCGGATGCAGCTTCCAGGAACGCCGCATCGTCGAAACACTCGGCATTCGCAAAGGTCTCGGCTGCGGAGCCGGAAGCGGCGACGGCTGCCGCAGCCTCTCCGGCAAGCCGCGCGAGACCGTGCTGAATGGCCTGGAATTTTCCGATCGGCCGCCCGAAGGCGATGCGCTCGTTCGCGTACCGTACGCTGAGCGCCAGGATCGTCTCCAGGGCGCCCGCGCTCTGGACGCTGCGCGCGACCGCGCCCATCAGCAGGAGCGCCGTCTGATCGAAATCGGCCGGAGCGGGCGCGATGCTGACCGGCTCGACGCTTTCGAGCGAAACCACGTTGAGTGCATCCCCCGCAAGGGTGTAGCCCTCGGTCACCCGGCAGTCGGCGGTTGCGACCAGTGCGATCGAGGTTTCGGCAACCCCGGTCGCGACCAGGGCGAGATACTCGGCATCCCGTGCGAACGGCACCGCACGGAGCTTTCCAGCCAAGGTTCCGTCGGCGTTCAGTGTCACGCGCTCGCCCGGTCGCACGGGCGCAACCGACATTGCGGCCGCAGGCGAAGCGATCCCCGCGCGGGACAACAGCCAGCCTGCCAACAGCGTTTCTGCAAGCGGGACGGCCGTCGCGAAACGGCCGGAAACCCCCAGGACAGCGAAGCCATCTGCAACACTTGCACCGGCACCTCCGTGCTGTTCCGGCACCCAGGCGCGCGTCAGTCCGGCATCGACCAAGGCATGCCAAAGCGGTTCCTTCCAGCAGCCACCCCTGACGCGAATGATGGTCTGAGGCTCGGCGAGGTCCGCGAAGATGCGTTCGGTGGTCGCGGCGACGATATTGTCGCTCTTCCTCACGATCATTCTCACTCATTCTCGCAGTTAATTCTCGCAGTTATCGGTGTATCGTGGTGGGAAGTCGTTGCTTTGGCAAGCCGAGCCGGGCTGCCGTGCCCGAAGACGAAAACGGCGCTCGTGTCGAGCCGGTCTCGGCGCTCGACGTCTCGATCGGGGCGCAAGTGCTGAACCTGATGATGGACCTCCAGCGCGAGCTCGACCTCGCCTATCTCTTCATCTCGCACAACCTCGCGGTGGTCGAGCACATAAGCCACCGCATAGCGGTGATGTATCTCGGCCGCATCGTCGAATACACGGACAAGTGGTCCCACTTCACTGCGCCGCTTCACCCGTATACCGAGTCGCTGCTGTTGGCCGTTCCGGTGCCGGATCCCGCCATCAAACGGCAGAAGCGTGTTCTCCAGGGCGATGTGCCGAGTCCCGTCAAGCCGCCTCCCGGCTGCCATTTCCATACACGCTGCCCCTACGCCAGCGAGCGCTGCAGGGTCGAAGTACCCCTCCTGCGCGCTGTGAGACCGGGCCACCTGGTGGCCTGCCATCTGCGCTAGAAACCCCCTTCTTTCGAGTCGATGCGACATGAGACAATTCCGTCCCCAAGCGAAGTGCCCCCTCGACGGCATTCGCGTGCTCGATCTCTCGCGGCTCGTGGCCGGTAACATGCTCAGCCTGCAGCTCGCCGATTTCGGCGCCGAGGTCATCAAGATCGAGGAGCCCGGCCACGGCGACCCGTTGCGCGCCTGGCGCGTAGGGGACATCAGCGTGCATTGGAAGGTCTATGCCCGCAACAAGAAGAGCGTCACGCTCAACCTGCGCGACCGCGAAGGGAGGGACCTTCTGACGCGGCTCCTGAGCGGTGCCCAGGTCTTCATCGAGAACTTCCGGCCGGGCACGCTCGAGGCCATGGGCCTCGCACCGGCCACGCTGCACCAGCTCAACGCCCGGCTCGTCATCGTCCGAGTCTCGGGGTGGGGCCAGGACGGGCCGTACCGGGACCGTCCAGGCTTCGGCAGCCTCGTGGAGGGAATGTCCGGCTTTGCCGCCAAGAGCGGCTTTCCCGACCGGCCGCCCCTGCTGCCGCCCCTGGCGCTTGCGGACATGACCGCCGGCCTCTACGGCGCATCGGCGGTGCTGGTGGCGCTCCGCGAAATCGAGGTCAACGGCGGCAGAGGACAGGTGATCGACCTGCCGCTGCTCGATCCGATCTTCTCCATCATCGGCCCGGACGCCGCCATCTTCGAGCTCACCGGCGAGATCAAGCCACGCCTCGGCAGCCGTTCGGCGACAGCTTCGCCCCGCAACGTATTCCAGACGGCCGACGGCCGCTGGATCGCGCTATCGGCCTCGATGCAGGGGATGGCCGAGCGCGTCTTTCGCGCCATCGGACGCGCCGACATGATCGACGATACACGGTTTCGCACCAATGCCGACCGCGTGCGCAATGCGGATGCCTGCGAGGCGCCATTGCGCGATTTCATCGCCCGCCACACGCTTGCCGACGCGCTTGCGGTATTCGACCAGGCGGACGTCACCGCGGCACCGGTCTACGATATCGACCAGTTCATCGCCGATCCACACGTGAAGGCACGCGAGATCGTCGTCCATTTGCCGGACGCGGACATGGGCAGCATTCCCATGCATGCCGTCGTTCCACGGTTGTCGGGCACGCCCGGGGAGATCCGCACGCCCGCGCCCGAGCTCGGCCAGCACAACCGCGAGATCCTCGGATCGCTCGGATTGAACGACGACGAACTCGCCGAGCTGCGCGAACGGCACATCATATGATCGGCGATGCGCCGGCTGCGGCCAGTCCGACCGACGGACCACGGGCTCCCGGCTTGGCGCCGCCGGTTCACGCGGCCCGAAGCGCCTTGATGCGCTTCGCATCTTCGGGCTTGAGATTTCGCCGCGCCATTTTCAGGTCGTAATAGCTCTGAAGATTCATCCAGAACTCCGGACTGCTGCCAAAGTACAAGCCCAGCCGAATTGCAGTATCGGCGGTGATGCGCCGCCGATTGTTGACGATCTCGGCGATCCGGTTCGGCGAAGTCCTTATGGCCTTCGCGAGCTGGCTCTGCGACAGACCATACGCAGCCAGGAATTCTTCTTCAGCATTTCGCCGGGCGTAACCGGTGCGAACTCGTTCTCTGCCATCGTCGCCCCCTCTGAATGGTAGTCCACGATCCGAACCTCATGAGGCGCGTCATTGATCCATTTGAAGATCACCCGCCGGTGCGGTTCGCGGGCATCGTTCGTGTTGCCAAGCGACAGCGCATCCCGGTCAGATCGCTCCGCCGTCATGCGCGTTCTCGTCGCTCTCGTTCATCGAATCCGTGAAACCGATCGGTAGGCTGGGTCGAGATCTTACGAGACCCAGCATCTCCTGCTGCCGAATTGCTGGGTCTCGCAAGTGCTCGACCCAGCCTACTACGATCTCGCGCCCATGATTCGCATGTCGAAATCGCCTCCCTAATACCCGGCCGTGCGATCGACCACATGCTCGAGGGGCAAGCCGGCCTCGAAGCGCTCGATTTGTCGCAGCACGTTGGCAGCCAGCGCGCGAGGATCGGACGTTGCGGCATTGTGCGGCGTGATGGTCACCTTGGGATGGCGCCAGAGCGGACTATGCGCCGGCAGCGGCTCGATCGCGAACACGTCGAGGGTGGCGCCTGCGAGCGATCCTTCATCGAGTGCCGCGAGCACGTCAGCATCGACCTGAAGCGTCCCGCGGCCGGCATTGATCAGGTAGGCCCCGGCCGCCGCACCGGTGCGCACGAGCTTGCGGAACAGCTCGAGCCGCAAAATTCCTGCCGTCTCCGCGGTCGCCGGAAGCAGGCACACGAGGATCTCGGTACGGCGCAGAAACGCGTCGAGACCGCTGTCGCCGTGAAAGCACTCGATCCCGGGGAGCGTCCTCGGCGTCCGGCTCCAGCCGGCGACGCGAAATCCGAGCCGGCGCAGCACCGACGCCGCGTCGCCGCCGAGGACGCCGAGGCCCATAACTCCGACCGCCACCTCGCCGGCGGCCGGCTGCTCGTGCTCGTGCCACAGAAGCGCGCGCTGTTGGGCGTCGTAGAGCCGCTGACGGCGATGATGAAGCAACACGTGCAAGGCGACGTATTCGCTCATCCGCATGGTGAGATCGGGATCGACGATCCGTACGATCGGGACATTTGGCAGCGCAGGATCGCCGAGAAGGTGGTCGACGCCGGCGCCGAGCGAGAAAATCGCCGCAAGAACGGGAAACCCGGTGAGCAGCCCGCGCGGCGGTTGCCAGGCAAAGACGTAGGTGATTTCGGCGGGATCGCCGATCCGCTGCGGCCAGATCCGGAGATCGCGGCCGGGCGCACGTGCTCGCAAGCGGCTTTCCCATCCGGCCGGATCAAGCCCGGTCACGGCGATGAGGATTGCACCCATGAAATGAAATCTGCGTCGTCGTTACTGCGCGACCACGCCCACGGGGGCGGTTTCGAGATTGAACGCCGCTGCAAACAGGGCGCGGGTGTAGTCGCTGCTCGGACGGGCGAACAGGTCAGCGGCGGGCCCCTCCTCGACCACCTTGCCGTGCCGCATCACCACCAGCCGGCTCGCCAGCGCCGCCACCACCCGCAGATCGTGGGAGATGAACAGGTACGTGAGATTGCGCCGCTTCTGCAGCGCGCGCAGCAGATCGACGATCTGCGCCTGGATCAGCATGTCGAGTGCGCTCGTCGGCTCGTCGAGCACCACGAAGGTCGGCTCCAGCACGACCGCGCGTGCCACCGCGATGCGCTGGCGCTGTCCGCCGGAGAATTCGTGCGGATAGCGAAAGCGGGTGTCGGGATCCAGCCCCACATCGCGCAGTGCCCGGATCACACGCTCTTCGCGCTGCTCTCTGGTGAGCTTCGGATGGTGTACCCACAAACCTTCCTCGATGATGTCGGAGACCGACATGCGGGGTGACAGCGATCCGTATGGATCCTGGAACACGACCTGCATGTGGTGCCGGAACGGGCGCATCTGCCGGAACGTCAGCCCGGCGATCGGGGTGCCGAGAAAGACGATCGGGCCGTCCGAGGAGATGAGCCGGAGGATGGCGAGGCCCAGCGTCGTCTTTCCGGAGCCGGACTCCCCCACGATCCCGAGCGTCTCGCCCTGCCGCACGACCACGCTCACTCCATCGACCGCCTTGATGTGGCCGACCACCCGGCGCAGCACGCCGCGCTTGATCGGAAACCAGACCTTGAGCTGGTCGGTCTCGACCACGACCGCCCCATCGACGTTGACCGGCGCCGGGTCGGGCTTGGGCTCGGCTGCCAGCAATGCCCGCGTATAGGGATGCTCCGGACCCGTGAACACGCGCTCGACCGGGCCCTTTTCCACGATCTTGCCCTCCTTCATCACGCAGACCGTGTCGGCGAGCTTGCGCACGATGCCGAGATCGTGGGTGATGAACAGCATCGCCATGCCGAGTCGCTTCTGCAGCTGCTTGAGGAGGGAGAGAATCTGCGCTTGTACCGTCACATCGAGTGCGGTGGTCGGTTCGTCGGCAATCAGCAGGTCGGGCTCGTTGGCGAGCGCCATTGCAATCATCACCCGCTGGCGCTGGCCGCCGGAGAGCTGGTGCGGATAGCTCTTGAGCCGGGTCTCGGGGTCGGGAATGCCCGACCTGGCTCAGGAGCTCGACGGAGCGGGCGCGCGCGGCCTCCCCGGTCAACCTTTGATGCAGCAGCAGGATTTCGCCGATCTGCTTCTCGATGGTGTGTAGCGGGTTGAGCGAGGTCATCGGCTCCTGGAAGATGATCGTGATGTCGTTGCCGCGCACCCGGCAAATCTCGCCTTCCGCCAGGCCGAGCAGCTCCTGGCCCTTGAACCGGATCGAGCCGGACGGGTGGCGGGCGGCGGGATAAGGCAGGAGCTTCAGCACCGACAACGCCGTGACCGACTTGCCGGAACCCGACTCCCCAACCAGCGCCACCGTCTCACCCTTCTTGATCTCGAAGGAGATGCGATCGACGGCCAGCGTCTCACGTTCGCCCTGGCGGAACACGACGGAAAGATCCTCTACCTCCAGAAGCCTTTGATCGGTTGCGTCCATCGCGCTCATCCGAACGTCTTGCGCGGATCGAAGGCGTCGCGCACCGCCTCACCGATGAAGATCAGGAGCGAGAGCATGGTGGCAACCGTCGTGAAGCCGGCAATGCCGAGCCAGGGCGCCTGTATGTTGGCTTTGCCCTGGGAGAGCATCTCGCCGAGCGAGGGCGAGCCCGGCGGCAGGCCGAAGCCGAGGAAGTCGAGCGCGGTGAGCGTCATCACCGACGACGACAAGATGAACGGCAGGAAGGTCATGGTCGCAACCATGGCATTGGGCAGGAGGTGCCGGAACATGATGGTGCGGTTCGAGACCCCGAGCGCGCGCGCGGCCTGCACATACTCGAAATTGCGCCCGCGCAGGAACTCGGCACGCACCAGGCCGACCAGCGATACCCAGGAGAACAACAGCAGGATACCGAGCAGCACGAAAAACCCGGGGACCAGCACCGACGAGATGATCAGCAGAAGGTAGAGCGACGGGACCGCGGTCCAGATCTCGATGACGCGCTGGAACAGGAGATCGGTCCAGCCGCCGAAATAGCCCTGCACCGCGCCTGCCGCCACGCCGATGACCGAGGAGACGATGGTGAGGATCAACCCGAACAGGACCGAGATGCGAAAGCCGTAGAGCAAGCGCGCGACCACGTCGCGACCCTGGTCGTCGGTGCCGAGCCAATTGTATTCGAGATCGCGGCAGCCACGCAGGCCCTTGCGCTCCACCACCGCCTTGCATTGCTCCTCGGTAAGCATCCAGGTCGGCTTCGATGGTGCCGGCGTCGGCAAGTCGAGGTTGTGGGTGTTGTAGGAATAACGGATCAGCGGCCACAGCATGAAGCCGCCCTTCTCGTCGATCAGCTTCTGCAGGAACGGATCGCGATAGTCGGTCGCGGTCTCGAAGTCGCCCCCGAATGCGGTCTCGGGATAGGTGACGAAGACCGGAAAGAAGGACCTGCCGTCGTGGCGGACATAGAACGGCTTGTCGTTGGCGATGAACTCGGCGATCAGCGAGATGCCGAACAGGACCAGAAAAATACAGAAGGACCAGTATCCGCGTCGATTGGCGGTGAAATTCTGCCAGCGCCGCCGGTTGAGCGGGGACACCGCGACCAGATGCCCCTCCGGCGGGACGCCCAGCCCCATTGGCGTCTGCGCAGTCGTTTCGGGGACCCGGACGCTGGTGCGGTCGTCCATCTCACACCTCCCGCGTCTCGAAGTCGATGCGCGGATCAACCCAGGTATAGGTGAGATCGGAAATCAGGTTCACCAGCAATCCGACGAGCGACAGGATGTAGAGGGTGGCGAACACCACGGCATAGTCGCGGTTGAGCACGCTCTCGAACCCGAGCAGGCCGATGCCGTCGAGCGAGAAGATGGTTTCGATCAGCAGCGAGCCGGAAAAGAAGGCGTGCACGAAGGCGCCGGGGAAGCCGGCGATCACGATCAGCATCGCGTTGCGGAATACGTGACCGTACAGCACCTGGCGCTCGGCATTGCCTTTGGCGCGGGCGGTGAGCACGTACTGCTTGCGGATCTCCTCGAGGAACGAATTCTTGGTGAGCAGCGTCATGGTGGCGAATGCCGCGAGCCCCATCGAGATGATGGGAAGCACCAGATGCCAGAAGTAGTCGACGACCTTGCCGCCCAGCGACAACTGCGTCCAATTGTCGGAAGTCAGTCCGCGAAGCGGAAAGAAATTGAAGAAGGAGCCGCCGGCGAAGAGAATGATCAGAAGGATCGCGAACAGAAATCCCGGTATGGCATAGCCGACGATGATGGCGCCCGATGTCCAGACGTCGAACCTGGTCCCGTCGGTGACCGCCTTGCGAATTCCCAATGGAATCGAGATCAGGTAGGTCAGCAGCGTCAGCCAGATGCCGAGCGAGATGGAGACCGGCAGTTTCTCCTTGATGAGCTGCAGCACCGTGGTGTCGCGGAAGTAGCTCTTGCCGAAGTCGAACCTGAGATAGTTCCACAGCATCAGGAAGAAACGTTCGTGCGCCGGCTTGTCGAAGCCGAACTGCTGCTCCAGGCTCTTGATGAATTCGGGATCGAGTCCCTGGGCGCCACGATACTTGGAGTTGATCGCATCGACACCGGTAGCGCCACCCGGTTGCCCGCGCTGGCTGAAGTCGCCGCTCGACGAGCCGGAAATGCGGGAGGTGGCTCCGGTGTCGGAGCCGGAGAGCTGTGCGATCACGCGCTCGACCGGCCCGCCGGGCGCGAACTGCACCACGACGAACGAAACCAGCATGATTCCGAACAGCGTCGGTATCATGAGCAGCACGCGCCGGATGATGTAGGCGATCATGTCGTGCGTTCGTCGGCGATGTCGTTCGTGTCCCGGTTCACGTCTCAGCCCCGTTGCTCGAGCCTGGCTGCCTTGCCGCGATCGTACCACCAGGTTTCCGGGATGCCGCGCGCATAGCGCGGTTTTTCGTTCGGCCGTCCGAACACGTCCCAAAAGGCGAGCCAGTGACTTCCCTTGTACCAGTGCGGGATCCAGTAGCGGCCGGCGCGGATGACCCGGTCGAGCGCCTTGCACGCGGTCACCAGGCTCGGCCGATTCTCGGCGGCGATGATCCTCTCGATGAGCGCGTCGACGACAGGGTCCGAGATGCCGGCAAGATTCTGCGACCCTTTCAGGGTGGCGGCCTGCGAGGAGAAGTAGCTGCGCAGCGAATCACCGGGAGTGCTCGAAAACGAGAACCGCTGCACCACGACATCGAAGTCGAAATCGTCCACTCGCTTGCGGAACTGCACCGGGTCGACCATGCGCAGGCTCGCATCGAAGCCGAGGATGCCGAGGTTCTTGATGAAGGTCATGTGATGGGGCTGGAACGACGGCTCGTCGAGCAGGAACTCGATGCTGACCCGCTCGCCTTTCGGCGACACGCGCTTGCCGCCCTTGACGCCGAAGCCCGCGTCCTGCAGGAGCGCGCTCGCCTTGCGCAGCAGCACACGATCCTGGCCGGACCCGTCCGAGACCGGTGGAACGAACGGCTCGCCGAACACTTCGTCGGCCACCCGGCCGCGGAACGGCTCCAGCAGAGCGAGCTCGTCCGCTCCGGGCCGGCCAACCGCCATCATGATGGAGTTCTGGAACACCGACTGGGTCCGCTCGTAGGACCCATACATGATCGTCTTGTTGGTCCATTCGAAATCGAAGCCGTAGATCAAGGCTTCGCGCAGGCGCTTGTCCCTGAACTTCTCGCGTCGGGTGTTGAGGAACCAGCCCTGCGCGCCCGAAGGGGTCTGGTCGGGAATCACATCGCGCTTGACGCGTCCCTCGCGGATCGCCGGAAAGTCGTAGCGGGTGGCCCAGATGCGCGAGGTGAATTCCTCGCGGAACAGATAGCTCCTCCCGGTGAAGCCCTCGAAGGCGACATCGCGATCCCGATAATATTCGTAGCGCACGACGTCGAAGTTGTTCTGTCCGCGCGCGACCGGAAGGTGCGCGCCCCACCAGTCCTTGACTCGCTCCAGCTCGATGTAGCGGCCCGCCTCGAAGCGTCCCACCCGATAGGGTCCGCAGCCGAGCGGGGCCTCGAGCGTCGTCTCGTCGAACGGACGGCCGGCGTAGTAGGCACGCGAGAAGATCGGCAGCGACGCGGCGAACAGCGGCACGTCGCGCGCCCGGTTGGGTGCAAACCGCACCACCACGGTGGTGTCGTCCAGCGCCTGCGCACCGGCGAAATCGCGCAGCAGCTGCTGAGCGATGGGGTGTCCCTTGTCCTTGAGCGTTTGCAGCGAGAACGCCACGTCATGAGCGGTGAGCGGGCTGCCGTCGTGGAACTTGATCCCCGGCCGCATCAGGAAACGGTAGGAGGTCCCGTCCGGGGATATCTGCACGGCGCGCGCGGCAAGCCCGTACATCGAGTCCGGCTCGTCGCTGGCGCTCGCCATCAGGCTCGCGAAAGTGAGCTGCATGCCCTGGGCGCCATCGCCCTTGAGGATGTAGCTGTTGAGCGAGTTGAAGGTGAGAAAATTCTGATTGAAGGCTCGCGTCGACCCGATGTGCGAGAACACCCCGCCTTTCGGTGCGTTCGGGTTGACATAGTCGAAGTGCGTGAAGTCCGGAGGATACTTGAGATCGCCGAACGCCGACATGCCGTGCCGCTCGGGCTCCTTCTGCCCTTGCGCCCGCGCTGTCCCGGCCACGGCGGTCGCGAGGGCACCGGCACCCAGGGCCAGCGCGCCGCGACGGCTCACGTCCGGAAAGTCGGTCACCTGCGCGTTCCCGCCTTGGCCGCCTTTTCGGCGTCCCACCACCAAACCGTGGGAAATCCGGCGGCCGCGTATTTCGGCAGCGGGTCGGGTCGCCCGAAACGGTCCCAGCGCGCAACGCGGCTTTTGTCGTGGGTGAATTGGGGCACGACGTAGTGGTTCCACAGCAGGACGCGATCGAGCGCCCTGGTCGCCGCGACGAGCTCGTCACGATCCTTGGCGAAGATGACCCGCTCGATCAACGCGTCGACGGCCGGATTCCTGATCCCGACATAGTTGCGTGAGCCCGGCGTGTCGGCGGCGCGGGCGCTCCAGAAATCACGCTGCTCGTTGCCCGGCGACAACGATTGCGGCCAGCTTGCGATGACCATGTCGAAGTCCCAATTGCGCAGCCGGTTCTCGTACTGGATATCGTCGACGCTGCGGACGGTGAAGTTGAGGCCGAGCCGCTCGAGCGAGGGCTTGTAGAACAGGATGAAGCGCTCCGCGCCGGGATCTGCCGTCTGCGTGAGGATCTCGACACTCAGGGTCTCGCCGGTCTTGATGTTGACCTGCTTCTGGTTGCGGACCTCGTAGCCCGCCTCCTTGAGCAGCCGCATTCCCTCGCGCAGATTTGCGCGCACCTTCTCGGGGCTTCCACCGACCGGATTGGTGTAAGGAGCCGTGAATACCTCCGGCGGCACCTGGTCGCGCACCTTCTCGAGAATGGCGAGCTCCTGGCCTTGCGGAAGACCCGAGGAGGCCAGCTCCGTGCCGTCGAAATAGCTGGTAATGCGCCGGTACTGGCCGAAGAAGATCTGCTTGTTCATCTCCTCGAAATCGAAGGCGTAGTTGAAGGCGAGACGCAGCCGCGAGTCCTTGAACTTGTCGCGCCTGGTGTTGAAGACGAAGGCCTGCATGATCCCCCTGTTGCGCTGAGGGAACTCCTCCAGGATGACACGCTTGTCCTTCACAGCCGGGAAGTCGTACGCCGTCGCCCAGTTCTTCGCGCTGTTCTCCGCGCGCCAGTCGATATGGTCGGCCTTGAAGGCCTCGATCGCGACGGTGGCGTCGCGGAAATACTCGAACCGCAACTCGTCGAAATTGTCGCGCCCGACATTGACGTTGAGGTCCTTGCCCCAGTAGTCCTTCACCCGCTCGTAGACGATGGTGCGCCCGGCGACGAATTCCTTGATGCGGTAGGCTCCATTTCCGAGCGGCGGCTCGAGCGTGGTCGTCCCGATGTCGCGCTTCCTGCCGGCGGCATCGGTTCCCTCCCACCAATGCCGGGGCAGCACGTTGAGCTGACCCAGGATCAAGGGCATCTCACGATTTCCCGGCGCGTCGAACGTGAAGGTGACCTCGCCCTCCCCGGTCTGCTCGATCTTCACGACGTGCCGATAATAGGCCGCCATCATCGGGCTGTGCTTCTTGAACGATTCCATCGAGAAGATCACGTCCTCCACCGTGATCGGCTTGCCGTCGTGATGGCGCGCTTCCGGACGCAACCGGAACGTCGCCGCGGAAAAATCGGGCGGATGACTCACCGCTTCGGCGATCAGCCCGTACTCGGTGGACACTTCGTCGAGCGCCGACACCAGCAACGTGTCGGAAATCATCCCCACGGCCATCGCAATCGAGCCTTTCAATCCCGACACGGCTTCGTTGAAGTTGTCGAAGGTGCCGAATGCGATCATGCGAACGCTGCCGCCTTTCGGCGCGCTGGGATTGACGTAGTCGAAATGCTTGAATCCGGCCGGATATTTGAGCTCGCCGAACAGCGACAGTCCGTGTCGCCAATCGCGCGATTGTGCACCTGCCGGGGTGCCCAGGATCGGAATTCCGAAGCGATCGAGAATGGGCGCCGAAGTGGCAAGGAATCCAGCATGAAGAATGGATCGACGGGTCAAGCGCAAGGAAGCCTCCGGGCGTAAAAAGCGAGACCGACCTACTGCGCGCATTATGTCCGATTTTGGATGACCCTGCACCGGACCGGCCTCGACGGCTGCGCGATCGTGCGTTGCTCCATGGCATGGTAGGTAGGCGTGCCCGCCACCAAGCGCCACGGCGCCGATGCCCGGGCACGCACCTTCCGGCCGTTCATTACCAAGATTTTAGACCCTTGCGGGTTTCCGCAGTACCGTCCGTATTTTCGCTCGCAGCAGGAACGTGAAATGCGTGTTCTATCCAAAAGATGCCGCGTTCACTGCGCCTTCGGCGCTCCCGGCGCCTCGGCCGCCTTCGGAAGCGGAGCGGGGCTGTCCGACAGCATGTTGAGATAGGAGATGAGGTCAGCCCGCTCGCCGCCGCGCGAAATGCCGGCAAAGGTCATGTTGGTACCGGGAACCAATCCTTTGGGATTGGCAATGAATTGGTTGAGGTCGTCGATGGTCCAATTGCCGCCTTTGGACTTGAGCGCCGGCGAATAGTTGAACCCGGCTTCCGATGCCTTCGGGCGGCCGACGATACCCCACATATTGGGGCCGACGAGGGTCTTGCCGCCTTTCGCGAAGGTGTGGCAGGCCGCGCATTTCTTGGCGGAAGTCTCGCCGCGGCCGACGTCGGCCTTGGCGAGCAGTTGCTCGATCGGTTGCTGCGGCTCCTGCTCCGTGGGTTTCGTCTCTCCACCCGGCTTGTGTTCCGGCACTGCGATGTCGTAGCCGGGCTTTGCCGGCTTTACGGGCGCAAAAATCGCTCCCGCAGCGATGTTGATCGAGAGCACGCCGAGGCAGGTGGCCAGGATCGCGCCGAGGATCTTGTTCAACTCAAAGGAGTCCATCGCCTCGCAGGCTCCAGGGACGGAAAGGCAACCAAACGGTCATGACAAGCGCCTGCCGCAGTCCGCGGCGGCGCACAAATAGCCGGTTTGCCTTGTCTCTGGCAACCCGTATAACCCCGCGAATCCAACGGTGCATGGCACGGGCCGGGCCCGCCGGCCGCGGTAAACCGATGGCCGACGTCCTCATTCTCATCCCGGCGCGCATGGCCTCGACCAGGCTGCCCGGCAAGCCGCTCGCCGACATTGCAGGAGAGCCGATGATCGTACACGTCATGCGCCGTGCCGAGGCCGCGCGCCTCGGACCCGTCGTCGTGGCTACCGATTCGGACGTGATCGCAGCCTGCGTCGAGAAGGCCGGCGGGCGCGCCGTGATGACCCGCTCGGACCACGCCTCCGGGTCCGACCGCATTTTCGAGGCGCTGCAAGTCGCGGCCTCCGGCGCCGGCATCGTCGTCAACGTCCAGGGCGATCTGCCCACGCTTGCGCCAGCCGACATCGCCGCAGCGATCGAGCCCCTTGCCGACCCCGCGGTCGATATCGCCACCCTGGCGGCCGAGATCGATCGGACGGAGGAGCGCACCGATCCCAATGTCGTGAAGGTGGTCGGCAGCCAGATCGGCCGGCGCAGGTTGCGCGCGCTCTATTTCACCCGCGCCCCTGCTCCTTTCGGCGAAGGGCCGCTCTATCACCACATCGGCCTCTATGCGTATCGCCGGGCGGCGCTCGCCCGCTTCGTTGCGCTGCCTCCCTCCCCGCTCGAGATGCGCGAAGGACTGGAGCAGCTGCGAGCCCTGGAAGCCGGAATGCGCATCGACGTGACTGTCGTTGACAGCGTGCCATTGGGCGTCGACACACCCGAGGACCTCGAGCGTGCGCGCGAGGTCCTGGGAAGGCCGCGCGCTGTCGACAAGACGCAGCCCGCATGAACCGCCGGCGTGATCAGGAGCGCCTGTGGCGCGGCGATGACGAGATCAGCGACCGTTGACTTGGCCACCCGTCGCATACCTGGAGTGATCATGAGCGTACAGAAGAGAATCGTATTTCAAGGAGAACCCGGCGCAAATTCCCACCTTGCCTCGCGCGAAGCCTATCCCGGCTACGAGCCGGTGGCCTGCGCGACCTTCGAGGATGCGTTCGCCGCCATCGGCGGCGGCGAAGCCGAGCTCGGCATGATTCCGGTCGAAAACTCGGTGGCGGGCCGCGTGGCCGACATACATCACCTGATGCCGCAGTCCGGACTGCACATCGTTGCCGAGCATTTCATGCCGGTGCGGCATCAGCTCCTCGCACCGAAGGGGGCGACGCTCGCCGACATCAGGACGGTCGAAAGCCACGTCCACGCACTCGGCCAGTGCCGCAAGGTGATTCGCAAGCTCGGAATCAAACCTATCGTCGCTGCCGATACGGCTGGGTCCGCACGCGAGGTGGCCGAGACCGCCGACAAGACGCGCGCCGCAATCGCGTCGCGCCTCGCTGCCGAGATCTACGGGCTCGAGGTGCTCGCGCAGGACATCGAGGACGAGGACCACAACACGACGCGGTTCATCGTGCTCTCGCGTGATGCCCGGTGGGCAAGGAGCGACGAGGGGCCGGTCATCACGACCTTCCTGTTCCGGGTCCGCAACGTGCCGGCGGCGCTCTACAAGGCGCTGGGCGGTTTCGCCACCAACAGCGTCAACATGACCAAGCTCGAGAGCTACATGATCGAGGGCAATTTCTTTGCGACCCAGTTCTATGCCGATATCGAGGGCCACCCCGAAAGCCGAAACCTGGTGTTCGCGTTCGAGGAGCTCGCTTTCTATTCGAAGGAGATGAAGATCCTCGGCGTCTACCCCGCGCATCCGTTCCGCGCCACCTTTGAGGAGAGGGTGGGCTGACGCAAACGATGCCGGCGCTCCTCGCAAGGGGGAGCGCCGGTCATCCACAGCTCAGGGCTCAGGCGGCTGCGGCGCGATCGTCGGTATCCTGCAGCGCGGCCTTTTGCACGCCCCGCCGCATCGCCCTGGTGTCCCCCACCACTTCCTTCCGTTCAGGGTTCAGGCTGCGGGCCGGCCGCGCGTAAGGCTTGTGAAACAGGACGGCAGCGACCCTTCCCTCGGCTGGATCGCGCAGAGCGTGGCCGTAGACCACGGATTCAATCTCCGAGCGGTGCAGCCCGAGGTCCTTGAGCGTACGATCGTCGAGCCCGCCCAGCTCCTTGACGGCGGCCCGCCGCTCGCGCCAGCCGACATAGGCGGTCCACCATCTGCCGATCGTGTCCAGGCCGTACCGTACAATGGCCCGCGGCGACCGCGCGATTGCGTGGAGCATTCTGCGCACGGCCTGTGCGCGAGCCTGTTTCGCTGCCCGGACGGCTTCCCGCTGCAGGCGATCCATCTGCTCCGGGGTCAACGGCTGGTGCTCGAAAGTCAGAAAATAGAACTCATCGTTCGGGTCCATGACCTGCTCCATCAGAATTCGATCTTGAAATAGCGCTTTACGCCGGCTGAATCATCACGTAAAATGAATAATTATGATATCTCTAATCTCTTATCGAGAACGATGGAGCGCAGCGATGGATCTGGGCGATCTGGAGATCTTCCGGTCCGTGGTGCAGGCCGGCGGCGTCACCAGGGCAGCGGAAAAGCTCAACCGGGTGCAGTCCAACGTGACGACCCGCGTCCGTCAGCTCGAGGCCGATCTGGGCGTTCAACTCTTCATCCGCGAACGCAAGCGACTGCACCTGACCTCGGAAGGCAAGCTCCTGCTCGACTATGCGGAGCGCCTGCTCGATCTCGCCCGCGAGGCGCGCGAGGGGGTACGCGACGCCAAGCCGCGCGGTCTTCTGCGCCTCGGCGCCATGGAAAGCACGGCGTCGGTGCGGCTGCCGGTGCCGATGAACGAGTATATGTCCCGCTATCCCGAGGTGACGCTGGAATTGCGCACGGATTCACCCCGGATACTGGCGACCGCGGTGCGCGAAGGGGAGCTCGATGCCGCGCTGGTGGCAGAACCCATCGCCGATGCACCATTCGAAAAAATCCCGATGTACGACGAGGAGCTTGTCATCATCGCAGGCGCCAGTCATCCGCCGATCAAGTCTCCGCGAGACCTCAAGGGCCGAAACGTGCTCGCCTTCGAGGTCGGTTGCCCCTACCGCCAATTCATGGACGATTGGTTCGCCAGCAGCGGCGAGATGTCGGATCGAATCATCGAAATGTCGTCCTACCACGCGATGCTCGGCTGCGCGGTCGCCGGCATGGGTATCTCGATGGTACCGCGGATCGTGCTCAAAACCTTCCCGGATGTGAAGCTGCTCAGCGTTCACGCAATGCCGCCGGAATTCAATCTGTCGCCGACGGTCTTCATCAGGCGCAAGGGTGCAGTCTCACCCAAGGTCAGCGCGCTGATCGAGATCCTGATGAAACAGCGGGACCTCAAGAGGTGAGCCGGGCAAGACCGCGAACCGCCCCAAGGCCCGAGCGCATGCATCTCCGGCAACAGGACCCGCGGCGATGGTCACGCCGCCGCTCGGCGTCGAAGCGGCCAGAACACGTGCATGAGTACAACTTCGTCGCCCGCCGATCAAATCGTCTGGTTGTATTCGCCGACCTCCTTGTGCGTGCGCAGCACCGTGTCGATCGCCTTGAACATGTCGCGCATGCGCGTCTCCGCGACCGGGCTCTCCACCACAACCACCAGCTCCGGCTTGTTGGAGGAGGCGCGCACGAGCCCCCAAGTGCCATCCTCGACCGTCACGCGCACGCCGTTGACCGTGACCAGATCGCGGATCGATTGGCCCGCGACCTTGTCACCCTTCGCCTTCGCCGTCTCGAAATGCCTCACCACCTCGTCGACCACGCGGTATTTGATCTCGTCGGCACAGTGCGGGGACATGGTCGGTGACGACCAGGTCTTGGGCAGTGCGTTCTTGAGGTCGGCCATGCTCTTGTCCGGATTGCGGTCGAGCATATCGCAGACCGCAAGCGCAAACACGAGACCGTCGTCGTAACCGCGGCCGAGCGGCTTGTTGAAGAAGAAGTGGCCGGACTTCTCGAAACCTGCGACCGCACCGATCTCGTTGACCCGGCGTTTCATGTAGGAATGGCCGGTCTTCCAGTAGTCGGCCCTGGCGCCGTTGGCGCGCAGCACCGGGTCGGTCATGAATAGCCCGGTCGACTTCACGTCGGCTACGAATGTCGCGCCCTGGTGCTGCGACGAGATATCGCGAGCGAGCAGCACGCCAACCTTGTCCGCGAAGATCTCCTCGCCCTCGTTGTCGACGACGCCGCAGCGATCGCCGTCGCCGTCGAATCCGAGCGCAACATCGGCCCCGACCCGCAAGACTTCGTCGCGCATGGCATGCAGCATTTTCATGTCTTCGGTGTTGGGGTTGTATTTCGGAAAGGTGTGGTCGAGCCCGCAGTCGAGCGGGACCACCTCGCAACCCAGCGCCGTCAGCACTTGCGGAGCGAACGCCCCGGCGGTGCCGTTGCCGCAGGCACAGACGACCTCGAGACGCCGCTTCAGCTTGGGCCGGTTGGTCAGATCGGCGATGTAGCGCGCCGGAAAGTTCTCGACAAAGGCATAGGACCCGCCGCCCCGCATGTCGAAGCGCGCCCCGAGCACGATGTGGCTGAGCCGGGCCATCTCGTCCGGCCCGAAGGTCAGCGGGCGGTGCGCACCCATCTTGACCCCGGTCCAGCCGTTGTCGTTATGCGATGCGGTGACCATGGCCACGCAAGGCACGTCGAGGTCGAACTGGGCGAAATAGGCCATGGGAGTAACGGCGAGACCGATGTCGCGCACCCTGCAGCCTGCAGCCATCAATCCGGAGACCAGGGCCATCTTCACGGAGGCCGAGTATCCGCGAAAATCATGTCCGGTGACGATGTCCGGCGCCACGCCGAGCTCGTGGATGAGCGTGCCGAGACCGAGCCCAAGCGCCTGCGCTCCCATCAGGTTGAGCTCCGTGCCGAGCAGCCAGCGCGCGTCGTACTCGCGAAAGCCCGTGGGCTTCACCAGTGGCTCGCTCTCATAGGCATAGGTGTTGGGGGTCAGCGCGGGCTTCGGCTTGGGAAACATCGTGAACCCCTCGAGCGCATCGATCGCACCGAGCACATAGCCCAAGCGCCGGTGGGGGAAAAGCGCAAGATCGGCTTCCGGTTCCCTTCAAATGAGAGCTCAGGCCCGGCCCGTCGGCAGCGGGCTGCGATCGGCAAGCTCCATCTGTCGATAGGCGAGCCTTTCCATCAGCTCACCACGGACCGCACGATGCGCTGGATCCTCAAAGAGGTTTTCCATTTCACAAGGATCGTTCTCGAGATCGTAGAGCTCTCCCCAGGGGTCGCCATGCGCGATGGTCATGCGCCAGCGTCGCGTGATGATGGTACGCAGGCGCGGGGATCGCGCGAAGCCCATGACGGCACGCTGCTGGTCGTCCTCGATCACCATCGAGTTGCGGTGCGAGGCGCCCTCCCCGGATATGGCCGGCAGCAGGCTCTCCCCTTGGATGCCGTTGTAGGGATGGATGCGCGCCCGATCCAGGATGGTCGACGCTATGTCGAGGGTGCCGGCGAGCACGTCCGTGCTGCGCGGGGGTCGCGTACCAGGCTCCGCCCAGATGAACGGGACGCGGATAATGCCGTCGAAATGCGCGGGGCCCTTCAGCATCAACCGGTGATCGCCGAGAAAATCGCCGTGGTCGGTGGTGAAGATCACGACCGTGTCGTTCGCCAATCCGCAGGCCGCGAGCTGGGCCAGGATGCGGCCGATACCGCCATCGATCATCGCGATCATGCCGCAGCTGAGCGCCATGGCCTCGCGCGCCTCGCGCTCGTCGACGGCAAAGGCCGCCTGTTCCGTGAGCACGGCCTTGCCACTCGCGCGTTGCTCCAGCGCCCACGCCACCGGTCGCGCCAACGGCCGATTGCCATGATGGAAGCTCTCCGGCAGCGCCATATCCTGCGGCCGGTACATCGACCAGTACCGTCCCGGCGGCGTGAACGGATGATGCGGATCGGGAAACGAGGCCATCAGAAAGAACGGCCGGCGGCGATCTCCGGCGGCATGCTGTGCAAGCCACTCGCAGCTCTTCTCACAGACGTAGGCGGTCGGATAGAGCTCCTCCGGAATGGGCGTGCGGAACGCCTGGGGGCACTTGTAGTCGTGGGGCAGCTGGTTCTCCCGATCGCGCAGCGCGTCGGCATCGCCACGCCGCGACTTGAGCCACACGTAGTAATGTCCACCGACGTGATCGCCGTGGGCAGTGGCGAGATCGACGTGCTCGAATCCGTAGAACGGCAAGCTCATCGCAAAATCTCTTCCCGGCTGCCAGCGCAGGGGGTGCTCCTGATCATAGGGTCCGTCGGCGGCAAGCGGCTTGCGCGCCTCCGCGAAGCTTGCATCGAGCACGTGGTCGTCCGGACGCGGCCGCGGGCGCTCGAGGATCGGTGGGTGCTCAGAGAAGTTCTGCAAATGGCTCTTTCCCACGAGCGCGGTGGCGTAGCCCGCCGCCCGCAATGCATCGACGAACGTGTTGGAGGTGAGCGAGAGCGGAGCTCCGTTGCTGCGCACGCCGTGCACCGAGGGCATTCGCCCGGTCATCAGGGTGGCGCGGTTGGGCATGCAGACCGGGGTTGCCACATAGAACCGAGTAAAGCGCGTCCCACGCGCTGCAATCGAATCGATATGGGGCGTTTTCAGGACGGGATGACCGTAGCAGCCGAGATAATCGACGCGATGCTGGTCGGTGATGAGCAGCAGGAAGTTCGGGCGATCTGCCACGGTCCACCTCATTGTCATTCGATCGTCGGGAACATTGCTATCGAACCCGCGGCTTGGCGCGACGGGTAGCCACGGCGGTGAGCGGATCCTCGGGCCAGGGATGGCGCGGGTAGCGGCCTTTCATCTCGGCTTTCACGGCGCCGTAGCTTCCGCGCCAGAAGCCGGGCAGGTCGCGCGTCACCTGAACCGGACGATGCGCCGGCGACAGCAGCTCGACCACCAGAGGCACGCGTCCCGCCGCGATGGCGGGGTGGCGGTCGAGCCCGAACAGCTCCTGCACGCGGATGGAGAGCTTCGGTCCTTCCTCGGCGGCGTAGTCGATCGCAACCGATGAGCCCGATGGCGCAATGAAATGGGTGGGAGCCTCGACCTCGAGCCGGCGGCGCAGGTGCCATGGCAACAGACCATGCAACGCCGGCGCCAATTCGTCGCCACCGATCTCGGCGAGCGAAACCTTGCCCGCCAGCACGGGCCCCAGCCAATCGCCCGCCTTTGCCGCAAGCGCCTCATCCGAGAGGTCCGGCCAATCCTCGCCTTGCGCGTGCCGCAGGAACATCACGCGGTCGCGCCACTGCTGCAGCAACTTGCTCCAAGGCAGCCGCCCGATCCCGAGCCGCGCGATCCCTTCGGCGAGCAGGCGCGATGTCGCAGTGCTGGATACGACCTTCATCGGTTGCTCGGCCAGCACGATTGCGCCCAGGCGGCGTAGGCTGCGTGCGCGCAAGCTCGCACTGGCATCATCGAAGGTGACCTGCTCGGCGCTCTCGATGCGCTCGGCGAATTCGGCCTCGATCTCCCCGAGGGTCAGCGGCGCTGCGAGCGCGATGCGGCCGTGAGCAGCCGTTCCGCTGACCTCGGCAACGGCAAGAAACGGCGCGCGCGCGAGTGCAGAGACAGGATCGACATGGGCGCCGCGGCCGTTGGCCAGCAGAAAGGTCCCCGCGGCACCGCGATTCTTGGCGATCCGATCGGGATAGGCGAGTGCCAGGAGGGAGCCGGGCGACATTGCACGTCGCTTCCGGTCCTCCGTCGAGATCGCTTTGACCGTCTGCACCCATCGTCTGGCGAGTGCCCGCGCCTCCCGTGCCCGATGTGAACGATCGCGACGCAATTCGTCGAGGCGATGCTCCAGATCGACATCGTGTCCGCCGAGACCTCGCTCGGTCAGCACGAGGGCGATCTCGGCGGCGAGCGAGGCCTCCTCGGTTCCTGCCGCATCGACCACCATGCGTGCCAGGCGGGGCGGCAGCGGCAGGGTCCGCAGCCGTTTCCCCTCCTCGGTGATGCGACCTTCGCGGTCGATGGCGCCGAGCTCGCGCAGCAACTCCTTCGCTTCCGACACGGCTGCAGTCGGCGGCCGATCGAGCAAGGCCAGGGCGGAGGCATCGGCGATGCCCCACAGGGCAAGGTCGAGCACGAAGCCCGACAAATCGGCGGCGAGAATTTCCGGACGGTTGACGGGCTCGAGTGACGCGGTCTGCGGCTCGTCCCACAGCCGGTAGCAGACCCCCGGCCCCGTGCGTCCGGCGCGGCCGCGCCGCTGGTCGGCGGAGGCGCGCGAGACGCGCACGGTGTCGAGTCTGGTCAAGCCGACGTCCGGCTCGTAGCGCGGCACCCGCGCAAGGCCGCAGTCGATCACGATGCGTACGCCTTCGATCGTAAGGGAGGTCTCGGCGATCGAGGTGGCGAGCACGACCTTGCGCCGGCCGGGCGCGGCCGGCGCGATCGCCCGGTCCTGCAGACCCGCTTCGAGCATACCGTGGAGCGCCACGACGTCGATTGTGGTATCGGTAATCCGCTCGCTCAGCACCGTCTCGGTGCGACGGATTTCGGCGACCCCAGGAAGAAAGACCAGCACCGAGCCGCTATCGGCGCGCAAGGCCCGCGCGATCGCATCCGCCGCCTGTTGCTCGAGCGGGCGCTGCACATCGCGGCCGAGATAGCGGGTCTCGACCGGGAAGGCGCGGCCGGCGCTCTCGATCGCCGGTGCATCGCCGAGAATCCGGCGGACGTGCGCCGCGTCGATGGTCGCCGACATGACCAGGAGCTTGAGGTCCTCCCGCAGTCCCTGCTGCACGTCGCGGGCGAGCGCCAGGCCGAGATCGGCGTCGAGCGAGCGCTCGTGGAACTCGTCGAAGACAACGGCTGCGACGCCCTCGAGCGAGGGATCCGCCAGCACGAGACGCGTGAACACCCCTTCGGTGACCAGCTCGATACGGGTTGCCCGCGAGATACTGGAGCCGAAGCGAACGCGGTAGTCCGACCGTCGCACCGACCGGCTCGTCCAGTACCGCCGCCATGCGGGCGGCGGCGGCACGGGCGGCGAGCCGGCGCGGCTCGAGCACGAGGATCTTCCTGCCCCTCGCCCATTCCTGCGCCGGCGAGCACCAGCGGCACACGGGTGGTCTTGCCGGCACCGGGCGGGGCGACCAGGACCGCTGCGGGATATGCGCGCAAGGCCGCCATCAACTCCGGCAGCACCGCGTCGATGGGAAGCGGCTCGCTCACGTGGTTAATCCCGGCCTAATCCGATCCCTGGCAACGTACTTGAAGAGGTTCAGCTGAAGGCAACATCTTCACCCCGTATATGAGACAAATGGGAACCAAAACGATCCTGGCGTCGACCGGTCAGGAGGGTGCAGACGGACGGGTGGCGAAATGTGCTCCGCAATGTTAAGTCCCGCGCATGCCCCCCAAAGCCGTCCCGAGCGCGAAATCCGTTCCGCCCGTCCAGGCCCGTCCGCCGAGGAAGGGCGACCACGTTTTTCTGGTCGACGGGTCCTCCTACATTTTCCGCGCCTATCACGCGCTCCCGCCGCTTTCGCGCAAGTCCGACGGACTGCAGGTCAATGCCGTGCTCGGTTTCTGCAACATGCTCTGGAAGCTCATGCGCGACATGAAGCCGGAGGAGCGGCCGACCCATCTCGCGGTCGTGTTCGACAAGTCGGAGAAGACTTTCCGCACCGAAATGTATCCGGACTACAAGGCCCACCGTCCCGACCCGCCCGATGACCTTCGCCCCCAGTTCCCGCTCATCCGAGAGGCGGTGCGCGCCTTCGACCTGCCCTGCCTGGAGCAGCAGGGCTTCGAGGCCGACGACCTGATCGCCACCTACGTGAGGCAAGCCTGCGAGGCGGGCGCAACCGCGACCATCGTCGCCTCCGACAAGGACCTGATGCAGCTGGTGAGCGACTGCGTCGTCATGTACGACACCATGAAGGACCGCAAGATCGGCATCCCGGAGGTGATCGAGAAATTCGGGGTGCCGCCGGAGAAGGTCATCGAGGTGCAGGCATTGATCGGGGATGCCACCGACAACGTCCCGGGCGTGCCCGGCATCGGGGTGAAGACCGCGGCACAACTCATTAGCCGAATATGGCGATCTCGAAACCCTTCTGGCACACGCTGCGGACATCAAGCAGGACAAGCGCCGCCAGACCCTGATCGACAATGCCGAAAAGGCACGGCTGTCGAGGAAGCTCGTCACGCTCGATGACAACGTGAAGCTCGACGTGCCGCTCGCCGAGCTCGCGCTACACGAACCCGACTACAAGCATCTGATCGCCTTCCTCAAGGCGATGGAGTTCAATCTGCTCACGCGCCGGGTGGCGGAGTTTTCCGGAATCGATGCAGCGCAGATCGAGCCGGACGGAAGGGTCATGGGCGACGCTGCCAGGTCGGCGCCGGCCGAGCAGGCGCCGTCTCCCCACGACCCCCCTTCGGCCAACGGGAGAGCAACGGCCGCAGCGCCCGAACGTGCACCCGGCAAGCGGGAGGAGAGCCAAGTAGCAGCTTACGCCGCGCGCGCTGGCAGCTGCGAGGATGGACGCCGCTCACAATGCCGCGATCGATCGCTCGAGCTATGAAGTCGTGCGTAACCTCGATCGGCTCGGTGCTTGGATTGCACGCGCGGTCGATCTGGGCAAGATGGCGATCGATACCGAGACTGCCAGCCTCGACCCGATGCAGGCGGTTCTGTGCGGCTTCTCGCTCGCGGTTGCCGAAAACGAGGCCTGCTATGTGCCGTTGGCCCACCGGCAGAGTGGCGACGCAGGCGGCGGGCTGTTCGCCGGCCCCCTGGCACCCGATCAGATCGAGGAGCGCGCCGCGCTCGCGGCGATGAAGCCGCTGCTGGAGCACCCCGGTGTGCTCAAGGTTGGGCAGAATCTGAAGTACTCCCTGCAGATTCTCGCGCTGCGCGGCATCGAGGTTGCGCCCTGCGACGACACCATGCTGATGTCGTATGTGGTCGATGCCGGCCGCACTGCGCATGATCTCGCTGCGCTGTCGTTGCGCTATTTCGATCACGCGGCGATCGACATCAACGAGATCGTCGGATCCGGAAAATCGCGGATCGCCTTCGACTGCGTCCCGATCGCTCGTGCGGCGGAATATGCGGCCGAGAAGGCGGACCTGACGCTGCGGCTGTGGCGGGTGCTCAAGCCGCGGCTCCCGGCCGAGCAGGTCACCACCGTCTACGAAACGCTGGAACGCCCGCTCGTTCCGGTGCTCGCCCGTATGGAGCGTCGCGGCGTTGCGATCGACCGGCAGGTTCTGTCTCGCCTGTCCGGTGAGTTCGCCCAGCGCGCCGGCGCGCTCGAAGCCGAGATCCAGGAGGTTGCGGGAGAGCCGCTCAATCCCGGAAGCCCGAAGCAGCTCGGCGATATTCTGTTCGGCAAGCTCGGACTTCCCGGCGGTACAAAAACGAGAACCGGCCAGTGGTCTACCGGGGCGCGTGTGCTGGACGAGCTTGCCGAGCAGGGCCACGCCCTGCCGCAGAAAATCCTGGAATGGCGCCAAGTCACCAAGCTCAAGTCGACCTACACCGATGCGTTGCCGGAATACGTCGATCGCAATACCCATCGTGTGCACACGAGCTACGCCCTCGCCGCCACTCCCACCGGACGGCTCTCCTCCTCCGAGCCCAATCTGCAGAACATCCCGATCCGCACCGAGGAAGGCCGCAAGATCCGCCGCGCCTTCATCGCGAGCCAGGGCCATAAGCTCGTTTCCGCCGACTACTCGCAGATCGAGTTGCGGCTGTTGGCCGAGATCGCCGGCATCGATCAGCTAAAGAAGGCCTTCCGTGAAGGCCTCGACATTCATGCCATGACCGCCTCCGAGATGTTCGGCGTGCCGGTCAAGGGCATGCCGAGCGAGGTGCGCCGGCGCGCCAAGGCGATCAACTTCGGCATCATCTACGGGATCTCGGCCTTCGGGCTCGCCAACCAGCTCGGCATCGCGCGGGAGGAGGCCGGTGCCTATATCCGGAAATACTTCGAGCGTTTCCCCGGCATCCGCGACTACATGGAGCAAACCAAGGCGTTCGCCAAGAAGAACGGCTACGTGCTCACCCTGTTCGGCCGCAAATGCCACTATCCCGATATCGTCAACTCGAACCCGTCGATCCGCGCCTTCAACGAGCGCGCTGCCATCAATGCGCGTCTGCAGGGAACTGCTGCCGACATCATCAGGCGTGCCATGGTGCGCATGGACCCATGTCTCGCCAAGCACATGCTCAATGCGCAGATGCTCCTGCAGGTGCATGACGAGCTCGTGTTCGAAGTGCCGGACGACGAGGTCGAGAGGACGCTGCCGGTGGTGACGAAGGTGATGGTCGAGGCGCCGATGCCGGCACTTTCCCTGTCGCTGCCGCTCGCGGTCGAGGCTCACGCCGCGAGCAACTGGGAAGAGGCTCATTAGGGGCCGGGCAGTCTCCGCCTCCTCGAACATACACGGCCCCGAGCGCGGCATCGGCAACGAGCGTCTCCAGACATCGTGGCCGTCCGCGGTGCGCCGCCCGCTCGTCGCTCACCTTCGCTTTCGTCGGGAGGTCTTGGCGGCACGCGTGGAAGACGAGCGTCCCGCGCGCCCCTTGCCGGCAGCCTTGGCACGCGCAGCTGCGGGCAGAATCGCGACTGCCTCGATCTCGAGCAGCGCGCCCTCACGGGCGAGACCGGAAATCGCGATGGTGGTGCTCGCCGGCCGGTTCTGTTCGGCCAGGTAGCTGTCGCGCACCTGGCGGAAGATCGGCAGGTGCTCCATGTCGATGAGGTAGTTGTTGAGCTTGACCACGTCCTGGAAGCGACCACCGACCGCTGCAAGCGCGTTCTTCAGGTTCTCGAAAGTCTGCACCGCCTGCGCCCGGAAGTCGCCGGCCACCTCGCCGTTTCGGTCGATCCCGAGCTGCCCGGCTATGTACACGAGCCGACCCGGTGTGGTCGCCTCGACCACGTGGGTGTAGCCGGGCGGCTTGGATAGAGCGTCGGGATTGATGAAACGAATCTGGCTCATGGCGTCCTTCCCTCGTTGATGGGCGTTCGATCATGGGGCGACTCGCGCCGAAGGCCAAGCACAGATCGGTTGCAAGCCGACCAGCCCGTCTGAACCGGGGCGCGCCCCAGCTGCGGGCCACCAGGCAGCGATCGGGTCGATCGTACCTTCGCACTGGCAGGTTGGCACGCGCGCCGCGCGGCCGCACACCCGGCGTTTACGCTTTTGCGGTTAATGTGTGGGAAAGGATGAACCTGACCACCAGTTTTGACGACTAATCCATGGCAGCCGGGGTGGGGTTCGTCTTTTTTTGCCCCGGACGCGAAGGAGAGTGCACGCACTCGGGCATGTGGCGTGCGCGCGAGGGGGTGGTCGCCATGGCTTTCCGTCGCTGGAACAGCGCAAGGTCTTGCGCGAACAGCCCCGCCTCCAGGGCTTTTGTCCGCGTCGGCATGGCCGCGGCGACGCTCGTTGCTTCCACCAGCTTCGCCGATGCCCAAAATCTCTTCGATTCCCTGTTCGGCCGCCGCTGGAGCCCGCCGAACGCCTATGCCGCTCCCGGCGGACATTGGAGCCCGTTCGGATGGCAGCAGGCGCCCCAAGCCCCGCAATACGACAGCGGCGGATCGGTGGCCTATTGCGTGCGTCTCTGTGACGGGCGCTTCTTCCCGGTGCAGCGCCACGGCGGCGTGAGCACTGCGCAGGCCTGCAGCTCGTTCTGCCCGGCCAGCCAGACCAAGATCTACCGCGGCGGCAGCATCGACCACGCGGTGGCGCAGGACGGCAAGCGCTATGCGGATCTGAGCACGGCCTTCGCCTATCGCGAGCGAATCGTTCCGGACTGCACCTGCAACGGCAAGGACGCCTTCGGGCTGGTCAACATCCCGGTCGAAAAAGACGCGACCCTGCAGCCCGGCGACATCGTCGCGACCAGGGGTGGACTGATGGCGTATAGCGGTGGAGCGAGTCGTCAGGCGTTCATGCCCATCCAATCCTATTCCGGCGTCTCGGCTGACCTGCGCCGCAAGCTCACCGAAACCAGGATCACCCAGGAGACCGCCCCCGCCAAGCCTGCCCCCGAAATCAAGCCTGGCGAGGCCAAGCAAGGCGACGGCACCGTGCGCAACTCACGGAACCAGCAGGTTCAATCGCAGAGGTAGGTTGCGACCTCCTCCGCGAGCGACAGCGCGCATGTGAGCCCGGGCAATTCGATGCCGAACAGGTGGACGAGACGGTCGAGCCCATGCGCTCGTGGGCCGTCGATCATGAAGTCGGCCGCCGGCTCTCCCGGACCTGTCAGCTTGGGCCGTATCCCGGCATAGTCGGGCGTGAGCGAATCATCAGGCAGTCGCGGCCAATACTCGCGGATGCGAGCGTAGAAGGCCGCCGCCCGGCCGGGGGCGACATCGTAATTCTCGCGCTCGATCCACTCCACGTCCGGCCCAAAGCGCATGCGCCCGGCGAGATCGAGCGTCACATGCACGCCGAGCCCGCCCGGCACCGGTACCGGATAAATGAGCCTCGAAAACGCCGGCCGGCCCGAGAACCCGAAATAATTGCCTTTGGCGAGGACGAGCCGCGGCACGCGCTCGGACGGATAGCCCTCGGTGACGCGCGCCAGCGCCTGGGCGCCCAATCCGGCACAATTGACCACCGCGTCGACGACGATCGACTGTGGCTCGTCGCCGCCGAAATGCACTTCCCACCCTCCCCTTGCCGGCCGCAGGCGCTCGATCGGGGTGTTGAATGCGACGCATCCGCCGTGATCCTCGAGATCGCCGAGCAGTGCCAGCATGAATCGATGGCTGTCGATGATACCGGTTTCCGGCGAACGCATCGCGGCCATGCACGCGAGCTCGGGCTCGAGACGCCCGGCAGTGGCGCCGTCGATGATCTCGATCCCTTCGACCTCGTTGGTCCGGGCCTGCCTGTAGACCAATTCAAGTCTTGCGATTTCACCCTCGCTGGTGGCCACGACGAGCTTGCCGCATTTGCGGTGCGGCACGCCATGTGACGCGCAATAGTCGTAGAGCATGCGCCGCGAGCGCGTGCAGTGATGGGCGCGAAGCGATCCGGTCGGATAGTAGACACCGGCATGGATGACCTCGCTATTGCGCGAGGACACGCCGGTACCGATGCCGGAGGCAGCTTCCGCGACGATGATCTCGTGCCCGGCGAGCGCCGCCGCCCGCGCCGCCGCAAGCCCGACCACACCCGCCCCGACCACCATGACCTGCATGGGGACGCCCCGCACTCAGACCTCGACCGGCAGCCCGACGTAATTCTCGGCGAGCGAGCGCGCCGCAGCTTCCGAGCTGGTCACGTAGTCGAGCTCTGCAAGCTGGCGCTTGCGGTCGAAGGTATTGTGGGTGGGGTCGAGGTGAAACAACTGCGTCATCCACCAGGAAAAGCGCTGCGCCTTCCAGACCCGGCGCAGACATGTCGCCGAATAGCATTCGAGGAGATCGTTGCGGCCGGACCGGTAGAACGCGGCGATGCCGCGGGACAGCACCAGCACATCGGCCAATGCGAGATTCATGCCCTTGGCACCGGTCGGCGGCTGGATGTGGGCCGAGTCGCCGGCAAGAAACATCCTTCCATGTTGCATCGGCTCGACCACGAAGCTGCGCATTGCGGTGATGCCCTTCTGCAGCATGACGCCCTGAGCCAGCTGGCGCGTGCCCCCGATACGGGTGTGCAACTCCTGCCAGATGCGCGAGTCGGGCCAGTTCTCGATGTCGTCATCGGGCGCGCATTGAAGATAGAGCCGCGCCAGGATCGGCGAGCGCATGGTGTACAGGGCAAAGCCGCGCTCGTGATAAGCATAGATGAGCTCGCGCTCGGGGGGAGGGGATTCCGACAGGATGCCGACCCAGCCGAATGGATATTCTCGATCGTGGACGGCGAGCGAGGGGACCGGAATGCTGGGCCGGCAAATACCGTGAAAACCGTCGCAACCGCCGATGAAGTCGCAAGCGATCTCCTGCTCCGCATCGCCATGGCGGAACCGGATCTTCGGCTGGCTGCCGGTGAAGTCATGAACGCTCACATCGGCTACCTCGAACAGGATCCGACCACCGTCGGCGAGCCGGCGCGCGACCAGATCCTTCACCACCTCCTGCTGGCCGTAGACGGTAACGCCCTTGCCGACCAAATCGCGGAAGCCGATGTAGTGCAGCGCGCCGCCGAAGCCGAAATAGACCCCGTCGTGGAACATCCCTTCGCGCTGCATGCGGGCGCCGACCCCGATGTCGACCAGCAGATCGCTCGCCCATTGCTCGATCAGGCCGGCGCGGATGCGACCCTCGATATAGTCGCGGCTGCGGTTTTCCAGCACGATCGAACTCGATGCCCTCGAGGTGAAGGAGATGCGAGAGCATCAGCCCGGCCGGTCCGGCCCCGATGATTCCGACCTGCGTGCGCATGGGGTTCTCCCCTCCACAAATCCCGCCGCTTCATGATCGCAGTCTGCTGACGCACGAACGCGTCAATCCAGGGATGAGGACGACGGGGACTGGCTCGCGCATCGGGTCTCCCGGCTGGCGGGCTGGGCCGAATATATTAGGCGTCAATTCAACTTATTACACTGCGGTCAGATTGACTTTGGGCCACGAATGACTATGTTCCGCGCGCACGGTTCGATCCGTAACATTCGACCGTCCGTCTCCCGCGCAACTTTAGTCGTTGTCCCGTCATCCGGCGCGGCTAGGCTCCGGGCGGTCTCAATTCGAGGTTTCATGTCGTTTTCGCAGCTCGGCTTGTCCGACAAAGTTCTCGCCGCAGTACAAGCGGCCGGCTACACCATCCCCACGCCCATCCAGGAACAAGCGATACCCCATGTACTGGGGCGGCGCGACGTGCTCGGCATTGCTCAGACCGGCACGGGCAAGACCGCGGCCTTCACGTTGCCCATGCTCACGCTGCTGGAGAACGGACGCGCCCGGGCCAGAATGCCGCGCACGCTCATTCTCGAGCCGACGCGCGAGCTCGCCGCGCAGGTCCAGGAGAGCTTCGAGAAATACGGTGCCGGCCAGAAGCTCAATGTCGCGCTGATCATCGGCGGCGTATCGTTCGACGATCAGGATTCCAAGCTCACGCGCGGCGTGGACGTGCTGATCGCCACTCCCGGTCGCCTGCTCGATCATTTCGAGCGCGGACGCCTGCTGCTCACCGGCGTCGAGCTGCTGGTGATCGACGAGGCCGACCGCATGCTCGACATGGGCTTCATTCCCGACATCGAGCGCATCTGCAAGCTGGTACCGTTCACCCGCCAGACCTTGTTCTTCACCGCCACCATGCCGCCGGAGATCCGGCGGATCACCGAGCAGTTCCTGCACAATCCCGTGCGCGTGGAAGTCTCCAAGCCGGCCACCACCTTAGCCACCACGAGCCAGTTCCTGGCACGAACCGGGCGCGAGCCGCACGACAAGCGCGACACGTTGCGCCGCCTCATCCGCTCCGCCGACGGGCTCACGAACGCGATCGTGTTCTGCAACCGAAAGCGCGAAGTCGCTCAGCTCCACCGTTCGCTGGTACGGCACGGATTCTCGGCAATTGCGCTGCACGGCGACATGGATCAGCCCGCCCGCACGGCCGCCCTCGAACAGTTCCGCCGCGGCGAGATCGTGCTGCTGATCGCCTCCGACGTCGCCGCGCGCGGGCTCGACATTCCTGCCGTCAGCCATGTGTTCAATTTCGACGTGCCCCACCATGCCGACGACTACGTCCACCGCATCGGTCGCACCGGGCGCGCCGGACGGTCCGGCACTGCCATCAGCGTGGTGACGCCGTCCGACCACAAGAACGTCGCCGCCATCGAGAAGCTGATCGGCCGAACCATTCCCTGGATGAACGAGCAGCCCCCCGCCGCCGCCGAGCCGCAACCCGCTGCGCGGGTGCATCGCAAGGCTCCCCGGCGCCCACCTCGCCGCGACGGCAAGCCGGCCCCGGTCGCGCGGCTGGAAGATGCCCGACCTCGGCCCCGGCGCGCCCCTGCCCCGGCCCGCCAGTCCGATGACAGCGCGGGCGAACACCTGCCGGCCTTCTTGCTACGCCCGGTCCGCGTCAAGGCCTGAACGCGACTTCGAAGCCAGGTGATTCACCTGCGCGGCCGCTTGTCGGCTGTACGGGTCTGCTCGGGCACAGCTTTCGATCTGCGTTTGGACTTGGATTTCCGCCCGGCGATGCGGCGCGCAGCGGCGACCGCCCCCTCGGCCCAGCAGGCCAATTGCTCTGGATCGTCGTAGAGCCGATCGGGCATGCGCCGATACGACCTCAGGGCACGAATGCCGCTGCCCGTTTCATACGTGAATTGCTGCAATCCCTCGGCGAGGAAAGCGGATTCAGTCCGCTCGTCGGTCTTGAGATAAATCACGCCGTCGGCCACCAGTGCGAACATGGTGCCGTCGGCATAGATGCCGGCGCCTCCGAACATGCGGCGGATCGCGACCGGGCCGAAGGCCGCGAACAGCTCGCGGATGGCTTCGCCGTCCATCGCCGGCGCTCGGGTCAGCCCTGTGCTTCGGCGGAAGGCTTGAGCTGCACCGACTCGCCACAGCCGCAGGCCGAGGTTTGATTCGGATTGTTGAACACGAATTGTGCGGCGAGCTTGTCGGTCTTGTAATCCATCTCGGTGCCGATCAGGAACAGCACGGCCTTGGGATCGATCAGGACACGCACGCCCTTGTCCTCGACGACCTCGTCGGCGGCCTCCACCCGCTCGGCATACTCCATCGTATAGGCCATGCCGGCGCAGCCGCCGTTGCGAACACCCACGCGCACCCCGATGATCGGGTGCGTGGCATTCGCCATCACGTACTTGATGCGCTCGGCGGCCGCCTCGGTGAGACGGATTGCCTGGGGTCTTGACCGGGCCGCAGCCATTTCGGGTGTCTCCTGTCGCCGGGCTCTGGGACCGGCAGCTACTCTGAATTCAAAATAGCGACCATTTTTCGATTGTGAAGGGCACGGCGGGGAGCTTTTCGGGTCATTTGACGAGTTCCAAGGCACGGCACTCAGTACGTCGCCCACAGTCCCGGCGTCGCCAACTCCAGAAGGTGCCCGTCGGGGTCGCGGAAATAGATGCTGTGTCCACCACGCGACCATCGGCTGCGCCCTTCGATGGCGACGCCGTGGTCGCGCAGGCGTTCTTCCCAGCCCGGCAATGCATCAGCGGCGATCGCAAATGCCATGTGCAGCGGTCCATGCCCGTCGTGCGGGGGAATGGTGCCACCGGGAATGCGGACGGTTTCGAGCGTCTCGCCCCTGCGGAACAGCAGCAGCACACTGGCGCCGCCCACATCATAGGCGCGAAAACGCGCATCGCCGGTCAATGTCGCCAGCCCCAGCACCCGTTCGTAGAAACCGGCCGCCCGGTCGAGATCGTCGACGTAGAGGCAGGTCTCGATCACGCGCTCGAGCTTCGGAGCCAAGCCTCACCACATGTTGAGCACGGCGCGCGCCTCGTCCGACATCCGGCTCGGATCCCAGGGCGGATCCCACACGATATCCACCTTGACCTCGCCGACGCCGGGAACGCTGGCGACCGCGTTCTCCACCATGGTCGGAAGCTCCTGGGCGGACGGGCAATTGGGCGTGGTGAGTGTCATCTCGATCGCGACCGCCCGATCGTCCGAGATGTCGACCTTGTAGATCAGGCCAAGCTCGAAGATATCGGAAGGAATCTCCGGATCGTAGACCGTCTTGAGCGCCGCGATGACCTCGTCGGTCAGCCGCGCAATCTCGCCGTCGGGCAGTCCCGAAGACTTTTCGGCTGCCATCGCGGGCGCGCGCGGAACCTCCGTCGATGTCAGCTCGGGGCTCGCTTCGGCCGCCTTTGCAATCTTGCTCGATTCGTCGATCATGAGAGGAATCCCTGTGCCTTGATCAAGGACTGGGCAAGCCCGTCCACCTCCTCGCGCGTGTTGTAGAGCGCGAACGAGGCCCGGCAGGTCGCCGTGACCCCGAAACGGGCGAGCAAGGGCATCACGCAGTGGGTACCGGCGCGCACCGCGATGCCCGCGCGGTCGATGATGGTCGCCACATCATGCGGATGGGCGCCCTTGATCTCGAACGAGACGATCGGGCCTTTGCCCTCGGCAGTGCCGAAAACCCGTAGCGAGTTGATCTCGCGCAGACGCGCATGGGCGTACTCGACCAGCCCCTCTTCGTGTGCCCTGATGCGTGTCTTGCCGATCGAGTTGACGTAGTCGATGGCTGCGCCCAGTCCGATCGCCTGCACGATCGGAGGCGTGCCGGCCTCGAACCGGTGCGGCGGATCGCCGTAGCTGATGCGGTCCTCGAACACCTCGCGGATCATCTCCCCGCCGCCGTTGAAGGGCGGCATGCTCGCGAGATGCTCGTGCTTGCCGTAGAGCACGCCGATTCCGGTCGGTCCATACAGCTTGTGGCCGGTGAACGCGTAGAAGTCGCAGCCGATATCCTGCACGTCGATTTCCAGGTGGACGGCGGCCTGTGCCCCGTCCAGGAGGACCGGAATGCCACGCGCATGCGCGCGGCGCACGACCTCCTTCACCGGAACCAGGGTGCCGAGCATGTTCGACATATGCGTGACTGCCACCATCCTGGTACGGGGCGACAACAGCTTCTCGAACTCGTCGAGGAGAAAATTGCCGTCGTCGTCGACCGGTGCCCACTTGATCACCGCGCCCTGGCGCTCCCGCAGGAAATGCCACGGCACGATGTTGGAATGGTGCTCCATGATCGAGAGAACAATCTCGTCGCCGGCCCGCACGCGCTCGCGGGCGAACGTATAGGCGACGAGGTTGATCGCTTCAGTGGCATTGCGGGTAAAGACGATCTCTTCCTTGCGGGCGGCGTTGAGGAAGGAGCGCACCTTGTCGCGCGCCTCCTCATAGGCCTCGGTCGCCGCATTGGCGAGGTAATGCAGACCGCGATGCACGTTGGCGTATTCGGCGGTATAGGCGCGATGCAGCCGATCGAGCACGGATTTCGGCTTCTGCGCCGACGCGGCGTTGTCGAGGTAGACCAGCGGCCTGCCATAGACCTGCGTGCCTAGAATCGGAAAATCCGCGCGGATACCGGCGACGTCGTAGGTGCCGTTGGTGAGGGCCGGATGCATCGTCACCCCCTTGACACGAGCCAGGCGGCTACATGCTCCATCAGTGCGTCGCGCAGTCCCGCATGCTCGATCCCTTCCACCGCTTCTCCGACGAAGGCCTGGATCAGCAGCGCCTCGGCCTCCTTCGGGGGGATGCCCCGCGCTCTGAGGTAGAACAGCAGCTCCTCGTCGAGATCGCCCGAGGTCGCGCCGTGGCCGCACTGCACGTCATCGGCGAAGATCTCGAGCTCCGGCTTGTGGTCGGCTTCCGCGGTTTCCGACATCAGCAGCGCGTGTGTGGCCATCTTTGCATCGGTCTTCTGCGCATGCGGCCGCACGATGATCTTGCCCTGGAACACCCCACGGGACTCCTGGTCCAGGACCGACTTGAATACCTCGCGGCTGGTGCAGCCCGGCACCGAATGATCGGCAACCAATGTGATATCGGCGTGCTGTCGGCCCTTGAGGAGGCTCGCACCGCGAATCCCGGCGACCGTCCCCTCGCCCGCGAATCGCACGAACAGCTGGTTGCGCACCACCTCGCCGCCGGTGGTGAACAGGAACTCGTTGAAACGTGCATGCGCCCCGATCTCCGCCATCAGGGTGGAGACGTGCAAGGCGCCGGCACCCTCGCCGGTGATCTTGACGTGATCGAAATGGGCCTGATCGCCGACGACGAGCTCCAGCGCGGCATTCACCTGATGCGCGTCCGAGCCCTCGTGGCTCTCGACCAGCATCGCGCGCGCGCCGTCCCCGATGACGACGAGCGAGCGCGTAAACACCGCTGCCGGAGTGCTCCCCGCGTTGACGAAGACGATGTGGATCGGTCGCGCAAGGGCGGCCCCGGCGGCGACTCGGATCACGGCACCGTCACCCATGAAAGCGGTGTTGAGGGCGACTGCGACATCCGCCGTCGGCGCGACCTTGTTCAGCCGCGAGGTGAGAGCCCGATCGCCGTCCGCCAGCGCCTGCGCGAGGGAGCCGATGCTGAGGCCGGTCTCGAGCTCGGCGAGATCGGAAAGCTCGGGAGCGAAAGTCCCGTCGACGAACACCAGGCGGCGCCCTTCGATGGAAGCCAGCATCGCACCCGCGTTGCGGGCGTGCACCTTTGCGGCCGCACCGGGTGCGGCCGCAAGCGGCATTGCCTCCCGCATGAGCGCACGCAAGTCGGTGTATTTCCAGTCCTCGACGCGACGATGCGGCAGCCCGTCCACCTCGAAGCGACGGAAGGCGTCCTCCCGCAGCGCCGCAATCGCAGCGGTTCCCGGCAGCGCCCGCTTCGCAGCGGCGAAGCTCGCCGCGAGCGCACTCTCGGCGGCGGTCCTGATCGGGCGGATCTCTGCGTTCATTGCAATCTCACGCCATCTCTTCCTGATATTGGACGTAGCCGGTAGCCTCCAGATCGAGCGCGAGCTCCTTGCCGCCCGTCTTCACGATGCGGCCCCGCGAGAGCACGTGCACCACGTCCGGCACTATGTAATTGAGCAGGCGCTGATAGTGGGTGATGACCACGAAGGCACGCTCCGGCGAACGCAGCCGGTTGACGCCGTCCGCGACGATCTTGAGCGCATCGATGTCGAGCCCCGAATCGGTCTCGTCGAGAACGCACAACCGGGGTTCCAGGAGCGCCATCTGCAGGATCTCGTTGCGCTTCTTTTCGCCGCCGGAAAAGCCGACATTGACGCCGCGGCGCAGCATGTCGCGGTCGATGCCGAGCGTTCCCGCGACCTCGTTCACCCGCTTCACGAATGCGGGCACGGCCAGCTCGGCCTCGCCGCGTTTCTTGCGCTGCGCGTTGAGCGCAGTCCGCAGGAACGTCATGGTGGCGACGCCGGGAATTTCGAGCGGATATTGGAAGGCCAGGAACAAGCCCCTGGCGGCCCGTTCGTCGGGCGCCAGCTCGAGAATGCTCTCTCCGTCGAGCAGCACCTCCCCGTCCGTCACGAGGTAGTCGTCCTTGCCGGCGAGCACATGAGCGAGGGTCGACTTGCCCGAGCCGTTCGGGCCCATGATGGCGTGCACGCTGCCCTTCTCGACCGTGAGGTCGAGGCCGTTGAGGATCTTCTTGCCCTCGACCTCGACATTCAGGTTCTTGACCTCGAGAATTGTCATCTCACCTTTCCGATTTTCGATGTTCGCCGGCTCGGAAGCGCTCGGCAGACAAGAGGTGCCTGCTTCGATGCGAGCCGGAGATCCGGGCCTCACCCGACGCTGCCTTCCAGGCTGATCGAGATCAGCTTCTGAGCCTCGACCGCAAACTCCATGGGCAGCTGCTGCAGCACGTCCTTGACGAAGCCGTTGACCACCAGCGCGATCGCCTCTTCCGCGGAAAGGCCGCGCTGCCTGCAATAGAACAGCATATCCTCGGAGATCTTCGAGGTTGTCGCCTCGTGCTCGAACACGGCAGAGGAATTTTTGGCCTCGATGTAGGGCACGGTGTGCGCACCGCACTTGTCGCCTATCAGGAGCGAGTCGCAATTGGTGAAATTGCGGGCGCCGTTTGCCCGGCGGTGCGCCGTCACCAGGCCGCGATAGGTATTGTTGGATCGGCCTGCCGCGATGCCCTTGGAGATGATGCGGCTCGTCGTATTCTTGCCGAGATGCAGCATCTTGGTGCCGGAATCGACCTGCTGGTGGCCGTTGGAGATGGCGATCGAATAGAACTCCCCGCGCGAGTTGTCGCCGCGCAGAATGCAGCTCGGATATTTCCAGGTAATGGCCGAGCCGGTCTCCAGCTGGGTCCACGAAATCTTCGAGTTGAGGCCGCGACAGTCCCCGCGCTTGGTGACGAAATTGAAGACGCCGCCGCGACCACTGGCATCGCCCGGGTACCAGTTCTGGATGGTCGAATACTTGATCTCGGCGTCATCGAGCGCGATCAGCTCGACTACGGCGGCATGCAGCTGGTTCTCGTCGCGCATGGGCGCCGTGCAACCTTCGAGGTAGCTCACATAGGAGCCCTTGTCGGCGATGATCAGGGTACGCTCGAACTGGCCGGTATTGCGCTCGTTGATGCGGAAATACGTCGAAAGCTCCATCGGGCAGCGCACGCCCGGCGGCACATAGACGAACGAGCCGTCGGAGAAGACCGCCGAGTTGAGAGTGGCGAAGAAATTGTCGGAGACCGGCACCACCGTGCCGAGATATCTCTTCACCAGCTCGGGGTGCTCCTGCAGCGCCTCGGAGATCGGCATGAACAACACGCCGACCTTTGCCAGCTCGTCCTTGAAGGTGGTCGCGACCGAGACCGAATCGAACACCGCATCGACCGCGACCCGGTTGTAGCCGTTGCCGCCCTCCTCTTCGCCTTCGGGCTTCTGGATACCCAGCAGTGCCTCGCGCTCGCGCAACGGAATGCCGAGCTTTTCGTAAGTCGCGAGAATCTCGGGATCGATCTCGTCGAGCGACTTCGGGCCGTCCTTTTTCTTGGGCGCCGAATAGTAGAAGATGTCCTGGTAGTCGATCGGGCCATAGCTCACCCGCGCCCACACCGGTTCGCGCATGGTCAGCCACCGCCGGTAGGCGTCGAGCCGCCACGCCAGCATCCACTCCGGCTCGCTCTTCTTCGCCGAGATGAATCGGATGGTGTCTTCGTTCAGACCCCTGGGGGCCTTTTCGGATTCGATGACGGTCTCGAACCCGTACTTGTACTGGTCGACGTCGATGCGGCGAACCTGCTCGACGGTCTCTTGTACGGCCGGCATTCTTTCCCTCCGCTGCGGTTTCAAGGACCGCGGGTTGGATCAGTCGGTTATGGTCGGGTCGCTGACTTGTCTTCACCCTCGCTGGGTTGCTCAGGCGGCGATGCCTTGTCGATCCTTAAGTAATGCTCCGGACACCCTAATCCAAGCTTCGACGAAGCGATCGATCTCGGATTCGGTGGTGGTGGGACCGAGACTGACGCGCACCGCGCCGCGCGCAAGCTGCGGCGGAACCCCCATGGCGGCCAGAACGTGCGAGGGCTGGACCTTGCCCGATGAGCAGGCCGCGCCCGACGACACCGCGATCCCTTCGAGGTCGAACGCGATGATGGCGGTCTCGGCCTTCATCCCGGACACTGCGAAAAGGGTGGTATTGGGCAGACGCTCGCTCGCGGCACCGAAGATCACGATCGCCGGTGTCGTGGCCTTGAGCTTCCCTTCCAGCCGCTCGCGCAGCGCGGCCATACGCGGACCGGCTGTCGTGAGCTCGGCGCGGGCAGCCGCCGCGGCCGCGCCAAAACCCGCGATGCCCACCACGTTCTCGGTACCCGCCCGCCGGCCACGTTCCTGTCCGCCGCCCCTGATCAGGGGGTCGGCAAGCTCCCGGGTTCCATCCCGCCGCACCAGCGCGCCGACCCCCTTGGGTGCGCCGATCTTGTGTCCCGACACGGTCAGAAGGTCCGCTCCCAAGGCATTGATGTCGAGAGGGATCCGGCCCGCGGCCTGAACGGCGTCGAGGTGCAGGACCGCGCCCGCCTCGCGGGCCACTCGAACCGCTTCGGAAACCGGTTGAAGCACCCCGCTCTCGTTGTTGGCCAAGATCAGCGAAACGAGCACCCGGTTGCGGGAGAGTTCGCCGAGCCGGCGCTCGAGCAGCGCGAGATCGACCGTTCCCTCCGGGGTCACCGGTAGCCTGTCGACGGCGTCGGTCGGGAACCGCCCCCCGGCCAGCACCGAAGGATGCTCGACTGCGGATATCAACAGCCGGGCACCCAGACCCGGCGTCAACGCCAGCATGTTGGCCTCGGTGCCCCCGGACGTGAACACGACATCTGGCGGCTGCGCACCGACGAGATCGGCGACGTTCTCCCGCGCGTTCTCGACGACCCGGCGGGCCGCCCTGCCTTCGGCGTGGACCGAGGACGGGTTGCCGACGAGATCGAGCGCGGCCAGCATGGCGGCACGCGCTTCGGGTCGCAGCGGCGCGGTGGCGTTCCAATCGAGATACACCCGGTCAGTCATGGCTTCGGTCGGGATGCGCGTCGAGCGGGCTTGAAGCAAGAGGGCGTCGCCAACCGTCTCCGAAACACTTGCTTCTTGCCCCCGCTCCTATGTTAAGAAACCCTCCCCGCGGCCGGTCTGCTGCTGCCAGCCGGCACCAAGCGCGAGGAAAAATCTAGAATGGTTCTAGGTGCTTACGTGCGCTCGCCTCCGCCGTCAAGCATGCTCTGACTGGGGCCGCCCCCGGGAACGTGCCCAGCTACGTGGCTCATCCGGCCGAGTTTTTCGAGGTTTCATGCCCGAGGTCATCTTCACCGGCGCCGCCGGACGTATTGAGGGCCGCTATCACCCGGCCCGGCAGAAAAACGCTCCGATCGGCATCGTGCTCCACCCCCACCCGCAATTCGGGGGCACGATGAACCACCAGATCATCTACCAGATCTACTATGCCTTCGTGCACCGGAACTTTTCCGTACTGCGCTTCAACTTCCGCGGCGTCGGACGCAGCCAAGGCGCCTTCGACCACGGTCAGGGGGAACTCTCCGACGCCGCCTCCGCGCTCGATTGGGCGCAATCGATCAATCCGGAGGCGCGCAGCTGCTGGATCGCCGGCTTCTCGTTCGGCGCCTGGATCGGGATGCAGCTCTTGATGCGGCGACCCGAGATCGAGGGCTTCATATCGATTGCCCCGCCTGCGAACCTCTATGACTTCTCGTTTCTCGCTCCCTGCCCGTCATCGGGGCTGATCGTGCACGGCGACAAGGACGCCGTCGTGCCGCACAAGGATGTCACCGGCCTGGTCGACAAGCTCAAGACCCAGAAGGGCATCATCATCGACCAGAAGGTGATCCCGGGCGCCAACCATTTCTTCGACGGCAGGATCGAGCCCCTGATGCAGGCGATCGGTGCCTATCTCGACAAACGGCTCAAGACCGAGCGCAAGCCGAGCGCGGCCTAGCCACGGCAAAGCGCAAGGGCGGTACGCGGTAGGGACACATAGCCGCGATCTCGGCGCGGTTGCCGGTGGATGCGATGGCAGGACGCATGTGGTTTCTCGCAGCTCTTGTCCTTCTCGCCCTCGCCGCTGCCGCATACGGGGCGCTTCACTACATGACCGCCGTTCCCGGCAAGCCGCATCGCGGGGCGCTGCCGCCACTCACCGCCGAGGAAGGCGTCCTTGCTGCGTCGCTGAAGCGGCATATCGCGACCATCGCAGCGCGCGAGCACAACCTCGCGCATTATGACGAGCTCGAGAAGGTCGCCCGCTACATCGAAGGGACCCTCGCATCATTCGGATACGCCGTCGGCCGCCAGGAATTCATCGCCGACGGCCGATCGGTCCGCAACATCGACGCCGTCATCGAGCCCTCCGCCGGCAACGCCGATCCCGAGGTCATCGTGGTCGGCGCCCACTACGACAGCGTGCACGGCTCGCCGGGCGCCAACGACAATGCCAGCGGCACGGCGGCGGTCATCGAGCTCGCACGTCTGCTGCGCGATCTCGGCGGCGCGAGCAGCAAGCGCATCCGCCTGGTGCTCTTCGTCAACGAGGAGCCGCCCTATTTCAGGACCGAGGCAATGGGAAGCCTCCACTATGCAAGGGCGCTCGCCGCGCAACGAGAGCGGGTGGTGGCGATGTATTCGCTGGAGACCATCGGCTTCTATTCGAGCGACCCGGGCAGTCAGATCTATCCCGCGCCGTTCGGGCTCTTGTTTCCCGATCGCGGCGATTTCGTCGCATTCGTCGGCCTCTTGGGGTCGCGTCGACTGCTGCAACTGACCATGCAGTCCTTTCGCGCCCACACCGAGTTCCCCAGCATCGGGGGAGTCGCGCCGAACGCCATTCCCGGCATCGGCTGGTCCGACCATTGGGCTTTCGCCGAGCACGGCTTTCAGGCGGTGATGGTCACCGACACCGCGCTCTTCCGCTATCCGCACTACCACCGGGTCACCGACACGCCGGACAAGGTCGACAACGAGAGGCTGGCGCGGGTGGTGAAGGGAATCGAACGCGTCATTCGCGATCTGGCGAGATGACATGTTCGGTAACCGTTGAGCTGCACCCGCACTCCGATCGCTATGCGCGGCATGCCGGCCGCCGTCATAGCGGCCGTGCGAGAACGCCGCCCTGCATGGGTCGGGGTACGCCGGTCGTGGTCGGGAACGTGATCGGCATGTCCTCGAGTGCCCGCACCGCGAGATAGGCGAAGGCCTGCGCCTCGAGCGCATCCGCCGACCAGCCGACGGCGCCCGCGGTCTCCAGGCGCGCCGGCGCCAGGCGCTGGCCGAGCAAGCGCATCAGGGTCGGATTGCGCGTCCCGCCCCCGGCGGCGATCCATCCCACCGGCGGTCGCGGCAGAACCGTGATTGCCCGTGCGATCGCCGCGGCGGTGATTGCCGTGAGGGTGGCTGCGCCATCCTCGTTGCTCTTGTCGGAAAGCCGTCCCTCCTCCGCCACCCATTGGCGGAACGCGTTGCGATCGAGCGACTTGGGCGGTGGCTTCGCGAAGAATGGATGCGCCAGGACCCGCGCAACCGCAGCTTCATCGACGCTGCCCGCCGAGGCCGCGCGTCCTTCGTCGTCGCGCGGCTGCCCGGTCCGCGAGCGGACGAAGTCGTCGATCAGCGCGTTACCCGGCCCGGTATCGAAGGCGACGAGCTCGGCCCCGTCGACGAAGGTGAGGTTGGCGACGCCGCCGAGATTGAGCACGCCGACGGGATGCGCACGCTCGAGGGCACGCACCATGGCGCGATGGAACACCGGCACGAGCGGTGCGCCCTGCCCTCCGGCGGCGACATCGGCGGCGCGGAAGTCGTAGACCACCGCAATGCCGAGCCGGCGCGCGAGTGCCGCCCCATCGCCGAGCTGCACGGTGAGCCCGCGATCGGGGCGGTGCAGGACCGTCTGGCCGTGGAAGCCCACCACCGCCGCCTCCTCCGGCGGCATGCCGTTGGCCGCCAGGAACGCTTCGACCGCCTCGGCATGCACTTCGGTCACCAGCTCTTCGGCCTCGGCCAGAATTCTCGGGCGGTCGGAGCGGTGCGTCAGGTTGGCAGCGGCGGCGATCGCGCGGCGCAGCAGATCCCGCTCCTGCTCGCTGTAGGGCCGATAGCCGGTCGGGCCGAGGCGGCCGATGTCCTCGCCATCGGTATCGATGAGCGCCACGTCGACACCGTCATAGGAGGTGCCGCTCATCAGGCCGATCGCGGTATAACGCGCCATTGGATCGTCCTTGGTTGAATCCTCGGGCGGACCTGTTACACCACCCGCCCCGAACAGGCGATGATCACATGAGCGCCTACAAGTCCGATTTCCTGCGGGTTCTCGCGGAACGCGAATTCATTCATCAGCTCTCGGATGCCGAGGCGCTCGATGCCAAGGCGGCTGCCGGGCCGGTCACCGCCTATGTCGGCTTCGACGCAACCGCACCGAGCCTCCACATTGGCAATCTTCTCACCATCATGATGTTGCGGTGGCTGCAGAAGACCGGTCATCGTCCGATCGCCTTGATGGGCGGAGGCACCAGCAAGATCGGCGATCCTTCCGGCAAGGATGCCAGCCGGGCCCTGCTGACCAGCGCGCAGATCGACGCCCATATCGGCTCGATCCGGGCGGTATTCTCGCGCTTTCTCGATTTCCGCGCCGGCGCGATCATGGCGAACAATGCCGACTGGCTCGACCAGCTGCAATACATTCCGTTCCTGCGGGACATCGGGCGCCATTTCACCATCAACAAGATGCTGACGTTCGATTCGGTGAAGCTGCGGCTCGACCGCGAGCAGCCGCTGACGTTCCTCGAATTCAACTATATGATTCTCCAGGCCTACGATTTCGTGGAGCTCCACAGGCGCCACGGCTGCATTCTGCAAATGGGCGGATCGGACCAGTGGGGCAACATCGTCAACGGCATCGACCTCGGCCGCCGCCTGCTCAATGCGGAGTTGTTCGCGTTGACGACACCGCTGCTGACGACCTCCTCGGGCGCCAAGATGGGCAAGACCGAAACCGGCGCGGTTTGGCTCAATGCCGACCTTATGGGGCCCTACAACTATTGGCAGTTCTGGCGCAATTGCGAGGACGGCGACGTCGGCCGCCTGCTCAAGCTGTTCACCGAGCTGCCGCTCGACGAGATCGGGCGGCTTGCGGCACTGCGGGACCAGGACTTGAACGAAGCGAAGAAGATTCTGGCCACCGAAGCGACGGCCCTGTTGCATGGTCGACCCGCCGCCGAGCAGGCGGCCGAAACCGCCCGGCAAACCTTCGAGGTCGGCGCAATCGCCGAGACGCTGCCGACGTTCGAGATCCCGCGCGCCCGGCTCGAAGCGGGTCTCGGCGTGCTCGCGGCCAATGTGGAGGTCGGGTTCGCGTCATCCAACAGCGAGGCGCGCCGTCAGGTCAAAGGCGGCGGCCTCAAGGTGAACGACATCACCGTGGTGGACGAAAGGATGATGCTCACGACCGGCGACCTCACGGCGCAGGGCGTCATCAAGCTTTCGTTCGGGAGAAAGCGGCACGCTCTCCTGAAACCGGTGTGACGCGACGATCAGTTCCTGGCCGGATCGGGGAAATTCTGCGGCGCCGGGTTGTTGCCGCTCGGGAACTCGAAGAACTTGCGCAGCAGGCCCGGCGCCACCGCAGAAATCGGATTGACGCGAAGCACGGGTGCGCCGGTGGGACCGACCACCTCGTAGGTGATGCCGAGCAGACCCTCGTTGCTGCCGCCCAGGAACAGCCCGAAGAACGGGATCTGGCCGAACATGTTGTTGAGACCGTAGAGCGGGACGAAGGTGCCGCGCATGCGCACCTCGTCGCGATTGTAATCGATGTATCCATCGACGGTGGCGCCGATCACCGGACCCTTCACAAGCCCGTCCCGAACGGTGAAGCGGCCGAGCGAGCGGGTGAAGTCTACCCGCAAGCGGGAGAAGTCGACGCCCTGCGGCGGCGACCCCGGCTGTTGCGGCAGAGGTCCCGGCTACGCGATCAAGGGCCGCTTCGCCACGCACCGTGAAGTCGCGGATGTTCAGGATCCCGTCCTGCGGAGCCCTGTCCGCGCTGTGCGGGTCGAGCGCAATCCACATCTCGCCGCCGACAATCTTGGGATAGATGTCGCTGAAGCGGAAGAATGCGCCCGCGTCCTTGGTCTCGATGAAGATCACCGGGCGTCCGCTGCCGCGTCCGCGCAAGTCGCCGACCAGCGGCGTGCTGCGCCCCAGCCTGGCATTCAGTGCCAGGTTGGTGATGCTGCCGCCGCGACGCGATACCTTGAGCTCGAGCCCCCGCAGCGTCTCGCCGTGAAATCCGCCAACAGCGCCGATCTTCACGTCGAGGTCGACGTCCTTGTCCGGCTTCTGCTTGGTGGTCGTGGCGCCGCTCAGCGATGATCTGACGAAGCCACGCCCGTCGAGGACGTCGCCTCGCAGCGTGACCCGCAGCGTTCCGTCGGGTCCGCGATCAGCCTTGAGCGTGGACTTGTCCCCGTCCGACAGGCTGAAGACGGGAAAGCTCGCCGACAACAACTCGCCCGATGAATCGAGCTCGACCACGCCTTTGACCGAGGTGCCCGACGCTTCGAGGACCACATCCTCGAACCGAGTCCCCGAGCCCTTCGATACCACGGTGAACGTGGCGCGGGCAGCGCGCCCGGAACTCTTGGACCATCCCGGGAACGGGTTGTCGATCCTGGCCTGGGTCAAGTCGGCCTCGACCGAAAAACGACAGTCGTCTTCGCGTCCCGAGACCTTGCCGCTGAGCTTGATTGGCACCGGCCCGGAGAGAATGCCGCTGAGATCCAAACCGAACCTGTTGCGGGCGTTCTCGTCGAGCGTCGCACTGACGCGAACATCGGCATCGCCATCGCGAGGCTTGCGATAGTCGAGCGCAGCGGGAACGCCGTTGAGCTTGACATCGCCTCTAATCCAATAACCCTGATTGTTGGCGGTCACCTTCAGCAGCGCCGCCTCGACCTTGTGGCTCATCAGCATGCGTTCGGCGGCGAAGTTCGTCACCTCCATGTTGATGGTGTAGGTGGAGGACCCGGGTGCGAGATCCTTCTTGAGCGGCAGACCGAGAGTGACCTGCGCAGTGAGCGTGCCGCGGCTGGTGGCCGGATCCAGCGGCGTACCGGAATAGTCCCGCAGCCGCTCGAGCCCCAGCAACTCGGCGGCGGCCGGCACCGATCCGTCGAGCCGGAAGCGGACCTTCGCCGGCGGCGCCTTGGGGAACGTGTCGGGCACCTCGAACACGCCATTGGTGATGGCGAGCTTGCGGCCGGCAGATATCTCCACGTTGCCGCGGCCGATATTGATGGTTGCGGTGCGTCCGGACACGCGCATGTTGACGTCGGCATCGCGGATGCCAGGCAAGCCGTCGACCGGCCTGATTTCGGCACCGTGGCCGACGATCTCGATCGCCAGGCCATCATCGGGAACCGGGGGCCCGCTCGATTTGAGCGTGGACCAGGGAGCATTGGTCGTGATCATCAGCCGCTCGACCGTGCCGCCATGGATATGTTCGTTCACCCAGGAACGAACCTTCGGGGCAGAGATCACCGGCCATAGCCGCTTCATGGCCGCAACAGGCATGCGGGTGCCAACCACCCCGATCGCCAGCTGCGGATCGTCGCCCGAGAAATCGAGGCTGCCGGAGAGCGCAACCCCCAGCTCCGGATTGCCGATCTCACCTTGCTCGATATCGACCCGCTGGCGCGCGAGATCGACGCGCAATTGCAGCAGGATGCGGTTGAGAACGAGCGCTTCTGCGTCGCTTGCGGCCGCCGGACCGAGCACGATGGTGCCGCCCGAGACCTTGAGTCCCCAGGGGCCACCGCCCTCGCGCGGCGCCTCCGCCTGCGCCAGCAGCGTGACGCGATTGCCACCCGAGAGCACCTGGAACGGCATGACCAGCGCCCGGCGCGTCGGGTCCCAGTCGAGGCTGATCTCGGCACGATCGACCGGAACATTGCCCTCGGGATCGTCGAGATCGTTGATGACGCCCTTGTCCACCACGATCCGGCCGTCGACCATGCGCGGCATGCCGTCGGACCCGATATCGGCACGGATACGGCCCGACAGCGAGAGATCGGGCTCGTATTGGTCGATGCCGACGCGCATGGCCAGCATCAGATCCTTGGCCGAGACCTTTTGTCCCTCGATGTCGATGATGCGCCGCCCGTTCTCGGCCGGCGTCATGCTCGCGCGCATCAGCCACGGGCGCTCGACCCCTTCCGAGCCGAGCCGAACGGCGATGCCTCCGCCCTTGGGCCGCATCACGCTCAGATCGATGTTGGTGAAGGTCCATTGCTTGCCGTTGCGCTGATCGTCGACGGTGAGATTGCCGCCCTTGAGGCCGATCTCGGCGAGATCGCGGCCATCGAGACCGCCGGTGTCGAGAGCTCTCGATCCAGGCGAGCAGTGCCGCGAGGTCGGCGACCTCGCCGCGACCGGTCGGAGTCGCAACGGCGGTCGGCGCCGAGCGTCGGCGGGGCCACCGTGATCGGCGACGCAGTGTTGCCGGTGATGACCGGGATGGGGCCGGCCGAAGCGGTGACGAACGGCCGCTTGTTGCTGCCGGCGAACACGGTGATCTTGCTGTCCGGCTCGATCCGCACCGCCATCTCGGCGCCGACGAGGCTCAGGCGTTGCGCGCGGATGCGACCCATGATCAGGCCGGTACCGGAGATGCCGACCTCGGCCTTCGGCGCACTTGCGACGATGGTACCATCCTGGTCGCGCACCACGATCTCGCGAATGCGCAGCGCCGTTCGTCCACCGGCATCGCGCTCGAGCTGCGTGCCGCCGACCTCCACCTCGTGTCCGCCGCCGAGATTCGCCTTGATCGCGGCGGTCAGCCAGGGGGTCGCGATGTCGAGCTCGATCGGCCCGCTCGACAGGCGCCACCAGAGCGCGGCGAGCGCGATGACGACGATGCCGCCGAGCGAGCCTGCCACCAGCGCGAGCTTGCGCATGCCAGGCCGCCAGAGGACGGGTCGCAGGCCGGGAGCGATCGGAAACGAACGGCGAAGGAACGAGAACCATCGGAACGGCGCGGCGCGCGGCTTATGAAGCTCGTCGGGCTCCGGCGGCCATGCATCGCGTTCGCACAGATCGGTTGCGAGGCGCGCCTCCAGTTTGCGGAGCGCCTCCAGGCTCGCATAAGGTTGTTGACGCGCCATGCCCCGACTTGGCGTCCCCTCGACCACCGATCCGCCGCTCCTTCCGGCGGCGGCGAATCGGTCCCCTTGCCGCCGCATGCCCGGCTTGACGGCAAACTCCCGCGTAACGGCGTAACTGACTGCGAAAAAAGGACGAAAGGAAGGCGCATCGATGTCGACGCTGCCGCAGACCGCAGCCTTCATGCTGCCGCGCGATGACGGCTCCATTGTGTCGCTCGGCGATTTCGCCGGCGGCAAAGCTCGTCCTCTACTTCCACCCCAAGGGGATAACCCCGGGTGCACGCGCGAAGCCGTTGATTTCTCGAACCTTCACAGCCCCTTCCGGCCGTCGTTAGCCCCTTGCGCACACCCCCTTCGGATGCATGACCGCGCGCCGTTTCCTGAAAATAAACCATGATCGGCTCGAATTGGCGCGAGTTAGCGCCGGCGTAACGTGGGGCGACGTAGGGGACCGGCGGGGGATTGCGTGAATGTCTCGACGGTCGTCATCTCAGCATCAACACGGCACAAATTCCGGTCATTCCGCCTTCGGCCGGCCCTACCGAGCGATGGCGGGCTACACGCTGGCCCATGCCGGACGCCAGATCCGTCTCGGGCCCATCGCGTTCTGGGTGATCGTCGGCACGCTGGTGATCATGGCGGTGTGGACCATCACCACCGCCACCTATTTCGCCTTCCGGGAAGATGTGTTGACCAGGCTCATCGCCCGGCAGGCCGAGATGCAGTTCGGCTACGAGGATCGGATCACCGAGTTGCGCGCGCAGGTCGATCGGATCTCGAGCCGCCAGTTGCTGGATCAGGAGCAGTACGAGGAGAAGCTCGACCAGATTCTGCGCTGGCAGGCGACTTTGGAATCGCGCACCAGCACGCTGAGCGGGCTCGGTGACGCCGCGGGCGCGATCAGACCGCCGGCGCGCGCGGCGGCCGGCGAGCTGCGTGCCGCTGCGCCCAAGCCCTCTGCGCCCGACGACAAGGGGGCGCTTCTGCTGCGGCCCGATCGCGGCGCCCCGCTCGATCCCCACGCCAGCCTGCTCGCCAAGGGCGCCGGCGGCCTCGGCGGGACCATCGCTCGCCTGCAGGCTTCGCTCGATCGCGTCGAGCAACGCCAGGCGACGATGCTCAACTCCATCGAGAACGTCTACGACTTCGAAGGCGCGGCGCATTCGCGGCGCGCTGGCCGAGATCGGCGTCGACGTCGGCAAGGCCGCCAGTGCCGAGCGCGGCATGGGCGGTCCGTTCGTTCCCGCGCAGCAGCAGAAGGATGCCGGCGCGTTCGAGCGGCAGCTCCATCGCATCAGATCTCGCGCGCGCCCAGATCACCCGCTTGACGCGCACGCTCGGCGGCGTGCCGGTGCGCAAGCCGCTCGACGGCGACCTCGATGCGTCGTCGGCCTTCGGTGTGCGCCCGGACCCCTTCACGGGCTCGCCTGCCATGCATACCGGGCTCGACATGCTCGCCGATCCCGGGGATCCGGTTCGTGCCACCGCCGCCGGAACGGTGACGACGGCCGGCTGGAGCGGCGGTTATGGCCGGGTGGTCGATATCGACCACGGCAACGGCATTTCCACGCGCTATGCCCATCTGTCGTCGGTCGCCGTCCGCGTCCGCCAGGCGGTCAAGGTCGGACAGCAGGTCGGCAAGGTCGGCTCGTCCGGGCGCTCGACCGGTCCGCATCTGCACTACGAGACGCGGGTGCGCGGCGAGCCGGTCGATCCGCACAAGTTCCTGCGCGCCGGCCAGCGGCTGCAGGGAAGCCTCTGACCGGGCGTCCTCTGCCCTCCCCCGCTGCAGGGCGCTCCCGGGCGGATTCGTTTCCCGGCCGAGCGCGCCTCTCGCGCGCGAGAGCCGGGACCCAGCGGCCACGCGGCGAGCATCTCCCAACGCTGAGCTTCGCGAGTTCCTGCAAGGTGGGTCCCGGGCCTCCCCCGGCTGGCGCCGGGGTCGCCCGGGACACGATGGTTCCCGGTTGCGGCCCGATAACTTTCACGATGTCAGAGAGCCCGCCGTCCCTGCGGACAGCCTTTCTCATTCCCGCGGCGCGGTGCGCCCGGGTGTTGATCGTGTTCTTCACCCGCCCCGATCAGGAGGGGCGGCGGAGCGCCGACAGGCGCCCGGATGCAGCGGCATCCGGCGGGCGTGCCATGACGCGGCACGCCGGGCGCTTGCGAAGCGCCCTTTGCGTCCCGTGCGCGGGACGCCGCGCCTTGCGGCGCTCCACCTTGGCACTCTTGCGATGCGGATCCGCGCTTCCGTCACTCGGCATTTCCTCCGGTGACGTGCAGCGAGCTCCTCGCGGCCGGGTCGTAGTGCCCGGCGGTCGGCTTCCGCACCTCCCGAGCCTGCGGTTGCGAGCCGCAGCCGCGGGACGCCAATCTCGCTCCGCCTTCGGGATCGCCTCTAGAAAACGGCCCTCGTGAGCGAGGTGGCGCTTCCTATCACCATCGCGAAATGTAGTCAATAATAAAATGCATATAGTACCTGACATGCGGCAAGTGTAGTTGCTGGATTTGTCGGGTCTCGCAAGCGCTCGACCCGACCTACGCCTGGAGCCGAGGCGGCGGCTCACTCCACGTCCTCGACGTCCTTGGGTCCGCCGCCGAACGCCTTCTGCGCCAGCGCCGCCTCCATGAACTGGTCGAGGTCGCCGTCGAGCACCGCCCCGGTGCTGGACGTCTGCACGCCGGTGCGCAGATCCTTCACCATCTGGTAGGGCTGCAGCACATAGGAGCGGATCTGATGGCCCCAGCCGATGTCGGTCTTGGCGGCCTGCTCGGCGGCGGCCTTTTCCTCGCGCCGCTTGAGCTCGCGCTCGTAGAGCCGCGCCCGCAACATCTGCCAGGCCTGCGCCCGATTGCGGTGCTGGGAGCGGTCGTTCTGGCACACCACCGCGATATTGGTCGGGATGTGGGTGAGGCGGACCGCCGACTTCGTCTTGTTCACGTGCTGGCCGCCGGCCCCGCCGGCGCGCATGGTGTCGACGCGAACGTCGGTCTCCTTGATGTCGATGTGGATGCGATCATCGACCACTGGATAGACGTTGACGCTCGCGAACGACGTGTGCCGGCGGGCATTCGAATCGAACGGCGAGATGCGCACCAGCCGATGCACGCCGTTCTCGGTCTTGAGCCAGCCGAAGGCGTTGTGGCCCTTGACCTGGACGGTCGCCGACTTGATGCCGGCCTCCTCGCCCTCGGTCTCCTCGATCCAATCGACCTTGTACCCGTGCTGCTCGGCCCAGCGGGTGTACATGCGAATGAGCATGCCGGCCCAGTCCTGGCTTTCGGTGCCGCCGGCGCCGGCATGGACCTCGAGAAAGCTGTCGTTGGGGTCGGCCTCGCCCGACAGCAGCGCTTCGAGCTCGCGCCGCGACACCTCGACCCTGAGCTTGCGAAGCGCGGCCTCGGCCTCGGCGACGGCATTGCGGTCGTCCTCGGCCTCGCCGAGCTCGATCATGGTGAGCTGGTCCTCGAGCTCCTGCTCGATGCGGCCGATGGCGGTGAGCTGATCATCGAGCGCGGTGCGCTCCTGCATCAGGCGCTGGGCGCGCTGCTGGTCGTTCCAGAGATCGGGGTCTTCCGCCTGCTTGTTGAGCTCCGCAAGCCGCGCACGCGCCTTGTCGAAGTCAAAGATGCCTCCTCAGCAGCCCGACCGACTGCCTGATCTCGTCGACGATGTTCTGGATCTCCGCGCGCATGGCGAACCTCGGGGCAAGTCTCGATGCCGGTCCGTGCCGCTCGGGATGTAGCGGCCGCAGCGCAGCGGCGCAATGGCGCGGCTTGACACGCGCCGGGACAGGGCTAGAAATTCGCGGCATGGGGAATGCGATCTCCCCACGAGGCGACATGCCGAAGCATCGCGTCCCGCAAACAGATGAGGACGCATCATGTCGTCGATCAACACCATCTCCATCGACAAGCTCGCTCGCCTGATCGGCACCGCGCACTGCCCGGCGCTGGTCGATGTTCGCACCGAGGACGACTTCAAGGCCAATCCCGGGCTCATCCCCGGGGCCATGCGCCGGCCCCATGCCGATCCCTCGGATTGGGCGCCGGAATTCGGCGGCCGCTCCGCCGTCGTGATCTGCCAGAAGGGCGCCAAGCTCAGCCAGGGCGTGGCCGCCTGGCTGCGCCACGCCGGCGTGCCCGCCGACGGTCTGGAGGACGGCTTCGAGGGCTGGCGCAAGGCCGGCCTGCCTCTGGTACCGGCCGTCAAGATGCCGGCGCCCGACAAGCAGGGACGAACCATCTGGGTCACGCGCGCGCGGCCGAAGGTCGACCGCATCGCATGTCCGTGGCTGATCCGCCGCTTCGTCGATCCGCGTGCGGTGTTCCTGTTCGTGATGCCTTCGGAAGTGGACGCGGTCGCCGAACGCTTCCGGGCTACGCCGTTCGACGTCGAGGGCGTGTTCTGGTCGCATCGCGGCGAGCGCTGCACGTTCGACGTGATGGTCGAAGAGTTCGCGCTCGAGACCGAACCCATGCTGCGGCTGGCGGCGATCGTGCGCGGCGCCGATACCGGCCGGTTCGAGGTGGCGCCGCAGGCGGCCGGCCTGCTCGCGGCCTCGCTCGGGCTTTCGCGCATGCATTCCGACGATCTCGCCCAGCTCGAAGCGGGCATGACGCTCTACGATGCGTTCTATCGCTGGTGCCGGGACGCCACCGACGAGACCCACACCTGGCATTCGGCGAAGAAGCCGGGGGCGTAGGCGTCCCGCACCGTCCCTCTCCCGCCTGCGGCAGGGCGCCGGCGAAACCGCCACCGCGCGGCGCCCTCCGTCGCAATGCCTCGGAGCGTGCGTTTCGTGCCCTCCGAAGAGCTCACATGGCGACCGGGGCAAGTCGAGGTCTCGCTCGATTTCTGGGCCGATGAAGCCGTGCATGAATACTGGATCGGCTACATCGGCGCATGCACGTGTCGCAGGTGACGGCGCGTGACATCCCCGAGTTGATTATGAAAAATTCTAAGGCAAGCCCGAGAAACGATGCTTTGCAGCATCTTTAGGGATGGCTTATTTCCGCGACTACCAAAAGATGTCCCGGTCCCTGTTCATTCAAGGAGCATGAATAATGTTACGGCTATCTTGGCACCTGACCCGCTTCGACAGCGCCCAGGGGTGGGCGCATCCCATCCCGTCCTGGCCCATTGCAACGAGCCTGCGGACCATGCGCGCCGCCTGGAGCGAAGCTCTTGCCGCGTACCGCCGGTACGAGCATCTGACGGCGAAGGGCATTCCTCACGATCCGGCGTTGAAAGAGGCGCTGGGTATCGCTCCGTGCGATATCCGGAGCGCAGGATCGCGCACGGCTCGGGCGAAGCCGCTCGTCGCCACCGACGCCACTTCGGACTCCGTTGCTGCGGCCTCCCGGAGCCGGGGCCAGCCGCGCATCGGCAATCTGACATTCGTGAGGTGAAGGCGACGGCCGCCCGGCCTCGGCGCGGCAATGCCTGCGCGGTCAGCACAGGCGGCGGAGATCCGCCGCGGCCTCGGTCAACAGCCAGTCGCGAAAGGTCGCGATCTTCGGCAGATCGGCCGTCGACTTCGGACATACGATCCAATAAGCGTACGGCGCTTTCAGCGCGAGCGGGAACGGGCGCACCAGGCGTCCGGCGCACAGGTCCCAGGCGGCGAGCGCGGTGCGCGCGACCGCAATTCCCTGCCCGTCGACGGCGGCGTCGATCGCCATGCTCCACTCGCTGAAAATCGGACCACGGTCGATATCCGCGGTCGCGACGTCCGCCGCCTCCAGCCACTTGCTCCAGTTGCGACGGTCGCCGACGTGCAGCAAGGTGTGACGGCGGACGTCCGCCGGCACGCGCAAGGCTCCGCGCCCGCGCATGAACTTCGGGCTGCACACGGGAAAAAGCTCCTCGGTGCAGAGCCGCGCCACGCTCAATCCCGGCCATTGACCGTCGCCGTGGCGGATCGCGATATCCAGATCCTCGCGCGCGAAGTCGACGTGTTGACGCGATGCGCTCACGCGCAGGTCGATGTCCGGGTGCGCCTCGACGAACCGCCCGAGCCGGTGCACCAGCCACTTGCTCGCGAAGTTGGGCGATGTCGTCACCGTCAGCGTGCCGGCCTTCTGCCGCTGCAACAGCCGGTTGGTGCCGACCGCCAGCCGGTCGAAAGCGTCACGCACCACCTCGAGATAGCTGCGGCCGGCCTCGGTGATCACGAGGCGCTGGCGCTCGCGGTTGAACAGCCGCAGCCCGAGCTCGAGCTCCAGCCCCTTGACCTGGTGGCTGACGGCGCCTTGGGTCACCGACAGCTCGTCGGCGGCCTTGGTGAAGCTTTCGTGCCGGGCCGCGGCCTCGAAGGCCTTCAAGGCGTTGAGCGAGGGAAGCCGGCGCAGCATCGGTACCTCATGAGAAAAACTAGGTCGAGCAAGAGAGGCTTCCTCGCCTGCGAACGCCCAATATCTCTGTTCGTGCGTCCTTTCAAGGCAAACGGCGAGGCCGGGGACCTTTCGAGCTCATAAAAAAATTCGTCACCGAGAACCCGCAGAGCGGTAGCAGCGCGGCTTGACAAACGTATCGCGACGCGATTTTTTCCCGCCATGGGGAAGCGATCTCCCCACGAGGCGACATGCCGAAGAATCGCGTCCGACCCCACCACACGGGCGCATCATGTCGTCGATCAACTCCAACTCCGATACGCCTAGCCTGCTCGCTGCTGGGCCGGCCAAGATGAGCCCCCCGCTCCCTTCGCTCGCCGAGGCGTTCCGCGTGTGGCTGCGGGTTGCCGCCCTGAGCTTCGGCGGACCGGCGGGCCAGATCGCGGTGATGCACCGCATCGTGGTCGAGGAGAAGCGCTGGATCTCGGAGAGCCGGTTCCTGCATGCGCTCAACTACTGCATGCTGCTGCCCGGCCCGGAGGCGCAGCAGCTCGCGACCTACATCGGCTGGCTGATGCACCGCACGCTCGGCGGGATCATGGCCGGCGTCCTGTTCGTGGTTCCCGGCGTCATCGCCATCATGGCGCTCAGCTACGTCTACGCCGGCTACGGCAACGTGCCGGTGGTCGTCGCCCTGTTCTTCGGGCTCAAGGCCGCGGTGCTCGCAATCGTGCTGGAGGCGGTGGTGCGGATCGGCAGGCGCGCCCTCAGGAACAACGCGATGTTCGCCATCGCTGCGGCGGCGTTCGTGGGCATCTTCTTCTTCAACGTTGCGTTCCCGGTCATCATCGCGAGCGCGGGCCTGATCGGCCTCGCCGGCGCATGGCTCGGTCTCGCCGCATTCGGGATCGACGGCGGCCACGGCGATGGCAAGCAGGACGCCGGCGTGGTCGACAGCATTCTCGGCGACGAGCTGCCCGCGCATGCGCGGCCGACGGTCGCCCGCTCGCTTGCGGTTTCGGCCGTGTGGCTGGCGCTGTGGCTCGCTCCCGTGATCGCGCTCCTCGTCGCGCTCGGAAGCGGCAATGTGTTCAGCCAGATCGCGCTGTTCTTCAGCAAGATGGCGATGGTGACCTTCGGCGGCGCCTACGCGGTGCTCGCCTACGTCGCGCAGCAGGCGGTGGAGCATTACGGCTGGCTCAGGCCCGGCGAGATGCTCGACGGCCTCGGCATGGCCGAGACCACGCCGGGTCCGCTGATCATGGTGCTGCAGTTCGTGGGCTTCATGGCCGCATTCCGCGATCCCGGCGCGCTGTCGCCGATGCTGGCCGGCACGCTCGGCGGCCTGCTCGCAACCTGGGTCACGTTCACGCCGTGCTTTCTCTGGATCTTCCTGGGCGCGCCGTTCGTGGAGACGATCCGCGGCAACCGGGCGATCGCCGGAGCGTTGTCGGCGATCACCGCCGCCGTGGTCGGCGTCATTCTCAATCTGGCGCTGTGGTTCGCCGTTCACACGATCTTTCGCGAGGTGTCGCCGGTCCGCGGCTACGGGCTGTCGTTCGATGCTCCGGTGCTCATGAGCGCCGATCCCTGGGCGCTCGCCTTGTCGGTTGCGGCACTGCTCGCGATCTTCCGCCTCAGGATCGGGATGATGTGGACGCTCGCGGCCTGCTCGGCAGCCGGGATCGGTCTCTACCTGCTGGGAGCGCACGCATGACCGGCGCCATTCCAACGGCACGCGCGCGCTGATGCCGGCAAGCGGCCGGGGATTTGGGATGACCACGCGGTCGGATGCCTTCCCGCTCTACGCCGCGCGCGCCGTGCGCGGATTCGGCGACGGTTTCGCCGCCATCCTGCTGCCGGCCTATCTGATCGAGATCGGGCTCGGTCCGTTAGAGATCGGCGCGATTGCGAGCGCCGCATTGCTCGGGTCGTCGGCCATGACGTTGGCGATCGGGTTGCTCGCTCCGCGCCACGATCTGCGCACGTTGCTTCTGTTCTGCGCGCTCCTCATGATCGCCACCGGCATCGCCATTCCCAGCGCTCAGCACGTCGTCTTCATCGCGCTGATCGCGTTCGTCGGCACCATCAACCCGACCACCGGGGACAGCGGGGTTCACGTACCGCTCGAGCAGAGCGCGCTCACGCATGGCGCTTCCCACCAGGATCGGACCCGTACCTTTGCGCGCTACAGCCTGGTCGGCGCGTTGTCGATCGCCGTCGGCGCGCTTGCCGCCGGAGCTCCCGAGATGCTGGTGCGGCTCGGGATGAGCAGGATCGACGCGCTCAAGGCGATGTTCTACGTCTATGCCGCGCTCGGGCTCGTCGGTGCCGCATTCTATTCGCGCATGGCACCCATCGAGGCGAAGGAGACGGCACCGCAGGCGACGGCCTTGGGCCCGTCCCGCCGCACCGTCTACAAGCTCGCGGCGCTGTTCAGCCTGGATGCCTTTGCCGGCGGGTTCGTCGTGCAATCGCTGCTGGCGCTGTGGCTGTTCGAGCGCTTCGAGCTTTCGCTCGCCGCCGCGAGCACCTTCTTCTTCTGGTCGAACGTGCTGACGGCATTCTCCTATCCGGTCGCGGCGCGACTCGGGCAGCGTTTCGGCCTCGTGAACACGATGGTCTTCACCCATATTCCCTCGAGCTTTTGTCTCATCATCGCGGCACTGTCGCCGGATCTCACGATCGTTCTCGCTCTCCTGCTGGTGAGGTCTGCGCTTTCGCAGATGGACGTGCCGACGCGTACCTCCTATGTGATGGCGGTTGTAACTCCCGCCGAACGGACTGCAGCCGCCAGCATCACGGCGGTCCCGCGCAGCCTTGCCTCCTCGATCAGCCCGAGCTTGAGCGGCGCCTTGTTGACGACGTCGTTTGCCGGCTTGCCCCTGGTGATCTGCGGCGCACTCAAGATCGTGTACGACCTGCTGCTGTTGTACGCGTTCCGCGACATCAAGCCGCCCGAGGAGCAGGCGCGATCTCCCACAGGACCGGGGCTCGGCATCTGAGATCGAAGACAAACCGACGATGGACGATGTCCTCCTGCATTACGCGTTGTTTCTGGCCGCCACCTTCGCCGCGGCGCTGGTCGCGGGCTTGTCGGGATTTGCATTCGGGCTGATCGCGGCGGCGGCGTGGCTGCACATCCTGTCGCCGCTGGAAACCGCCACGCTCATCATCGCCTTCGGCATTCTGGTGCAGGGCATCGCCGTCTGGAAGCTGCGGCACGCGCTGGATTGGAGGCGGCTCTGGCCGTTCGTCGCCGGAGCGGCCGCCGGCGTCCCGCTCGGCGTCGCCATCCTCGCCTTCGCCGCTGCGCGGCAGGTCCAGATCGGGGTCGGCGTCTTCCTGATCCTTTACAGCGTCTACAGCCTGGCGCGGCCGGCATTGCCGATGGTCCGTGGCGGCGGCGCGCCGGCCGATGCCGCAGTGGGGTTCCTCAACGGGGTGCTCGGCGGCATCACCGGCCTCGCCGGCATCCTGGTGGTGATCTGGTGCTCCCTGCGCGGCTGGCCGAAAGACGCGCAGCGTGCCGTGTTCCAGCCGGCCGCCGTCGCCACCTTCGCCATGACCGCCCTTTGGCTCGGCGCCGCAGGCGCCATCGCTACCAATACCGCGACGCTGTTCCTGGCGGGCCTGCCCGTGCTGCTCGCCGGAACCTGGCTCGGCCTCAGGCTCTATGGGCGGCTCGACGAGGCCGGCTTCCGCCGCATCGTGCTGGTGCTTCTTCTGCTGTCCGGGTGCCTGCTGGCGGTCCCGCTCAAATCGGGAGCACCAACAAAAGCGGCTGCCGACCATCTCTCGGTTCGCGCCCTCGACGAGAACGAGCGGCCTCGACACGGCGAAGCGGGCTACAATGAATGGGCTGTGCGTCGGGAACGCGGAATCGGATGCGCTGGATAGGGCGGTCTCGGACGGTCTCGGACGTGCTCACACTGAGCCGAATTGGTAGACTGACGCCATGACAAGAGATCAGGTAAAGGCGGTGCTCGATCGCGTCCTCACGTTGGCCGCAGAAGCGGCAGGAGGATGCCGTTGAGATATTGAGAGCCGTCGAGGAGCAGGATGCCAGTGATCTGCGTCTCTCCGATGAGCAGTTGGCGGAAGTGCGCCGACGACGCGCAAAAAATGATCCGAATCGAATTCCATTCGAGGAGGTCTTCGAGCGATTCCGCACGCGCGGCATATGAGAATCACCTTTGATCCTGCCGCGCGTGCCGACCTCGACGACATCTTTACCTGGATTTCCAGAGACCAGGAACGGTCAGGCCTGGTCATCCAGTTCCCTCGCGTCACCTATCGGGGCGGCGGCGATCCCAATATCGGCGGCAAGAACAAGGATGTGATGCTCAATCTCGAGTTCACCGCATCAAAGGACGCCAATACCTCTGCCGTAATCGTTCTCGACCGCCTGGAATACGTTCTTGCTCGCGCGCGCCGACGGGTGATCGAAATAATTCTGGCGACTTCCGGGGTTGGCGAGCCGCAACAAGACCGATAATCGTCGATGTGGGGACGCTTGGGCTCGACCATGTATCACAACCCCGCGGAAGCGTCAGAAGCAGAGCAAGAGGCGGTCGTGATTTCAGGCAGCCCGTCGTTTGCGGATTCTCTTGGCCGGCGTAGCGGGTTCTCTGGTTGCGACCCTTCGCAATCGCGATCGCTTCGAAGTTGAGGCGGTGAGCCTGACTCCGAGTGCCTCCAGTACCCGCACGACCGTATCGAGCTCGGTCTTGGTTTCGCCGTTGAGCGATCGATAGAGATTTTCCCTCGATAGGCCGGCTTCGCGGGCGATCTCCGACATGCCGCAAGCGCGCGCGGCGGTGCCGATCGCCCTTGCAATGAAGGAGGCATCGGCGGTCTCGAGCGCCGCGGTGAGGTACTCGGCAATCGCTTCCCGGGTATCGAGGGTCTCGGCTGCATCGAATGGGAAGGTTTTGCTTTTGGCGCTGGTCTTGGATGCCATTGTCAGTGTTCCTTTGCTAATCGCTTCGCCGTCTTGATGTCGGTCGTCTGCGTTGACTTGTCGCCGCCGCATGGCAGCAGATAGATGGCCTGACCGCGACGCGTGAAGTAAATGCGATATCCGGGGCCGTAATCGATGCGCAGTTCGCTCACGCCATCCCCGACGGATTTCACGACGCCCATGTAGTTGTTTGCCAATCGCTCGATCCGGGACGTGATCCTGGCGGCGGCGCGACGGTCCCGGAGTTTGCGGTGCCAGTTCAAGAACGTCGCGGTCTGCCGTATCTCGAACATGTCGGCAATGTAGCGTATACGCTACAGTACGTCAAGCGACTAATCTAACGGACCATGCAAATCAACGCCATCCGACGCGTCCAGATCGAGGAGGTCTTCGAGCGATACCGCACGCGCGGCATATGAGAATCACCTTCGATCCTGCCGCGCGAGAGCGGGGCAGAGATTGTCGTATGGGCCGTTGTTCACGGCGCGCGAGAGCGTGAGGGCAGAGAAGTGAAATAGAACCGTGCACATTCGCGAGCCTGATGGACGCTCGCATAGCGCGCGGATCAGGCGTGGGCGCGAGCGGCTACCACAGGCCGCCGGTACCGGAGCTGCGCACCGCGCGGTCGGCATCCGGCGAGACGCCGAGCGGCCGGCCGTCGGCATCGGTCACGCCGATCACCGCGTAGTTGTCGGGCGGCGCAGTGCCGGGCTTGAACGCCTCCAGGATCACGCGCTGGTCGCCCGGGCCCGCCCGCATGCCCGATCTCGGATCGATACGGATGAGCTTGATGCCGGCCGGCACGCGGAACGGCACCGCCGGCTTGTCGGCGAGCGCCACCTTCATGAAGTCGCGCACGATCGGCGCCGCCAGCACGCCGCCGGTGGCGCCGCGTCCGAGATGGCGCGGCTTGTCGAAGCCGACGTAGACGCCGACCACGAGGTCGGGGAGAAGCCCACGAACCAGGCATCCTTCTCGTCGTTGGTGGTGCCGGTCTTGCCGGCGATCGGCTTGCCGACCTCCTTGACGACCGTGGCGGTGCCGCGCTGGACCACGCCTTCCATCATGGAGGTGATCTGGTAGGCGGTCATCGGGTCGATCACCCGCTCGCGCTTGTCGATCAGGATCGGCTCGTTCTGGTTCGCCCACTTCTCCGCACCGCAGCCACGGCATTCGCGTGCATCGTGCTTGTAGACGGTGCGTCCGTAACGGTCCTGGATGCGGTCGATCAGCGTCGGCTGGATCTTGCGCCCGCCGTTGTCGAACATGGCATAGGCGCCGACCATGCGCAGCAGCGTAGTCTCGCCGGCGCCGAGCGCGAACGACAGATAGTTCGGCAGGCTGTCGTAGACGCCGAAGCGTCGCGCGTACTCGCCGATCAGCGGCATGCCCACGTCCTGCGCGAGCCGGACCGTCATCACATTGCGCGAGTGCTCGATGCCGAAGCGCAGCGTCGAGGGCCCGTAGAACTTCTTCGAATAGTTCTCCGGGGACCAGATGCCGCTGCCGGTATCGATCTCCAGCGGCGCATCCATCACCACGGTGGAGGGCGTATAGCCGTTGTCGAGGGCGGCGGCATAGACCAGCGGCTTGAACGAGGACCCTGGCTGACGCAGCGCTTGCGTCGCCCGGTTGAACTGGCTCTGGTCGTAGGAGAAGCCGCCGACCATCGCCAGCACCCGTCCGGTCTGCGGGTCCATGGCGACGATGGCGCCGGAAACCTCGGGCACCTGGCGCAGGCGAAACTGGCCGTCCTTGCCGGCGATCGGCTCGACATAGACCACGTCGCCGGGACCGAGGACCTGCGAGACCTTGGTCGGAGCCTTTCCCTTCGACGGCCCGCTCGCCGCCTTCGCCCACTTCACGCCATCGAGGCTCACGGTTCCGGTCTCGCGCTCCTTGGCGATGCCGCCGGCCGGATCACGAGGCGGCTGCAACCCGATCCGCGCCGACTGATCGCCGGTCTCGAGCACCACCGCGAGCCGCCACGGCGCGATGTCGGACAGCGCCTTGACCTCGGCGAGCCTGGTGCCCCAATCGCCGACCATGTCGAGCTTGCTGGACGCGCCGCGATAACCCTGCTGCTCGTCGTAGTGCACGAAGCCGTCGACCAGCGCCTTGCGCGCCTGCACCTGCAGCTTGGGGTCGAGGGTCGTGCGCACCGAGAGGCCGCCTTCGTAGAGCTTCTTCTCGCTGTAATTGTCGTGAACGTAGCGGCGAACCTCCTCGGCGAAATATTCGGCCGCGAAGATGTGAGCGCCGGTCGGCCGCTGGGTGACCTTGAGCGGCTCCTTCTTCGCCTTCTCGGCCTCCTGCGCGGTGAGGTAGCGGTCCTCGGCCATGCGGTCGAGAACGTAGTTGCGCCGCTCGAGCGCGCGCTCGCGCTGACGGAAGGGATGATAGTTGTTCGGCGCCTTGGGCAGCGCCGCCAGATACGCCGCTTCCGCCGCCGTCAATTCGTGCACCGATTTGTCGAAATAGAGCAAGGAGGCCGCAGCGACGCCGTAGGCTCCCATGCCGAGATAGATCTCGTTGAGATAGAGCTCGAGGATCCTCTCCTTGGTGAAGGCGCGCTCGATCTTCATCGACAGCAGCGCTTCCTTGATCTTGCGTGCAAACGAAAGCTCGTTGGTGAGCAGGAAGTTCTTGGCGACCTGCTGGGTGATGGTGGAGGCGCCCTGCGGACGACGGCCGCTGCCGTACTGCTGCACGTAGAGCACCGCAGCGCGCGCGATGCCGGTGAAATCGATGCCGCCGTGCTCGTTGAAGTTCTTGTCCTCCGCCGCGATGAAGGCGTTGATGACGCCTTTCGGAACCGCCTGGATCGGAATGTAGAGGCGCCGCTCGCGCGCATACTCGGCGAGCAGCGAGCCATCCGAGGCATGCACCCGCGTCATGACGGCGGGCTCGTAGTCCTGCAATTGCGAGTAATCCGGAAGCTCCCGGGAGAAGTGCCACAGCAATCCGGCGGCGGCCGCGATCCCGACGACGAAAATGATCGTCCCGGCCGCAAACAACAGGCCGAAGAAGCGCAGCATCAATCGCATGGCCGAAGCCCCCTCCGCCGAACCGTCCGGCCGCGAGCCTGTCCCGTCAACTGCCCTCCAGCGCGCAAGGGGAGGGCAACGGGAAGAGCAAGGGCCGATCGGGCGGGTTTCCCCATCGTCGTAGCCGCCCTCGGGACCGCTCGGTTCCGGTTCCTGAATTGCGCCGTTTTATGTTGAAACTGAGGCTGGTCCGCTGCCGCGACCCCCTCAATTCTGGCCGCCGGCGAGCCGGGGCGAGAAGAACTTGGCGATCGCCTGGACGATCGAATTGGCGGTGCGCTCCCGCCATTCGGTCGAGACCAGCGACTTCAGGTCGGTCTTGTTGGTGACATAACCGAGCTCCACCAGGACCGAGGGGACGTCGGGGGCCTTGAGCACCACGAACCCCGCCGAGCGCATGGGTGACTGGTGCAGGCGGGCGGACTTCCTGAGGTGGCCGATCACCGCCTGTGCGAACTGCTGCGAGAAGGTCTTGGTTTCGCGCCGGGCGAGATCGATCAGGATGTCGGCGACGTCCTTGAGCTCGGAGGACAGATCCAGTCCCGCAATCGCATCGGCCTGGTTCTCGGCCTCGGCAAGGCGCGCTGCCTTGGCGTCGGACGGGCGTTCCGAGAGGGTATAGACGGTCGCGCCCTTGGCGTCGCCCTCCCCGCGCCGCAGCGCATCGGCGTGGATGGAGATGAACAGCGAAGCCTGGCGCGAGCGGGCGAACTGCACACGATCGCCGAGCGGCACGAAGGTATCGTCGGTACGGGTCATGGCGACGCGGTACTTCCCGGTCTTCTCGATCTTGTCCTTGAGCATCAGCGAGAACTCGAGAACGATGGTCTTCTCCAGTTCCCCGCTCGCCGCCCTGGTCCCGTTGTCGATGCCGCCATGCCCGGGATCGATCACCACCAGCGGACGCGGGTCGCCGACCGGCTTGGCCTCCGGCGCTGACTCGACCGGGCGCGATTCCGGCGGACGGCTCTCGAGCGCAATGGTGCGCATGAACGCTTCACGATCGGTCGGAACGAGGTCGAGCACCATTCGGGCGGGCTGATCGCGGGCGGTATCGATCATGAACGCCTTGTCGATACGCGCCGGCCGCGCAAGATCGATCACCATGCGCGAGCCGCCCCGCATGACGAGGCCGAAGCGGAATGCCTTGATCAGGCCGCGACCGGTCTCGCCGGTCTTGGGCGGGAACTGGAACGTCACCTGCGGCATGTCGATCACCACCCTGTAGGGGTTGGCGAGCGTGAACGGACGGATATCGAGCTTCTGGCTGAAATCGACGACCACGCGCGTCAGACTGTCGTCGCCGCCCAGCCGGACCTCGCTGGCAAGGGGGAAATCCCCGCCTGGGGGCGCCGGCATGGCGGGACGTTCCTCGGCGGACGCCCCGGCGAGGACCATCGCGGCGAAGAACAGAGACAAGCTCGTCGCGCGGACAGACATTGGACGTTTCCAGCCCCTCCGACCCCTCATACTTCATTAAGTCGGCGTGGTTAACTCCCAATTATGGTTCCGCAACGGAACGGCCGGTGGTATCCGGGGGTATTCGCCGTGCTTGCCATCGTCCGTCGCCCGCCCTATTAAGGGTCGGCTGACGATTTACAGTTCCGGTTGTGCCGCGTTCGAACATCCGGCAGCTCGCGGGGCCTGCTCCTCGACAAGCGATGGAAGGGGATCTTGCGGGGACGACGGTCGACGGCGATTCTCGCCCCGGTGGCGATGCCGACCGACCAAAATGCCGATGTTCTTGTGGACGACAGCCGGTGTTGCGTGCGGCGCATGCCAACCGCAATGGTGCAGCGGCCTATCCTTGTGGAACCTGCTGTCCCGAGTCGAAGATGATCGTCGGCCAAGAACTGCGGCCGCGCAGCCCGCGTCGCCGCCCCGTCACGGGCCATGAGGTCATGCCACGACCACGTGTCGAGAACCTGATCGGCTTCTGCTACGACCATGCCGCAGCGCGCGGCACGTTCTCTCGCTGGGCGGCCGGCGCAAGCTCGGCCGCCGTTCCTGCCACAGCCTGCCCCCCCTCGCCTATTTCCCCCGCCCGCGGGGGAGGCACGCGAGGAGGCGGCGCGCCCTGCGTTTCGTTCCCGCGGCCCCAAGGCCCATCCTTTCAACCACAGTCAAGCTGGATTCTGGTCGCGCCGTTCCACGCCGCCCGCACGGCGGCGAAGGACGGCAGCGTGCCGATCAGCCGTCATGAGATTGGTCAATGCCCAACAAGATGCTCATCGATTCGACCCACCCGGAGGAGACCCGGGTGGTTGTACTGCGCGGCCATCGCGTCGAGGAATTCGACTTCGAGTCGGCCAACCGTAAACAGCTTCGCGGCAATATCTATCTGGCGAAGGTGACGCGCGTCGAGCCGTCGCTGCAGGCCGCGTTCATCGACTACGGCGGCAATCGTCACGGCTTCCTCGCCTTCAGTGAAATCCATCCCGACTATTACCAGATCCCGGTCGCCGACCGGCAGGCGCTGATCGCCGAGGACGAGCGCGCCCAGCGCGCCGCCGAGGCCGAGGCGGACCGCCGAGCCGGACGCCGGCAATCCTCCCGCGAGCGCGGCAGCCGGCGCGCGCGCGACGAGATCAAGAGCGAACCGGTCGAGAGCGCGGTCGAGAGCGAACCGGAAACGCTGGTGATGGCGGCGGTGTCCGAGCAGCTGACGCCGCAGGCGGGCTCGCTGGAACCGCCGGACGCATCATCTTCCGCGGCTGGTGCAGACGAGCCGCCCGCGCATGCCGAGGATGCACCGCCCACGGCGGCCGAGGACCCGGTCGAGCCCGCCGATCACCACCCGACGGCGCCGCGGAGACTGTCCCCGCCATCGACGACACCTCCCCGCCACAGGACCATCGCGAGCTCGATGCCGACGACAACGGATCGGTGGAGGCGGTCGACATCGCTGCGCCGGCCGAGCCTCCCGAGGGCGAAGGCAGAGAGCCGATCGGACAAGGCAACATCACCGAGGTGAACGGCAACGGCGCCGAAGGCGACGAGGACGAGGCCATCGAATCGGTCGGCGGCGCCGACGCGATGGAGGAAGTGCCGGAGCGCATGCCGCGACTGCGCCGGCAGTACAAGATCCAGGAGGTCATCAAGCGGCGCCAGGTGATGCTGGTGCAGGTGGTCAAGGAGGAGCGCGGCACCAAAGGCGCCGCGCTCACCACCTATCTTTCGCTCGCGGGACGCTATTCGGTCCTGATGCCGAACACGGCGCGCGGCGGCGGCATCAGCCGCAAGATCACCAGCGCCGAGGACCGCCGGCGGTTGAAGGAAATCGCCCAGGATCTGGAAGTGCCGGAGGGCATGGGCGTGATCCTGCGCACCGCCGGAGCCAGCCGCACCAAGACCGAGGTCAAGCGCGACTTCGAATATCTGCTGCGGTTGTGGGAGACGGTGCGCGACCTCACGCTCAAATCGACCGCGCCGACTCTGGTCTACGAGGAGGGCTCGCTGGTCAAGCGCTCGATCCGCGACCTTTACAACAAGGAAATCGACGAGATCCTGGTCGCCGGCGAGGAAGCCCACAAGGAAGCCAAGCTGTTCATGCGCATGCTCATGCCGAGCCATGCCAAGAACGTGAAGCCCTATCGCGACTCGCTGCCGATCTTCAACCGCTACGGGATCGAGAGCCAGCTCGACGCCATGTTCACGCCGGTCATGCAGCTGCGCTCCGGCGGTTACATCGTGCTCAACCAGGCAGAGGCGCTGGTCGCGATCGACGTCAATTCCGGACGCGCCACGCGCGAGCACCACATCGAGGACACGGCGCTCAAGACCAACCTCGAAGCTGCCGAGGAGATCGCGCGGCAATTGCGCTTGCGCGATCTCGCCGGCCTCATCGTCATCGACTTCATCGATATGGACGAGAAGCGCAACAACCGCGCCGTCGAACGCCGGTTGAAGGAATGCCTGCGACACGACCGCGCCCGCATCCAGGTCGGGCACATCTCGCATTTCGGTCTGCTGGAAATGTCGCGCCAGCGCATTCGCTCCAGCGTGCTGGAAAGCTCGACCGAGAGGTGCCTACATTGCGGCGGAACCGGCCATGTGCGCTCGGTGTCGTCGGTGGCGCTGCAGCTCCTGCGCTCGCTCGAAGAAATGCTGCTCAAGGGTGCGACCCACAATCTCACGGTACGTACCCGCTCCGAGATCGCCCTCTATCTCCTCAATCACAAGCGCGCCCATCTGCGCGCGCTCGAGGAGCGCTTCCGCATCGCCATCATGGTCAATGCCGACGAGGCGATCGGCGGTCAGACGTCCTTCGTGATCGAAAAAGGCGAGCAGGTGCACAGCCTGGAGCAGGCAAGGGCGCTGGCGCAGCAGGCGCCGGCGGCCGCCGCGGCCATCGAGGAGGACGAGGAGGACGGCGACGAGGAGGAAGAGGCGGACTCCGAGGCCGCCACCGCGACGGAGGAAGCGCAGGCAGAGGGCGAGCAGGCCCAGGAACCGGGGCAAGGCCGCAGGCGCCGTCGACGGCGGCGCGGGAGGCGCGGCGACGAGACCCACGAAGCCGAGCCCCCCACGGGTGCCGACGCCGGAGCACGCGCGCAGGAGCCACTCTCCGACCTGCTGTCTGCGCCGGAGGCGCGCGAGGACGACGACGGCGACGACGCGCACGAGGCCGGCAACGGCGGCGCGATCGCCGATAGAGCACCCGGCGAGGCGAACGGAGAGGGCGAGCGACGACGGCGACGCGGGCGACGCGGCGGCCGGCGCAACCGGCGCGGCCGCGAAGGCGAGCGGCAATTCGCTCCCGACAACGGTGCCGCACCCGAGCCGGAGCTGGTGCGGGCAGCCGCCGATCTGGACGACGGCGTTCCGGAGCGCACGCCGGAACCGGTACGCGTTCCGATCACCCAATCGCGCGACGATGCAGCCGCCCTGGACGTGCGGACCCCGCACGACCTTGCGCCGGCCGGGATGGCGCCGGGCGAGATGCCGCCGCCCGAGCCGCAGGCTGCGACCGCCGCGCCCGAGGAGCCAGCGGTCGTCGAGCCGCCGCGCCGCCGCTCGACCGTGCGCGAGCCGGCGCCCGCCGCGTCACGCGGCGAGGCAGCCGAGCCCGCTTCGGGATCCGCGCCGCCCCCGACAGCGACCGAGCCGGCGGTGACGAACTCGGCGGAAAGCGAGAGCAGCGAGCGCCCCCGCCGCTCGGGCTGGTGGAGCAAGCGCGTGCTCGGCAGGGGCTGACCGCCGATGAAGGGCGGCTGGGTCGACAGCGAAGCGCAGGCGGCGGTCGACCACTATGCCAGACAGGGCATCGGACGCGACCTCGCGTTGCGCGTCTACACGACGCGCCTGCTCGGCCGCGATCGCAGGCTGGTGTTGCACGGCGGCGGCAATACCTCGGTCAAGACCACCATGCCCGACCTGCTCGGCGAGGAGGTCGACGTGCTGTGCGTCAAAGGTTCGGGCTCCGACATGGCGGTGGCCGAGCCCGCCGGACTTCCCGCCGTGCGGCTCGGCCGCTTGCGCAAGCTGCGGGCCCTCATGGCACTCGGCGACGAGGACATGGTGCGCATCCAGCGCGAGAACCTCATCGACCCAACGGCGCCCAATCCATCGGTCGAGACCCTGCTGCACGCCTTCCTGCCGCACAAATACGTCGATCACACTCACGCCAATGCCGTCTTGAGCCTGGTCGACCAGCCCAACGGCGAGGCGATCTGCGGCGATCTCTATGGCGACCGGATGAGCGTCGTGCCCTACGTCATGCCGGGCTTCGCGCTTGCGAAGCGGGCGGCCGACGTGTTCGAGGCCCGACCCGAGGTCGAAGGACTGATCCTGCACAAGCACGGCATATTCACTTTCGCCGAGGACGCGCGCGAAGCCTATGAGCGCATGATCGCGATGGTGACGCGCGCGGAGGAGCGGCTCGCCAGAAACCGCAAGGCCATTGCGACCGCGCAAATGCCGCAGGCGATCGCACCCCTGGCCGAGGCGGCACCCATCCTGCGCGGCGGCTGTGCGCTCGCGGACGACGCGATCGAAGGAGCATGGCGTCGGCTGGTGCTCGAGTTTCGAACCGGTCCGGCCATCCTGGACTACGTCAACGGCGCCGAGCTCGCGCGCTACAGCCAGGCCGGCGTGGTTACACCCGACCACACCATCCGTACCAAGAACTGGCCGCTCGTGGTCGCCGCGCCGGAGGCCGGCAAGACCGACGATTTCAAGCGTGCCGTGCGCACGGCGGTGACCGCCTTCGTCGAGCGCTATCGGTCCTATTTTGCACGGCAGAACGCCCGCGTCGGCGGAGTGAAGAAGCCGCTCGATCCGATGCCGCGCGTGGCGCTGGTGCCGGGGCTCGGTCTGTTCGGCCTCGGGCGCTCGAAGAAGGACGCGCGAGTTGCCGCCGATCTCGCGGAAAGTGCCGTCGACACCATCATCGATGCCGAGGCCATCGGCCGCTTCGAATCGATCTCGGAAGCCGAGATGTTCGAGATGGAGTACTGGTCGCTCGAGCAGGCCAAGCTCGGAACCGCCAAGGAGCTTCCGCTCGCCGGCCAGATCGCTGTCGTCACCGGAGCCGGCGGCGCCATCGGCACGGCGACGGCCAAGGCCTTCGCGGCGGCCGGGGCCGAGGTTGCCCTGCTCGACGTCGACGAGCGCTCGGCCGCAGCGAGCGCCGGGGCGATCGGCGGAGCGGCTTTGGCGTTGCGATGCGACGTGACCGATGCGGCGTCCGTGCGTGCCGCCTTCGACCGGGTGGTGCAGGCGTTCGGCGGCCTCGACATCGTGGTGTCGAATGCCGGCGCGGCCTGGCAGGGACGGATCGGCGAGGTCGACGAGGTGATCCTGCGCCGGAGCTTCGAGCTGAATTTCTTCGGCCACCAACGGGTGGCGCAGGCGGCGGTGCGGATCATGCTGGCGCAATCGACCGGCGGCTGCCTGTTGTTCAACGTGTCGAAGCAGGCGGTCAATCCGGGCGCGAATTTCGGACCCTACGGACTGCCCAAGGCGGCAACGCTGTTCCTGGTACGCCAATATGCGCTCGACTACGGCGCCGACGGCATCCGCGCCAACGCGGTCAATGCCGACCGCATTCGCTCGGGGATTCTCACCGACGCCTTCATCACAGAACGCTCCAAGGCGCGCGGTGTGAGCGAAGAGGACTACATGCGCGGCAACCTGCTCGGCCGCGAGGTCACCGCCGAGGACGTGGCGCAGGCGTTCCTGCACCAGGCGCTCGAGCTCAAGACCACCGGCGACGTGACCACGGTGGACGGCGGCAACATCGCAGCGGCGCTGAGGTGACGATCGTTTCAGCTCGGATCGGCGTCGCCCGGCAACGCCGCATCTGCACTGATCGGACCTACCGTTGCAGCCACGCCGCGATCCGCTGCACGGCCTCGTGCATCTCCGCGGTGGCGCCCGCGTAGCAGAAGCGGATGAAACGCCTGCCGTGCAGCGGGTCGAAATCGACGCCCGGCGTGACGGCAACACGGGTATCCTCGAGCATGCGTTTGGCGAATTCGAAGCTGTCGTCGCAGAAGCGCGACACGTCGGCGTAGAGATAGAACGCGCCGTCGACAGGAAGGATCCGGTCGAACCCCGCTCGCGGCAAGCCGTCGAGCAGAATGCGCCGGTTCTCCTCGTAGCCGTGCTTGACGGTCTCCATCTCGGCACGGCCGTCGAAGGCCGCCTCGGCGGCGATCTGGGACAACGTCGGGACCGAGACTGCGAGATTTCCCTGCAGACGATCGACCGTGCGCACGAGCGGCTCCGGCAGCACCATCCAGCCGACGCGCCATCCGGTCATGCAGAAATATTTCGAGAACGAGTTGATGATCACCGCATCGCCGGAGAGCTTCGCCGCGGTCTCGGCCGCAAAGGCGTAGTCGAGCCCGTGATAGATCTCGTCGGAGATGAACCGGATCCCCTCGCCTCGTGCGGCGTCGATCAGCTGGCGCAGCGCCGCACTCGTCATCATGGTGCCGGTCGGATTGGCCGGGCTCGCCACCAGCACGCCCTGGAGCGGGGCCGCGCGATGCGCCGCGAGCAGCATGTCGGGCGTGATGGTCCAGCGCGTCGCCTGCGTGGTCTCGATCGCCACCGCCTCGCAGCCGAGCGCGCTCAGGATGTGGCGGTAGGGCGGATAGCCCGGCAACGCGACCGCGACGCGGTCACCGGACTCGAACAGCGCCAGGAAGGCGAGAACGAATCCGGCCGACGATCCGGTCGTGACGACGACCCGCCCGGGATCGATCTCGACGCCGTAGACCTCGCGATAGTGCCGCGCAATGCGCGCACGCAGGGTCGCAACGCCGCGGGTCTCGGTATAGCCCAGCCGTCCCGACGCGAGCGCGGCACGGGCGGCGGCAATCGCACTGCTCGGCGCCGGCGCCGCCGGTTGCCCGACCTCCATGTGAATGACGCGACCGCCCGCCTCCTCGATGCGTGCCGCGGCCGCCATCACGTCCATCACCACGAAGGGCGGCACATTGCTGCGCGCCGAGGGCACGATCAACCGTCTCGCGGCCTCCAGCATTCCTGTTAGCCCTTTGAAACCTCGCGCGAACCTCGCCCCGCTGTCGCCGTATTTCTGGGTCCAGATCGCGTGGGCGGATCTGCAGCCAGACGTGATCGCAACCTGCGTTGACCGTGTTCGGGCGCACCACTAGGTTGCGCAAAAAATATGGTGCGAAGCCGAGCCACATGATCGGAACCCGCAGACCTATCAGGGCCGGGCACGCGACGCCAGCGGCGCGTACCGTGGCACTGGCAGCGGCAGGCGCACTTCTGTCCGCCCATATGCCGGCGCAGGCGCAGCGGGGTCCGCCGATCATCCGCGATGCCGAGATCGAGCAGCTGCTCAAGGATTACACCCAACCGCTGCTGAAGGCTGCCGGTCTCGCGCAGCAGAACATCCGCGTCGTCATCATCAACGACCGCTCGTTCAATGCTTTCGTCGCCGACGGCAGACGCATATTCGTCAACGGTGGCGCGCTGATGGATTCGCAGACGCCTAACCAGATCATCGGCGTGCTTTCGCACGAGACCGGTCACATCGCCGGCGGACATCTGGCGCGCCTGCGCGAGCAATTGGCCGCCGCCACCACGCAGTCGATCATCGCGATGATCCTCGGCGTGGGAGCGATGGTGGCCGCCAGCCGCAGCGGCGGCGGCGATCTGGCCCAGGCCGGGGCCGCCGCGATGACTGCGCCGGGCGCCGTGATCCAGAGCTCGCTGTTCAGCTACCTGCGCGCCCAGGAGGATCAGGCCGATCGTGCCGCGGTCAAGTTCCTGACCGCCACCGGCCAATCGGCCAAGGGCATGCACGAGACGTTCAAGCGGCTCGCCGACCAGACCTTCTACCAGACGCGGCACATCAATCCCTACATGCAGTCGCATCCGCTGCCGAGCGAGCGCGTCGCGGCGCTCGAAGGCATCGCCAGGGCGAGCCCCCATTGGGACACCAAGGACCCGCCGGCGCTGCAGGCGCGGCACGACCTCACCCGCGCCAAGCTCCACGGTTTTCTGGAGCGGCCGGATTCCGTGGCGCGCCGCTATCCGCCGACCGACAGCAGCCTCGCCGCGCGCTATGCCCGCGCGATCTCGGCCTATCGCTTCGGCGATCCGCGCGCCGGCGTGGCGCAGATCGATGCGTTGATAGGGACGCAACCGCAGAACCCGTACTTCCACGAGCTCAAGGGTCAGGCCCTGCTGGAAGCAGGCAAGCCGGCGGAGGCGATTGCGCCGCTGCGACAGGCGATCAAGCTCGCGCCCAATCCTGCGCTGATCCAGATCATGCTGGGGCAGGCGCTGATCGCCACCCACGACCGCGCCCGCGTCGACGAGGCGATCCCGATCCTGCAGGCGGCGGTGACGCGCGAGCCGGAAATGCCCGAGGCCTACGGCCATCTGGCGATGGCCTACGGCCAGAAGAACGACCTGGCGCGTGCCGACCTCGCCTCGGCGCAGGCCGCCTTCATGCGCGGCGACCACAAGACCGCGCGCGAAATCGCCGCGCGGGCGAAGTCGCGCTTCCCGGTCGGGTCCCCGGGCTGGGTCAAGGCCGACGATATCGCGAGCTACAAGCCGCCGCAGAGCGCGCTGCGGAGATGAGGACAAAGGACGAGCCACCATGAAAGCCGGTCTGCAATCATTCACCGCCGCGATGTTCGCGCTCGTGCTGGCCCTGCCGGGCGCGATGCCCGCGCAGGCGCAATCCTTCAATGCGGAGCAGCGCGGGGAAATCGAGCGCATCGTCAGGGACTACCTGCTGAAGAATCCGGAGCTGATGCAGGAGGTGCTGGCCGAGCTCGACAAGCGGCAGGTGCTCGCCGAGGCAGAAAAGCATCGCACCGCGGTCAAGCAGCACGGCGATGCTATCTTCAATTCGCCCCGGCAGGTAACCATCGGCAATCCCCAGGGCGACGTCACGGTGGTCGAGTTCTTCGACTACAATTGCGGTTACTGCAAGCGCGCCATGTCCGACATGCTCGAGCTCCTGAAAGGCGATGCGAAGGTGCGGTTCGTGCTCAAGGAATTCCCGGTGCTGGGCGAACCCTCGGTGCACGCCGCGCAGGTGTCGGCCGCGGTGCGGATGCAGGACAAGACCGGCGGCAAGAAGTATCTCGAGTTTCATCAGAAGCTGCTGACGGGACGCGGTCAGGTCGACAAGGCCCGTGCGCTCGCCGCCGCCAAGGAGGCCGGCTTCGACGTGGCGCGAATCGAGCGGGACATGGCGGGCGAGGAGGTCAAGGCCACGCTCGAGGAGAGCTTCAAGATCGCCGAGGCGCTCGGTCTCAACGGCACCCCGAGCTACGTCGTCGGCAACGACGTGCTGATCGGCGCCGTCGGCCTCAATGCCCTCAAGGAGAAGGTCAACGCGGCTCGCTGCGGCAAGGCGACCTGCTGAGCCCTTCGCCGATCCAGGCGGCAGCGACGGAGGCGGCGTAGCGCGGCGTTCGATCACGTTGAGCGCGTGACGGCGGAGAGAACACGCACGGCGAGCCGGACTTCCGCCTCGAATCTCCCACCGCAGGCCCTTTCGAGTCATGATTGCATTTGCTGCAATGCCATGACCGCCGACGATGCCGACGATCCCGTTCTTCGGCGCCATTGAGATGCGTTCGCGTGTCGGCTTTCCCTTTGCCCATGAGGCCCCTATAAAGTGCATCCGATCTGGTCACGGCGACGGACCGTTTCATGGCGATTACCGTCTATGTCCTCAACGGCCCGAATCTCAACCTTCTCGGCACCCGCGAGCCCGAAACCTATGGTCGCGCCACGCTCGCGGACGTCGAATCGCTGTGCCGGAAGGCAGCCGAGCGCCACGAGCTCGCGATCGAATTCCGGCAGTCGAACCACGAAGGCGACATCGTCGATGCGATCCACGAGGCGGGCGTCGAGAAGGCCGGTGGGATCGTGGTCAATGCCGGCGCCTATACTCATACCTCGATCGCCATCAGAGACGCGATTGCCGCGGTCGACGTGCCGGTCGTCGAGGTCCATATCAGCAACATCTTCGCACGCGAGCGTTTCCGTCACCATTCCCATATCGCACCGGTCGCCGAGGCCACTCTGTGCGGGTTCGGCGTCGCCGGCTACGCGCTCGCAATCGACGGTCTCGTTGCGCTGATGGCGCGGCGCGCGGGCTGACGCCGTGAGCAGCGAGCGCAAGAGCAAGGACATGCCCAGGCAGAAGCCGGGGGTCGATCACGACCTGATCCGCGAGCTGGCGCGCCTGCTGGACGAGACCGGCCTCACCGAGATCGAGTTCGAGCGCGAGGGCCAGCGCGTTCGCGTGGCGCGCCAGTCGCAGCGCCGCCGGGCCTGCACGCCAAGTCGTGTCGATCGAAGCGGCGCTGCCTGCGCTCGACACCGGACCGCCCGATCCCGCCAAGCATCCGGGCGTGGTCACCTCCCCGATGGTCGGCACCGCCTATGTCGGTCCCGAGCCCGGCGCGCGGCCGTTCGTCGAGGTCGGCAGCCGCGTCAGCACAGGCGACACGCTGTTGATCGTCGAGGCGATGAAAACCATGAATCAAATCCCCTCACCCCGCGCCGGGACGGTGATTCAGATCCTGATCGAGGACGGCCAGCCGGTCGAGTTCGGCGAGCCGCTGATGATCATCGAGTGATGACGCCTCGCGCAAGCCCCCCCGTACCGCGTCGATGATCGATCGTCCGCCATGTTCGACAAGATCCTGATCGCAAACCGCGGAGAGATCGCGCTTCGCGTGCTGCGCGCCTGCAAGGAGCTTGGCATTGCTACGGTCGCGGTGCATTCGACCGCCGACGAGGATGCCATGCACGTCCGACTGGCCGACGAGAGCGTGTGCATCGGGCCGCCGATCGCGCGCGACAGCTACCTGAACATTCCGGCGTTGCTCGCCGCCTGCGAGATCACCGGCGCCGACGCCGTGCATCCCGGCTACGGTTTCCTTTCCGAGAATGCACGTTTTGCCGAGATCCTCGAGGAGCACAACGTCCACTTCATCGGGCCGAAGCCGGCCCACATCCGACTGATGGGCGACAAGATCGAGGCCAAGCGCACCGCCGAGCGCCTCGGCATTCCGGTGGTGCCCGGCTCCGACGGGAGCATCTCGTCCGACCAGGATGCCATCGCGCTCGCACACTCGATCGGCTTTCCGGTGCTGGTGAAGGCGGCAGCCGGCGGCGGCGGGCGCGGCATGAAGGTGGCACACGGGCCCGAGGAGCTCGCCACCGCACTCGCAACCGCACGCGCCGAGGCCAAGGCCGCGTTCGGATACGACACCCTCTATCTCGAGAAATACCTCGCCCGCCCGCGCCATATCGAGATCCAGGTGCTCGGGGACGGTCGCGGTCGTGCCATCCACCTTGGCGAGCGCGACTGCTCGCTGCAGCGACGCTACCAGAAGGTGTTCGAGGAAGGTCCCTCTCCGGCGCTCAACGCGACGGCACGCAGCGCGATCGGCGAATCCGTAGCCAAGGCCATGCGCGAGCTGAAGTATCTCGGCGTCGGCACCGTCGAGTTCCTGTACGAGGACGGCAAGTTCTACTTCATCGAGATGAACACGCGCATCCAGGTCGAGCATCCGGTGACCGAGATGATCACCGACATCGATCTCGTGCTCGAGCAGATCCGCGTCGCCGCCGGCAACGAGCTGGAATTCTCGCAAGACAGCGTTTCATTCCACGGCCACGCCATCGAGTGCCGCATCAACGCGGAGAACCCGACCTCGTTCCGCCCGTCGCCAGGCAAGATCGTGCACTACCATCCGCCGGGCGGGCTCGGAGTACGGGTCGATTCCGCCGTCTACCACGGCTATTCGATTCCGCCCTACTACGACTCCCTGGTCGGCAAGCTCATCGTCCACGGCAAGACCCGCGGCGAATGCCTGATGCGGCTCAAGCGCGCGCTCGACGAATTCGTCGTCGACGGCATCGAGACGACCTTGCCCCTGTTCCGCGCACTGGTGCGCGAGAAGGACATCATCGACGGCGACTACCACATTCACTGGCTGGAGGACTTCCTGTCTCGCGGCGGGCTGCAGAGCTGAGCAGTCACGGCATGCGCGGCAGCACGGCGGAACCCTCGATCGTCAACTTGTCGAAATCGCCGACCAGCAGCTCGACGCGCACCTGCCAGCGTCCCGCCACCGGGATGCGCAGGTCGTCCACCCGCCAGGCGTTCTCGCCGACGCGCGCCGCCGCGTGGCGGATGGGTTCGATCCCGGCAGCCGGATTGACGAGCACGAGGTGGGTCTCCTTGACCACGAGCGGCCGGAGCTCGCCGTCGAGCACGATCAGCGTCGCCCCTCGCCCATTCGCCGGCTGGATCTCGATCTGGGCCATGGCCTTCTCGCCATGCACATGAATCGAGATTGGCATGGCGGCGAGCAGCGTGCGCGGTGGCGGAGTGAAGCGCCAGAGCGCCACCAGCGCCAGGATCGCAAGCGCAATGCCGAGCTCCAACAGGATCGAGGTCGCAAGCGGACGCACGGCCCGGTGCGACTTCGGCGCCAGCCAATAGCGATTGGCCGCCGCCAGCATCAGCAGCACGCCGACGGCGGCAAGCTTGCATGCCAGGACCCGCCCGTAGTCCGTGTCCCATAGCGCATCGATCCGCCCGAGCTGCACGGCCGCGAGCCAAAGCCCAGTTCCCGCCAGCAGCACGAGGACGAACGGAATCGCACGCGAGAAACGGGTGAGCTCCCTGCAGGCCGACCCGCTGCGCAAGCCTGCATAGAGCGGCAACAACGACCCGACCCAGAAGGCGACGCAGACACCATGCAGGAACAATGCCGGACGGCTGATCAGCTGCGGAGCAGCCGTGGCGGCATGGCCGCTGAGCGCGAGCGCCAAGCCAGCGCCGAGCAGGCCTGCCGCGGAGACGGCGCGCGCAACGATCGGCGGCTGCGCCGCGAAGGAGAGCGAGCCCGGCGAACAGCGCGAAGGCGGCAATCGTCGCAGTCGAGCCGTAGGCGGTGGCCAGCCCCGCTTCCCAAACCTCCCTCCGCCGCAAGGCGGCCAACGGTGCATCGAGCGCGTCGAGGCCCTGCACCCCGACCGTTGCCGGCACCGCAATCAGCCCGGTGAGCAAGGCCGCGACCAGGGCTCCCGCAGCATGCGGGCGACGGATCCGAGATCCAGGCCCGATAGAACGCACCGCCGACCCCGACGAAGAGCCCGACGTAGAGCGCGAGCTTGCCGGCCCAGAGCGCCGCGCGCACGCCTTGGTCGGCGAGGTGCGCTGCTGCCGGTGGCTCGGTCGTCGTGCCGATCGAAAAGATCAGGGAGCCGCCGACCGGATGCCCGTCGGCCGAGGTCACGCGCCAGCTCAACACGTGGGTGCCGGTAGTCAGGGGCGGCAGCCGCGAGATGAGAATGGTGGCATTGTCGACGTCCACCGAGCCGGGCGTGACCGGGAGACCGGATGGGCCGATCAGCTGCATCACCAGCGGTGCGACCGGCTCGTTGAAGGTCAGCTTCAACACCGCCGGCGCCTGCGCCAGGATCGCACCATCCGGCGGCTCGACCGTCACCAATGCCGCATGCGCCCACGCCGCAGGCGAGATCATCAGCGCCGAAAGGAGCGCAACGACGAACGCGACCGGCCGCACGGCGGCCACTGCATCACCGCTTCGGCAACAGCCTCAGCGCCGGCGCAGGCTCGGCCAGATCATGAGACGACTTTCCTGGGTCCGGAATCTCGATCCAGCGGTGCACGCCCTTCTCGCATTCCTGCACCACGGGGAAATACAGCACCTTGCCGGGCGCGAGATCGTCGGCGAGGAAGCCCGCGAACACGAACTCGTCGTAGAAGGCGTCGGGCAGGCTGCCGCCGCTGAACCTGACCTCGGTCACGCCCTCGGACAACTTGGCGCCGTGAAAGTAGCTGTAGGTCTTGGCGTACTTGCCGGTGACGGTGTCGACGGTCCAGCCAGGCTTCGGCATCGGCTTGACGGCGATCATCCCGTCGGGAATGCGCACCCGTATCGAGGTGGTCGCGGTGCCTTCGCAGCCGTGCGGGACGCGCAACACCGCCTTGTAGGGTGCGCCCACCGGCGCCTCCCCTCGCTCCAGGGTGACATGGGCCGACGCAGATGCAAACGGAAACGACGACGCCGACGGCGCCAACAACGAGGTCGCGATAGCATTTTTCGATCTCCAAGCTCGGACATGAACGGCGAGCGGACGAGTCCGCTCGCGGGCGATACGCTCATGCGAGACTTGGCGGCGCTCGTGATGGTCCGGCGCGCACGGCGCCGAAGGCGGGGACTATCGTAGAGTCTCGTGAATTCGACCGGCCCCTGATCCGGGTCGAAGCTCCCGTTCGACCATCCACCGCGAATCGAGCGGCGCGGATGCCGGGATTGGCGAGGTACAGTAGGCGCAGCACAGATGCAGGGCACGTTCGGCGTCCGACGTCGCAGGCTGCGCGGATCCGGCGTTGCCCGTACCATGGCAGATCAACCCGTCGAAGGAGAGCGCGACCCCTGCGCGCGCGGTCGTGACCCCCGCCAGGAAGGCCTGCAGCACCAGGAGCCACGCCGCAATCACGACGATCGGCGGCCGGCAGGGGTGGGTGGCAAGTCCGCTTGGCACGGAAACCTCTCGCGTAGCAGCCTAACACACCCTAATCTTCGGGAAATATCCTTGCGACCAGTGCCTCGAACCCGAAGTTCGCTGAGAGTCGCGGGTTTCTTGCCACCTTCGGAGGCGGGACACTAGAGAGCCCGGCACGGACCCATCGCAGCGAGCCATGGCCAACCGCGAATCCCCCCTCATCGAGATCACGCCGGAAGTGCTGCTCAAGGCCTACGCATGCGGCATCTTCCCCATGGCGGAGAACGCCGACGATCCGGCGCTGTACTGGATCGAGCCCGACCAGCGCGGCGTCATCCCGCTCGATCGCTTTCACATGCCGGCGCGGCTCGCGCGCACGGTGCGCTCTGACCGCTTCACCGTGAGGGTCGACCACGACTTCGATGGGGTTCTCGATGGCTGTGCCGCGGCGCGGCCGGGCCGCCCTCGCACCTGGATCAATGCCCGGATCCGGGTGCTCTATCGCAAGCTCTACGAGCGCCGCCATTGCCACAGCGTCGAAGTGTACGATGGCGACAGCCTGGTCGGCGGGCTCTACGGAGTCACTCTGGGCCGCGCATTCTTCGGCGAGAGCATGTTTCATCGGGCACGCGATGCCTCCAAGGTCGCGCTCGTGCACCTGGTGGCGCGGCTCAAGGCCGGCGACTTCAAGCTGCTCGACACGCAATTCGTGACCGATCATCTGCGCACCTTCGGCGCAATCGAGGTGCCGAGGCGGCACTATCACAAGCTCCTGGAAGCGGCACTGGCGGGAGAAGGCGATTTCGCCGCGCTCGGCGCAAAGCGCCCGGTCACCGGGGCGCAGGCGCTCGCGCAGCTCGGCGCCGCGTGAGAGCGTGCGCGGTCAGCGCCGCGGCGGCGGCGGCGACTGCGGCTGTGATTGCGGTGGTGGTGCCGGACGCCGCGCGGGTGCGGCGGGCTTTGCCGGCGTGGCGGCGGCCGGCGGCGTCTCCGCCGGTATGGCAGCGGCGACCACGGGATCCTTGCAGTCCGTGAGCCACACATCGTAGATCGGGTGCTCGACCGCGTGCAGCCCCGGGCTCGATGCGAACATCCAGCCGGTGAAGATCCGCTTCACATCGCCCTGCAGGGTCACCTCGTCGACCTCGATGAACGCATCGGTGTTGGGGGTCTCGGTGGGCGGGCGGGTGAAGCAGATGCGCGGCGTCACCTGCAGCGCACCGAACTGCACGGTCTCGCCAATCTCGACGTCGAACTTGATGATACGTCCGGTGATCTTGTCGAGGCCGGAGAACAGCGCCCCCTTGTTGGCGATCTTCGCCGACGGCAACTCGTTGATGACCTCATCCCCCGGCTGCGGGGAGGTGTCGGCCGGCAGCGGCGTGCCGCGCGGTTGGCGCTGACCCGGCAATGGAGCGCGGGGGTCGACGACGGCCGCGGTTCCACCCGGCGGCGGAGGCAGCGGCTGCGACTGCACGCCGGGATGACCATGCCGCGTCGCCTGACCGGAATAATCCTGCTGCTCGGGATAACGCTGATCGGGGTAGCGCTGGTCGGGGTAGCGCTGGTCGGGATACTGCGGGTAGCCCTGCGGACGACCGCCGGGCACCGAGCCCGGCGGGCGCGGCGGACTACCGAACAGCGCCTCGAACGGGTTGAATTGCGCCGACGCCGGGATGATCCCGAGCGCAGCCAAGCCGGCCACGAGGCAGACGGTGCGTAGCGATCGTGCCATTGCGCGAGGCCGGTTCTCGATTAGGGCGGGCACGCCAACCCGGGGCAGTGAACGCAGGGAATACGGCGAATCGGAGGAGCCGGCGCGACGCCAGAGCGCGCCGGATCCCCTCAGGAGCAAGACCAAAAACCGAGCGGGATGAAGCTGTTGACCGGCGGCGTCGGGAGGTTGCCTTCGATCTCATTCTCCCGGCCGCCAGGCCTTGTAGTCACCCGTTGCCTTCGGCCGGCGACCCTGAGCCAGCGTCGAGCCGGTAGGACGATGGGCGCCGGCCGTGCCGGTAAGATTGGGCCGATGCGGCTTCCACCACGGACGCGGCGCGACCTTCTCCTGGGTCGGAGGCACGTCGAAGGTGTGGTGAAGCCACCCGTGCCAGGTCGGCGGCACGGTCGAGGCTTCGGCCACGCCGTTATAGATGACCCAGCGCCGTTCGAAGCCGAGCGTCTTGTCGATCTTGCCGCCCTTCGTGCGGTAGTAGAGATTGCCGAACTCGTCCTCGCCCACCAGCTCGCCGTAGCGCCAGGTCCAGAGCTGGGTGCCGAGGGTCTGGCCGTTCCACCACGTAAAGAGGCGCAGGAAGAGAGCTTTCATGGCATCCACTGCTTTGCAGGAGGCGGAGCGTGCGGCTTGATGCCATCGCCCCCCGGGGCTGTCCAGGGCGACCATCGCGATGCAAGCGCGACGGCCACACCACCACGCGCCCCCGACTGGCGAATCGACAGCGGGGCGCGGCGGCTCGCTGGTTGCGCTTCGGCAGCGCGCCGAGCATACGATCGCGGACCTCGGGTTGCCGGCACCTGGCGCTGCCCGCGATGAGCGCATGTGCAGCCTCGCCAAACGCAAGGTGCAAACCAACATTTGTCGCTTGACACCGCTTTGGTGACAGCCGGGTGACACCGGGCTGTGGATGAAGCCTTCCGAATCCTCCGCCAATATCCGATACTTCCCGCACTGCACCTGAGTCGCCCCCGATTTCAACAGCGGAACCACAAGATTTAGCAGTTCATTTACGCGGCCATACTAAGCCTTGACGAAGTGCAATCGCCGTCCTAGCCTAAAAGAGTTCGGCGCGAGTGGTTCGAAGTCCGCCGGCGCTCTCCTGAAAGGGTCCGCGTAACCGCTCCGCCCGCCGCACCGGCGTCGGAGAGAGGCGCTGTATTTGACTCGGGGATGAGCGACCGGACGTGCCGCAACAAGACCGGGGCCACCCAAGGTCCCGGACCGGGCGTGAAACAGATCAACGAGCCAGTCCGAGCGCGGCCGGAGGCCAGCGGTCGCGTCGCGGTCAACGCGTCGGCAGCCTATATGAATTGGGTCCAGTGGGCTGTCGCGCCAACGAGTCGAAGGGGCAAATGATGCGGATCGAGCGGCGCTTCACCAGAGCAGGGCAATCACCTTATGCGGACATCGCGTTTCGGCTGACCACGAGTGAAATTCGCAACCCGGACGGCTCGGTGGTGTTCCATGCCGACGACGTCGAGGTTCCGAGCTTCTGGTCACAGGTCGCCGCCGACGTACTGGCGCAGAAATACTTCCGGAAGGCGGGCGTGCCGGCGCGGCTCAGGCGGATCGAGGAGTCGACCGTTCCCGCCTGGCTGTGGCGCTCGGTGGCCGACGATGCGGCGCTGCAGGAGCTGTCCGAGAAAGAGCGCAGCACCGGCGAGCATTCCGCCAAGCAGGTGTTCGAGCGGCTCGCCGGCACCTGGACCTATTGGGGCTGGAAGGGCGGCTATTTCGATACCGAGGAGGACGCACGCGCCTTCTTCGACGAGCTCGTCCACATGCTCGCCATGCAAATGGCGGCACCGAACTCGCCGCAATGGTTCAACACCGGCCTGTTCTGGGCCTACGGCATCGACGGGCCGAGCCAGGGCCACTTCTTCGTCGACTTCGTCACCGGCAGGCTGACGAAATCGAAGACCGCCTACGAGCATCCGCAGCCGCATGCGTGCTTCATCCAGTCGATCGCCGACGATCTCGTCAACGAAGGCGGTATCATGGATCTGTGGGTGCGCGAGGCGCGCCTGTTCAAATACGGTTCCGGCACCGGATCGAACTTTTCGAAACTGCGCGGGGAGGGCGAGCGGCTCGCGGGTGGCGGCAAATCGTCCGGCCTGATGAGCTTCCTCAAGATCGGCGATCGCGCCGCCGGCGCCATCAAGTCGGGCGGCACCACCCGCCGCGCCGCCAAGATGGTGATCGTCGACACCGACCACCCCGACATCGAGCAATTCATCGACTGGAAGGTGATCGAGGAGCAGAAGGTCGCCAATCTCGTCACCGGCTCGAAGATCAACCAGAAGCATCTGCGTTCGATCATGAAGGCCTGCGTGAACTGCGAAGGCTCGGGCGACGACTGCTTCGATCCCGAGAAGAACCCGGTGCTGCGGCGCGAGATCAAGGCGGCGCGCAAGAACCACGTGCCGGACAATTTGATCAAGCGGGTGATCCAGTTCGCCAGGCAGGGCTATACCGACATCAACTTCCCGCTCTACGATACCGACTGGGATTCCGACGCCTACCTCACCGTCTCGGGGCAGAACTCCAACAACTCGGTGCGGGTCACCGACGAGTTTCTCAAGGCGGTCGAAGCCGACGGCGAGTGGGACCTCACCTGGCGCACCAAGCCGGGCAAGATCGCCAAGACGGTGAAGGCGAGCGAGCTGTGGGAGAAGATCGGCCATGCCGCCTGGGCCTGCGCCGACCCCGGGCTGCAGTACCACACCACGGTGAACGACTGGCACACCTGCCCGGCCTCGGGACCGATCCGCGGCTCCAATCCGTGCTCGGAATACATGTTCCTCGACGACACCGCCTGCAATCTCGCGTCCATGAACCTGCTCGCATTCCACAGCCCCTCCCTTCCTCCGCCGGCGCGCGCCGCTCCTCCTTCGACATCGAGGGCTACGAGCATGCGGTGCGGCTGTGGACCGTCGTGCTCGAGATCTCGGTCCTGATGGCGCAGTTCCCCTCGCGCGAGATCGCGCAGCTCAGCTTCGAGTTCCGCACGCTCGGGCTCGGCTACGCCAATCTCGGCGGCCTCCTGATGTCGTCGGGCCTCTCCTACGATTCCGACGCCGGTCGCCAGATCGCAGGCACGCTCACCGCCATCCTGACCGGCGTCGCCTACGCCACCTCGGCCGAGATGGCGGGGCTTCTGGGCGCGTTCCCCGGCTACAGGAAGAACCGCGAGCATATGCTGCGCGTCATTCGCAACCATCGCCGCGCCGCGCATGGCGAGCGCGCCGGCTACGAGAAGGTCGCCACTCCGCCGGTTCCGCTCGACCACAAGGCCTGCCCGGATGCGCGCCTGGTCGAGCATGCCAGGCGCGCCTGGGATCGCGCCTTGGAGCTGGGCGAGCGCCACGGCTACCGCAATGCCCAGGTCTCCGTCATCGCGCCCACCGGCACCATCGGCCTGGTGATGGATTGCGACACCACCGGGATCGAGCCCGACTTCGCGCTGGTCAAATTCAAGAAGCTCGCCGGCGGCGGCTATTTCAAGATCATCAACCGTGCCGTCCCGGAAGCACTGCGCGTGCTCGGCTACTCGCAGGAGCAGATCGCCGATATCGATGTCTATGCGGTCGGCCACGGCAGCCTGGCCCAGGCACCCGGCATCAACCACGCCACCCTCAAGCAGAAGGGCTTCACGCAAGAGGCGATCGAGAAGGTGGAGAAGGCGCTCCCCACCGCCTTCGACATCAAATTCGCCTTCAACCGATGGACGCTCGGCGACGATGTCGTGGCCAAGCTCGGCCTCGCCCCGGAGAAGCTCGCCGATCCGCGCCTCGACCTCCTCTCCGCGCTCGGATTCACCAGGCGCGAGATCGAGGCCGCCAACATCCATGTCTGCGGCGCCATGACGGTCGAAGGTGCTCCGCACCTCAAGGCCGAGCATTATCCGGTGTTCGACTGCGCCAACCCGTGCGGGCGCAACGGCAAGCGCTATCTCTCGGTCGAGAGCCACATCCGCATGATGGCGGCGGCACAGCCGTTCGTCACCGGCGCGATCTCCAAGACCATCAACATGCCCAACGACGCCACGGTCGAGGACTGCAAGGCGGCCTACCTGCTGTCCTGGAAGCTCGCCCTCAAAGCCAACGCGCTCTATCGCGACGGCTCCAAGCTCTCGCAGCCGCTGCAGAGCCAGCTCATCGCCGACGACGATGACGAAGACGAGGCCATCGAGGCCTTCATCGAGAAGTCCCCGACGGCGCGCGCCTCGGCCCTGGCGGAAAAGGTGGTGGAGAAGGTGGTCGAGCGCATCGTGGTCATGCGCGAGCGCGAACGCATGCCCGACCGCCGCAAGGGCTATACCCAGAAGGCGGTGGTCGGAGGCCACAAGGTCTATCTGCGCACCGGCGAATACGACGACGGCCGGCTCGGCGAGATCTTCATCGACATGCACAAGGAGGGCGCAGCGCTGCGCTCCCTGCTCAACAACTTCGCAATCGCGGTCTCGCTCGGACTGCAATACGGCGTCCCGCTCGACGAATATGTCGACGCCTTCACCTTCACGCGCTTCGAGCCGTCGGGCCCGGTGCAAGGCAACGATTCGATCAAGTATGCGACCTCGATCCTCGACTATGTCTTCCGCGAGCTCGCCGTGAGCTATCTCGAGCGCTTCGACCTTGCCCACGTCGACCCGACCGAAGGCTCGTTCGATGCGCTCGGCAAGGGCGTGGAGGAAGGCAAGCCCACGACCACCAAGTACGTATCGAAGGGGCTCACCCGCTCGCGCACGGACAAGCTCTCGGTTCTCTCCGGGGGTGCGGCGAGCGAGCCGCGCGGACTGCCCGCCGACGCCCGCACGAGCGCGCCCTCGAACGTGAAGGCGTTCGCCGGCGGACGCGAGCCGCGCGCCGAGGTGTCCGGCACCGCCGCGCTCAAGGCCGATCCCGAGCTCAAGCTCAGGCTCTCGCCGGCCGAGCAGCTGGAGCAGCTGCCGTTCGCGCGGGCGGAGGCACGTGCCACGGCTGCCGAGAAGCGCGCCGAGGCCAAGGCCAGGGGCTACGAAGGCGAAGCCTGCGCCGAATGCGGCAACTTCACCCTGGTCCGCAACGGCACCTGCCTGAAATGCGACACCTGCGGCGGGACCACCGGTTGCAGCTAACGCTCGGTCCAGGCTGGACGCAGCTCAACAAGGCCGTTCCTGGCGTGGCCCGTCGCCTGGGGCGCGCTCGGCGCGGCACAAAAGGCGAGGTGGTGCCTGTAGGCGCGCCGATATTCGATGCGTTTCGCCCGGCACGCCCGGGCGAAACGGCCCCCGGGCTTGACGCGACGGCGGCCGCGCAGCGAAGCGATCGACGCCTCCTCAGCGCGCCGCCCAGGGATCGTAGCTGCCGAAGGTCCATACGTTCCCTTCCGGATCCCTGCAGGTGTAGTCGCGGCCGCCGTAGTCCCGGGTCACCGGCTCGAGCAATATCTCGGCGCCAGCCGAGCGCGCCGTCGCAAAGTGCGCGTCGGGGTCCTCCACGATCACGTAGACGCTCATGGTCACCCCGCCTGCCGCATGCGGGCGCAGCAGCATCCGTCCGTACTCGTCATCCTTCACCGATCCCAGCATCACCATTCCATTGCCGAGCGTGAGCTCGGCATGAGCGATGGAGCCGGCTTCCCCCTGATAGACGGCTTTCTTCTCGAAGCCGAAGGCGCGGCACAGGAATTCGATGGCCCCGGCCGCATCTCGGTACTGCAGAGCAGGGACGACGGTTGCGGTGGTGGCCTTGGCGATCGGCATGGGCTGCTCCATTCGTTCCGGACGGTCGAAAAGCAATCGGACGCGCAGCCAAGGCATCCCTTGCGGACGGCGCGGCTCGCGTCGGACCGTCGCTTCCGCTACCATTGCCGCCGCAACATTGCAGCAGGTCCGCGCGGCCGGATCGATGCGTGTCGAGTTTCGGGAAAGGTAGAGAGCGCCATGGCCGAGACCAAGAACTATACCGGCGGCTGCCATTGCGGCGAGATCCGCTTCGAGGTGACGGCCGACGTCGGCAGCGTCGTCTCCTGCAACTGCTCGATCTGCCAGAAGCGCGGCGCGCTCTGGGTCTTCGTGCCGGCCGAGCATTTTGCGCTTCGCGCCGGCTCCGATGACCTCCGAGACTACCAGTTCGGCAAGAAGACCATCCACCACCTGTTCTGTCCGCAATGCGGCGTGGGGGCGTTCTCGCGCGGCACCAAGCCGGGCGGCGGCGAGATGATCGCGGTCAATGTCCGCTGCCTCGACGACATCGACATCGCGACGCTCAAGCTCACGCCGTTCGACGGCCGCGCGCTCTGAGCGGGGGCGACGCCAGCCGACTTGGGCGGCGCCCGCGACGACCCTGCCCTACAGCGAATATCCCCCGTCCACCACCAGCGTCTGGGCGGTGACCATGGCGGCATCGGCACACAGGAACACGATGGCGGCGGCGATGTCCGCGGGCGTGCAGGCGCGCTTGAGCAGCGTTCGCTCGATCGAGGCCTGCTTGCCCGCGGCCGGCCAGCTTCGCGTCCAGTCGGTGTCGACGAAGCCGGGCGCGACCGCGTTGGCGCGCGCCTGCGGGGCGAGCGCACGCGCCAGGTTCTGCGTGAGATTGATCAGGCCCGCCTTGCTCGCGCCGTAGGCCATGCTCGAGCCCGGCATGTTGCGGCCGGCGACCGAGGCGGTGTTGCACACCGCCCCGCCCGCTGCGCGCAGCGCCTGCGCTGCCGCGCGGGTGCAGCGGAACGGCCCGAGCAGGTTGGTGGCGAGGATCGTGGCCCAGAAATCCTCGGTCAGCCGGTCGAGATCGCCGGACGGAATCGGTGCAGCGGTCGCCGAGGTGCCGGCATTGTTGACCAGGAAATCGAGCCGGCCCAGCCGCTCGATCGCGTCCCGTACCATGTTCTCCGCGCTGTCGGCCTTCGATACGTCTCCGGGCGCCCCGGCCACCGCGAAACCCTGTGCGCGCAGGCGTTCGACAGCCGCCGGCCCGCGCCGATCGTCCGGCAGGTAGTTGATTGCGACGTTGACGCCGCGGCGGGCGAACAACTCCGCCGTCGCCAGCCCGATACCGGATGCCGCACCCGTCACCAGCGCTGTCTTGCCGTCGAGGTCGCCCATCGCGGCCGCTCCTCCCCGTTCGAAGCTATCTCTTGGCCGCCGACCGGCGCGCCTGTCGGCGTCCGTTCAAGGGCGATTATTCGGCGGCACGACCTCGCATCGCGCCGGCCAGCCGTCCATCGCAAACTCGAATATCCGCTGAGAACGCTCACGCCGGAAGCGTGCCGGCGCCGCGGAGGCGCGCCCGGATCGACCGCGGCGCAGCGCATGCAGTTGCGACCTACCGGCGCATTTCGCTGAACAGCACTCCGCCCTTGGCCTTGGCGGTCGGCTCCGTTTCCACGATCTCCACCATCACTGCTTCGATCGGAACGGAGAAATTCTTCACCACGGCATCGGTGATGTCTTTCACCAGCGCGCGCTTCTGCTCGAGCGTGCGTCCCTTGACGGCATGGACATAGATTTCAGGCATTGGACCGTTCTCCCTGCATGTTCTCGCCGCGCACTATAGCGGCTGCGCACGAACATAGGAAGTCGCCCGTTGACGAGCCGGCGGTCGCCTGACGACCCACACCGGCGCAATGCGTCAGACGCGCTGGGCGAAATCGCCGCATCCCGGTCAACGGCGAACTGACGGCCTTAGGTCAGGGTTGCTGCTTCATTATCAAGTCGATTGCGATACCATCGATTTCCAGGGAGAGGGGGAGACACATGGCGGAGGGAACGTCATGGAGCTCCGAACCGAGAGCCCCCGGAAATATGCTCGATCCCGGCTGCTGAATTGGTGTGCCCAATGCGGGGAGACGCTCTTCCTGCCGGAATGGTCCGAGTATCTGGACCGGCATCGCGTTCGCCATCTGTGGGAGTGCGAGGCATGCGGCTACAAGTTCGAGACCCTGGTCTCGTTCCCTGAGCCGTGAGCGGCCGTCGTCGCTGCGACGACGATCATCGCACGAAAATCAAAGGAGCCGCCGGGACCAGTCCCGGCGGCTCCCGTTGTCTATCGAGGCGCCACGACGCACTCATCCACGATCGTCACAGCAGTGAGCCCTCGCGGGACCGCTGCGGGCTTGCCGCCTCGTCGTTGACCGCGGCGACACTTGCGCTGGCGGGCAATTGCAGCACGGCGGCGCGTTGGCCTTCGCACAACCGCGTGAGCAGCACGACCTGCCCGCCCGGAAATTCCAGCGCATCGTGGTGGGTCACGGCATTGTCCATGTTGATCTGCCGGAAGACCGCAACCCGGTGCTCGATCCGCTTGTTGGGCAGGATGCCGATGCCGAACGCCGGCTCACACTCCACATTCCGCTCGAACGCGAGCTCGGTACCGGGCAGCAGGCAGACCGCCACGTTCGGCTCCCCGACGGCGGCAAACCCGCGAGTGATCGAGTTGTTGAACTTGGTAACGACCAGCTTGTCCTCGATCCGGGCAGGCCTGGTCGCCACATGGTGCAGACTATAGTCACACATCGAAGGGCTCCTTCTCTTGTGAAAGCCGGTCTTCTCTTCCTCAGCGTCCCACGAGGCGCTTGTCGCGCGTCGTGCCGAATTTTGCGCAAAGACCTCGTTTCATCTTATCGGCTGACGGGAAGACGTTTCATGATCGGAGCAGTTCGACGGACCTCCGGCCGGTCTCGGGTCGATCAGTCTCCCCTCCGTCCGCTGAGGAAGCTGAGCGAAGAACGCCGTAACCAAGCGGCAGGTTCCGAGGTCGGCCGACGGTAACGCACCTCCCGGCAACCTGTCGAAACCGGAGACGCCGCATGGCGCGCGAAGAGGCCGGCCGGCCGGTCGGAGGTCTCGAAATGCACGTTCAACGATCGCGGAGGAGGCATCCGGCGCGGACTTGCCGAAAACATCGGTAATCCGCTCGATTGCTGCGGCAGGGCCGAGACACGCCAGCCGCCGCCTCGCCCACGCCGGCGGCACCGCAGGACCCGCACCGGGAAGAACTCGAGCGCGGCGCGGACGGCCGATACCACGATCGGCCACCGCCCGCACGCAGGCATCAATTCGGAATTTGCACCAGCTCCTTGACCTGCTCGGCGGTGAGCGGCGCGGGCAGGAACTTCATGCTCACCGCCTCGGAAACGATCTGGTCCATTCCCACGATGCGGTCGGGTGACATGGTCTCCTTCGGGATGAGCTCGCGCACCCGCCGCACCACCTTTTCCGGCAGGCCGGAATAGTCGCTGAAATGCTTGAGCGCGGCCGGATCGGAATACATCCACTCGACCGTATCCTTGTACGCGCGGTGGAAGCGAGCCAGTGCATCCTTGCGGTTCTGCAGCGTGGCGAGATTGGTGATGTTCACACGTCCGGTACGGCTTTTCAGCGCGGCCACGTCACTGCCGGTCGCGATGATGCGGATCTTGCCGTCCTCCGCCTGGTCGAGAAGCAAGGGAATCGCCGCAAAGCCGACGTCGACCTGCCCGGTCATGGTCTGGGTCAGCGTTGCGGTGATGCTGCCGGTCGAGGTCGGCTTGGCGGTGAGCTTGTGTTGCGCGACCAGCGCCAGGACGCCGGCATGGCTCGACGAGCCGGTCAGGGAGTAGGCCACGGTCTTGCCGTTGAAGTCCTCGACCTTCCTGATCGGAGAATTTGCCGGGCACGTACCAATAGAGGTCGGGCGAGCCGACGATCTCGCTGCCTATGATCCTGATCGGCGCACCCTTGGCGAAGGTACCGACGGCGGCCGATACGCCGGAGGCGGTCGCGATATCGACGCTGCCGGCGATCAGCGCCTGGATCGATTCCGGCCCGGCCTGGGTATAGAGGATCTCGAGATTGAGGCCGTGCTTCTTGAAGATGCCGCCGCGCTGGCCGAGCTCGGCGAGGCCGGCATCCCAGGCGCCGCGCTGCGGGACCGCCACCTTGAGCGTATCCTGCGACTGCGCGCCCGCGCTCGTGCCGACGAAGATGGCCAGCGCACCAAGCGCTGTAGTGAGTTTCGCCCTCGTCATCATTGCTCCTCCCATGCGGATCGCCGGCGCGCCGCGTGTCGGTGCGGACCGCCTATATCATCCGAATGAGCCGAGGCATTCAAGCGAGCATCGCTGCGCCCGGGCGGGTTGATCTGCGCCTTTTGGACGCGATCGTGTCACGTCCCGACGACAGGTCGCCGATCTTGCTCGACCGGCTCATGATGGCTATCGATGCTGCACGAACGCGCATGACACGATCGATGCCGCCACATCGGATGAACCGGTCGCCCGCCGACCTGCTGGAGCACGAATTCGCCCAGGAGAAGGCGTCGGCGCTCGGCCGGCTGGGGCGCGCGCTCGAAGCAAGGCTCCACGCGATCGCGACATTCGACGCCCAGCATCCGCGCGCCGCGGCCCGAACCGCCGAAATCCGCCAATTGCGCGCCGCGCTGGTGATGGAGGCGAGCGTCGCGCTCTGGCATTTCGTCGTCCAGCGCGAGGCGTGCGGACTGCGCGACATGCGTCATGTGCTGCGTGACTACCGCGTGCCGCCGGAGGTCGCAGCCCGCATGGGCGCAGCTCCCGCTCCGCCGGTCACAGGTTCACAAGAGCGACTTGGAAAGAGGCGCGTTCAAAGCTAGTAGCGGACGCGACGCCGCTGGCGAGGCGACGTGTCGTAGGCTACGGCGCGTGGATTGGGCGAGCAATATCCGCCGAGCCCCCTCGCCGTCGCCATGCATTGCTCGAACGTGTAGTAGCTGCAATCGAAGTTGCCTCCGAACCCGCCCAGATAGGCGCACCAGGGAGCGCGCTGCCAACCGGCGTGAGCGGCGTTGCCGAGATCGAGCATCCCCAGCCCCCACACCGCACCGAGCGTAACCGCCGCGCTGAGCCTGAGCGACCTGCTTCGGTGACGGCAGTCGATGGCCATGAGTTTCACTCCCGTTGATGGCGAGGTCGCAGATCGAGCGTCCAATCTCGGCCGCAATTGCGGCAGCCGCAAGCCGGAATGGCAACCGGCTCGTCACCACGTGCATTTGGCGCTAGACTCGGCCAACTCGACCGCAGGACCGCGCAGGAGATGTCCATGAGCATGAGCGTCGGTGTGCTGGATCACTACAACGTCTCCACCCGCAATCTCGCCGACACCGTCCGATTCTACGAGGACGTCCTGGGGTTCGTTAACGGGCCGCGGCCGCCCTTCGACTTTCCCGGCGCCTGGCTCTACAGCGAGGGCCATCCGGTGCTGCACGTCAACGATATTTCGCCGACCGACCAGCCGCAGCGTCCGGATTCTGGCGTCATCGACCACGTGGCGTTCGGCAGCCGCGGCTTCGATGCCATGCAGCAGCATCTCACGCAGAAGGGCGTGCCGTTCCGCATAAACATCGTGCCCAACAGCACGCGCCGGCAAATCTTCGTTAACGACCCGAACAACGTTCTGATCGAGCTCAACTACGACGTCGCGGGGGAACCGGGCGGCCGCACCGGATAGGCCCCAGGCAGCGGCCGTGACGCTCCAGGCCAGTGCCGACGAGGTGATCGAGTAGAATTCCAACGCCATGCACGCAGTTTTTTGCGACGCATGAGTCAGCCATGCGGAGTTCGGCCGGAGCAGAGGGACAAGCGGACATATGGCGGATAGGGTCAATCGGGGTTAGCCGCCGAATTGATCCGCAAGCGTGTGGCCCTGATCGTGTGCAACGGCATCGCCGCCTTCGCGGCCAAGGCCACGACCACGACGGTGCCGATCGTGTTCGTCACCGGCACCGATCCGGTCAGGGACGGGCTGGTCACGAGCTTGAACCGGCCCGGCGGGACCATCACCGGCGTGAGCTTTCTATCCGGCGTCATCGGCAGCAAGCGGCTGGAACTGCTGCGCCAACTCGTGCCCGGTGCCGCGACGATCGCCGTACTGAGCGATCCGAGGGCGAACGAAGGCCGGGAAGAGCGGCGAGACCTTGAAGCCGCGGCGCGGGCCGTCGGGCAACACCTTGTCGTGTTCGAGGTCGTAACCGATCAGGAGCTCGAGGCCGCCTTCGCCGCAATGGTCGAGCAAAAAGCTGGCGCGCTGCTCGTCGGTGCGGGCGCATTCTTCACGGCGCGCATCCCTCGATTGGCAGAGCTGGCGCTGCGCCACAAGCTGCCTTCGTCACAGTCCCAGCGCGCGTACGTCGAGGCCGGCGGTCTGGTGTGGTACGGCACCAGCATCACCGACGCCTATCGTCAGGGCGGACTCTACGCGGGACGGATTCTCAAAGGCGAGAAGCCCGGCGACCTGCCGGTCCTGCAAGCTACCAAATTCGAATTCGTGATCAACCTGAAGACGGCCAAGGCGCTTGGCCTTGCCGTTCCGATGCACATTCACGCCGCCGACGACGAGGTGATAGAGTGATCGAGCGGCGCGAGCTCATCTGACCGAAGAGACGTGCAAGCCGCAGCGCTTGCGATTGGGCGACAACTTATCGTTCTGGATGCCAGCAGTGTCCGCGACATTGAGACGGCCTTTGCAACGTTCGTCCAACGCGGGGCTGGTGCGCTGCTCGCCGGTGGCGGCGCGTTCATGAATTCCAATCGGGAACGGATCGTCGCACTCGCGGCTCGCCATGCGCTGCCGACGGGCTATGCCCAGCGCGAGACCGTCGTAGCCGGTGGACTGATGAGCTACGGGGCGAGCATTACCGATGCCTACCGACAAGTCGGCATCTACGTCGGACGCATTCTCAAGGGAGAGAAGCCGGCCGACCTGCCAGTGATGCGGTCCATCAAATTCGAGTTCGTGCTCAACCTAAAGACCGCCAAGACGCTCGGGCTCGACATCCCCCCGATGCTCCTTGCGCTCACCGACGAGGTGATCGAATAAAGCGACTGGATGTCGACTATTGCGACGGAAGAGACCCGCCCGCCACACCGACCAATGTACGCAGTTGGGGGTACAAGAGAAAACCTTTGCTCGTTCTGAGCCTTACCGGTTTTGACCTTTTGACCCAGGGCGGTCCTCAACCTGATCCAGCGCCCATACAGCCAGGGAGCGATGTGATAGTCTTTCCGTCGGAGAGGGAGCGAAATCCCTCAGCCTGGTAGCTCATTATGAGACGCCGCGAGTTCATCACCCTTCTCGGCGGCGCCACCGGGTGGCCGCTCACCGCGCCCGCGGCGCTTCTCGCCAACTCCCTCGCACTCGCGCCTGCGTCCGCGCAGAACTATCCGCAGCGTGCCGTGCAATTCATCTTGCCGTTCGGGCCGGCCAGCGGAGTCGATACAACTGCTCGGCTGCTCGGGGATCGTCTCGCCGCGAGCTGGGGCAAGCCGGTCGTGGTTGAGAACCGTCCCGGCGGCGACGGCCTCGTCGCAATCAACGCCTTCACGAGCGCCAACGACGACCACACGCTGTTGTTCGTCCCGGCCTCGACTTTCACGGCCCATCCCTATACCCGTGACAATCTGCCCTATGACTCCGAGCGCGACTTGTTGCCGATCGCGAATGTCACGGTCATCGTGATTGCGCTCTCGGTTCCTGAATCGCTCAAGGTCGGATCGCTGCGCGAATTCGTGGCGTTGGCCCGCGCCAAGCCCAACACGCTCAATGTGGCGGCTGCCGCCGGCAATTCCGATTTCATCATGTCGGGCTTCATCAAGAACCAGAACCTGCCGATCACCAAAGTGCCGTATCGCGACATCATGCAGGCGCCGAATGACCTGGCTGAGAATCGGATCCAGCTCTTGATGGCGTCATACGCTGCCATGCGTCCGCTGATTCAGGCCGGAAAGCTCAAGCCGCTGGCGGTGACGAGCCGCAAGCGGGTCGGAATCACTCCCGACATTCCGACCGTCGCCGAGGCCGGCTTTCCATTTCTCGGTGTCGACAGCCTCATCGGGGTCTTCGGCCCACGCGGAATGTCCAGTGCGCTGCGCGAGAGCATCGCCGACAACATTAAGGCCGTTGTCGCCGCCGATCCCACCATTGCGACTCGACTGGAAGCGACCGGCCAGGTCGTGGATGTTCGCGGCCCGGCCGACTTCACCGCCGGCATCAAGGAGATGCGCGACCAGCTCGCTTCGATCGCCCAGGTGCTGGGGGTCAAGGCCGCGTAGTGAACGCATCCTCAAGTTGAAGATGGGTCAAGGGCGAGAAGCCGGCCGACCTCCCAGTGCAGGCGCCGACGAAATACGAACTGGTGATCAACCTGAAAGCCGCCAAGGCGCTCGGCCTCACTTTCCCGGCGCCTGGCTCTACAGCGAGGGCCATCCGGTGCTGCACGTCAACGATATTTCGCCGACCGACCAGCCCCAGCGTCCGGATTCCGGCGTCATCGACCACGTGGCGTTCGGCAGCCGCGGCTTCGATGCCATGCAGCAGCATCTCACGCAGAAGGGCGTGCCGTTCCGCATCAACATAGTGCCCAACAGCACGCGCCGGCAAATCTTCGTCAACGACCCGAACAACGTTCTGATCGAGCTCAATTACGACGTCGCGGGCGAACCGGGCGGCCGCACCGGATAGGCCCCAGGCAGCGGCCGTCACATGGTCGTGCGGCGCGCACGCGCGGGTCGAGGTTTCGACCGTCGATCGGGATCGGCCGCCGCCAGCTTCTCGGCAATGAATCGCGGCAGTGCGAAGGCCGCGACGTGCACCTCGGGGGTCCAGTACCTGGTCGGAAACCGGTCGGCCTTGCGGTAGCGCTCGGCAATGGCCGTCACCGGGGCCCGGCGCAATCCAATGTCGTCGGTCGCCCAGCCCATCGCCATATGCCCTCCCACATAGGTCGGGATCGCCGCCACATAGCAATAACCGTCGGCGAACAGCTTTCGGTATCTGGCAATCGCGACCGAGAGCTCATCGGCCTGGAAGATCGGCACCCCGTTCTGCGTGACCATGACGGCACCTTCGGTCATGCAGCGCCGGCACGCGCCATAGAACCTCTCGCTGAACAGCACTTCGCCTGGCCCCAGCGGATCGGTGGAATCCACGATGATGATGTCGAAGCGGCGATCGGTCTCGGCCACATAGTTCATGCCGTCGTCGATGACGAGGTCGAAGCGCGCATCGGCCAGCACCGGTCGGGTGAATTCCGGGAAATGCTGCTTCGAGAATTCGACCACCGACGCGTCGATCTCGACCTGGGTGAGACGCTCGACCGACTTGTGCTTGAGCACCTCCTCCGCGATGCCGCAGTCGCCACCGCCGACAATGAGCACCTGCCTCGCCTTGCCGTGGGCGAGAATCGGCACGTGGGACATCATCTCGTGGTAGACGAACTCGTCCTTCGACGTGACCTGGATCGCGCCGTCGAGCATCAGTACCTTGCCGAAGAATCGGTGCTCGAACAGCACGAGGTGCTGGTGCTGGGTCTGCGTTTCGTGAAGGACCCGCTCGACCTGGTAGGTCATGCGGAAGCCGAGATCGTCGAACAGCGTCTCGGGGATCCAGCGTTTCCCAGCCATCGGACGTCAGACGACGGAAGGACGACGGCGGGAGGACCTGGTTTCCCGCCCGGCGTCGCCGGTCGCCTGTCCTCTGATCACGCTCCCTGCCCGCGCAGGATTTCGCTCACGTCGACGCGCCTGGCCTTGAAGGCTTCGCGCAGCACCGGAACGCAGGCGTCCGGAGCGGCCTTGCCGCACATGAAGACGTCGAGCGCGGCATAGCCCGCATCCGGCCAAGTGTGGATCGAAATGTGGCTCTCGGCCAGTACCGCCACCCCCGACACACCGTTGGGCTGGAAATGATGCAGGTGGATGTGCAGGAGCGTGGCCTGCGCTGCATGCACGCAGTGCCTGAGCGTCGCCTCGATCAAGTCGATGTCGTCGAGCCCCTTGGCTCCGTGCAGATCGATGATGAGGTGGACGCCGGCGCAGCGAACGCCGTTGCGCAGCGCAAAATGGTCGGCATGCTGCTCGGCCGGCATCGACGCAACCACGGCAACGGGAGCCGCATTCTTTCGGGCAGCGCTCGGTGACCCCAAGCCCTTCCCCGATCGCAAGAGGGCGTTCTGGCGCATCGCCGTCCTCCCCAACCGAGTGTTCCAACCCGAATGCCGATGAGCGGCGTCAGGCAAGCGAATGCCGCTCGACCAGCCCGTGGACGGGCAGATCACAGCGGCTGGCCCCCACATAAGGCTAACGTCCCGCAAGTCAAGAAGTTTCTGCATCCTGATGCAGCGAGAACCGCGACGGCGGACACGCGAGCGGCTGCGCGGGAAGGAACGACATCCGTCCGCTGCAGCCGATGCCGCCGCTTCACTCCGTCTTGCCTGCGAACAGCCGCTCGGCATTGCCGTGGGCGATGCGCCTGGCCTGATCATCGGGCAACTGCGCCAGCCAGCCGCGATAGGTCTGCATGATGGTGTCGTAACCGAACCAGCGCTCGTTGATCCAGGTGTCGGAGCCGAGCAGGAAACGATCGGAATGACGTGCGAACAACTCGCGCCATTCGGGGGAAAGCCTGCCGCCGCCCTCGGTGATGCCGCCGCGGTACGACAGCTCGCCGATGAGCGCCGGATACGTCTCCAAGAGCTCGCGCACCCGGGCGGGCGAGGTCGAGAACCCGGTATGGGCCCAGATGATCCTGGCTCCTGGATTGTGCCCGTGCAGGATCAGGAGCGCGGTCTCGTCGCAATGGGCGAGCACGTAGAGGTCGCGCGCGACGGCGAAATCGACGACTTTCCTGACCACCGCGCTGCGTGCCGCGTGCCCGAAAATGTGGAACTCGCCGACGCCCCTGTAATAGCCGCGCTTGTGCTCGCTCTCGACCAGATCGTAGATCGCCGGATCCATCGACCAGTTCTGAACGTCGTCGCGCGTGCGATAGGGCCGGATGAATGGCACCACCCAGAGGCCGGGCGCCTTGGCGTCGACCAGCTGGTGGGTGCCCTTGTTGGGACGGCTGTTGGCGATGATGCCGACGACGTTGTTGCGGCGAAAGATGTCGAGCACCCGCTCGAGCGGATAGTAGGGATTGGGCTCCTGATTGTAGTGCAGATGCGCGTCGAAGATCTTCAGTGCAGGTTGCGAACCTGCACTCGCAGCGCAGAGCGTGAGGCCGAGAGCCGTCGCAACGATCCGCAGGAATGAGCTCGACATGATCAGCCTCGCAACAAATACCGGCCGCTGGCCGGCTCAACTCCTCTCCGGCAGGTTCAGCCGGATGTGCAGCTCGCGCAGCTGCTTGGGCGTGACCTCGGACGGTGCACCCATCATCAGGTCCTCGGCGCGCTGGTTCATCGGGAACAGCACCACCTCGCGCAGGTTGTCCTCCCCGGCAAGCAGCATCACGATCCGGTCGATGCCGGGCGCGATGCCGCCGTGCGGCGGCGCACCCAGGGACAGCGCGCGCAGCATGCCGCCGAACCTTTGCTCCAGCATGTTCTCGCCATAACCGGCGATGGCGAACGCCTTGCGCATGACGTCGGGACGGTGATTGCGGATCGCGCCCGACGACAGCTCGGTGCCGTTGCAGACGATATCATACTGGATCGCCTTGAGACCGAGGATGCTGGCGTGATCCGCAGGATCGAGGGCGAGAAACTCGTCCACCCCAATGTTCGGCATTGAAAACGGATTATGGGAGAAGTCGATCTTCTTCTCCTCCTCGTTCCACTCGTACATCGGGAAATCGACGATCCAGCAGAACTCGAAGCGACCCTTGTCGATCAGCCCGAGGTCATCGGCGATCCTGGTGCGCGCGGCGCCCGCGAGCCTGGCCGCGGCGGCGGACTGGTCGGCGGCGAAGAACACCGCGTCGCCGTTGCGAACGCCGGCGTCCGCCATGATCCTGGCCTGCACCTCCGCCGGAATGAACTTCGCGATCGGCCCTTTGCCGCCATCGGCCTCGAACACGATATAGCCCAGCCCCGGGGCACCCATGTCCTGGCGCGCCCAGTCGACGAGCTTGTCGAAGAACGAGCGTGGTTGAGCCGCCGCACCGGGGGCCGGAATTCCGCGCACGACGCCGCCCCCCGCGATCACCCGCTTGAAGGCGTTGAAGGTGACGCTCGGTTCGCTGAACCGCTCGGTGAGGTCGGCGATCACCAGGGGATTGCGCAGGTCCGGCTTGTCGGAGCCGTATTTGAGCACGGCATCCTGATAGGGAATGAGCGGAAATTTCTGCGTTACCGGCCTGGCGCCGGAGAATTCCTCGAACACGCCGCGCATGACCGGCTCGACCGCATCGAACACGTCCTGCTGGGTCACGAAGCTCATCTCCAGGTCGAGCTGATAGAACTCACCGGGCGAACGGTCGGCGCGGGCGTCCTCGTCGCGGAAGCACGGCGCGATCTGGAAATAGCGATCGAAACCGGACACCATGATCAGCTGCTTGAACTGCTGCGGCGCCTGCGGCAGCGCGTAGAACTTTCCCGGATGCAGGCGCGACGGCACCAGATAGTCGCGCGCACCTTCCGGCGAGGATGCGGTCAGGATCGGCGTCTGGAACTCGAAGAAACCCCGCTCTTTCATGCGGCGCCGGATGGAGTTGATCACTTGGCCGCGCATCATGATGTTGCGGTGCAGCCGGTCTCGGCGCAGATCGAGGAACCGGTACTTGAGCCGGATCTCCTCCGGATATTCCTGCTCCCCGAACACCGGCATGGGCAATTCGGCGGCGGGACCGAGGACCTCGATCTCGCTGATATAGACTTCGACGGCACCGGTCGGCAGCTCGGGATTTTCCGTGCCGGCGGGACGCTTGCGCACCTTGCCGTCGATCCGCACCACCCATTCCGCGCGCAGCTGCTCGGCGTTCTTGAAGGCCGTCGAGTTCGGGATCGGCCACCACCTGGGTGATGCCGTAGTGGTCGCGCAGATCGATGAACAGCAGCCCGCCATGGTCGCGGATGCGGTGGCACCAGCCCGACAGGCGCGCCTCCCTCCCGATGTCCCCCTCGCGCAACGAGCCGCAGGTGTGGGTGCGATAGCGATGCATCGTCTGCCCGTCGGAAAAAGGGCCGCCGGAAGGGTTCGCGCAGGCCCGTGAAATCGGGCCGCACAAGCGCACGGGGCGCTTGCGCTTGTCAAGGGAGGAAGGGCGGACGGCAAGGGAAGGACGGGCTCGTCGCAGGGCTCGACAGCGCGCCGCCGATCTGCACACTGGCGCACGGAGTTGCAAGCCGATCACATGTCCAAGGCAAAGCCCGTCCCCAGGAAGCAATCGAGCGACGTGCGGATGACAACGGCCGAGGCTACCGTCGGCGCGCTCATCGCTCACGGCATCGACACCGTCTACGCGCTGCCGGGCGTGCACAACGACCACTTGTTCGACGCCCTGTTCAAGGCGCAGGACCACATCCGCACCGTCCATGCCAGGCACGAGCAGGGCGCAGCCTATCTGGCGCTCGGTGCCGCTCTCGCAACCGGGAAGCCGCAGGCCTACACCGTGGTTCCGGGGCCCGGCCTACTCAATTCCGCCGCTGCCCTGCTGACCGCCTACGGCATGAACGCGCCGGTCCTGGCATTGATCGGCCAGATCGCACAGTCGGCGATCGGGCGCGGGCTCGGCCACCTCCACGAGATCCGCGATCAGGCCGGCATCATCGCCCGCCTGGTCGATTTCTCCGCGCGGATCCGGGCGCCGGTACAAGCCGCCGGCCTCGTCGCCGAAGCGATGCGCGCCATGCGCACGGGCCGCCCCGGACCGGCGGTGCTGGAATGCGCCATCGACATCTGGGGTCGCAGCGCGCCCATGAACGGACTGCAGCGGCCGCTGCCGACGTCGGAGCCATCGATCGATGACGACGCCGTCGGCAAGGCCGCCGAGAGGCTGGCGGCGGCCGCGCGCCCCCTGATCGTGGCCGGCGGCGGCGCGCAGGATGCGAGCGCCGAGATCACCGAGTTGGCGCACCTGCTGCAGGCGCCGGTGCTCGGCTATCGGCGTGGCCGCGGCGTGCTCGACAGCCGCGATCCCTTGAGCGTCACGCTGCCGCTCGGGCGCGAATTGTGGGGCGAGGCCGACGTGGTGCTCGGAGTGGGAACGCGGCTCTTCTACGGCTTCACGCAATGGGGCACCGACCAGGATCTCGCGGTCATCCGGATCGATGCCGATCCCGAGGAGCCGGAGCGTTTCGCGCGGCCGGCGGTTGCGCTCATCGGCGAAGCCAAGCCGATCGTGCGTCGGCTGATCGACGCGCTCACCTCCGCGCCCGCCCGTCCATCCCGCCGCGCGGAGATGCAGGAGCGCCAGGCCAGGATGCGCAAGCGGCTGGACAAGCTCGCGCCGCAAGCCGGCTTCCTGGACGTCATCCGCGCCGAGTTGCCGGACGACGGGATCTTCGTCGACGAGGTCACCCAGATCGGCTTTGCCGCGCGGCTGCTGCTCCCCGTCTACAAGCCGCGCACGTTTCTATCGCCGGGCTACCAGGACAATCTCGGCTGGGGCTTTGCCACCGCGCTCGGTGCACAGCACGCGCGTCCCGACGTGCCGGTATTGGCGATCTCGGGCGACGGCGGCTTCCTCTTCACCTCCAACGAGCTCGCCACCGCCGTGCGCCATCGCATCCCCGTTGCCGTGGTGGTGTTCAACGACGGCGCCTTCGGCAACGTACGGCGCATCCAGGAAGAGCTCTACGGCAACCGGGTGATCGCCAGCGATCTCGCCAATCCCGATTTCGTACGCTACGCTCAGAGCTTCGGCGCGGAGGCCGAACGGGCGCGCGACCCCCGGGAGTTGCGGGCGGCGCTGCGGCGGGCGTTCAAGCGTCGCGGCGGGCCCACCCTCATCGAGGTGCCGGTCGGGCCGATGCCCTCGCCCTGGGAGTTCATCCACATGCCGCGCGTTCGTGGCCATCGCTGAATTGGCGGTCGCATTTTCTGCGGAAACCGGTGACCATTTTTCCGGAAAATGCTCCAAGGGACCCAGCATGGAAGCACGTGTCGATGCAGAAACGGAGTTGGGTGAGCGCACCCCTCTGATCATTCGCCGGGTCGATGCCATCCCGGTCGGCTTGCCGCTTGCGAAGGCAATGGCGATGGCAGGCGGCACGGTGAGCCGCGCCCTCAATATCCTGGTGCGGATCGAAGCCGGCGACGGCTCGGTCGGCTGGGGCGAAGCGGCTTCCGCGCCCACGATGACCGGCGACACGCTCGGTGGATTGATCGCCGCCGTGCGCGACCACCTCGCCCTCCTGCTCATCGGGGAGGATGCCTGGATGCGGCCGGCCCTTCGCCGCAAGCTCGGGAACGCGCTCCTCGGCAACAGCGGCGCCCAATCCGCGATCGAGATGGCGCTGCTCGATCTCGCCGGGAGATCCTGCGGCCTGCCGCTGATCGATCTGGTCGGTGGTGCGCAACGCCGCAAGGTTGCCCCGATGTGGCTGCTGGGCAATCCGACCTCCGCGCAGGACATCACCGAGGCGCACGCCAGGCGCCAGGAGGGTTTCGGCTTCTTCAAGCTCAAGATCGGCACCAAGCCGGTAGCGGACGAGATCGCGGCGACGCTCGCGCTGCGGGAAGCACTCGGCGCCGCCATGCCGCTATGCGCCGACGCCAATTGCGGCATGGACCTCGCCGATGCGCAGCGTTATGTCGAAGGCACGCGCACGGCCGGCCTCATGTTCGTCGAGCAGCCGCTCGCCCAGCACGACCTGAGCGGTCTCGCCCGGCTGGCACGCCTGTCGCCCACGCCGATCGGTGCCGACGAGGCGATCCACTCGCTGGCCGACATCGAGGCGCAAGAGCGTTGCGGTGCCGGCGGCGTATCGCTCAAGCTCATCAAGCTCGGCGGGGTGAGCGCCGCACTCGAGGCGGCGCATGCATGCGAGCATCTCGGCCTGCGGGTGAACATCGCCGCCAAGATCGCGGAATTGAGCGTCGCGTCAGCGGCCGCGATCCACCTCGCCTGCGCCGTGCCTGCGGTCGACTGGGGCGTGAGCCTGACCCATTTCTATCTCGCCGAGGACATCGTCAAGGCGGCACCGGCGATCGCCGACGGTGCGGTCGCGCTCCCGGCCGGACCCGGGCTCGGCATCGAGGTCGACGAAGCGGCGGTCGAGCGCTTGCGCCTGCGCTGACCGCGCCGGAAGCTCACCCGAACACGCGCGCCGCCATCCGACGGCACGCGCGCCGAGCATCCACGCATCCCACCCGAGGCCGGAGCGTGCCTGCCTGCGCGCAATGCACAGGCGGATGAGCAGCATTGCTCATCGAATCACGGCGGACATGATACGCCGCATGGCGACACCATCAAGAGCGCGCGTCCAAGCCCAATGTCCCAAGCCTGACAAAGCATCCGGTCTGCGCTATCTAACCGACATGCAGCCGATCACGACAACCAGGAAACTCGCGGACGCCTGCAAGCGGCTGGCCGGACATTCGTTCGTCACGGTGGACACGGAGTTCCTGCGCGAAAGCACCTACTACCCCAAGCTCTGCGTCGCGCAGATGGCGAGCCCGGACGAAGCGGTCGTCGTCGATTCGCTCGCCGACGGGCTCGATCTGACGCCCTTCTTCGCGCTGATGGCGGACGAGAACGTGATCAAGGTGTTCCATGCAGCCCGCCAGGACATCGAAATCTGCTGGCACGAAGCCGGCATCATCCCCAGTCCGATCGTCGACACCCAGATCGCCGCGATGGTGCTGGGTTACGGGGACTCCATCGCCTACGATCAGCTGGTGCAGCGGATCACCGGCGACAACCTCGACAAATCGCACCGGTTCACCGACTGGACGCGGCGGCCGCTGAGCGAGGCACAACTCGACTACGCGATCTCGGACGTGACCCATCTGCGCGACGTTTATCTCAAGCTTTCCGCCGATCTCGAGACGCGCGGGCGCAGCGACTGGATGCGCGAGGAGATGAAGGTCCTCACCTCCCCCGACACCTATCGGTTCGAGCCCGAGCACGCCTGGGAACGCCTGAAGACGCGGGTGCGCAAGTCCAAGGAGCTCGCAGTGCTGATCGAGGTCGCGGCCTGGCGTGAGCGCGAGGCGCAGGAGCGCGATGTCCCGCGCGGCCGCGTTCTCAAGGACGACGCCATCGGCGACATCGCGGTGCAGGCCCCGACCACCCTGGAGCGACTCGCAAATCTGCGATCGCTGCCCAGGGGCTTCGAGCGCTCGAAATGGGGCGAGGCGATCCTCGCCGCGGTCCGGCGCGGGCTCGCGCGCGACCCCAGGACGCTGCCGCGGCTCGACCGGCCCAAGTCCACTGTCAACGGCCAGGCCACGGTGGAGCTCCTCAAGGTGCTGCTGCGAATGACCGCCGAGCGGCACGGCGTCGCCGCCAAGGTGATCGCCACCGTCGACGACCTCGATCGCATCGTCGCCGACGACGATGCCGACGTGCCGGCGCTGCACGGCTGGCGGCGCGACCTGTTCGGCGAGAAGGCGCTGGCGCTCAAGCAGGGCCGGCTCTCGCTCGCGATCGAGAAAGGCCGGGTGGTGGCGCTGCGGCGCGAGTAGTCCCTCGCCCAGCGGCCGGGATGTCGGCCGGTGCGTTTCCTTGCCGTGCGCGCGATCGCACAGCCGGCGCAGCTGTTGACAGGTGTTTCCGCCGGAATGCCGTCTCGATATCGCTTTTCCGCCCAAATCTTCGGTACCATAGGGGTCGATCAGGGCGGGCGCGCGATGATGCGCCAGGGGCGGAGCGATTTGCCGGGGTCGGGGGGAAGCCGATTTGACGCGACGACACCGATCAGCATTTGTTGCTGCGCTCGCTTGCGCGAGTTTGTTCGCGGCAACCCTCGCGGCCGAGGCCGCGGCCACGCGCGGCGGAGCCAAGAGCGCGACCGCCGCAACCGCCAAGGCCGCGGGCAAGGCCGCGAAGAAGAAGCCCACCGGAAAGAAGGTGGCAGCGGGCAAGTCCAAGAGCAAGAAATCGGCCTCCGACAAGACCGTGGTGCCGCAGGTACCGCTGGCGCAGGGGCCGCCGCCGCAGACGTCCGACACCGAGATCGCTCTGGTCAGAAGCGCAATCGCCGGCCTGCGCAGTGGCGGCAGCGGCAAGGCGGCCAGCGCCCAGGCCACCATCTCGGACCCGGTGGCGCGCAAGCTCGTCGAATGGATCATCCTGCGCAGCGACCACAATCGCGCCGGTAGCGCGCGCTACCTCGCCTTCATCGCCGCCAATCCGGGCTGGCCGAGCCTCGCGGTGTTTCGCCGCCGTGCCGAGGCGATGCTCTGGGTCGAGAATGTCAAGCCGACGCAAGTCCTGAGCTTCTTCAATGATTCGCCGCCGCAGTCCGGCATGGGCCGCCTGGTCCTGGCGCGCGCGCTCCTCGCACAGGGCGACAGCGAAGGTGCGAGCGCGCATGTGCGCGAGGCCTGGCGCAGCGATCCGTTGTCGGCCGATGTCGAGAAGCACGTGCTCGAGCGCCATTCCGAGTTCCTGCGCCGTGCCGATCACAAGGCGCGCATGGAGAGGAGACTTTTCGCCGGCGACAACGAGGCCGCGATGCGCGCCGCGCGCCGGCTGGGGGGCGCCGACCTCGCGATTGCGCAGGCGCGCATCGCGATCTACCGCAAGTCCGGCACTGTCAATAAGCCGCTCGACGTTGTGAAATCGAGGAAGTTGCTCGACGCCGTGCCGGCGGAAGCACGCCACGACGCCGGCTATCTATTCGCGCACATGCACATCCTGCGCCACGCCGACAAGATCGCCGAAGCAACGCAGGTGATGCTGTCCGCCCCGCGCGACCTCGCCCAGATCCACGATCCGGAGGAATGGTGGGTCGAGCGGCGGATCATGTCGCGCAAGCTGCTCGATCTCGGCGATGCCCGCTCCGCCTATCTGGCGGTGGCGGACGCGGCCGAGCCGACCAAGGAGAACTCGCGGGTCGAACGCCACTTCATGGCGGGCTGGATCGCGCTGCGTTATCTCGATGACCCGGCCACGGCGGCGACGCACTTCGCCCGCATCCCGGACGTGAGCGGTCATCCGACGTCGCGGGCGCGGTCCCAATACTGGCTCGGACGTACGGCTGAAGCTCTCGACCGGCCGCACCAGGCGGGTGCTCACTATCAGGCGGCGGCGGGCTCGTCGGCCGCCTATTACGGGCAGCTTGCGCGCATGCGTCTCGGGATCGGAACGCTCGCGCTCGCGTCGCCGCCGGCGACGCCCGACAAGCGAGCCGAGGCGGAGCGGCTGGAGCTCGTCCGCGCCCTGGAGATTCTCTACGCGCTCAACGAGCGCGCCCTGGCGATTGCACTGATGGCCGGCGCCGGCGACGCGCTCGACGACGTCGGTACGCTCTCCGCGCTCGGCGAATTGGCGGAGCAGTACGAGGACGCACGCGGGATGCTGCACCTCGGCAAGGCTGCGCTGGCGCGCCGCTTGCCGCTCGACCACTACGCGTTCCCGACCGTCGGCGTACCGCGCTATTCGCCGATCGGCCCAGGGATAGACAGCGCCATGCTGTTTGCCATCATCCGGCAGGAGAGCGCGTTCAATCCGGGGGACTGGTCGCACGCCCAGGCAATGGGCTTGATGCAGGTGACGCCGGTTGCGGGCCGGGATACCTGCAAGCGCTTCGGCTGCACGTATGATGTCAAGCGACTCAAGAACGACACACCCTACAACCTTCAAGTCGGCGCCGCCGAGCTCGCAGGCCTGATGAAGGACTATCGGGGCAACCTTATTCTGGTGTTCGCGGGCTACAATGCCGGGCGCGGGCGCGTGAGCGAGTGGATCGCGCGCTTCGGCGATCCGCGCAATCCGAAGGTCGATCCCGTCGACTGGGTCGAGCGCATCCCGTTCATGGAAACCCGCAACTACGTGCAGCGCGTGATGGAGAACCTGCAGGTCTATCGCACGCGCTTCGGCAACGATGCGCCACTCACCATCGATGCCGACTTTCGACGCGACGCCGCAGCCAACTGATCCGCTCAGGCGTTTGCGAGCGTTCACGGTTTATGTCGTCACCTCCCGGCAGATCTCTGACAGCGAGAGATCGTGCGTTCTCCGCTGCATGACGGCACGCCCTTGCCCCGGTCGGCTCGATCCCGGCACTGTCAAATCGGCCGAACCCGGTATAATCGACCTCGGCGCAAAGCCAATCGCGCGGTGGCCGGCACCACGGAGGCAACAATCATGGGCCCGTTCCTTCGCAATCAGTGGTACACGGGGGCGACCTCGGCGGAGCTCGGTGATCGGCCGCTGGCGCGCACCATCTGCAACGAGCCGCTGGTGCTCTATCGCGGCCATGACGGGGAGGTCGCCGCGCTGACCGACCGCTGCCCGCACCGCAAGGCGCCGCTCTCCGCGGGCGATGTCGTCGGCAGCGACATCCAATGCGGTTATCACGGCATCCGTTTTGGTCGCGACGGCAGCTGCACGCATGTGCCGGGCAATGCCCCGATCGGCCGCAATTTTCGTGCCCGCAGCTTTCCGGTGCGCGAGCTTCATGGCCTCGTCTTCGTGTGGATGGGCGAGGCCGCGCGCGCGGATCCCGCATTGATTCCGGACTTCAGCGAAAACGTGAATCCGGGCTGGACCGGCGTGCACGGGACCCTCCACGTCAAGGCCAACTATCAGCTGCTGATCGACAACATTCTCGATCTCACGCACGTGGTGTTCGTGCACAAGACGACGCTCGCCGGCGGCGGCGTGGCGGAGACGCCGCTCGAGGTCGAGATCGACGGCGACGTGGTGCGGGCGCAGCGGCTGATGCGCAACGTCGACACCGCCCCGATCTACAAGGCGGCCAGAAATCTTCACGGCAAGATCGACCGCTGGCAGTTTCTGGAATTCAGGCCGCCGATCTATGCCCGTATCACGCTCGGTGCGCGCGAGGCCGGCAGCGAGCTGCCGTTCGGTACGCCGACCCATGTCGTGCTCAACAGCTTCACGCCGGAAACCGATCGCTCCACCCACTATTTCTGGTCGACGGTGCGCTCCTGGGGGCTCGACGACACCGATGTTTCGAGGGTCTACAAGGAGATGACCGACCTCGCATTCGCGGAAGACGCCCGCATCGTCGAGCAGCAGCAGCAATTGATCGACAGCGATCCCTCCGGCGCTCCGCTCGTAAGCCTCGCCTTCGACCGCGCCGGCCTGGGTGCGCGCCGCATCATCAAGCGCAAGCTCGATGCGCGAGGCATCCCCGGCCGCGACCCCGCTCACGCCGGCGCCGCAGCGCGCGTCAATCGACGGTGCAGACGCCACAGCATGACGGCGCCCGCCGCCGCCAGGGCGGCGACCCACGCCATCAGGACGATCCTCCAGGCCGGAGCGCCGAGCCCGAAGGCATCGATCTGGGCGGGATGGATCGGAAAGTTGGTCAGGAAATGGAGCACCAGACCCGCGGCCGCCCCGGGCCAGAACGATCTGCCCTGCGCGAGCCGCGCGATCGCGGGCGCCACGAAGACGCCGTGCAGCAGACAGACTTCGAGCCGCTCGACCGCGAAGCCGTAGAACATCCAGAACGGCAGGTCCGGATAACTCGGCGAGCCGACGATGGCATGCGCGAGGAACCAGATTTCCCCGATTCCAAATCCGAGCCCGATGGCGAGCGCGAGCGGAACCGCATTGGCGGGCGCCAGCGACTTTCGAACCACGGGCACCACGAGCGCGAGCCATTTGGCCGGCTCCTCGGTGAGAGGCGCATAGAACAGCCCGGCGATCGACCATTCCCTGCCGATGCCGATGCCGAGCATCGCCCGCAACGCGGCGTCGAGCGGCAGCCGCACCAGGTAGAAGGCGAGCGGCTGCAGCGGCAGGGCGATCAGGAAGGCCGCGACCAGCATGCGCCGATCGGCGGGCAGCGCCGCGCGCCATGCCACCGCTCCGAGCGTTGCCAGCGCCAGACCGGTGGTGATCGCGGCGGCGACGATCAGGCCCATTTCGCAGGGCGGCCCGCCATGGCATCATCCGGGTTCCATGACCGGCTCGCGGCCGATCAGGCGCGCGAGTTGGCGCAGCCGCACGAACACGCGCTCGCCGGCCAGCGCCTCGAGGCCGTTCTCGAACCGCAGCACCAGCCGGCCGCGTTCGACCACCATCGGGGTCTTCGGCAGCACACCGGTCGTGGATGCCGAGACGATATAGGCGACACGCAGGGCCGCGCCGAGCACACGTGCGCGATCGAGCACACGGGTCGAGGCGAGCTCGCGCAGCCGTGGCGAGAGCTCCTCGTCCACCAGCCCGACGTGGCGGAAGAACACCGCGAGCGCGATGAAGGTGCGCCCGGGGTGATCGACGGCGACGAAAGCCGCATTGGCAATGATGTTGAGCGATTGCTCGCCGCGATAGTCGGGATGCGCCCGCCAGCCGATGTCGGCGAGCAGGCACGCGGCATGGCGCAGCCGCCGCTCCTCGGCGGTTTCGTCGAGCCCCGAGGAGGCCATGAAGCGGTCGGTCCACCTGGTCAGCTCCTCGCCGTGGGCAGGGGAGCGCGAGCGCAGCACGTTGAGCTCGCTCGCAGCCGCGATCAGCGGATCCTTTTCGCGCTCCTTCCCATCGAGCATCGAATACAGCAGTCCTTCGCGCACGCCGAGCGCGGAAACGACGACATCCTTCGGCTTGGCGAGCCGCACCAGGTTTTCGAGAACAACCGCGGCATAGGCGAGCAGCGGTCGGCGGGCGTCGGTCACCACCTCGATCTGCGACAGCATCTCGGGATCGACCCGGTGCACCAGGCTGGAGAATTCGTATGCCTCCTTCGCCGGCATCACGTAGCCGTGCATCACATGGAGCGGATAGCCGGTCTGCCACATGTGCAGCCGCGCCAGCGCGCGCCAAGTCCCGCCGATGGCGAAGAAGGTGCGGCCCTTGCCGCCGGCGAGCAGACGGGCGTCCTCGAGCTCCGAGCGGACGATCTTTTCCGCCTTCTTGATCGACTTCGCGGAGATGTCCTGCAGGGCGAGCCCGCCGAGAGGAAGCGTCAGCCCGGGTCTGACCCGCTGCCCGTGCACCTCGGTCAGCTCGAGCGAGCCACCGCCGAGATCGCCGACGATCCCGTCGGGCTTGTGGAATCCGGACACCACGCCGAGCGCGGACAGCTCTGCTTCGCGCTTGCCGGATAGAACATCGATCTTGACGCCGCAGATACGCTCCGCCTCCGCCACGAAGGCCTTGCCGTTGGCGGCGTCCCGGCACGCGGCGGTGGCGATCGCCCATACCCGCGCGACTTCCAGCCGGTCGCACAGCGCGCGAAAGCGCCGCAGTGTTGCGAATGCCGTCTCGACCGCATCGGGCGCGAGCAGGCCCGTGGTCTGGACCGCACGGCCGAGGCCGGCCAGCATCTTCTCGTTGAAGATCGGGGTCGGACTGCGGGTCAGCCCCTCATAGACCACGAGCCGCACGGAATTGGAGCCGATATCGACGACCGCGATCGGCGGCCCGTAATCGAGACGACCTTGCGCGATATTCATGGCGGGGCGTCGCCGCTTAAGGGCGGTCGAGACGGCGTATAAGGCTACGCGGGGACGATTCCTTGAGCGATTTGCCACGGCCCGACAGGCTCGGATTGGTCATGAAGTATTTGTGGGCGTTGAAGGGTTCCTCTCCCGGCGCCACTCTTATGCGATTCGAGCTGCCGTCGGGCAACAATTTCCAGCTCTGCTCGTTGTCCTTCAGGTTCGCGACCATGATCTGGTCGAGCACCTGCTCGTGCACAGTCGGATTGAGAATCGGGCACAGCACCTCGACACGGCGGTCGAGATTGCGCGGCATAATATCGGCGGAGGAAATGTAGACCGCCGCCTTCGAATGCGGCAGTCCGTGCCCGCCGCCGAAACAATAGATGCGGCTGTGCTCGAGGAAGCGCCCGACGATCGATTTCACCCGGATATTCTCGGACAGTCCCGGCAGCCCCGGCCGCAGGCAGCAAATGCCGCGCACCACCAGATCGACCGCCACGCCGGCACCCGAGGCCCGGTAGAGCATGTCGATGATCTCGGGATCGACGACCGAATTGTCCTTCATCCAGATCGCCGCCGGCCTGCCGGCCTTGGCATGCTCGATCTCCCGCTCGATGTGCTCGCAAATCCGGGCACGCAACGTGAGCGGCGAAACCGCCAGGCGTTCGAGCCCGGCCGGCTCTGCGTATCCGGTGACATAGTTGAAGATGTGTGCGACGTCGCGGGCGATCATCGGATCGGAGGTGAAGAAGGACAGGTCGGTATAGATCCGCGCGGTGACCGGATGATAGTTGCCGGTGCCGACATGGACGTAGGAAGCGAGCGCACCACCTTCGCGGCGGACCACCATCGACAGCTTGGCGTGGGTCTTGAGCTCGATGAAGCCGTAGACCACCTGCGCGCCGGCACGCTCGAGCGCGCGCGACCATCTTATATTGGCCTCCTCGTCGAAGCGGGCCTTGAGCTCGATCAGCGCGGTGACCGATTTCCCCGCTTCGGCCGCCTCGACCAGCGCCCGCACGATGGGCGATTCGGCCGACGTGCGGTAGAGCGTCTGCTTGATCGCCACGACATCGGGGTCGCGCGCGGCCTGTTGCAGGAACTGCACCACCACATCGAACGATTCGTAGGGATGGTGAATGACGAGGTCCTTCTGGCGAATGGCCGCGAAGCAGTCGCCGGCATGGTCGCGAACCCGCTCGGGATAACGCGGATTGTAGGGCACGAACTCGAGATCGGGCCGCTCCAGGTTCGATGAGCTGGGAGAGCTCGTTGAGCGCCAGCACGCCGTTCACGAGGAACACTTCATCGTCGCTGCACGCGAGCGCCGCCTGCACGAACCGGCGCAGCGGCTCGGGCATGGCCGCCTCGAGCTCCAGACGGATGACGGAGCCACGCCGGCGACGCTTGAGCACCGTCTCGAACTCGCGCACCAGGTCCTCCGCCTCTTCCTCGATCTCGATCTCGGAATCGCGGATGACCCGGAATGCGCCCTGCCCCTTGACCGCGTATCCGGGAAACAGCCGGCCGATGAACAGGCCGGTCAACTGCTCGAGCGTGACGGCGCGGGAGGTGGCGCTGCCGTCCACGCTCGGCAGACGTATGAAGCGATCGATCCTGCTGGGAATGCGGATCAGCGCATTCATCGCCTTGCCGTCGCTCAGGCGGGCGAGCTGAAGCGCGATCGTAAAGCCGAGATTGGGGATGAAGGGGAACGGATGCGCGGGATCGACGGCGAGCGGGGTGAGCAGAGGAAAAATCTGGCGCAGGAAATGATCCTCGAGCCAGGTCTTCTCCTTTTTCGTCACCTCCGGTCCATCGACCAGCACGATGCCCTGCTCGGCCAGCGTGTGCCGCAGCTCACGCCACCGCTTCTGCTGCTCGCTCGCCAGCGCCGACACCGCCTCCGCGATGCGCGCGAGTTGCTCCGCCGGCGTGAGCCCGTCCGGCGATTTGACCGGGATGCCGGCGCGCAGCTGGCCCTTGAGGCCGGCCACACGAACCATGAAGAACTCGTCGAGGTTGTTGGCCGAAATGGAGAGAAACCGGACTCGTTCGAGCAACGGGTGGGCGTCGTTGTCCGCTTCCTCGAGCACACGGCGGTTGAACTGGAGCCACGACAACTCGCGATTGATGAAACGCTCCGGGCTCGCCAGTAGATCGTGTTCCGGCACCGCTGGTTCCGGGGCCGCTGGTTCCGGCGCCCGCGCGAGGATTTCCTCTTTTCTGGCAATAACCTGGTCAGCCATGGCCGAGCATCTGCATTAACGGGACCATGGCCGCGATTCATGACGGGCTCATGACCAAGGCAGATAAGCGCCGCGGCCGACGGGTCGTCAAGTCGGGGGCAGGCGCAGGACCTCGCCCGCCAGTGCCCTGGTCAGCGGCCGCTTTTGCCGCATCGCCTCCTGGTCGAGGCGCCGCACCGCGCGGCGTGCTGCGGCGCACGAGCGCTCGATCCGCGTCGCCACGTAGCCGATCAGGCTTTCATCGACCGCAACCTGGCGATCGGCAAACAGCTTGACCAGGATCGCGCGCAAGAGCGCATCGTCGGGCGGCGCGATGGCGACGACCGGCAGCGCCTTGAGCCGCGAGCCGAGGTCACGAACCGCGAAGGTCCACCGCGCCGGCGCCGTCCGCGTCGTGAGCAGCAGGTAGGCCTTCTCCTCGAGCGCGAGGTTGAGAAGGTGGAAAAGCGCGCGCTCGTCGAAGCCGCCCGACGTGAGGTCCTCGACCACCAGCGCACCGGTTGCGAGCGCCGTTGGCACGACGGTTTCCTGCAGTGCACGCCCCGCCAGGAAACGCGCGCCCGCAGTCTGCGCCCAGGCCGCCGCGAGATGGCTCTTTCCGGAGCCCTCGGGTCCGGTGAGAACGACGGCGCGGCCGGGCCATGCCGGCCACGAGTTCGACGAGCGCGAGCGCGGCCGCGTTCGATGGCCCTCCCAGGAAATCTTCGCGCGCAAGGCTTTCCGCGTGATCGAGCGCGAGCGCAAGTTGACGCGCGAGCATCAGCCAGGTTTCTCTCCGCTGTAGAGCGGGCTCGCCAGATAGTGCCGCAGCCCGAAACGGCAAAGAACCGCGATCGCCGCTGCCAGCGGCACGGCCACCAGCAGGCCGACGAAGCCGAACAGATAACCGAACGCGAACATGGCGAAGATGATCCAAACCGGATGCAATCCGACCCGCTCGCCCACCAGCTTGGGCGCGATGATGTTGCCCTCCACGAACTGGCCGACCAGGAAGATCGCGACCACGATGACGATCCAAATCCAGTCCGGCCAGAATTGCGCGATCGCCACGCTGGTCGCGATGAGCAGGCCGGTCAGCGATCCGATATAGGGCACGAACGTCATCATGCCGGCCATCAGGCCGATCAACAGGCCGAACTTGAGGCCGACGAGGGTCAACGCAATCGCGTAGAAGGCCCCGAGGATGAAGCAGACGGCGAGCTGGCCGCGCAGGAACCCGGAGATCACACGATCGATCTCCCTGGCAAGCTCGTGCACGGCTTCGCGGTGGCGCAGCGGGATCCAGCGGTCGAGCGCGCCGAGCATGCCGTGCCAGTCGCTGATCAGGTAGAAGGTCACCACCGGCATGACGATGATGATCGACGCGAACGACACCAGGGCCTTGCCACCGGCCCACAGCGAAGCGGCGAACGCGGTCATCCACGATGCCGCGTGACGGATGAACTCGGAGAACGTCTGGCTCGAATCGCTGCCGAGCCAGTTCAGCAAGGGGTGATTCGGATCGGTGAGAAGGTCGCGCACGCGGGTCACATAGGCCGGAAGATCGGCGATCAGGGCGATCGCCTGGTGCACGAGGATCGGGACCACGAGCAGGGCGACGGCGAGAATCGCGAGCACCACGACGACGATGATCAGGAGCGCCGCCAATGTCCGGTTCATGCCGAGGCGCTCCAGGCGATCGGCGAGCGGTGCCGCGATGTACGCCAGCGCGATGCCGGCGACGAACGGGAGCAAGACCCCGCTCAGCAGCCACAGCAAGGCGCAGATCACGAGAAAGGCGATCAGCCAGAACGCGACGTGACGGCCAAAGGTCATCGGTAGGTCACCCCAACCACCGACCCGCCGCGGAGACTTCGGATGAAGTCAACGCCCGTCATCCTCGTTCATGTGGCGCACCCATTCGCCGACATAAAAGGCAATCGAGAGCAAGGTCAAGGCGCTGACCAGCGCCATGAGCAGCTTGATGGCGATGTCCGCGTCGAAATGGAAACCGAGCGCCGCCATCACCACGCAGGCGAGCGCGATCTGCGCAACAGTGTTGAGCTTGGAGACGCGCAGCGGCTTGAGCTCGACCGGCTTGTCCACAAGCCAGGACAAGATCACTGCGCTCACGATCATGATGTCACGCGATACGACCAGGATGACGAGCCAGCGCGGTATCGCCTCGGCGATACCGAGCGCGATGTAGATGGAAACCAGCATCGCCTTGTCGGCGAGCGGATCGAGATAGGCGCCGAGCTCGGTCGCCATGCCGAACCGCTTGGCGAGAAAGCCGTCGAGCGCGTCGCTGATCCCGGCAGCCAGGAAGAGGACGAAGGCAATGCGCATCTCGCCCGCCGTGATTGCCCAGACCACGACCGGCACGAGCAGAATACGCCCCAGCGTAATGAGGTTCGGAATGCTCAAACCTGCGCCCCCGGGCCCGGCTTGCCGCCCAACGGCACAACCCGCGGTGCGGATCGCCAGCTTGACGCGACTATACAGCCGCGACGCCGGCTTTGCACGGGCGGGTGCCATATTGCCTCTGCAGTCGGCAAGCTGAAGGGAGCTTGGTCCACAAGCCCTCGAGACGCCGCGGCAGGTGTCGCGCGCGCTTGATCGGGCTGAAATCGATGGCGCCCTTCGACGCGCCTTGAATTTCCGTGTGCGCGCACGTAGGGAAGCTCGCGTCAAACCGACCCGCAGTCGAGGAACCGCAATGGCCGCAAGGAGCCACACTCCCGAGGTCAGCGTCACCAGGCAAGCTTCCGCGCACGTGACCGATCACCGGCGGCTCGAGCGCGCGCGGTGAGCCATGGCCAAGAAACGCGTCGCCGTGCTGATTTCCGGGCGCGGCTCCAACATGACGGCCCTGATCGGGGCGACCAAGGACCCCTCCTACCCGGCCGAGGTTGCGTTGGTCATCTCAAATCGGCCCGACGCTGCCGGCCTTGCACGTGCCGCGGCGGAAGGTGTACCGACCGTGCTGATCGACCATCGTCCGCACGGAAACGATCGTGCCGCCTTCGAGCGGCTGCTTCAGGGCGCGCTCGATGGTCACCGCATCGAGCTTGTCTGTCTCGGCGGCTTCATGCGCCTGTTCACGGCATCCTTCGCGGAGCATTGGCGCGGCCGGATGATCAACGTCCACCCGAGCCTGTTGCCGGCGTTTCCGGGTCTCGATCCGCATGGGCAGGTTCTGAAGGCCGGTGTAAAGATTTCCGGCGCTACCGTTCACTTCGTCGTTCCGAAAGCCGATGCCGGCCCGATCATTGCGCAAGCGGCCGTGCCGGTCCGCGACGATGACAGCGCCGAAACGCTCGCCGCTCGTGTTCTCGCAGTCGAGCATCGCGTGTATCCCCTCGCGCTCAAGCTGCTGGCCGAGGGGCGCGTCAGGATCATCGGCGGCCGCTGCGTAATCGACGGCGGCCGGCCGGCCGAAGGCGCTTTGATCGTCCCGGAGGGCTGAGGAACCATTCCAGACGGGCGGCGATCGCCTGGCGTAGCCGCGACCACACATCGTGGGCGCGAACGACAAACCCCGGCGCTGGGCCGGGGGCTACGGAAGAACTCGGTGCCGGGTTCCCCGGGCTCCGAAATGTCCTCGTCACGAAACTCCGTATCGAACCCGATCAAGATCGCGGCGCCATGAAGGCGCGGACACGAGAATGCGCCCGGCCGCCGCGGCTGGGTTCATCGAATGCGACGAAAAAAATCAACCATTCGTCAAGGCGTGGCGTCCCGAGGCCGATGCGCGAATGCGGCCTCGTCACCTTGCCCGGTAGCAGCGCACCGCCTGATCGTCACGCGATTGTCGTGGAAGGCGGCACCCCCCAACGGGGCAATCGGGTCGGCAGCCGTAAGCGTGTTGATTCCGCGCCCGTCGGGATAGGATGCGTTGGGCCAAATCGATTCTGCGATCAGTACGCCGCGGCGCACACCTTCGAACAGACGCGCGTGAAGGCGTACCCGACCTCGCTCATTGCCGAGAACGACTTCATCGCCATCGGCGATTCCCGCGGCCGACGCATCCGCGGGGTGGATCAGCACCTGCGGCCGGCTCTCCTTGGCACGCGAGGTCGGCATCTCGGTGAAGCTGGAATTGAGGAAATTACGGGCGGGAGCGGTGACCAGGCGGAACGGATGTCCCTGGTCGGCCTCCTCGATGCTCTCCCAATGATCGGGGAGCCCGGGCATGGCATGGACCGGACCGGTCTGGCGCCACCGCCCGACCCGCAGATTCGGCCAGTCCGGCTTGAAGCGGAACCTGCCGTCGGGCCAGGCGAAGCCCTTGATGTAGTGCGCGCTGTCGAAGTCCGGCTGACAATCGATCCATCGCCGCTGCTCGATCTCGGCGAGCGTTCCCCACCCCGAATGCTGCAGCGTCCAGTCGATCAGCTCGCGAGCGGTCATGTCGAAGCCCGGATGCATCGCCCCGAGACGGCGGGCGAGCGCGCAGATCACGTCGTGGTTCGAGCGGCATTCGCCCGGCGGGTCGATCAGCTTGGGGCCGAGCTGGATATATTGATGGCCGCCGCCCTGATAGATGTCGTCGTGCTCGAGGAACATGGTCGCCGGCAGCACGACATCGGCCATCGACGCAGTCTCGGTCATGAACTGCTCGTGCACGCAGACGAACAGGTCGTCGCGCGCGAAGCCCTTCTTGACACGCTCCTGATCGGGCGCGACCGACACGGGGTTGGTATTCTGCACCAACAAGGCCGCAACCGCAGGCCCGCCTGCAAGCGCATCCTCTTCGCCGCAGAGAATGGCACCGATGCGGGATTGATCGAGGGTGCGGATCGACGGATCGCGCCGGTCGAGCCCCTCGATCATGGTCTTGTTCCAGTGGTAGATCGCGGCGTTGTTGTGGAACGCGCCACCACCTTCGTGGAGCCAGGCGCCAGTGACCGTGGGAATGCAGCTCGCCGCGTGCATATTGGCAGCGCCATTGCGCGAGCGGGAGAAACCGTAGCCGAGACGGAAATAGGCCCGCTTCGTCGCGCCGACCAGGGCGGCAAAGGCCTCGATCGTCTCGACCGGACAGCCCGTGATCGCCGTCGCCCATTCCGGACCGCGCTGGCGCAAGTGTCGGTCGAGCTCGCGCGGCGCATCGGTGTAACGATCCAGGTAGCTCCAGTCGACCTTGCCGTCCCGAAACAGGCAATGCATCACCGCGCAAGCGAGCGCGCCGTCGGTGCCGGGCCGCACCAGAACCGGCAGGTCCGCCTGCTCCATGGTGCCGTTCATGTAGACGTCGACGGCCACGATCTTGGCGCCGCGTTCCCTGCGGGCACGAACGGCGTGCGTCATGACGTTGATCTGCGTGCTCACCGCATTGGTTCCCCAAATGACGATGAGATCGGATCTTGCCATCTCGCGCGGATCGGGACCGGCGACCCTTCCGATCCCGGCCGAATAGCCCGTCCATGCGGGATTGGAGCAGATGGTGTCGAAGAAGCCGGAATATCCCTTGGCGTGGCGCAGGCGGTTGATCCCGTCGCGCATCACCAAGCCCATGGTGCCGGCGTAGTAGTAGGGCCAGACGGCTTGCGCCCCCCGCTCGCGCTCGCTGCTCAGGAACTTCTCGGCAACGAGATCGAGTGCGTCATCCCACGAGATCGGCGCAAATTCGCGCGAACCCTTCGCTCCCTTGCGCAGGAGCGGCCGCGTCAGGCGATCGGGGTGATGCACCCGCTCGGCGTAGCGCGCCACCTTGGCGCAGATGACACCCGCCGTATAATCGTTGTCCTCGGCCCCGTGCACACGTCCGATGGTACGACCGTCGACCACCTCCACAGCAAGCGCGCAGGTGGAGGGACAATCATGCGGACAGACGCTGGCCGCCAGGGCCTTGCGGGGCGTCGAAAAGAAAGCCTGGTTCATCGCCGTTCGTCGGTCGCCTTGCATCGTGGATACGATGCGAGCGTGCTCGGGCTATCCTGCGCGCTCGCTTCCTCCGCGACAATGGGCCTCCGCTTCCGCGGAAAACGCCTCGGAACTCTCGCCTGGCCGCAGGTTTTTCACGCTCTGGTGTGAAACGGCTCCTTGTGTCGCAAGCGCCGTATCACGAAACCGGTAGCGACCACGAAGGCGGCGCCGGCCACGGCCGCCCAGAGATGCAGCCGTTCGATGAGCTCCGGGCCGATCCAATGCAGCAGTGCGGCGTCCTTGATCATGATGTCTCCGGCCACCCAGCCCAGCAAGGCCGCTCCTGCCCATACCAGGATGGGATAGCGATCGAGCAACGCCATCAGCAGTGCGCTTCCGGCGATGATCAGCGGGATGCTGGTCGCGAGACCGAAGATGATCAAGGTCGCCTTGATGACGCTCGCATGCGCCAAATCGACCCGTGCGGCCGCGGTTTCCGCTGCCGCAGCGATCGCAATCACATTGTCGAGGCTCATCACGATATCGGCGATTGCGACGATGCGCACCGCCCGCCAGAGATTCTCGGCAGCCTCGACCTTCCCCTCGCCGCCTTCGTCCTCGGGAACGACCAGCTTGACCGCGACCCACAGCAGCAGCACGCCACCGACGAGCTTGAGCCATGCGTATCCCATGGCTTCGGCGACTACGAGGGTGAACAAGACGCGCAGCAGCACGGCCACGCCGGCGCCGAGGATCATGCCCCAGAACCGCTGCCGCGGCGGCAGCATGCGACAGGCGAGCGCAATGACGACTGCATTGTCCCCGGACAGAATGATGTTGATACCGATGATCTGACCCGCCGCCACCCAGAATGCGGGCGAAAAAAGGTCGGCCCAAAGCGCACCCACCTGATCTTCTCCTTGCTTATTCTCGATCCGTCCCCGACTGGGCCGAGCCAATCTACATGCGCAAGCCGAGGCCGACCAGCTTCAAAAAGCCGCGCAGTAGACCGCCAAGCAGCCGGGCCGCACGACGATCGCACCAGTCCGCTGCTCTGTGACGCCCGCTCGAGTGCCGGACGGGTCCGACCACCTCAGCCCACGATCTCGTTGCCGGAAAAGAACTGGGCGATCTCCTTTTGCGCGGTGTCGGGCGCATCCGATCCGTGCACCGAGTTCTCGCCGATCGATTTGGCGTGGGTCTTGCGGATGGTTCCCGGCGCCGCCTTTGCCGGGTCGGTCGCGCCCATGACGTCGCGATACTTCGCGATGGCGTTCTCGCCTTCGAGAACCTGCACCACGACCGGGCCGGAAATCATGAACTCGACCAGATCGCGGAAAAACGGCCGCTCGCGGTGCACGGCGTAGAACGTCTCCGCTTGCTCGCGGCTGATCCGTACGCGCTTCTGGGCGACGATGCGAAGACCCGCCTGCTCGATCATGGCGTTGATCGCACCGGTCAGGTTCCGGGCGGCAGCGTCCGGCTTTATGATCGAAAACGTTCGCTCGATCGCCATCGTGTAGTCGGTCAAAGTGGGTTGAAACCAGGAACCCGCGGCTTATAGCGGCGGGTCTCGCACGCGGCAAGGCTTCGGCTCAAATCCAAGCTCTGCTGCGGCGCTGCAGGGATTCGGCTCGCGCGGCGTGTGCGAACGGCAACTGCCGATCGCCTCCGGACTCGTGAACGTTGTCTGAATGGCCGATCGCGCGATCGTTCATCAGCGCTAAATCGCGGGTGAATTCGCGGCTCAGGGCAGGTTCAGCTCTCCCATCCCATGATCGCATCCAAGACGCCGGCACTCGCCGGCGGACTTCGAAGATGTGCCGAGCACATCCAGCACAGGAGAGACTGCGATGTTTCGCAAGAGGATCGTTGCCGCTGCCGTCGCGATCGCCGCGGCGACGTTCGTTCCCGCCGCGGCGTGGGCAGGCGGCGGATACCATGGGGATCATCACCGCGGCTTTCACGGCTTCCGCGGCTTTCACGGCGTTCACGGCTTCCGCGGCCACCCGAGGTTCCATGGCGGGGTCCATGGCTGGCGCGGGTACCACTTCCATCGGCCGGCGTACGCCAGCTGCTGGCGGTGGATCGCGACCCCCGCCGGTCCGACCAGGATCTGGGTTTGCCGCTGAGGCGCAGACGCCGACCGATTCAAAGTAAGCCCCGGGCTCGATAACGAGCCCGGGGCGCTGGTCGATCATTTGGTCACGGCGCCGAGCTGCCAGGTCGCCGCAACCATTTTCATGCGTCGAGAAGCTTTCCCTTGACCAGCCAGCCCGATGCTGCTCCCGCGATCGTCGGCACCACCAGGTAGAGCCACAGCTGGCCGATCGCCGTGCCGCCGACGAAAACCGCAGGGCCGAGGCTGCGGGCTGGATTCAACGAGCAGCCGCTGACATTGATGAAGGCGAGATGGAGGACCGCCAGCGTCAGGCCGATCGCGAGACCCGCGATCGGTCCGGCGCCCCGTTCGCTCGTGACGTTGAGGATGACGAGAGTGAACAACAGCGTTCCGATGAATTCGCTCAGGACAACGGCCCAGACGCCGTACTCCTTCCAGCCGGTCTGGCCGAGGCCGTCGGCCAAGTTGTAGCCGCCGGCTCTGCTTTTCAGAATCACCGCCAGAATTCCGGCACCGACAAGCGCACCCAGGCACTGGGCGACGATATAGGAGATCGCATCCTTGGCGCCCATCCGCCCGGCGACCCACATCGAGACCGTCACCGCGGGGTTGAGGTGGGCTCCCGAGATCGGTCCGACGCCGTAGGCCATCGCCGTCACGGTAAGACCGAACGCGAGCCCGATCGGCAGGATCGCAAGCGGGAAGGCGCCTCCGAAGCCGCTGATCGTGATCGCAGCGCAGCCGACCAGGACGAGCGCAAGCGTTCCGACGAATTCGGCGAGATATCTCTTGTCCCAGTAGTCACTGGTCGGCGATGCATCGGCGTTCATGTGGTCCCCCCATGAGGTGACGCTTCATTGCCCGTTCCAGCCGAGATGATCGAGACGCTAGCACCCCTGGTGTCGCAATCAAGACGTTACGACGCCTCTTGCGGCGGATACGGGACGGCGGGTCAGGTCAGGGCCAACAACCGGGTGGGTCCGCCGGTCGCGTCCTTGACCTTCGCCAATCCCACCACCAGCGTGGCGCCCGCAGCCGGCACCCGGTCGAGATTGGCAACGTTCTCCAGCCCCCAGCGACCCGACGGCAGCCACGACGAGTGCACCTTGAAGTCCTTGGACGGACCGTTGTCGAGCGACAGGGTGTCGACCGCCAGTCCCACCACCTTGCGCTCCTTCATCAGCCAATCGGCCGCCCCCGGGGACACCCCCGGGAAGTGAAGCACGCCGGCGGCGTCCTTGCCTGCATACTTGCCGACGTCACCGACATGCTGCGCCCAGCCGGAATGCATGGCGACGCAACAATTGTCCGGCAGCCGCCGGTACTTTGTCTCCCACGCCGCCAGGTCCTCGCGCGTCAGCAGATAGTCCGCGTTCCGCGCAGCCTTGGCCGCCACGTTCACAACGGCGAGCGGCACGACCAGGGTGCTGGCCGGAATCCTCTCCGCCGTCGCGCCGCTCTCCGAGAAATGAATTGGTGCATCCATGTGGGTGCCGGCATGCTCGTTGAGCCGCCACCAATACAGATTGAACCCGTCCTTCTTGATGTCGAATTCCTTTTCCATCCTGATGCCGGGCGTACCCAGGAAGGTCGGGAAATCGGGCGACATCGTATGGGTCAGATCGACCACGGACGTGAACCTGCCGGCGGGCGCGGCCATCGCCACGTCGGCCGCCACGGTGGCGACGCCTGCCGCGGCCGCACCCTTGAAGAAACCGCGCCGAGACAGCGCCTGGTGGACCGCTTGCTGGCAGCCGGGAACGCACATGACAAGACCCTCCATCTTCAATCGTCGAATATCGAGTTGTGACCACTCGTCGTTTCCCCATTCACCGCTCGGCTCCCCCTCGCTGCACGCCCTTCTCAGTACCCGCGCCCGCGGTCGATCAGGTTTTGCAGCGAATCGCCGGACTTGAGCCGCCGTACGGCATCGCACACGCGCGGGACGAGATCGACGCGGCTCGATGCGGCGCGAGGCATGCGGGATGATGGTGATCTTGGGGTGGCGCCACAGCGGGCTGTCCTTCGGCAACGGCTCGACTGGAAACACGTCGAGCGTTGCGCCCGCCAGATGACCTGCGTCGAGTGCTGCGATCAGGTCCGCCTCGACGACGTGGGCGCCGCGACCCAGATTGACGACCGCCGCTCCCTTGGGCATTTGCGCGAATGCAGTGGCGTCGAGGATGCCCGCCGTCTCCGGCGTCAGCGGCAGGAAATTGACCACGATCTCGGTGCGGGAAAGGAACGCGGGCAGTTGCTCGCGGCCATGAAAGACCTCGACGCCGTCGGCCGCGCGCGCGGAACGGACCCAGCCGGCGACCTTGAACCCATGCCGCGCCAGCGTCTTCGCCGCGGCAAGCCCGATGGCGCCCAGTCCCATGACGCCGACGTTGCGCTCCTGCGCGCGCAGGCGCGGCAGCGAGATCCACTCGCAACGCCGTTGCGCGTCGAGATAGGCCGGCAGATGACGATGGTGACGCAGCACATGGAGCAGCGCGGCTTCGTTCATCATCTCATCGCCATCGGGATCTCCGGCACGCACGATGGGAACATCCGGAAGCTCGGGATCGGCCAGCAGCGCCTCGGCGCCCGCCAGCAGCGACACCACCATGCGCAGGTTGGGAAACGCCTTCAGCCCGCCGTGCGGCAAGGAGGCGACCGCCGCGACGTCGATCTCGGCGGGATCGCCGGCATCCGGCCAGATGCGCAAGTCGAGTTCCGGCATCTCGGTCGCGAACAGTTTTCGCCAATCCTCCGGCTTGCCGAAAAATGCATTGAGCAGCAGTGCCATCAGACCTCCGATGAGCGGCCCCAGGATCAGCCGGGCACCGTCCTGCGCACGCCGGCAACGCGCAAGCAATGACCCGCACCTCGGCGAGGGTCAAGCTTGCCCGCATCGCCACTCTCGGCCACAAGGCGGGTCATGCTCACGATCAAGGACCTTTCGGTGCGTGTGGCCGGCCGGCTGCTCATCGACCACGCCTCGGTACGGATTCCGGCCGGCGCCCGCATCGGTGTGGTGGGGCGCAACGGCACCGGCAAGACCACACTGTTCGGAGTCATCGCCGGTGAGGTCACGGCGGAGCATGGCGAGACTCGGCTTGCTCCCAGGGGCAGGGTCGGCCGGCTGCTCCAGGAGGCCCCCGACGGTCCCGAAAGCCTCCTCGACACCGTTCTTGCCGCCGACGCCGAGCGCACGCGGCTCCTAATCGAAGCACAAACCGAGCTCGATCCGATGCGCATCGCCGAGATTCAGACCCGGCTCAGCGACATCCGGGCGCATGCGGCGCCGGCACGCGCGGCCGAGATCCTGGCGGGCCTTGGTTTCTCGCATGCCGAGCACCAGCGTCCCTGCAGCGAATTCTCCGGCGGCTGGCGCATGCGTGTAGCCCTGGCGGCGACGCTGTTTGCGGAGCCCGACCTGCTGCTCCTCGACGAGCCCACCAACTACCTCGACCTCGAGGCAACGATGTGGCTCGAGCAACGGATCGCCCGCTATCCGCACACGGTGATGATCATCAGCCACGACCGCGATCTGCTCGACAACGCGGTCGAATGGATCCTGCATCTGGAGGCGGGAAAGCTCGTGCTCTACCGCGGCGGCTACAGCGCATTCGAGCGCCAGCGGCGCGAGCGCCAGGCGCTCGACCTCGATCTCGCCAGGAGGCAAGACGCCGAGCGCCGGCGCCTCATGACCTTCATCGATCGCTTCCGCGCCAAGGCCACCAAGGCACGCCAAGCGCAATCCCGGCTCAAGCTCCTGGCCAAGCTCGAGCCGGTGGCCGCGGTGGTCGCCGAGGAGGTGAGGCCGATCAGGATTCCGTCCCCGGCCAGGCCGTTGTCGCCGCCGATCGTCGCGCTCGACGACGTAAGTGTCGGCTACGAGCCCTCCCGGCCGGTGCTGCGGCGCCTGACGCTGCGTGTCGACGACGATGACCGGATCGCACTTCTCGGTGCCAACGGCAACGGCAAATCGACGCTGGTACGGCTCATAGCCGGCCGGCTCGCGCCGATGTCCGGTCGCGTGGTGCGCGCACAGAAGCTCGAGGTAGCCTATTTCGCCCAGCACCAGCTCGATGAGCTCGACGTCGAGGAAAGCGCCTTCAGGCACTTGCGCCGCCTCATGCCCGATGCACCGGAAGCCGTGGTCCGCGCGCGCGCCGGCGCCATGGGCTTTCCCGAGGCGTATGCCGACACGCCGGCCGGTCAACTGTCCGGAGGGGAAAAGGCGCGCCTGCTGCTCGGCCTGGCGACGTTCGCCGGCCCGCATCTCGTGGTGCTCGACGAGCCCACCAATCATCTGGACATCGACAGCCGCTCGGCGCTGATCGAGGGGATCAACGAGTATCCGGGCGCGGTGATCCTGGTGTCGCACGATCGCCACCTGATCGAAGCCTGCGCCGATCGCCTGCTGCTGGTCGCGGGTGGCAGCGCGGCGCCGTTCGACGGCGACCTCGACGACTACCGGAACCTGGTGCTCGATGAGCGCAGCGGCGACCGCGAGAGGCCCGAGCGCGCCTCGAGCAGCAGACCTGCAAGCCGTCGCCGTGATGCCGCCGCCAGGCGCGTGCGCAGCTCGCTCCCCTGCGTCATCGAATCGCGGCGGCAGAGGCGGCAATGGCTCGCTGCTCGTCGGAGATCGCTCGCATCGATGCTGCGCTGGCGCTGCCGGGGTTGTTCGCAAGCGATCCCGGCAAGGCCGCGGAGCTGGGCAAGGCGCGCGCGTTCGCTGCGGTCACGCTCGCCCAGGCCGAGGAGGATTGGCTGCAAGCGAGCGCGGCGCTCGAGGCGAATCAGTAGGCCTGCGTCGAGCACTGCGAGACCCGACGATCCCGCCACGCCCCTCCCCGCCGGGTCTCGCCTTCGGCTCGATCCAACCCTTACTGCGCGGTCTCGGCTCTACGTCGCCGCGGGCTTCTTCGCGCCCTTCTGAGGCTTCGCAGGTGCCGGCGGCGGGCTGGGCGCACGCTCGATCGCCACCAGCCGGCCGCCCGCGAATCGATAGACGCCGGGCCAGGGTCCCTTGACATAAGTGAGCACCACCGCTCGCTCGCCGCGCTCGTTGACTCCGAAATCGACATTGTCGACCGCACCCGCACGCCGGACGACGTCGCACTCGGTCATCTGAAGCGAGATACCGCCGGCAGCGAGCGGCGCTGCTGCCGGCGCGCCCGCGCTGGAGCCGGCAGGGCCGCTCGCGGAGTTGGTGGCGGCGCATTGCCCGTCCGGTCCGACCAGATCCGCGGCCGCAATCGGCCGCAGCTCGAAGTCGTTCCTGCCGCCCGAAAAAGTGGCCCAATCCGGTTTTCTGGCGAGAGATTCGGGCTTCGGCGCAAGCGTCACATTGTTGAGGCTGAGGTCGGTCGAGCAGGCACCCATCGACGCCACCAGCGCCGAGAGGGCAACCATTCGAATCAACGCTCGATCAAGCCGTTGCATCGCCAAGACCCGACGACATCAAGCCTCGAGCGGGACGCTACGCCTTCTTGGGTTCCGTTACCCGGACCGCGACGATCCAGGAGAACCACAGCACCAGAAAATACATCGCAAGAAAAACCAGCAGGCTGGCCGAAGGCGCGTTGCGCTCGACCACCAGCCCGAGCAGATAGGCGCAGACGGTGCCCGCGATCGTCAGCACGGCATAGACGGCGATCAGCACCATCGAGAAACTCCCCTCGCTGCTCGGCCATAATGGGCGGCAGAGCTCCGATATTCCGACACTTTCGCAGTCTCTGCAACAGCGTCGACCGGCGCGCAACCGGCGCTGACGGATACCGGCAGGAAACGGTCGGGAAAGGATCCACGGGACGCGCGCTGCGTCCGGCGTGGCAAGCTTTTCAACCGTGCGATTCACTTCCACCGTTGCGGAAATATCACAGCCTTTCGGACCAAGACTCGCTAAGCTGATCACATACCAATCGATGACTCCGGTTGGTCCAACGGGGAACCTTGGGGGGCCTTGCTATGAAAAAGTTCTTGCTTGGAAGTCTGGCGCTTGCGGCGGTGACCGCTGCGCCTGCAATGGCGGCGGACATGCCGGTCAAGGCGCTACCTCCCGCTCCGGTGGTCTATTACGACTGGTCGGGTATTTACGCCGGGTTCAGCATCGGCGGCGTCTGGCATGAGGTGGACCGGCACTATCCGAACCTGAATCTGGTGGGTTTTCCAGCATCCACTTTTAGCTCCAGCGGCGAAGACGTAATCATCGACTTCCACGGCGGCCTGCAGTGGCAGTGGGGCCCATGGGTGTTCGGATTCGAGGTCGGCTACAACATCGGCGTCGAGGACATGAAAAGCACCGCGGCGCTGCCGAACCCCCCGTTCGTCTTCGGACCTGGCGGGTTGCACGCCTACAACAAGCTGAGCGATCTGGTCACGGCCGGCGTGCGACTGGGCTACGCCTGGGACCGCTTGATGATCTATGCCACCGGCGGCTGGGCCAACGCAGAGATACACGGGCAGTACGTGTGCGGGGCTAACGGCCTGGCGACGTTCCCGGGCGTGACGTGCCCGGGCGTAGGTAGCGCAATCCCGAATGTCCCGAATGTTGGCCTGACAAACTTTTCCGGCGTTACCCGGAAAGACGGCTGGTTCGTGGGCGCCGGCTTCGACTGGATGGTCCACAAGGGCCCGCTCGTGGACGTCATCCTGGGCGTGGAGTACCAGCACTTCGATGTGGGCGGCGAGCAGGCGTTCTGCTTCTTTGCCAGCTGCAATCCGCCAACCTTCCTCGACTTCAGCCAGGAAGCGCAAGGCGACATCATTCGCGCCCGCCTGACCTTCAAGACCCAGGGCTACGCCTTCCTGTGGCGCTGATCGACTGCAACACCGGCTACGCCAAAGCCCCGGGCCATCGCCCGGGGCTTTTTTTGCATCTTCTGAGATGCGACTATCGCTGACCGCCGCAAACGCGTTTCGCTCCTTTCGGTTTACAGTTGCCTCGACCGAAATCGGCTGCTCAATTGTGTCAAAAATATCGAATCCCTCCCAACGTGGCGCAAATATCACAGCCAAGACGATCAGGACCTGTTACAAATGTCGCAACTGAAAGTTCCTTAACGGGGGGTTCAAATGAAAAAGTTCTTGCTTGGAAGTCTGGCGCTTGCGGCGGTGACCGCTGCGCCTGCAATGGCGGCGGACATGCCGGTCAAGGCGCTACCTCCGGCTCCGGTGGTCTATTACGACTGGTCGGGTATTTACGCCGGGTTCAGCATCGGCGGCGTCTGGCATGAGGTGAACCGGCACTATCCGAACCTGAATCTGGTGGGTTTTCCAGCATCCACTTTTAGCTCCAGCGGCGAAGACGTAATCATCGACTTCCACGGCGGCCTGCAGTGGCAGTGGGGCCCATGGGTGTTCGGATTCGAGGTCGGCTACAACATCGGCGTCGAGGACATGAAAAGCACCGCGGCGCTGCCGAACCCCCCGTTCGTCTTCGGACCTGGCGGGTTGCACGCCTACAACAAGCTGAGCGATCTGGTCACGGCCGGCGTGCGGCTGGGCTTCGCCTGGGACCGCTTGATGATCTATGCCACCGGCGGCTGGGCCAACGCAGAGATACACGGGCAGTACGTGTGCGGGGCTAACGGCCTGGCGACGTTCCCGGGCGTGACGTGCCCGGGCGTAGGTAGCGCAATCCCGAATGTCCCGAATGTTGGCCTGACAAACTTTTCCGGCGTTACCCGGAAAGACGGCTGGTTCGTGGGCGCCGGCTTCGACTGGATGGTCCACAAGGGCCCGCTCGTGGACGTCATCCTGGGCGTGGAGTACCAGCACTTCGATGTGGGCGGCGAGCAGGCGTTCTGCTTCTTTGCCAGCTGCAATCCGCCAACCTTCCTCGACTTCAGCCAGGAAGCGCAAGGCGACATCATTCGCGCCCGCCTGACCTTCAAGACCCAGGGCTACGGCTTCCTGTGGCGCTGAACTGACCGACATCAAATACGCAAAAGCCCCGGGCCATCGCCCGGGGCTTTTCGTCAGTCCACCCGGCGCCAGCGTCCCTCACCGTCCGGCTGCCAGTAGGTCATGTCCAAGCCGCGCGCCTTGCCCTCGCTCCATTGCGTGCGCGCCGCAGCGACCGCGTCCGGGTCCTCGCCGTCGAAAACGAGCACGATGCGCTGATAGCAATCGGTGTCCGCAGGCAGCGTTGCGCCGTCGATGAGAAACCGTACCGACGCGCCGTTGGGGTTGTCGGTCTCCACCGTGAGCAGGACCGGCTGCTCGCGCACCTCGCCCTCGCGCCAGGTGCCGTGAGGAAGGAAGCTGTCGTCGCGATAGGTCCACAGATGCGCGTCGAGCGCCTCGATGCGCTCGTCGGAGGTCGCCTGCACCGCAACCCGCCATCCGCGTGCCAGCGATTTCTCGATGAGCGCGGGCAGCACGCGTTCGACGGCCTGGCGCTGCAGATGGTAGAAGAGGATCTCCGTCATCTCACTTTTCGTATTGGTCGGCGACCAGCCGATCCAGCAAGCGTACGCCGAAGCCGGAGCCCCAGCTGCGATTGATGTCGGATTGCGGCGAGCCCATGCCGGTTCCGGCAATGTCGAGATGCGCCCACGGCGTCTTGTCGACGAAGCGCAGCAGCAGTTGCGCCGCGGTGACGGCGCCGCCATGGCGGCCCCCGGTGTTCTTCATGTCCGCAAACTTCGAATCGATCATCTTGTCGAATTCCGGCCCGAGCGGCATACGCCACACCCGCTCGCCGGTTTCCTCGCCGGCCTTGACCAGCCGCTCGGCGAGCTTGTCGTCATTGGCGAACAAGCCGGCATACTCCTGGCCGAGCGCGACGATGATCGCGCCGGTAAGGGTGGCGAGATCGATCATGAACCTCGGCTTGAAGCGCTTGTTCACATAATGAAGCACGTCGCAGAGCACCAGCCGGCCTTCGGCGTCGGTGTTGATGATCTCGATAGTCTGCCCCGACATGCTGGTGACGATATCGCCAGGACGCTGAGCGCGGCCGTCGGGCATGTTCTCCACCAGGCCGATCGCGCCGACGGCATTGACCTTGGCCTTGCGCGCGGCGAGCGCATGCATGAGCCCGACGACACACGCCGCTCCGGCCATGTCGCCCTTCATGTCCTCCATGCTGGCCGCCGGCTTGATCGAGATGCCGCCGGTGTCGAAGCACACGCCCTTGCCGATGAATGCGACCGGTTGGGCGCCACGCTTGCCACCGTTCCAGCGCATGATGACCATGCGGCTTTCGTGCTGCGAGCCCTGCCCGACGCCGAGCAGCGCATTCATGCCGAGCTTCTTCATGTCCTTGACGTCGAGCACCTCGACGTCGACGCCGCGCTTCTTCAGAGCGCCGGTGCGGCGGGCGAATTCCTCGGGGAACAGCACATTGCCGGGCTCGTTGACGAGGTCGCGCGCGATCAGCACACCGCCGGCCACCGCGCCGGTGGACGCGGACGCTCGCTCCACCGCGGCCACCGCGCCGGTGGCGATCGTGACCGTGACTTGCGATGCCTTCTCCTCGCCTTCCTTGCGTTTGGTCTTGTAGCGCTCGAACGAATAGGCTCGTAGCTGGACGCCGAGCGCGATGTCGGCGACGCGGTCGGGCCTGATCCCGCCCGGAATATCGGCGAGCACCGTCGCCGCGCTCGCAGCGGGCGGCAGCTTGCCCATGACCACGCCCCCGAGCTTCACGAAATCGCGGGCAGCGAGGTCGCGAGCCTTGCCGACGCCGACCAGCATCAAGCGCGCCACCTCGAGCCCGGCGGGGGCCACGATGTCGAGCACCGTTCCGTTCTTGCCCTTGAAACGATCGGCTGTCGCCGCACGGGTCACCAGCTCCCCGGTGGGCTCGAGGATCTTGCGGGCGGCGGGCGAGAGCTTGAGCCCCTCCTCGCAGAACAGGACGAGAACTCCCTTGGGCGGCGTCGAAATCGGAGCAAATTCGAGCTTCAGGTCTCCGGGCATACCGGGTTGTCCTTTGCGCGCACGGGTGGAGGGGCAGCAAACACGCCACGGCGAAGGGCGACCAGATATGCCCCGGCTTTGGCCGACCTGCAAAGCCCCTTCCCCGCACCCGCCGCCGGCAGCGCCATTCTGTGGCCCCCGGGCAACGGCCGCGAATTAACGTTTTGTTGTGCATAGTCAAAGGCTTTGCCTTGGCCCAGCCACTTTGTTTCGCGATCAGTTGGGGTTACAAAGGGTTCGGTTTGCCGTCGGAGCGCGTGTCGGGCAGGGGGCCCGATGCACCGGCGTTCTGCCGCGATCGGGGACGCGTAGTCGGATGGGGTCCATCGGCCGGTACATCCTGCGCACCACGCTCGGTGCGTTTCTGGTCGTTTGCGCCAGCGTGACCGCGCTGATGTGGATCACACAGGCGCTGCGCGACCTCGACCTGATGACCAATCAGGGCCAGAGCATCTTGGTCTTCGTCGGCATCACCAGCCTGATCATCCCGCTCCTGGTCCTGATCATCGCGCCGATCGCACTGATGATCGCTGTCGCCCACGTGCTCAACAAGCTCGGCACCGATTCCGAGCTGATCGTGATGAACGCTGCCGGAATGCCGCCGTGGACCATTTTCCGCCCGTTCCTTGCGGTCGGCATTCTTGTCTCGCTGCTGGTCGCCGCGATCAGCATCTACATCTCGCCGTGGGGATTGCGCCAGTTGCGGCATTGGGCGACCGAGGTCCGCGCCGATCTCGTCACCAACGTCCTGCAGCCCGGCCGCTTCACCAAGATCGAGGACGGGCTCACACTCCACATTCGAGAACGTCTGCCCAACGGACAAATGCTGGGCATCCTCGTCGACGACCAGCGCAACCCGAAGGAGCGGGCGACCATCCTCGCCGAGCGAGGCGACACGGTGAAGAGCCCGCGCGGGCTGTTCCTCGTGCTCGAGAATGGCAGCGTCCAGCGGCACGAGGCCGGCCAGCGTGATCCCGCGGTCGTGCTGTTCGACAGCTACGGGTTCGATCTTTCCTTCCTGGCCGGCAACTCCCAGAACATCAAATATTCGGTTCGCGAGCGCTATCTATGGGAGCTTTATGATCCGACTCGCACCAACAAGGCGTTCGCCGACCAGCCGGCTCAGATCCGGGCCGAATTTCACGATCGCATCACCGCGCCGCTCTATCCGCTCGCGTTCGCGGTGCTGACCTACGCCTACCTCGGCGCGCCCCGAACAACGCGGCAGGGTCGCACCTTGTCGCTTTTGGGCGCGATCGGCGCATCGTCGGCGCTGCGCGGATTGGGGTTTTTCGGAAGTCATTGCCGGCGTGCACACGCCGATCGCACTGCTGCTTCCCTATCTGGCCTTAGCAGCCGTATTCCTGTTCGGATATTTCGCCATTTCGCGCAGCCTGATCATCGAGCCGCCGGCGCTCATCGCCAATGCAATGACTGCGATCCAAGAACGCCTCGCCCAGCGCAGCCGCGCCCTCATGGGGCATGCGTCATGATCGCTGGAACGTTGTCACGATATTTCGGATTGCGCTTCCTCACCGCGGTGGTGGCGGTGTTCGGAGGCACGTTGGTGCTGACCGCGATGATCGATTTTCTGGAGATGATGCGGCGCAGCGGGGACGTCACCGGCGTCTCCGCCTTCACCATCGCCAGGATCACGGTCTTTCGCGTTCCGTTCATTACCGAGCGCGTGATGCCCTTTGCGGTGCTGGTCGGCGCCATGTTCTGCTACTTGAACCTGTCGCGCCGCCTCGAGCTCGTCGTGGCGCGGGCCGCGGGCCTCTCGGCGTGGCAGTTCATAGCGCCGGCCGTCATCACCGCAGCCGCGATCGGGGTCGTGTTGTCGACCATCTACAATCCGATCTCGGCCAATCTGCGCGAGCAGTCCACCCACCTGGAAGCCGAGTTGTTCGGCCGCGACAGCCGGTTCCGCAACCCGAATACCGGATTCTGGCTGCGCCAGCGCAGCGAGGACGGCCAGACGGTGATCAACGCCAGGTCGAGCTTGCAGCAGGGCGTGCAGTTGGGCGGCGTGACCGTGTTCCGGTTCGATCCTTCTGGCCATTTCCGCGATCGCATCGAGGCCAAGAGCGCAACGCTCGAACCCGGAAATTGGCGCCTCGACGAGGCCCGGGTCTACGCCAGCGGCACCATCCCGGCCGAGCGGGAAACGCTTCGGCTGCGCACCAGCCTGACGCCGATCCAGGTCGGAGAAAGCTTCGCCACACCCGAAACCGTGCCCTTCTGGCAGCTCGCCTCCTACATCGATCTGGCGGAGAACGCGGGTGTTTCGGCCAACGGTTATCGACTGCAGTACTGTCAGCTCCTGATGCAGCCGCTTCACCTCATCGCCATGGTTCTCCTCGCCGGCGCCGTCAGTCTGCGCTTCTTCCGTTTCGGCGGCGTGCAGAAGGCCGTCCTGGGGGGAATCGCCGCAGGTTTCATGCTTTACGTGCTGGCGAAGATCACCGGCGACTTGAGCAAGGCGGGATTGATGGCGCCGCTCGCCGCTGCGGCGCTGCCGCCCGCCGTTGGCGGCGTCACCGGCCTCCTGGTCCTGCTCCATCAGGAGGACGGGTGATGGCATCGCCGACCAGCACCCATCGGGCCCGGTCGCGATGCCGCACGCTGTGCGGCGCGCTGTTGGCGCTTGCGGCTGCCGTCATGGTAATCACCGGTCAGCCGACGCCGGTGCTCGCCCAGCAGGGCATGCTGAGCTTTCCGGCGCGGCCCAAGCCGCCGCCCCGACCGCAGCGCACGCAAGATCAGATGCTCGTCCGCGCGGAGGAGATCAATTACGACTACACCAACGAGCGCGTCCTGGCCGTCGGTAACGTCCAGATCTACTACGGTGGCTCGACGCTCGAAGCCAACCGGGTGATCTACGATCAGAAGACCAAGCGCCTGCATGCGGCGGGGAACGTTCAGCTGACCCATCCCGACGGCACGGTGAGCCGCGGCGAGATCATGGATCTGAGCGACGACTACCGCGACGGCTTCGTGGATTCGCTGCGCGTCGACGCGCCCGAGCAGACCCGTTTTGCCGCCACGCGGGCGGAGCGGTCGGCCGGCAATTTCACCGTATTCCACAACGGGGTCTATACCGCCTGCGAGCCGTGCAAGGAGGATCCGAGGAAGCCGCCGAAATGGCAGGTGAAGGCGGCGCGCATGATCCACGACCAGGGCGAGAAGATGATCTACTTCGAGAATGCCAGCCTGGATTTTCTCGGCGTACCGTTCGTCTATATCCCCTATTTCTCGGCGCCCGACCCCACCGTGAAGCGCAAGTCCGGATTCCTGGTGCCGAGCTACGGCAGCAGCAACGTCTATGGCCTCAGCGTCTCCGTCCCCTATTTCTGGGCGCTGGCGCCGAACTACGATTTGACCCTGACGCCGATGATCACGACGAAGCAGGGTCCGTTGCTGCAGGGCGAATGGCGGCACCGGTTGGTTACCGGTGCCTACATCATTCGCGCCTCGGGTCTCTTCCAGCTCGACAAGGAAATATTCCGTCAGGACGGCATCGGGACACCGGGCTATCTCGACTGGCGCGGCAGCGTGGAAACCACGGGCCAGTTCAACCTATCGGAAAAATGGGTCTGGGGCTGGGACGGCACGCTGCTGTCGGACAAGACCTATCTGCAGGACTACGGCCTCAACAAATTCGTCCAAACGTCCAATCTGCTCAGGCAGACACCTGATTCCGCCCTGTCCCAACTCTACATCGCCGGTCGTGGCGACCGCAGCTATTTCGACGCCCGTACACTCTACTTCTTCGGTTTCTCGCCGTCGGACGATCAGAAGCAGATCCCCATCATCCACCCGGTCGTCGATTCCGACTACACCCTCAAGGACCCGCTGTTCGGCGGAGAGCTCGCCGTGCGCAGCAACGCGACCAGCCTCTCCCGCGACACCGCCGATTTCAATCCGATCTCGCCGGTCGCCGTCACCCAAGGCTTATGCAATCCATCGACCGCCGACCCCGCCGTCAAGAACTCGAGCAATTGCCTTCTGCGTGGCGTGCCCGGCAACTATACCCGCGTCTCCAGCGAGGCGACCTGGAAACGCACGCTGATCGATTCCTGGGGCCAGATGTTCACTCCATTCATCGCGATGCGTGCCGATGCCGCCGCGGTGGACGTCACGGACCAAACCGGCGTCTCCAACTACATCAATGTCGGCCAGGCGGATATCGGGCGGGTGATGCCGACCGCCGGTTTCGAATATCGCTATCCCCTGATCAGCGTACAGTCCTGGGGAACGCAGATGATCGAGCCAATCGCCCAGCTCGTCTTCCGTCCCAATGAGACGGGCGTCGGCCTTTTCCCCAACGAAGACGCGCAGAGCCTGATCTACGATGACTTCGAACCTGTTCAAGGTGAACAAGTTCTCCGGCTGGGACCGCGTCGAGGGGGGCAGCCGCGCCAATGTCGGCGTTCAATATACCGCCCAGTTCAATCGCGGCGGTTACGCCAATTTCCTGTTCGGCCAGTCCTACCAGCTGCTCGGGCAGAACTCGTTTGCGCTCGGCGGCACCACCAATACCGGTCTCGACAGTGGCCTCGATACCGCGCGTTCCGACTACGTGACGCGCGCATCATATCAGCCGAACTCTACGCTGACCTTCACGTCGCGCTTCCGTCTCGCCGAGTCCGACTTCACCTTGCGTCGCACCGAGCTGGAGGCCATCGCCAGCTTCGGCCGCTGGACCACCACGCTCATGTACGGCAACTACGCGGCCCAACCTGCGCTCGGATTTCTCGAGGCCCGCGAAGGCGTTCTCGGCACGGCGCGGCTGAAGGTGACTCCGAACTGGGTCTTGCTTGGTGCAGCGCGATATGACCTTCGGGCCGATCAGGTCAGCCAAACCCAGATCGGCGTCGGCTACATCGACGATTGCCTCATCTTGGCCCTGAACTACATTACTGATTATGCCTATAGTGGCAGTGTGTCGGTGAACCATACCTACATGATGCAGATCAGCCTGCGTACGCTCGGGGGAAATACGTCCAGTCAAGCGTCGGGGATCGACCGGACGCAGTAGCCGCATAGCCGATGGAAGGAAGCAAGCCTCGAATGCGCTCGGCGGGCGGCGTGACGTTTGAAGCAGCGGGAAAAGAGGAGCTGACGAGCAGCAGACGGAAGCGATGATCGAGAACTTCGCGAAATGCCGAATGCGATCGGCGGCAGCGATTGTGGCGGTAGCGGTACCGTTGCTGGCGGCCACCGCGCAGGCCCAGCACGTCGTCGTCATGGTCAATGGCGAGCCGATCACTGCGCTCGACATCGAGCAGCGCAGCAAGCTTGCTCAATTGTCGGGGCAGAAGACACCGGTGCGCCAGGAAGTCATCGACGAGTTGATCAACGAGAAGCTAAAGGTGCGCGAGGCCAAGAGATTTGGTCTGGAGGTCAGCAATGCCGAGGTGGACGGCGCGTTCGCCACGATGGCGGGCCGCATGCGCCTGACACCCGAGATGTTGACCCAGCACCTCGCCAAATCCGGAATCAACGTCACCACGCTCAAGAACCGCATTCGAGCCGACATCGCCTGGCCACAGATCGTGCGCGGGCGATACCAGCAAAGCCTGCAGATCGGGGAGAAGGACATCCTCACCGCGATGGAGTCGAAGCCCGACGACGGGGTTGGGTATGACTACACGCTGCGCCCGATCCTCTTTCTCGTCCCGGCCGGTTCGGCGGAAAGCTTGTTCGAAGGGCGCAAACGGGAGGCGGAAGCCCTGCGCGCGCGCTTCCAGGGCTGCGACGACGGAATAGCCTTCGCCCGCGCCCTCAGGGACGTTGCCGTGCGCGAACAGGTCGTTCGCAGCTCGGCCGATATTCCACCGGAGCTGCGCAAGGTTCTCGACGGCGTCGAGGTCGGCCGATTGACGGCGCCGGAGGTCACCAAGCTCGGGATCGAAATGTTCGCGATGTGCGCCAAGAAGGAATCGTCGGCGGACAATTCGCCCGGAAAGCGCAAGGCTCGCGAGTCGCTCATGGCGCAGCGCTTCGAGCAGCGATCCAAGCAATATCTCAAAGATATACGCAAGAGCTCGATGATCGAGTACAAGTAAGGCGCGTATGCGGCGGCCACTAGCGCTCACGCTCGGCGAGCCGGCCGGAATCGGTCCCGACATCACCTTTGCGGCGTGGCGCCGTCGTGCCGAGCTCGACCTTCCTGCGTTCTACCTGCTGGCCGACCCGAAGTTCGTGGCGCGACGGGCCGAGCGCCTCGCACCCGACATCGCGATCGCCGTGGTCGACCCGGCGGCGGCGGCGGCGGCGTTCGATAGCGCGCTGCCCGTGGTCGACATCGGGGTGACGGTCACGGCCGAGCCCGGCCGGCCCGATGCATCGAGCGCGCCCGCCGCGCTGACCGCCATTCGAGCCGCCGTGGCGGCGGTGACGGCCGGCACGGCGACTGCGATCGTCACCAATCCGATCGCCAAGAACATCCTTTACCGTTCCGGTTTCGCGGAGCCCGGACATACCGAATACCTCGCCAAGCTCTCCGAGCAGGCGACCGGCGTGGCCGCGCAACCCGTGATGATGCTGTGGTCTCCCGAGCTTGCCGTCGTGCCGGTCACCATCCATCTCCCGCTGCGGGACGTGGTGGGGAGGCTCACCACGGATCTGGTGGTGCAAACCGGCCGGATCGTCGCCCGCGACCTTCGTGACCGGTTCGGCATCGCGCAACCGCGCCTCGCCGTCGCCGGCCTCAACCCGCATGCGGGCGAGGAGGGTGCGCTCGGAGACGAAGATCTGACCGTCGTGGGCCCGGCAGTCGAGCGCCTCAAGGCTGAAGGCATCGCCGTACGCGGCCCGCTGCCTGCCGACTCGATGTTCCATGAGGCCGCACGCGCGAGCTACGATGCCGCATTGGCGATGTATCACGACCAGGCGCTGATCCCGATCAAGACGCTCGCCTTCGATCATGCCGTCAACGTCACGCTCGGCCTGCCGTTCGTGCGGACGTCGCCCGATCACGGTACCGCCTTCGACATCGCGGGCAGCGGTCGGGCCGATCCCGGCAGCTTGATCGCCGCGCTCCAGCTGGCGGCGCGGCTTTCCGCCGGGACCGATTTGCGCCCGCTCGCACGTCGCGACCCTAGCCCGCGAAGACGGGCGTAAGCGCCCTGATGAGCGCCATAGACGACCTTCCGCCACTGCGCGAGGTGATCCGCCGCCACGACCTCAGGGCCAAGAAGTCGCTCGGCCAGAATTTCCTGCTCGATCTCAATCTCACCGCCCGTATCGCACGCGCGGCCGGTCCGCTCGAAGGCGTGGACGTGATCGAGATCGGTCCCGGGCCAGGCGGGCTCACCCGCGCACTGCTCGCGCAGGGCGCGCAGCGAGTCATAGCGGTCGAGCGTGACGACCGCGCCGTTGCGGCACTCGAAGAGATCGCCGCGCGCTATCCGGGACGGCTGACGATCGTTGCGGGCGATGCGCTCGCCTTCGATCCGCGCCCCCATCTCGGAGAGGCTCCGGCGCGAGTGGTCGCCAACCTGCCTTACAACATAGCAACCGCATTGCTGGTCTCGTGGCTGACGCTCGAGCCTTGGCCACCCTGGTACGACCGGCTGCTGCTGATGTTCCAGCGCGAGGTCGCCCAGCGCATCGTCGCACGTCCGGGCAGCAGGGCTTACGGTCGGCTCTCGGTGCTCGCCGGCTGGCGATCCGAGGCAAGGATTCTGTTCGATATCGCCGGCAGCGCTTTCGTGCCGCCGCCCAAGGTGACGTCGTCACTGGTGGCCCTGACGCCGCGCCGAGATCCCCTCCCCTGCAATCGCCGCGCACTCGAGCGGGTGACCCAGGCCGCGTTCGGGCAGCGCCGCAAGATGCTGCGCCAAAGCTTGAAATCGCTCGGCAACGCGGCGCTCATCGCGGCCGCAGGCTTGGAGCCGACCGCGCGGGCCGAGGACGTCCCAATCGAGGGTTTTGTTGCGCTCGCGCGCGCGCTCGCCGCCGGAACGTAGCCCGAGCCTGGCGGGGTGCGCGGGGACCAATCCGCCCGACGTCGGGGCCACCTGGATTTTCGCTTCGCTTCATCGGGGCTAGCGGCTAAACGAATGCCATGATCAGGCTCCGCCGCCAATCATTGACGGCCTATGCAGCGCCACTGTGCGAAACCATCGTGGAGCGCCCGCAGCCGCGCGGCAGCGACGTGCTCGTGCGCATCGAGCGCTGCGGGGTATGCCACTCCGACCTCCACATGCAGGACGGCTATTTCCGGCTCGGCGCGGACAAGCAGCTCGACGTGCGCTCGGGCCGCACACTGCCTTTTACGCTCGGCCACGAGATCGCCGGCGTGGTCGAAAGCGTGGGCGAAGATGCCGGAGGGGCTGCGCCAGGCGACAGGGTTGCCGTCTATCCGTGGATCGGCTGCGGCGCCTGCCCAGCGTGCCGGCGCGGCGAGGAAAACATTTGCGTCGCACCGCGCTTTCTCGGCATCAATGTCGATGGCGGGTTTGCCTCGCACGTGCTGATACCGCATCCGCGCTATTTGATCGCGTATGAGCCGCTTCCGGCCTCGGTGGCGGCAACCCTGATGTGCTCGGGCCTGACCGCCTACGCCGCCCTCAAGCGGCTCGCAGCGCAAGCCGCGCGCGGGCCGCTTCTGCTGACCGGCATGGGGGGCGTCGGCATGATGGGGCTGGCGCTCGCACGTGTGCTGTTCGAGCAGCCTCCTATCGTTGCCGACATCGACGCCAGCAAGCGCGCGGCGGCGCTCGAGGCCGGCGCGGCGACGGCAATCGATCCGAGCGATGCCGGTGCGCGCAAGGCGCTGCTCGCAGCCACCGGCGGCGGCGTCCACGGTGCCTGCGATTTCGTCGGCTCGGAGCACTCGCTGGCGTTCGCCACGGGAGCACTGGCAAAGGGGGGCAAGGTCGTGGTGACCGGCCTGTTCGGCGGGACCTTTATCATGCCGGTGGCGATGTTCGGGCTCAAGGCGATGGCGATCGAGGGCACCCAGACCGGCACCCTGGCCGAGGCCCGCGAGCTGGTCGACCTGGTGCGCAATCGCGGCCTGCAGTCCGCCCCCGATCGGCGAGCGTCCGCTCGGCGAGGCCCAGGCCGCGCTCGATGAGCTGCGCTCCGGACGCGTGGTGGGGCGCACGGTGCTCTCGGTTTGACCCCGATGCTGCCGCGTTGCGCATACCCCGATCATCATGGTTAACGACTTGTTAACAGGTTCGGGCGCAGCCTCGGTCGTTCCCCGCAGCAATGGAGCGGGTCATGACCCGGATACGCATCGGAACTGGAGGTGTAACGCGTCCCATACTTGCTTTCGTTCTCGCCGCCGCGACCTTGTCGCTCGCCAGTGCCCATGGCCCGGCGGAGTGGATCCAGCGCGGCGGCTACCGTAATGCAGCCGGAGAACTGTGTTGCGGCGACCGCGACTGCTTCGAGATTGCCGCAGACGACGTGAGCATCACCGGTGCCGGCTATTTCGTTCGCAGCATCCGCGAGACAATTCCGTACAGCGAGGCGCTGCCGTCACCCGACGGCCACTACTGGCGCTGTCAGTGGGGCGGGATGCGCAAGTGCTTCTTCGCACCACCACCGAGCATCTGAGCTGCCGTCACAGCTCCGCCTGCAGCCTTCGAACGAAGGCGGTGAGCCCGCTCTGCCGCTCGCGCCGCAGTCGCTCGACCGCCAGGATCGACTGCACCTCGGCGAACGCGCGGGCGACGTCGGCATTGATCACCACGTAGTCGTACTCGGCCCAGTGGCTCATCTCGTCGGCGGCCTTGGCCATGCGGGCATGGATGACCGTGTCGGAATCCTGCGCCCGCGCGCGCAGGCGCCGCTCGAGATCGGGAATGGAGGGCGGCAGCACGAAAATGCTGACCAGGTCGCGCGGCGCTTTCTCGCGCAGCTGCTGCGTGCCTTGCCAATCGATGTCGAACAGGACATCGCGCCCGCCTGCCAGCGCCAACTCCACCGGCGCCCGCGGCGTGCCGTAGCGATGCCCGAAAACCTGCGCCCATTCCAGGAGGTCGCCGTTGCCCACCATGGCATCGAAGCGTGCGGCATCGATGAAATGATAGTCGCGGCCGTCGACCTCGCCCGGTCGCTGCACGCGCGTGGTCACCGACACCGAGAGGTCGACGGCGGGATCGGCGTCCAGGAGCTTGCGCGACAGGGTGGTCTTGCCCGCACCGGACGGCGACGACAGCACCAGCATCAGCCCCCGACGGGCGATCGCTTTTTCCCGCTGCCGACCGCTGGTCATCCGCTCATTCCAGGTTCTGCACCTGCTCGCGGAACTGCTCGACCACCCCCTTGAGCTCGACCCCGATATTGGTCAGTTCCACGTCGTTCGACTTGGAGCACAGCGTATTGGCCTCACGGTTGAGCTCCTGGGCGAGGAAATCGAGCCTGCGGCCCACAGCCCCGCCGTCCGCGATCAGGCGTCCTACCTGCGCGAGGTGCGAGGCCAAGCGATCGAGCTCCTCGCGAATGTCAGCCTTGCTGGCGATCAGGATCGCCTCCTGATGCAGCCGATCGGGGTCGAAGCGATTGGACGCCTCGACCAGCGTCGCCACCTGTTCGGCGATGCGCGCCTTGATGGCCTCGGGCCGACGGCCGGGTGCGGCCTCCGCCCGTGCGGCAAGGGCAGAGATCTCACCGACGCGCTGAACGAGGACCTGCCTCAGGGTCTCGCCTTCCTGCCGACGCATGGCGGAGAGCTCGTCGACGGTTTGCCGGAAGCCGCCGATGACCGCAGCCTCCGCAGCACGCCGCTCCTCCTCGCGCTCGTCCTCGTCGACGACCTCGATCACGCCCTTGAGCGAGAGGATGCCGTCCAGCCGCGGCTGCGCCGCCTCGATCCGGCCGGTGAGGGTCTTGATGGTCGCCAGGACGGCGGCCAGCACCGGCTCGTTCACGCGCACGATGGGGGCAACGCCTTGGCGCTCGACCGTCAGCGTTCCGTAGACGGTACCACGCGCAAGCGCCTGCGCGCCGATCGAGCGCACCGGGCCCTCGACCGCATCCCAGCCCGGCGGCAGGCGCAGTCTCAGATCGAGCCCCTTCGCGTTGACCGATTTGAGCTCCCACGCCCACTCGTAGGACCCGCTCACGCCGTGACCGCGGGCGAAGCCGGTCATGCTGGAAAGCGCCATAAACCCGCGTTTCCCCGGAGGAATCCCGAAACGGTCGAAATCCACCTCGACCTTAGCGGCGAGGACGGGGCGTCACAAGATCGCGTGCATCTGTCGCGGCGCTACCGCACCGCTATTGCGCGGCCCCCGCCGAACGCGGCGAGCCGTTGACACCGCGCTTGCCGCGCGGTGCGGCTCCCGGGCGTGGAGGCGCACTCGCCGGGGTTTGCGCCTCCGCGGGCGTTTCGGAGCGTTGCTCCTGTTCGATGCCACGTTCGATGCCGCGCAGGCGTGCCACGTTCTTCTGATGCTGCTCGTAGGTTTCCGCGAAGGCATGCCCGCCGGTGCCGTCGGCGACGAAGAACAGTTCCTTGGTGCGCGCCGGATTGGCGGCAGCTTCGATCGAGGCACGGCCGGGATTGGCGATGGGTCCGGGCGGCAACCCATCGATCACGTAGGTGTTGTACGGCGTCGGCTGCGCGATGTCCGCCCTGCTGATCGGACGGCCGAGCGAACCCTTGCCGAATACGAGGCCATAGATGATGGTCGGGTCGGACTGCAACTTCATCTTCTGCTTGAGCCGGTTGGCGAACACCGCGGCGACACGTGTTCGTTCCTCGGGCTTGCCGGTCTCCTTCTCGATGATGGAAGCGAGAATGACCAATTGCTCCGGTGTCTTGACCGGAAGATCGGGATTGCGCCGCTCCCAGACTTCCCGCACCAGTCGATCCTGCGCCTGCCGCATCCGTTGCAGCATCTGCTCGCGCGGGAAACCACGAGGGAAGTAGTAGCCGTCAGGAAGCAGGCTGCCCTCTCGCGGAACGTCCTTGATGTTGCCCGAGAGGATATCGTTCTCCAGCAACCGCGCCACGATCTGCTCCGAAGTGAGTCCCTTCGGGGATGGTGACCTGGTGTTGCACCACCTTGCCTTCGACGATGGTCTCGACCACGTCGCGCACGCTCGCCCGCCTGGGAAATAGATACTCGCCGGCCTTGAGCTCCGAACGCGCCCTGAGGGCGAACACGCCGCCGATGAAGACCAGACGGTGTTCGTCGATCACCCCTTCTCGCTTGAGCAGGTCGGCGATCTCCATCAAGCCGGCACGCGGAATGCTGACCACTTTGTCTTCCTGCAGCGGACCGGCCGTTTCGAAACGGGTCTTGCCGACGACCACCGCCCCGCCCCCGAGCAGGAGCAGGAGCAGGAGCAGACTGAAGATGGCATTGCCGATGATCACCAGCGGATTGCGCGTGCGGCGCGACGGTTGCGGCTTGTGGGTTGGGAGCGGCACGTGATCAGGCTCCAGAGCTGCGCGCGGACTGCGCGGCGTGATGCGTTTGGGCTCCAAATCGCCTCCACCGACCACTGCCCGTCCCGGTGAGCCCGGGCGTAGTGCCAGGGGTGGCGGCGACGAACGCGGTTGACCTCGCGATTCCCGCTCCGACATCGCCGCATTCGGCTTGCCTGGATCGGATATTTGCCCGGTCAGCTCTGGGCAGTTCCATCCGGGGGGCTTCCGTCCTCGAAAAACCGGACTTGGCCGCCGCGGAGGCGGGCGATGCTGTGGAACCCAAGTTGTCGCGCCCGGTGCCAGCGCCTGATGAACTCGCGCTGGCCGCGCCTCTTAGCGCCGACGCGCTGCCGCCGCCGCCAATAAAGCTCGCAAACCCTGTGGCCGGCGGCAGGATGGCGCGCAGGGAGTTCTTCGCGGACGGCTGCGGCTGGGACTGGGGTGGCAATCCTGCCACGACCCGAAGGTTTGTGGTCGCCGTATCAGGTGGATCCGATCCGGACGGCGGCAACGAAGGCTGTTCGGAGTGACTGGCAACGGCAGCCGATGGCCGCATCGCGGCGCCCGACCGGTCGTCGCTCGTTGCCCCCGGCATCGGCGCTGGAGGCGGCATACCCTGCCGTGCCTCGTCCCGGCCGTTCTCCGCGGGCGGTGTGTTCCCGGAACTCACCGCCTATGTCCCCCCTCGACGCCCACCATGGCCGCTACCGCCTTGCCCGGCGGCGTAGCTCAATCAAATGGCCGGTATCGCACCCCCGTCCCTCGTAGGCCGAGGCAGCAACCCGGCGGGACCCAACCTCACCAGATTAATGGCGAATATGGCCAAAGGACGGACGCCGGTGGAGAGCTGGCCGAGCGGGACAGGCCATCCCTCGATCTTGACCATCCCCTGCCCCCTTGCGGGCTCAATTCGGCAGGCGTCGGAACACCAACGAGGCATTCGTTCCCCCGAACCCGAAAGAATTGGAGAGCACGGTATCGACCTGGCGCTTCTTGGAGCGATGGGGGACCAGATCGATCGGCGTCTCGACCGACGGATTGTCGAGATTGATGGTCGGGGGCACGATGCCGTCGCGCATGGCAAGGATCGAGAAGATCGCCTCGACCGCACCAGCGGCGCCCAGAAGGTGCCCGACGGAGGACTTCGTCGACGACATGCATATGCGGCCTGCGGCATTGCCGACCAGACGATGCACGGCGCCGAGCTCGATCTCGTCGCCGAGCGGCGTCGAGGTGCCGTGGGCGTTGACGTAGTCGATCTCGGCGGGAGAGATTCCGGCACGTTTGATCGCCGCCTGCATGCAGCGATAAGCTCCATCGCCGTCCTCCGCCGGCGCCGTGATATGATGGGCATCTCCGGACAGCCCGTACCCGATCAGCTCCGCGTAGACCTTCGCTCCGCGTTCCTTGGCGTGCTCGTAGGCTTCGAGCACCACCATGCCGGCGCCCTCGCCCATCACGAAACCGTCACGGTCACGATCGTACGGTCGCGATGCGCGCTCTGGCACGTCGTTGAAGGAGGTCGACAGTGCGCGACAGGCGACAAATCCGGCGATGCCGAGGCGTGAAATCGGCGACTCCGTCCCCCCCGCCACCATCACGTCGGCATCACCGAGCGCGACCATCCGCGCCGCATCTCCAATGGCGTGTGCGCCCGTAGAGCAGGCGGTCACCACTGCGTGATTGGGCCCCTTCAGGCCGTGGGCAATCGACACGTAGCCCGCCGCGAGATTGATCAGGCGGCCCGGAATAAAGAACGGGGACACTCGTCGAGGACCCCGCTCCTTGAGCACGTAGGCGGTATCGGCGATGCCGGTGAGCCCACCGATCCCGGAACCGATCATCACCCCGGTGCTGGCCTGATCGTCGTAGGTGGACGGCTTCCAGCCGGCATCGTCGAGCGCCTGGCGTGCAGCAGACATGGCGAAGACGATGAAATCGTCGACCTTGCGTTGCTCCTTCGGTTCCATCCACTGATCGGGATTGAACGTGCTGCGCGAGCCGTCGCCGCGCGGGACCTGACAGGCGATCTTGGCTGGCAGATCGGACACGTCGAAGGTATCGATCCGCCGTGCTCCACTCTCACCGTTGACGAGGCGTCGCCAAGTCGGCTCCACGCCGCAGGCGAGCGGCGTGACCATCCCGAGCCCGGTGACGACGACGCGTCTCATCGCCGCTACTCCTTCGGTCCCGCCGGCAGCACTATACTCTCCCGACGCCACTGGGCGCCAAGGAAACGTCCAGCGACCGTCGAAGGACCGCAGGCCGCGGCGTCAGCTTTTTGCGTTCTTTTCGAGGAACTTTATGGCGTCGCCCACCGTCAGGATGGTCTCGGCGGCGTCGTCGGGGATCTCGCAGCCGAACTCTTCTTCAAATGCCATGACGAGCTCAACGGTGTCGAGGCTGTCGGCACCGAGATCGTCGATGAAGCTGGCGTTCTCGGTCACCTTGTCGGCTTCCACGCTCAGATGCTCGACGACGATTTTTTTTACCCGCTCGCCAATGTCACTCATCGCTGCAACCTCGTGTCCTCGAATTGGGCTCGATCGGTCGACACCTCCGAGCATGCCGCCATCGGTTTGGCGCCACGGGCCTGCATATGCCCGGCGTCAAATCATCCGGGTCGCGAGCGGAGCCCTGTGATGATTCGCCCCCGTTCCACCGCCCCAGCCAAACCGAAGTCCGGTTACCATACTTCACATGGCTTGACCAGCACGGCCGAAGCGTGACCGAAGCGTGACCGGCGGCACCGATCCACCTTCCAAAAGACCTTTCAAATCATTGCCATCCCGCCATTCACGTGCAGTGTTTGGCCGGTGACGTAGGCGGCCTCGTCGGAGGCCAGAAAGACCGCTGCGGCCGCGATCTCCATGCCGGTCCCGAGCCTCCCCGCAGGCACCCGGCTCAGGATTGCCTCGCGCTGCTTGTCATTGAGCTTGTCGGTCATGGCCGTGGCGATGAAGCCCGGTGCGATCGCGTTGGCCGTCACGCCCCGCTTGGCATATTCCGCTGCGATCGACTTGATCATGCCGATCATGCCGGCCTTGGTCGCGGTGTAGTTGCTCTGGCCGGGATTGCCGGTGACGCCCACGACCGAGGTGATCCCGATGATCCTGCCGAAGCGCCGCCGCATCATCCCGCGGACGGCGGCTCGCGCAAGCCGGAAGGTCGCCGTCAGATTGACGGCAACGACGCCCTCCCAGTCCTCGTCACGCAACTGAACCAGGAGGTTGTCCTTGGCGATGCCGGCATTGGCCACCAGCACATCAAGCCTGCCCATGGCTTCCTCGGCCTTCGGCACGAGCGCCTCGACCTCGTCCTTGTCGGCGAGGTTGCAGGGCACCACGAGGACGCGCTCCTTGAGATCGAAGGCCAGCCTGTCTAGCACCTCGCGCCGGGTGCCAGAGATCGCCACCGTCGCGCCCTGCTGGTGGAACCCGCGAGCAATCGCTCCGCCGATGCCGCCGGTCGCCCCGGTCACCAGCGCGGTCTTGCCGGTCAGATCGAACATCGGCGACCTCCTCCCGCTCCGTTGCCTGCGAGAATGCGCACATCAGCCATCGCCGGCGCCAGCCCGGCAGGCGCGAACGCGCCGCTAAGCACGCGACGCCTTGAAAGTCGACACGTCTCCCGGCGTGCCGATGGCGATCCCGTTGGCTCCCTCGGCGATGCGCTTCACGAGACCGCTCAATACCTTGCCCGCACCGACCTCATAGAAGGTGGTCACTCCTGCCGCGGCCATGAAGGCGATCGTCTCGCGCCAGCGCACCATTCCGGTCACCTGCGCGACGAGAGTGCGCACGATCTCTTCGGGGTCGCTCACGGGCGCAGCCCGCACATTGGCGACGACCGGCACCTTCGGCGGCCGCACGGCGACCTTCGTCAACGCTTCGGCCATGGCATCGGCCGCCGGCTGCATCAGCGCGCAATGGAACGGGGCGGAGACCTGCAACAACATGGCGCGGCGCGCGCCCCTGCCCTTGGCGATCTCGACCGCACGCTCGACCGCGGCCTTGTCGCCGGATAGGACGACCTGTCCGGCGCCATTGTCGTTTGCGGCCTGGCAGACCTGTCCGCAAGCGGCCTCGGCCGCCACCGCGGCCGCCTGCGCGAAGTCGAGCCCCAGCAGCGCAGCCATGGCGCCGCGGCCGACTGGAACCGCCTCTTGCATGGCGCGGCCGCGGATACGGAGGAGTCTTGCGGTATCGCCCACTGCCAACGCTCCGGCCGCCGCCAGGGCCGAATATTCCCCCAGCGAATGGCCGGCCACGAACTCGGCATCACGCGACAGATCGACGCCGGCTTCCGCCTCCAGCACACGCATGACCGCCAGGGACATTGCCATCAGCGCAGGCTGGGCGTTTTCGGTCAAGGTGAGCGTCTCCGCCGGCCCCTCCCAGACGGTACGGGTCAGCGATTCGCCGAGTGCCGCATCGACCTCCTCGAACACCGCGCGTGCCGGCGCAAACTCATCGGCGAGCTGCTTGCCCATTCCGACGCTCTGGCTGCCTTGACCGGGAAAGATGAACGCGGCCGGCATTCCCACCTCTGATTCCCGCCCCGCGCGCTTTCAGGACACCCTCGCTTCGTGCTGTCAAGAGAACGCCACTTCGGCTATCGGCCCTCTCGGGTGGGAAGCGGCAGCCGATCGCAGTGGGAAGACGTCTTTGTGCGCGCGCACGTTTTTGTGCGGCGCACGTCCATCCCAGCGCGCCGATCTTGCGTTTTCAGGGGGACACCCTATAACCCGCGCTTCCGCTCGACCCCGGTTGGGAACTGAACGGACGGCCGCCCGGCGAGGGCCAGCGGCAGGACCACGCGGTCCGGCGTCCCGTGTTTCCGCCTTCAGAGCTTCGAGCCTTTCCCGAAGGGCTCGAAGGGCTTCGCGCCGGGAGAGCACGACATGGAGGAAAGGCATTGGCATGCCGCTTTACGAACACGTCTTCCTGACGCGCCAGGATGCCAGCGCGCAGCAGGTCGAAGACCTTACGACCCAATTCAAGGGCGTCATCGAGCGCATGGGCGGCAAGGTTTCGAAGACCGAGCAATGGGGCGTGAAGCCCCTGTCCTACCGCCTGCGCAAGAATCGCAAGGCGCATTTCACGATGTTCAATGTGGAGGCACCGCCCGCCGCGCTCAACGAGATCGAGCGGCAGGAGCGCCTCAACGAGGACATACTGCGCTATCTGACCATTCGCGTGGACGAGCTCGAGGAAGGCCCCTCGGCAATGATGCGCAAGGTCGACCGCGACCGGGAGCGGGACGAGCGCGGCTTCGGCTTTCGCGATCGGGATCGCGGCGGCTTTCGTGACCGGGATCGCGGCGAGCACCGCCGCGAACGCGACAGCCGACCAGCGCGCGAGGGTTCCGACGACGCCGCCCGGCACCGAGGAGTAAACGCCATGCCCCCCCCTCAACAGCAGACGCGACGGCCGTTCTTTCGCCGCCGCAAGACCTGCCCCTTCTCGGGCGCCAACGCGCCGAAGATCGACTACAAGGACGTGAGGCTCTTGCAGCGCTACGTTTCCGAGCGCGGCAAGATCGTCCCCAGCCGTATCACGGCGGTGTCCGCCAAGAAGCAGCGAGAGCTTGCAAGCGCGATCAAGCGTGCCCGCTTTCTCGGATTGCTGCCGTACGTGATCCGCTGACGCAGACGAAGGGCGGCCGGGACATTCGAAGGCGGCGCTCGTTCGTCGTCGCCAGGCTGGGACGGACCAGGATCCGTCTCTAACCGCTCACCAAGCGGGACAGCTCGAGATGATGCAGATCGTACTGGTAGGACTGGCGGCTGGAGCGGCGGCGGCGCTCTTGTTCGCCTCGGTCGTCTCCGGATCGGTGGTGGCAATCCTGCTGTTCTATCTGGCGCCGCTACCGATCCTGATCGCGGCGCTCGGCTGGAGTCACATTGCGGGATTGATCGCTGCGGCATCCGCGACTGCGGTTATCGCCGTCAATTCCGGAGTGTTCTTCCTCGCCGTGCCGGTGATCGCGTTCGGCGCGTGGTGGCTCGGTTATTTGTCGCTGCTGGCGCGACCTGCAACCAATGGCGGCGGGGCCGATCTCGAATGGTACCCCGTCGGCCGACTGGTGCTCTGGGCCGCAGTGATCGGCACCCTGATCGTCGCCGCCGCGGTCCCGAATTTCGGCACCGACCAGGAAAGCCTGCAATCCGCTTTGCGCAAGACCTATCAGCGCATCGTGCGCGACCAGGCGTTCATCGAGTTGCTGGTGGTGGCGGTTCCGCCCGTCGCGCCGATGTTCTCGACCGTCACCAATGTGCTCAACCTTTGGCTTGCGGCGCGCGTCGTGAAGATTTCCGGTCGTCTCAAGCGGCCATGGCCGGACCTATCGGCTCTTACGCTGCCTCGATCCGCTTTCGGACTGCTCGCCGCCGCGATCCTGGGCTCGTTTCTGCCCGATCTTCTCGGCGTTCTGTCGGGTGCGCTGGCGGCCAGCCTGCTGATGGCCTTTGCGATCCTCGGCTTTGCGGTCCTGCATGCCATCACGCGCGGCACAGCCAGCCGCAGCGTCGTGCTCGCCGGCGTCTATGTCGCTGCCACCATTCTCGGCTGGCCGGTGTTGGCGATGGCGATCCTGGGTATCGCCGAGACCCTGTTCAATGTTCGCGTCCGCGTCGTCCACAGGCGCGGGCCGCCGACCCTGCCCACGTAACCGACTGCGAAAACAATTCGACCGATGGAGACTCGACGATGGAAGTGATCCTGCTCGAACGCGTCGCCAAGCTCGGCCAGATGGGCGACGTGGTGCGCGTAAAGGATGGATTTGCGCGCAACTTCCTGCTGCCCAAGGGCAAGGCGCTACGTGCCACCAAGGAGAACCGGTCTCGCTTCGAGAGCATGAAGGTCGAGCTCGAAGCGCGCAATCTCGAGCAAAAGAGCGAAGCGGAGAAGATCGGCCAAAAACTCAACGGCCAGAGCTTCTCGGTGCTCCGGCAGGCAGTCCGAAGGCGGCCAGCTCTACGGGTCGGTCTCTCCGCGCGACCTCACCGCCCTGGTCGTCGAGAACGGCTTCTCGATCGGTCGCGCTCAGATTGCGCTCAATGCACCGATCAAGACCATTGGGCTTCACAAGGTGCCGATTGCGCTGCATCCCGAGGTCGAGGTGACGATCAACGTGACCGTCGCTCGCAACGCTGACGAGGCGGCTCGCATCGCCCGTGGCGACGACATCACCATTGCCCGCGACGAGGCCGAAGTGGCCGCCGAGCAAGCTGCGCTTGCGGCAGAAGCGTTTTTCGAGCGGAAGCAGAGGAAGCGCGTCGTGCTCGCGAGGATGGAACGGAGGCGCCCGACGCGGGATCGGAGAACAGCAAGGGCTGAATTCGCTTGCCTATTCCTCGAATGCCTCGACCGGCCTCGGCTGCGGCTCTGGGACCGCGGCGGTTTGCGAGGGAGCGCCGTCGGGCTCGCCTCCCGCTGCCGCGGCCGTCAGACTGCCGATCTCGACGCTGTCCGAGGGGCGGCGCGACCTTCCCCGCCGCGCCCTCCGCCGCTTTGGCGGCATCCGAAGGCCTGACGGCGGCCTCGCCCGATGGCGACGCCTGTCCCGCCCCCAAGGCGGGTGGCCTGCGCTGTTGGACCGCGCGCGGATCGCTGCCGATGGCGGCCAGATAGCCTGCCATGGCGGCCGCCTCGCGCCCACCGGTACTATAATGCTCCCGCAGGAACCCGACGCTGGTTTGCTTCAGCTCGCGCGGACTGCGGTGGCATGCGGCACAAGTGTTGGAGAAGATCTGAGCCGGCGACTTGCCGGCGTCGAGGTTCGCCTGCCCCCGCAACGGGCCGGCATCGCCGGCCATAACCGCTATGCCGATCAACCAGGGCAACAACCGACCAACTCGCGACACGAGGACCCTCCGTCACATCCGGCCCGAATCCGGTCGCAGCTCTTGCCCGGGGATTGCGATGGCTACTCTGTCCCCACCTTGTCCAGCCCGGGCATGAAGCGCAACGCTCTTGTCCCGTTGCCGCGGCTGCAAGACTTTGTTTTAATTCCCTTTGTCCAGGAGGGTTGCGGTCGCCGTCGACCGCACCCTTGCGTTCGCTGCGACGCCGGTGGACGCCAAATGTGTCGCGGACATGGCGAGGGTGAACGCTTCGATGCGGTGGAGGCGGCCGATGGATCGGTTGCTTCGGGTGGCTTTTGAAAGTCTGATCTGTGCGGGGAATCTGCGGGTTACGACCGCGGCCGGATCCACTTTCACGGTTGGTGACGGGACTGGCGCGCCGGTGGCGATCCGTTTTACCTCGCGGGCGACCGAGCTCGGGCTTCTGCTCGATCCCGAGCTCAAATTCGGCGAAGCCTACATGGAGGGCGGCGTCGTGCTGGAGCAGGGCTCGATTGCCGACGTCCTCGCCATCGTGCTCGGTCAGAACCGCAACGGCAGACCACCCGGATGGTTGCGCCTGCAATGGCTGATCCGCTATCTCCGTCGGCGCCAGCAGCAATTCAACCCGCGCCGGCGCGCTCGGCGCAACGTCGCCCACCACTACGATCTCGACGGCCAACTCTACGCGCTGTTCCTCGATGCCGACCGGCAGTACAGCTGCGCCTATTTCGAGACCGCCGGCCAATCGCTCGACGATGCGCAGCTCGCCAAGAAGCGCCATCTGGCAGCGAAGCTCCTGGTGACGCCGAATCAACGGGTGCTCGACATCGGTTGCGGGTGGGGCGGGCTCGCACTCTACCTCGCCGAGCTTTGTGGCGCGCGGGTCACCGGGATCACGCTGTCGGAGCAGCAGCATGCGCTCGCGAGGGTGCGCGCGGCAGAGAAGGGACTGTCCGGCAAGGTCGACATCCGTCTGCAGGACTACCGCGACGTTCGCGAGCGGTTCGACCGCATCGTCTCGGTCGGCATGTTCGAGCACGTGGGGGTGGGCTACTACGACACCTTCTTCCGGAAGTGCCATGCGTTGCTCGACGACGGCGGCATCATGCTGCTGCATTCCATCTGCCGCTCCGATGGCCCGGACGTCACCAATCCGTGGATCGCGAAATACATCTTCCCCGGTGGCTACATCCCGGCCCTGTCGGAGGTGCTTCCGGCGATCGAGCGCGCGGGCCTGCTCGTCACCGACATCGAGATCCTGCGGCTTCATTACGCCGAGACGCTCAAGGCCTGGCGCGAGCGCTTCCTCGTCCAGCGCGAGCAGGTCGAACGTCTCTACGACAACCGTTTCGTGCGAATGTGGGAATTCTACCTCGCGGCATCGGAAATGGCATTCCGCGAGCAGTCGCTGATGGTGTTCCAGATGCAGCTGGGCAGGCGGCAGGGTGTGGTGCCGATGACTCGTGACTACCTCTCGCGCGAGGAGGCGCGGTTGCGCGCGCTCGAAGGCGGCAGCCGCCCACCGCTGCGGCTCGCCGGCGAGTGATTCTCGAGCGGCGATACCGATCGCCGTCAAGAACTATCGCAGACTATCAAGCGCAAATTCGAACCGATGATAGCGGGGAAACCCGCATCGGACGGGTCCCGCGCGCCTGCCTGCGGGTGTTAACTGTCGGACCTCCCTGTCCCTGTGCGTGATTCCGCACCACCCCGCGTGAGTGCCGTGCCTCGATGCGGTCACAAAACCAGAACACCGGAGCGTCATGGCAATCGAATCGACTGCGCGCAAGCCCGCCCGGGACGCCACGCCGTCCTATCGCGCCGCACCGCACAATATCGAGGCGGAGCAGGCTCTGCTCGGCGCGATCCTCGTCAACAACGAGGCGCTCTATCGTGTCAGCGATTTTCTCGAGCCGTCGCACTTCTTCGAGCCGATCCATCAGCAGCTCTTCGATGTCGCACGCAGCCTCATCCGTACAGGCAAGCTCGCCTCGCCGGTGACGTTGAAAACGTTCCTGCCGGCCGACATCGACATCGCCGGCTTGACGCTCCCCCAGTACCTCGCTCGCCTCGCCGCCGAAGCGACCACCATCATCAATGCGGTGGACTATGGGCGCACGGTCTACGACCTCGCGATCCGGCGCGAGTTGATCGGGATCGGCGAGGACATGGTCAACGTCGCCTTCGATGCACCGGTCGATTTCGCACCGCGCGACCAGATCGAGGACGCCGAGCGTCGCCTCTACGAACTGGCGGAAACCGGACGCTATGGCGGCGGGTTCCAGAAATTCGAGACGGCGCTCACGACCGCCGTCGACATGGCGGCACGCGCATACCAGCGCGAGGGCAAGCTCTCCGGGCTGGCGACTGGTCTCAGGGACCTGGACACCAAGCTGGGGGGCCTGCAAGCGTCCGATCTGGTCATCGTCGCCGGCCGGCCGGGCATGGGCAAGACCGCGCTCGCCACCAACATCGGCTACAACGTGGCCCGTGCCTGGCGCGGCGAGGTGCGCACCGACGGGCACATCGACACCGTGAACGGCGGCATCGTGGGCTTCTTCTCTCTCGAGATGTCGGCCGAGCAGCTCGCGACCCGCATCATCGCCGAGCAGAGCGGCATCTCGTCGAGCACGATCAGGCGCGGGGGCATCAACGAACGGGAATTCGAGAAGATCAAGGATGTCGCGATCGAGCTGCAACATCTGCCCTTCTTCATCGACGAGACCGGAGGTCTGACCGTCGCGCAACTCGCCGCCCGGGCGCGCCGCCTGAAGCGGCAGAAGGGACTCGATCTCCTGGTCATCGACTACATTCAGCTCCTACAGGGCTCGACCCGCCGCGCCATGGAAGGCCGCGTGCAGGAGGTGACCGAGATCACGACCAGCCTCAAAGCGCTCGCCAAGGAGCTCAACGTGCCGATCCTGGCGTTGTCGCAACTGTCGCGCCAGGTGGAGAGCCGGGACGACAAGCGCCCACAGCTTTCCGATTTGCGCGAATCGGGTTCGATCGAGCAGGACGCCGACGTCGTGATGTTCGTATTCCGGGAGGAATACTATCTGAGCAACAAGGAACCTCGCCCCGGCACCGACGAATATACCAAGTGGCAGGTGGAGATGGCCGCCGTCCACGGCAAGGCCGAGATCATCATCGGCAAGCAGCGCCACGGTCCGACCGGCACCGTCAACGTTCAATTCGAGGCCTCCGTCACGCGATTCGACAATCTCGCACGCGACGACCAGATGCCCGAGCAGGTCTGACGAGGCGAACGATGCTCCGTGAACGCGCTTCGACGAGCGTGTTTGCCGTGCTGCACCGACCACTCCTCGGATTTCGGCTGGTCCGCCCTTTACGGGGGCGTCCCGCCCGTTCATAAATTCCGCATGACCATCCACGATCCCGACCTGCGGCCGGTCAAGGCATCGCCTGCCGTCCCCGGGGAAGCCGAAGCGGGCGGCATCCTCACCATCGATCTCGCCGCCATCGAGGCCAATTGGAAGAAGCTCTCGAGCATGACGGTGCCGGTGGAATGCGCCGCGGTGGTCAAGGGCGACGCCTATGGCTGCGGCATCGAGCCGGTGACCAGGAAGCTCGTCAGGGCAGGCTGCAGAACCTTTTTCGTCGCCGATGTCGGCGAAGGGCGGCGCGTACGAGAGATCTCGCCGGACGCCACCATCTACGTGCTCAACGGACTGATGCCGGGCTCGGCGCAGGCATTCGCAAACGATCATCTGCGACCGATCATCAACAGCACCATCGAGCTCGCCGAATGGGATGCTCTCGTCGGCATCAGGAAGTGGCGCGGCGGCGCGGCGCTGCACGTCGATACGGGCATGAACCGGCTCGGCATCACGGTCGACGAGGCGGTGGCGATTGCGCCGCGCATTCAATCCGAAAACCACGGCTTCACCCTGCTGATGAGCCATCTGGCCTGCGCGGAGACGCCCGATCATCCGATGAACGATCGACAGATCCGAGTGTTTCGCGAGATCCGCATCATGTATCGCGGCTTGCCATCCTCGCTCGCCAATTCGTCGGGAATATTTCTGGGCGGGACCTTGTATTGCGATCTGGTGCGGCCGGGGATCGCGCTCTACGGCGCCAATCCCACTCCGGGAAGGTCGAACCCGATGCGTCCGGTGGTCGAGTTGCGGGCCCGCATCATCCAGGTCCGCATGGTCAACAAGGGAGAATCCATCGGCTACGGGGCAGGCTTCACCGCCACGCGGCCGACCCGGGTCGCGGTCGTTGCGGTCGGCTACGCCGATGGTTTCCTGCGATCGGCCGGGGCCTCCAAAGGCAAGCCCGCCGGCGAGGTCATCGTTGCCGGCAAGCGCTGTCCCCTCGCCGGCCGCGTGTCCATGGACGTTTTCGCGGTCGACGTCACCGACTTTCCCGAGGGAAAGGTCCGCCGCGGCGACGTCGTGACCCTGATCGGTGAGGGCATGAGCGTCGACGACCTTGCCGCCTCCATGGGCACCATCGGCTACGAGGTCCTCACCAGTCTCGGCCGGCGCTACCACCGGGTCTACAAGGGCGCGTGACCCACAGCCCACCGTGAGGCCACCCGGGCCGCTCCACCGGTGTCCCGTCTCCACGAGCAACGGCGAATGACCCGTCGCGACACAAGCTTCCTCTGTCAGAGCTGCGGCGCCGCCTACGGCCGCTGGCAGGGCAAGTGCGACGCCTGCGGCGAGTGGAATACGATCGCCGAGGAAAGCACCGCGCCGGCCGCAAATGCCGGGTCGCCCGCCGCGCAAGGGCCGGCTGTTCGCGCTCCAGCCACTCGCCGGGTCTGCGAAAGATAAGCCGCGACTTGCCTCCGGGCTCGCCGAATTCGACCGCGTTACCGGTGGCGGCTTCGTGCGCGGATCAGTGCTGCTGCTCGGCGGCGATCCCGGGATCGGCAAGTCGACGCTGCTGATCCAGGTCGCGGCCGCGCTCGCCCGCGCCCGTCAGCGCGCGGTCTACATTTCCGGCGAGGAGGCCGTAGCGCAGGTGCGACTGCGGGCCGAGCGGCTCGGCCTCGCCGGAGCAGCCGTCGAGCTTGCTGCCGAAACCTCGGTCGAGGACATCGTGGCGACCCTCGGCGAGGGTGCCGCGCCGCGTCTCATCATCATCGATTCGATCCAGACCATGTGGACCGACATCGCCGAAGCCGCCCCCGGAACGGTGACGCAAGTGCGTGCCAGCGCGCAGTCGCTGATCCGCTTCGCCAAGCGCTCGGGCGCGGCGGTGATCCTGGTCGGCCACGTCACCAAGGACGGGCAGATCGCCGGTCCGCGCGTGGTCGAGCACATGGTCGATGCAGTGCTGTCATTCGAAGGCGAAGCTTCGCATCAGTTCCGCATCCTGCGCGCGGTCAAAAATCGATTCGGTCCGACCGATGAGATCGGCGTGTTCGAGATGACCGGCTCGGGCTTGCGGGAGGTCGCCAATCCATCCGAACTGTTTCTCTCCGAGCGCGATCTCGGCTCGCCCGGTACCGCGGTTTTCGCCGGCATCGAGGGGACACGACCGGTGCTGGTCGAGATCCAGGCGCTCGTCGCCCCGACTTCGCTCGGCACGCCGCGACGCGCGGTCGTCGGATGGGACCAGAGTCGCCTCGCGATGCTGCTCGCCGTGCTCGACGCCCATTGTGCCGTGCGGCTCTCCAGCCACGACGTCTATCTCAATGTCGCGGGCGGATTGCGCATTCAGGAGCCGGCTGCGGACTTGGCCGCCGCGGCCGCCCTCGTGTCCTCGCTCGCAGATGCGCCGCTGCCCGCCGACGCGGTCTATTTCGGCGAGGTTTCGTTGTCGGGAGCGGTGCGCCCGGTAGCGCATGCCGCGGCGAGGCTGAAAGAAGCACAAAAGCTCGGCTTCACCCGCGCTGTCGTTCCCCAGCCACGGACGGACGCCGGCGGCGAGGATGCTCTGTCGCTTCGCTACGTGAACAGCCTGGCGGCGTTGGTCGCCGAGATCGCCGCGGACCGGGTACTCCGGACCGACGACACCGGACGAAGCCGGAGGTCGAATAGGGAGCGCGGCTGACCTGTGGTGGGAGCACGCCGCGGTCGGCAGGCGACGTTCAACAAGATGCTTCAACAAGATGGATGACGGGGCCACCTCATCCAGCTATACAGCGGCCGAACTGCCGAGGCACCGCGCTCGCCCGGCGCGGGCCCGCGAGCAACGCCGGTCATGTGAGGAGTACAGGTTGGGGTGATCCCCGGCAGGGGCTTGCCGGCCACTCGATGTGTGCGGAACCTGTGGGGGCTGCCCGCCGAATTCGGCCCGGCAGCATCCTCGGACGTGTGGAGAGCTCCGAAGTCGGTCATGCCCGTTACGCTTCTCGATATCATTCTGATCGGCGTCATGCTGATCTCGGCGCTGCTCGCCATGATCCGTGGCTTCATGCGGGAAATTCTGTCGATCGCCTCCTGGGTGATCGCGGCACTGGTGACGGTCTATTCCTATGCAAAGCTGCTGCCGTACGCGAAGACCTATTTCAACAACGATATCGTCGCGACCGCGGTGGTGGTCGGCGGTACGTTTCTGGGCACTTTGTTGATCGTCTCCGTGCTCACCGTGCGCTTTTCCGACATGGTTCTGGACAGCCGGGTCGGCGCGCTCGATCGCACGCTCGGCTTCCTGTTCGGGCTGGGGCGCGGGCTGATCATCGTTGTGGTGGCGTTCCTGTTCTTCGCCTGGCTGGTACCGGATCGCAGCCAGCCGGAATGGATCCGCAGCGCCAAGTCGAGGGTCGTGCTGCAGGGCACCGGGGACTGGCTGATGTCGATGTTGCCCGACGACCCGGAAAGCACCATCTTGAAGAGATTGAGGAAGCCGAAGCCGGAAGAGGAAGAGCCGACGCCTGGTCAGCGCTCGAGCCTCGATCCTCCGGCGGGATCGGGATCGCCCGACCGCGCGGGCTTGGCACCGCCGACGCGCATGCAAGTCTCGACGCGTTGATCCCGCTCCGCCGGATGAACGAGGAGGTGAGCCAGATGTCCGAAGCTCGAAGCGATGCCGGGCTCGATCTGGAAGATGACCGGCTGCGTGAAGAGTGCGGCGTCTTCGGCATATTCGGTCACCCCGACGCCGCCGCCATCACCGCGCTCGGTCTGCATGCGCTCCAGCACCGCGGCCAGGAAGCGGCCGGCATCGTATCGTTCGACGGCAGGCGATTTCACTCCGAGCGGCGCATGGGCCTGGTCGGAGACAATTTCTCCCGCCGCGAGGTCATCGAGCGCCTGCCCGGTTCATCGGCGACCGGCCACGTGCGCTACTCCACCACCGGGGAAACCATCCTGCGCAACGTGCAGCCGCTGTTCGCCGAGCTCGATGGCGGCGGCTTTGCAGTCGGCCACAACGGCAATCTCACCAACGGACTCGCGTTGCGACGCCAACTCGTGCGCGAGGGCGCGCTCATGCAGTCGACCACGGATACCGAGGTCATCCTGCACCTGGTCGCCAGGGCCAAACGCAACCGCTTCATCGATCGCTTCATCGAAGGTCTGCGCCAGCTCGAGGGGGCCTATGCCTTTGTCGGCCTCACCAACAAGAAGCTGATCGGGGCGCGCGATCCGCTCGGCATCCGTCCGCTGGTGATCGGCAGGCTCGACGGTCATCCGATCCTGGCCTCCGAGACCTGTGCGCTCGACATCATCGGCGCGAAATACGTGCGCGACGTCGAGAACGGCGAGGTCGTCGTGTTCGACGAGCAGGGCATGCAGTCGCACAAGCCATTCCCGCCCATGGCGCCGCGGCCTTGCATCTTCGAATACATCTATTTCGCCCGACCGGATTCGATCGTCGGCGGACGCAATGTCTACGACGTGCGCAAGACCATGGGCGCCGAGCTCGCACGCGAAGCCCCGGCGGCCGCCGACGTGGTGATCCCGGTTCCCGATTCGGGCGTTCCCGCAGCCATCGGCTACGCCCAGGCCGCGTCCATTCCCTACGAGCTCGGCATCATCCGCAACCACTATGTCGGACGCACCTTCATCGAGCCGACCCAGCACATCCGACAACTGGGCGTGCGCCTGAAGCACAGCGCCAATCGCGCCGTCGTCAACGGCAAGCGCATCGTGCTGATCGACGATTCCATCGTTCGTGGCACGACTTCGGTGAAGATCGTGCAGATGATGCGCGAAGCGGGAGCCGAGGAGGTCCATTTCCGGATCGCCTCTCCGCCGATCACCCATTCCGACTATTACGGGATCGACACGCCCGAGCGCGACAAGCTTCTGGCGGCGACCCACGACCTCGAAGGCATGCGCACCTTCATCGGCGCCGACTCGCTCGCGTTCCTGTCGGTGGAAGGTATCTACCGTGCGATGGGCTACGAGCAGCGCGACCCGCTGCGTCCGCAATTCACCGATCACTGCTTCACTGGCGATTACCCGACATCGCTGACCGATCAAAACGACCAGGAATCGGTACCGCGCCAGTTGTCGCTGCTCGCCGAGGCGAGTTGATCTGCGACCGTGCCACTCCCCCTCGCCGACCGAATCGCACTGGTCACCGGCGCGTCGCGCGGCATCGGCTACCAGACCGCGTTGGCGCTGGCGACGGCCGGCGCCCATGTGGTGGCGGTGGCGCGCACGGTGGGCGGGCTGGAGGAGCTCGACGACGCGATCAAGGCCGCGGGCGGCTCCGCCACTCTGGTGCCGCTCGACCTCAAGGACTACGAGGGAATCGACCGGCTCGCGCTCGCCTTGCACGATCGCTACGGCCGGCTCGACGTCCTGGTCGGCAATGCCGGCATTCTCGGACCCCTCTCGCCACTCGGCCACGTCGAGGCGAAGGCATGGGACGAGGTGATGGCGGTCAACGTCACCGCCAACTGGCGGCTCATTCGCGCCATGGACCAGCTGTTGAGGTTCTCCGATGCCGCCCGGGTGGTGTTCGTCTCCTCGGGCGTGGCGGCGCTGGCGCTGGCCTATTGGGGTCCCTATGCGGTCTCCAAGGCCGCGCTCGAAGTGTTGGCGCGCATCTATGCAGCCGAAACGGCCGCCACCAATGTGCGCGTCAATCTGCTCACGCCCGGGCCGATGCGCACCCGCATGCGTGCGCAGGCGATGCCGGGCGAAGACCCCATGACGCTCGCGACCCCCGACAAGGCCGCGGAAATGATCGTCGCGCTCTGTCTGCCGAGCGTGCAGGAGAGCGGCAAGCTCTACTCCTTGCAGGGGCGAAGGTTTCTGGATTTCCGGCCGTCGTCATGATCGTCGGTTTCGCCACCACTAGGTTCGGCGCCAGCGCCATCAGGACATAGTCGAGCCCTAGCCCGAAATTGGACAGCAGGATCACCAGCCGGCGCCCGAAGCGGTCCGCGAGCGCGCCATGCAGGAGCGAGAACAGAAACTGCATCAGCGCAAAGACCGTGCCGAAGATCCCGTAGATCTCGGCCGCGCGCGCGGTGTCGCCGGCGAGGAAATCGACGACCAGCTTGGGCAGCACCGGAATGACGATGCCGAGCGCCAGCATGTCCAGCAGCAGAGTGACGAAGACGAAGGCGGCACGACGAGCCGGTGCGGTCGGTTGCGTCGGCGTCATGATCGGGGTGGGGGTGCCTTTCGCCCCGCCGATCGCGTCTTCTTGCGCTTCGCATAGGGATTGTGCTTCTCCCGCAGCGTCAACCGGATCGGGGTTCCGGGCAGCTCGAAGGTCTCGCGCAGAGCGTTGACGAGATAGCGCCGGTAGGCGTCCGGCACCGCATCGGCACGGCTCGTGAACAGGACGAAGCTCGGCGGCCGGCTCTTCGGCTGGGTCACATAGTCGAGCCTGATGCGACGGCCTGCAACCGCGGGCGGCGGATGGGAGGCGGCCACCTGCGCCAGCCAGCGATTGAGGGCGCTGGTTTCCACGCGCCGATTCCACACGGCATGGACATCGACCACGGCCTGCATCAGCCGGTCGAGTCCCTCGCCGGTAAGCCCGGAGACCGCGACCACCGGAACGCCCTTGACCTGAGGCAGCCAGTGATCGGCCTCTGCGCGCAGCTTGCCGATCGAGCCCGGACGCCGCTCGACGAGATCCCACTTGCTCATGGCGACGACCAGCGCACGCCCTTCGCGCTCGATGAGATCGGCAATGCGCAGATCCTGTTCCTCGAAGGGTCTTTCGGAATCGACGAGCAGGATCACGACCTCGGCAAAGCGGATTGCATTGAGCGCGTCGGCCACCGACAACTTCTCGAGCTTCTCCTCGATGCGCGAGCGGCGTCGCAGCCCGGCCGTGTCGTGCACGCGGAAACGCCGACCCCGCCAGACGACATCGACGGCGATGGCGTCGCGGGTGATGCCGGCCTCGGGCCCGGTCAACAACCGCTCCTCGCCCAGGAGCCGATTGACCAGGGTCGATTTCCCGGAATTCGGCCGCCCGACGACCGCCATACGGATGGCAGGGGCCGCTTCCACGGCGCCATCGTGCTGGCTGCGTTCGGCGTCGGAAACTGCCGCCGTCGCTTCGGGCAGCGCGACCCGCAACGCCGCGTAGAGATCCGCAAGCCCCTCGCCGTGCTCCGCGGAGATCGCGACCGGTTCGCCGAGACCAAGCTCGAAGGCCTCGAGCGCCGCTCCCGCGCTGCCTTCGCTCTTGTTCGCGATCACAATCGCAGGCTTGCCCGACTTGCGCACGAGATCGGCAAAGGCCCGATCGGCCGGCGTCGAACCAACCCGCGCATCGATCAGGAACAGCACCACGTCGGCCGCGGCGATTGCAGCCTCGGTCTGCTCCTGCATGCGACCGGTCAGGCTTGCGGGAGCAGCCTCCTCGAGGCCCGCCGTGTCGATCACCGCGAACGCGAGATCGCCGAGCCGCGCGCGGCCCTCACGTCGGTCGCGGGTAACGCCCGGCAGATTGTCCACCAGTGCGATGCGCTTGCCGACCAGACGGTTGAACAGCGTCGACTTGCCGACATTCGGCCGTCCGACGATGGCGACCGTGAAACTCATGGGGCTCCTCGTGAGCGCGGGCGTTCAACACGCCGTGGCGCGTCAGGATGCGTCCCAAGTCGCGCTCGTCCGTGGATTACAATCAGCGCGGCGCCGGGGGATCGGGCCACATCACTCCACCCGCGGATTGCGCCGGCTGCTGGCGCTGCATCGGCGGCGGATCGGGCCACTGGGCCTGGGTCGGGGCCTGCGATGGCGGCGGCGAGGGCCGAACGGTAACCGGGGTCGGGGTCGATTCGTCCTTTGGCCTGGCCACGATTTTCGGCCTCGGCTTGGGTTTCGGCTTGGCCTCGGCGGGCTGGGCCTGCTGCGCGGCCGGTTCCGGCTCGGCCGGCGCCTCGTAGCCCCTCACGAGCTCCGGCGGCACCCCTTGCGACACCCCCGGGGTTCCCTCCGGGAACACCGGCCGACGCTCGCCCGGCAGCTTCTTTTTCGTGTTGAAGAGCTCCGCATCGAAGATCGCGGTCGGATCGAAAGACCCGCACCCCGCCAGAGCCAGCCCGAGCGACAAGGCAGCGGTGGTCAGGATGACACGCGCGCAGTGGCTCATGATGCCCCCCTCAACTCTTCCCCTCGCCAGCGCCCAGCGCCATCAGAATCTCCACCCGCGAGCGGGTGGCGGCCGGCGTCTGCGCGTCCGACATGATCATATCGACCCAGCGCTTCGTCGCCGCCGCATTGCCAGCGCGCCACATCGCGAGCACCAGCAGCTCGCGCGCGGTATGACGGAACGTTCGATCGTTCGCCGTGAGCGGCTCGAGCTTGCGCTGCGCCTCCTCGAAGGCTCCGGCATTGATCAGGATCGCCGCCGCACGCACTCCGGCGAGATCCTGCAGCACCGGCCCGACCGCGCTGTCGGACGCGATCCTGTCGTAGACCGAGATCGCCGCCTTGGCATCGATATGGGCCAGCTCGGCCGCTTCGCGCACGCGAGCGAGATGACGGTAGCTGGACGTGCCGTCGGAAACGATCTTGGCGAAGGCCGCCTCGGCTTCGCTGTGCTTGCCGGCCTCGGCCAGCGTGCTGGCGGCCTCGAAGGCCGCGCCCGCTTCGGCTGCCTGCTTGGCTTCCCACCAGCCGTATCCGCGCCAGGCCGCGATCGCAGCAACGATCAAGAAAGCGGCGGCCACGACATAACTGCCGTAGCGATCCCACAGCTTCTTGAGCTGTTCCCGCCTTACTTCCTCGTCGACTTCCCGGAAAACATCGGACACGAAGCGCTCTATCCCTCTGCAACCCGACCCCACCTCACCCCCGAGGTGAGCGGGGTTAACCTATCGATGTGGCATGGGCAAGGCAAAGTCGCCCCCGCATTCGTTGCTAAGCTGTTGATCGCGCGCCCTACTTTCGCTTCGTGCGGAGCGGATAGACGTGCTCGGGGCCGGGGAAGGCGCGCCGTCGCACGTCGGCCGCATAGGCGGCGACCGCAGCCTCGATCGAGGGACCGAGCTCGCCATAGCGCTTCACGAATCTCGGTACCCGCGGGGAGAGCCCCAGCATGTCCTCGAGCACCAGGATCTGGCCATCGCAGGCCACGCTGCCGCCGATGCCGATGGTCGGGATCGCGACCTGCGCGGTGATGCGGCGGGCGAGCGGCTCGGCCACCGCCTCGATCACCACCGAAAATGCCCCTGCGTCGGCGACCGCGCGGGCATCATCCTCGATCGGCGCCCAGTCCGCCTCGTCGCGGCCCTGCGCGCGAAACGAGCCGATGGTGTTGATCGACTGCGGGGTGAGGCCGACATGGCCCATGACCGGTACGCCGCGCTCGACCAGGAAAGCGATGGTCCCGGCCATGCGCCGGCCCCCTTCCACCTTGATGGCCCCGCAGCCGGTCTCCTTCATGACCCGCGCCGCCGACAAGAAGGCCTGCTCCTTGGACGCCTCGTACGACCCAAACGGCATGTCCACGACCACGAGCGCGCGCTTGGAGCCGCGCATCACGGCGAGGCCTTGCAGGATCATCATGTCGAGAGTGACCGGCACGGTGGTCTCGAGCCCGTGCATGACCATGCCCAGCAAATCGCCGACCAGGATCACATCGCAGTAGCGATCGACCAGACGTGCCGTGTGGGAATGATAAGAAGTCAACGATACGATCGGCTCGCCGCCCTTGCGGGCGCGGATGTCGGGCGCGGTCAGCCTCCGGATCTCGTCTTGTGCGGACATGGCTAATACGCCGGCGTCCCGAACACCATCGTGCCGATCGCCAGGGGGTGAAAGACGAAGCCGAGCAGGAGATAGATCAGCGTCCCGAGCACCAGCGCAACGACGTCGTTGCGACGACCGCCGACCGGGATGGCGGGCGCGCCGGGATCGGCCCTTCGCTTGAGCGTGATCCGATCATACACAGCCCAGGCGAGGAACGAGCCGAATAGCAGGATCGAGCCGAGATCCCCATTCGAGATCAGATGCGCCACGGCCCAGGTCTTCACCCCGACCAGCATCGGATGCTTGAGCGTGCGCCAGATATCGCCGCGACTATAGGCCGCGACGATCGCGATGCTCGCCGGCCACATCAGAATTTGCGTCACGTAGTAGGTCCAAGCCGGCGGGCGCCAGATCTCGATCCAGCCGGTCGCACGATACTGCCCGTACCCATAGGCGATCAGGATGATGCCGATGAGCGAAAGCAGGGACATGAGCCCCTTGTACGGCAGCTCTCCCAGCCGCGGGATTACGGCGGCGCGTGCCGCCCGCATCGAGACGAAGGTGTGCGCGCCGAGGAACGCGACCAGTCCGAGCACGAGAATGGCCAAGCCCATCGATCCCACCCTTGGCAATAGGCGCAGTAGAAGCCATGGCACGGCCCGAAGCAAGACGACCGGTCTTACGTCCATAGTCCACGAATCCGCTCGGGGACTTGACCCCCATGGCGACTTTGCGCTTCTTCGGGGGACTACCGCGCCGAGAGCCCCGACGTCAGAGGAAACGGATGATGAAGCTCGCACTCGCCCTGCTCGTGTTGCTGCTCGGCCTCGTACCCGCCGCGGCGCAGGAATGGCCCGCCAAGACGGTGAAGATCATGGTGCCGTTCGGGCCGGGCTCGACGCCGGACATGGTGGCGCGATTGATCGCCGAACGTCTGGCGCAGAAGCTCGGCCAGGGATTCGTCGTTGAGAACAAGCCGGGCGCCAGCGGCAATATCGGCACCGATGCGGTCGCCAAGGCGGAGCCGGACGGCGCGACCATCGGAATCTCGATCGGCGGCCCGCTCGCCATCAATACCCTGCTGTTCTCGAAGCTCCCTTACGACCCGGCCAAGGACATCGCAGCGGTAACGCAATTGGTCACCCAGCCGAGCGTGCTCACGGTCAACGCGGATCTCGGTGTAAGCAGCGTGGCGGAGCTCATCGCACGGCTCGAGCGCGAACCGGGCAGGCACAATTTCGGCTCGATCGGCAACGGCTCCCTGTCGCATCTCGCCATGGAGGCGATCGCGCTCAAGAGCGGCACCAGGATGGTGCATGTCCCCTATCCCGGCTCCCCGCAGGCGATCACCGCGGTGCTGCGCGGCGACGTGCAGATGGCTTGCCTACCGGCGATCTCGGTCACACCGCAGGTTGCCACCGGCAAGGTGAGGATTCTCGCCGTGTCCACCGCCAGACGCTCGGCGCTGCTGCCGGATGTCCCCACCTTGAAGGAAGCGGGGATCGACGTGGAGGCCGACGCCTGGATGGGACTGATCGCACCCGCCAGGACGCCGGATGCGGTGATCGCCAGGATCAACCGCGAGGTGGCGGAGGCGATCAACGCTCCGGAGGCGCGGCAAAGGCTCGCGACCCAGATCATGGAGCCGATCGGCAACTCGCCCGCCGAATTCCGCGCCGTGATCGACCGCGAGATCGCCCGCTGGTCACCAGTGATCAAGGCGATCGACCTGAAGATAAACTGATCCGCGACGGTCGCGGCCGGCAGCCGCCCATCGAATGACGAGCGCAGTAAGCAGCCCCACATCAGAAAGGAAAGATGCAATGCTTCGATCTTTGCTACGATGCGCCCTGACAACGGCCGCGCTGGCTGCGCTGCAATCGGCGACGCCGGCACAGGCCCAGGGTTTTCCATCACGTCCGGTCACCATCATCGTTCCGCTCGCACCGGGAACAGGCATGGATTCGCTGGTGCGGCTCTATGCCGAGCGGCTCGCGACGGCGCTCGGCAAGCCCGTCGTGGTCGAAAACAAGCCGGGCGCCGGCTTGATGCTCGGCACCGCGGCGATCGCGACGGCGGCACCCGACGGTCACACGCTCGGGATCTCCACGGCCACGCCGATTGCGGTCAATCCCGTGCTCTACAAGAAGATGAGCTACGATCCGGACAAGGATTTGTCGCCGGTCTTCTTCTACGTCAAGTCGCCGTTCGTGCTGGTCGTCAATCCGGCGCTGCCGATCAACACGGTGCCGGAGCTGATCAAGTACGCCAAGGAGAGCGCCGCCCCGATGAGCTACAGCACGCCGGGGGCGGGCTCCTCGCAGCATCTGTCGATGGAGTTCATGGCGCAGCGGTTCGGCCTCAAGTTCACCCATGTGCCCTATCGCAGCTCGCCACAGTCGATCGCCGACATCGCCGCCGGTCACGTCAATGTCGGTTTCGCGGAGGCCGGCGCCTCGCTGCCGTTGATCCGCGAAGGCAAGCTGCGCGCGCTCGCCGCATCGTCCTCCACCCGTCTCCCGACGCTGCCCGAGGTGCCGCCATTCGGCGAGGCCGCCGAGGCGCCCGACTTCGAGGCGGTGTCCTGGCACATCCTGTTCGCGCCCGCGGCGACGCCTACGGAGATCATCGACCGGCTGCACCGGGAAATGAGGACCATCATGTCCACGCCCGAGATGAAGCAACGCGCCGCGAATATCGGCCTCCTTCCGCTCGACTCGCCGTCGGTCGACGGCATCCGCAGCTACATCAAGTCCGAGCAGGATAAATGGGGCACTCTGGTCAGGAAGCTCGGGCTCGAGGGTTCGCAATAGCAGGCAGCATGGTTGCGGTCGCCCGGCGGCTAGACCACAGGCGAGCGGCCGCCGTCGACGTTGATGGCCGTGCCGGTGATGTAGGAGCCGGCGTCCGAGACCAGAAAGCAGGCGAGGCTGGCGAACTCCTCGGCACGTCCGATGCGGCCGAGTGGAATGTCCTTCTCACGGGTGCTCGTGTAATCCCGAAGGGGTATGCCCATTCTTGCCGCCATCTGTACGTGCTGGTCGGCTTCGATGAAGCCCACCAGCATGGCATTGACCAGCACGTTGTGCGGGGCGCCCTCCTGGGAGAGCACCTTGGTGAGCGCCATGCCGGCGGCGCGTGTGATCGAGGTCGGCGCGCTGCCGGCGCGCGGCGCCTTGGCGCCGATGTTGAGAACGTTGATGATGCGGCCCCAGCGACGCTCCTTCATCTGCGGCCAGACCAGCCGGGTGAGGCGGATCGCAGCGAACAGCTTCTGGTCGAAATCCTGCTGCAGGACGTCGTCGGTGAGCTTCTCGAACGGGCCGGCGCTGGAGGTGCCGGCGTTGTTGACCACGATGTCGATCTTGCCGAGCGCCTTCATCGCCTCGTCGTATGCGCGACGAACGTCCGGCGCCGCCGCGACATCACCCTGGATGGCGGCCACCCTGCCGCGCGCTTTCGATGCGATCGACTTGACCGCCGCATCGAGCGCCTCCCGGCCGCGCGCCACGATGGCGACGTCCGCGCCGGAGGCGGCGAAGCGATCGGCCACTGCGAGCCCGATGCCCTTGCTTCCACCGGTCACCACCGCCGTCCGGCCGGCGAGACTGATCTCCATTTTCCCCTCCCTGGTGTCCTGACGTGAATTGGGCCATCGCGTGCATTCCTACGGCCACCGGCGGCACCCGGAAAGGGGGCTCGCGGGAGATCCATCCGCACCGTGGATGGCGGCCGTTTGCAGCCAGCGCAGATCGAGAAAGCCTATGGAATCGAGCGTCCTGTTCCTCTTGATCGCCGTGGCGATGCTGGCCGGCTGGCTGGGCTCGCGCCGCACATCGCTCGTGCTTTTCGCCGTGACGTTCATCGCTTCGGTGGCACTCTATCTCCACCACGCGACCGACGCGCTCAAGCTGTCGTTCTGAAGGGGCCGCGTGATGAGCCGACATCTCGCGGTAACGGTGAATGCGCTCGGGCTCTATGCCATTGCGCTGGTGCTGATCACCGCATTTGCAGGGCAGCTTCTGCTCGGCGAATTGCCCTGCCCGCTCTGCCTGCTGCAACGTATCCAGTTCGCACTGCTGGCGGTCGGACCGATCCTCAATATCCGCCATGGCCCACGCCCGAGCCACTACGCCCTTGCGCTGTTCGCGGCCGCGGCGGGGGCCGCCTTTTCCATGCGCCAGATCCTGCTGCACGTCCTGCCGGGAGATCCGGGCTACGGCTCGGCGCTGCTGGGATATCACTTCTACACCTGGGCATTCACCGTCTTCGCCATCGCCATCATCCTGATCGCCGGCGTTCTGCTGTTCGACCGCCAATTCGAGCAACAGCCGCAATCGCAGCCGTTCGAGATCGGCGCATTCGCGCGCACTGCGGTGTGGCTGACGATCGTGCTGGTCGTGTTGAACGTGCTATCGACTCTGTTGGAGTGCGGCTTTGCCGTCTGCCCCGACAACCCGGTCGAATACGAGTTGCTCAAGCGCGGCCGGCTGTAAAGGTCACCGGGGCGACACCAGGAGGGGGCGGTCGATATGATCGCCCCCAAACCGTGAGGTGCGCATTGGCCCTGACGCTGTATTCCCATCCGCTGGCATCGTTCTGCTGGAAGGTGTTGATCGCCCTCTACGAGAATGGCGCGCCCTTCGAAGCGCGCATGGTCGACCTCGGTGATCCCGAGGCCAAGGCCGCGTTCGAGGCTCTGTGGCCGACGGCCAAGATCCCGCTTCTGGTGGACGACGGTCGGGTCGTGCCCGAAACGTCGATCATGATCGAGCATCTCGAGCGTCACCACCCCGGCAAGGTCGCGCTGCTTCCTGAAGATCCTGAGGAGCGGCTGGAGGTCCGACTCTGGGACCGCCTTTTCGACCTCTATGTCATGGACCCGATGCAGCGGTTTATCGCTCAGCAGCTGCGCCCGGAAGCGGAGCGCGATGCACCTTCCGTCGCCGGGGCGCTGGCGGATCTGGCCACCGCCTACGCCATGGTCGAGCACAAAATGACCGCGCGCACCTGGGCGGCTGGAGAACGCTTCAGCATGGCGGACTGCGCAGCGGCCCCGGCGCTGTTCTACGCTGCGATCGTCTTGCCGTTTCCGCCCGGACACAGCAACCTCGCGGGTTACTTCGAGCGGCTGACGGCGCGCCCGTCGGTGAAGCGGGTCATCGCCGAGGCGCGACCCTATTTCCGGCACTTCCCGCTGCGGCATGCCATTCCTGCACGCTTCCTTTCGGATCGCCCCGATGCGGTTTGAGACGGAGTGAACGCCGGATCAGGACCGGTGGGCACCGCTTCGCCGGCTGGAGATCAGCTTCAGCCAAGGCGTCGAATGGAAGGCACTCATCTAGCAAGTACATCATGGCCATTCCGCTCAGCGGCGACGCATCCTGCGCGGCCGGGCAGAGCATATCGTGCGGGCCGCCACCAAGAACACCCGTGAGCAGCGCCATGATTGCGAAGGTCGGCGCGGCCGCCAGGCATAGCCAGTCGGCGGCGCCGAGGGCGGCCGCGTTGCCACCTTCAGAACGGATCGCGCCGCCAGTGCATCCGCCAGTATGAGCCTCGCTCATGTTTTCTCCTGCGATAAGGCGCGACCAGGTGACGACACCTGCGACCTGGCTCAGCGCTTGTCGTACTCGTCGTGGCGGCGCCACCAGATGCCCGTCTCGTTGCGCCCCTTGGGGGCGCGGTCGAGCCACTGGTACATGCCCCAGAGGCCGTCCAGTCCGCGCGCATAGGTGGAATAGGCGTGGTAGACGACGCCGTCCTCGCGCATGAACGCGCTCATGCCCGGCCGATCGCGCGAGTACGTGGCCGCGTCGGTTCCGCATACGGCCGCGATCTGGGCGACGGGCCCCGGGACCGGCGTCGCGTCCATCGCGTTGCCGCCACGCCGGTAGTTGTATTCGACGACCCCCTCGCGCTGTTGCTCCTCGGTGAATGAGACGTTGAAGTCGAAGTTGAAGTCACTGCCGAGCGAGGACGCCCAGGGAAACGTCCACCCCATCCGCCGCTTGTACGCCTGCAGCTTCGCGAGCGGCGCCCGTGACACCGCCGAAAGCGTGACGTCGTGGTTCGCCAGGTGGACGACGAAGCCGTCGAACCCGTCCGCGATCGCCGAGCAGGACGGACACCCCGCCGTGTAGTCGGGCCCGAACATGAAGTGGTAGACGAGGAGCTGCGAGCGCCCTCTGAAGAGGTCTGCCAGCGAGGCGCTCCCTTCATCGGTCTCGAATCGGTACTCCTTGTCGACCCGGACCCACGGCAGCTCCTGACGTCGCCGCGCCAGCTCGTCGCTGCGCCGCGTGAGCTCCTTCTCCGCCTCGAACAGCTCGAGCCGCGCTGCGAGCCACTCGTTACGTGTCCCGGTCATGTGCTTTGTCATCGCTCATCTCTCCTTTGGATGCACTTCGTCGTTCGTTCCGTTCTCGATGCGACGTGCTGGTCGGTGGTCGTGTGATAGATTAGGACCGGGCATCGAACGGCGGGAGTGACAAGTGTGGCGGGATTCCGATGGACTCGCTGATCACGGCTGCGGCGCGTGCACTCGCAACGGGTGATCCCCTCGGCGCACTCAAGCGGGTCGCCCTGCGCAACGACGCGCCTGCCCTTGCGCTTCGAGGCATCGCGATGGCGCAGCTCGGCGATCTCGTTCGAGCGAAGGCTCTCCTGCGAAGCGCGGCGCGCGCCTTCGGGCCGAAGGAGGCGGTGGCCCGCGCGAGGTGCGTCGTCGCCGAGGCCGAGATCGCACTCGTCTCGCGCGACCTGGGCTGGCCCTCGAAGGCGCTCGACGCAGCGCGGGCGACGCTCGAAGCGCACGGCGACCGCGTAAATGCCGCGCATGCGCGAACGCTCGAGGTCCGACGCCTGCTCCTGATCGGCCGCCTGGACGAGGCCGAGCGTACGCTCGCCGATCTCGATCCCGCGCCCTTCCCGCCCGCGTTGAAAGCCGCCCATGAGCTGGTCGTTGCGGGGATCGCGATGCGACGCCTTCGGACGAAGACGGCGCGCGTGGCGCTCGCTCGGGCCGAGCGCGCCGCGCGCGCCGCAGATATCCCTGCGCTGACGGCGGAGGTCGAAAGCGCATCCCTCGTCCTGCACACGCCCGCGGCGCGCCTGATTGCGCGTGGCGACGAGCGACTCCTCCTGCTCGAGGATGTCGAAGCGCTACTGGCGTCGAAGGCGCTCGTCGTGGACGCGTGCCGTCACGTCGTGCGTGACGCGCGCACGGTGGTCTCGCTCGCAAGGCGTCCGGTGTTGTTCGCGCTCGCACGCGCGCTGGGCGAGGCGTGGCCCGCAGACGTGCCGAGGGGTACTCTCGTCACGCGGGCATTCCGAGCAAAACACGCCGATGAATCGCATCGCGCACGGTTGCGAGTGGAGATCGGGCGGCTTCGCACGGCGCTTCGGACGCTGGCCAGCGTGAGCGCGACGAAGCGAGGGTTTGCGCTGGTGGCGCTCCGCGCACGCGAGATCGTCGTGCTGGCGCGGCCCGTCGAAGAGGAGCATGCGGCGGTGCTGGCCTTCCTCGCCGACGGTGAATCGTGGTCGAGCTCCGCCCTGGCGCTTGCGCTGGGGGCCAGCCAGCGGACCGTGCAGCGGGCACTCGACTCGCTTGCGGCAGCAGGCAAGGTGCAGTCGTTCGGTCGCGGGCGCGCGCGTCGTTGGATGACCCGGCCCGTGCCGGGATTCACGACAACCTTGTTACTCCCCGGTCCACTACCGAGTGGCTAGTGTCCCGCTTCCGACGTTCGCTTCACTTTGCAGCACGCTCGAGTGCGAACGTCGGAAGCAAAGGGACACTAGCAAGTCTATGGTGCTAGTGCGGTTTTGTCTTTGACGTTCCGATGACGGAACCGCCGCGAGACTGATCGGAACGTCAAAGACACCGCACTAGGATGGAAGCATGAAACGATCTGCAGCCGAAATCCTCCGTGAATATGGACCCTTTCCGGGGGTCGACCAGGTGAATGGTGTTACGTTTGACGGTGAGCACGTCTGGTTTGCTGCCGGAAACACGCTGAACGCCTTCGATCCGGCGAGCGGGAAGGTGCTGCGCTCGATTGATGTCGCCGCGCACGCAGGAACGGCCTTCGACGGTCAGCACCTGTTTCAGATCGCCGAGGATCGCATCCAGAAAATCGATCCGAAGACCGGCCGTGTGCTCGCCACGATCCCGGCGCCCGGCGGCGGCGGTGACTCGGGGCTCGCGTGGGCCGAAGGGACGCTCTGGGTGGGTCAGCATCGGGGCCGGAAGATCCACCAGGTCGATCCCCAAACAGGGGCGATTCTTCGCACCATCGAGTCCAACCGCGTCGTCACCGGGGTCACCTGGGTCGAGGGCGAGCTCTGGCACGGCACCTGGGAAGGTGAGGAGAGCGATTTGAGGCGAGTCGATCCTCGATCCGGAAAGGTCCTGGAAAGGCTCGAGATGCCGCCCGGAGTGGGCGTGTCGGGGCTCGAGTTCCGATGGACGCGATCAGTTCTTCTGCGGAGGCGGAAGCAGCGGCAAGGTGAGAGCCGTCCGCCGACCCAGGCGAGGCTCCGCGGGCAGCAGCCACTCCGAGATCCCCGCCAACTCCACGAGCAAGTAGTCGACGCGGCCCTCACGGGCGAGTTCGCCGAAGCCTTGCGCGAACAGTCAGGGCGACAAAGAGCGCTACCACCGAACGGCCGTGATGCAGGTGCAGGATCTTCGCGACACGCGCCAACGCTTGCGCTAGCGGCATTGCGGCGATCGTCAATCCCCTTCGAGGAGCGATCCGGTGACGTCTGCAGGCTCGACGTGGTCGGCGGCAGCAGTCTGTCCGGACAGCCCGGTCGAATCCCGAACGAATACGCGTTGGTCGAACGCGGCCGTTCGCAAGCCCCCTGCCGCGGAGGGAGCGCCAAAGTCTCTGGGGCGTGACAGACTGGGCGCGGGCGGGTCAACTGGCCGGCATGCAGGAAAGCGATCCGGCGTCGCTGTTGCCGCCCCCGCGACTCACGCTATCGTGCGGCAAATCTAAACGCTGGTGGAACAGCAAGGCTGCAATGCGCACCTGGTGTATTGGCACGCTTCACAGGTGCACAGATGGCAATCGATACCAACCGCATCGATGACTGCGTGCTCGCGCTCTTGCTGTTTGGTCGTCACGACGGTCAGCGCGTTTGGAAGTCGTTCGACGGGCTGCGATGGGACGATTGCACGAGAAAGGCCTGATCTCCGACCCGGTGGGGCGCGCTAAATCCGTTGTCTTGACAGACGAAGGGCTGGACAAGGCCGAGCGGCTGTTTCGCGACCTGTTCGTGACAAACCTGTAGGCAAAGCAGCGGCCATGGACTTGCGCTGAGTGCCAGCTCGCATCACAGTAAATCGTAAACCCGATTGGCCCAAGGATGGTCAAGCGACCTGTTACGGAACAGACGATCAGGGCGCTGGCTACGCCTGAATCCCTCGCGCGCGGCCGAAGCTACTTTGACGACGGAGCCGTTTCCGATCTCATTCGGCGTGGCGACCGATTGACGGCGGAAGTCGAAGGCAGCGAGTTCGAGCCCTATCAGGTTTCCATCCGGCTGCATGATGGCGGGGTTGCTGAAGCACAGTGCAGCTGCCCCTATGACTGGGGCGGATATTGCAAGCACATCGTGGCGGTCCTGCTGAAATTCGCCGACGAAACGACGCGCATCATCGAACGCAAACCAGTCGCCGAGCTGCTCCGCGGGCTGGATCAGGCCCGGTTGATCGAGCTGTTGGAGAAACGAGCGGAGAGCGACTTGCAGCTTGCGGCATGGATCGAGGCGGAGCTCACAACGAGGGTCGACGCGTCGTCATCGCGCGACAAGGAAGCCGCTCGGCGACGGACCCCTGTCGATCCGGAGCCGGTACGTGAACATGCCCGCAATCTGCTTGCCAAGCGCCAGCGCCGCGGGCGCTATTGGGACGGCTATCGGCCGTCCGGCGACTTGGAGGAACTGCAGCGGCTGGTCGAAAAGGCCGTGCCGTTTCTCGAGGTCGCAGATGGCGGCAACGCGCTCAGAATCCTCCAGCCGATCGCGGAAGCATTCGTCGACGATTGGCTGGAGCATTCGTTGGGCTCCGACGAACATTTGTATGAGCTCTTCGCCGATCTGGGCCGCCTCATGGCGGAGGCAGTGCTCATGAGCGACCTTTCCACAGACCAGCGCGCTACCTTGGCGGAAACACTGGAGGGCTGGCAGAGCCGCCTTGAGGAATACGGCGTGGATGAAGGCTTTCACGTCGCAATTCGGGCGCTCGAAACGGGCTGGGACGATCCGGCATTGGCGGCAGTCATGGCCGGCACGGGCAAGACTTGGCCGCCGTCGGGCCCTGGCGATTGGCTCGATGATCAGCTGACGACGGTACGGCTGCGTGTTCTCGACGCATGCGGTAGGACACAAGAATACTTGAACCTCGCCCATGCGGCGCGCGCTCACACCAACTATGCGGTAATGCTGGTCAAGCTCGAGCGCATACCGGAGGCCATTGCCTACGCCCGCAAGTCGTTCAAGAAGTCCGATGAGGTGCTGGCGCTTGCCACTGCGCTGCGAGAGGCAGCGGCACATGATGACGCCTTGAAGATCGCCGAGGTTGGCCTTGGGCTTAGCGGTGATGGGGACGATGAAACGGGTGGTTCGGTCATTCCGCTGGCGTATTGGTTGCGCGACTACGCGGGCGGTATTGGCAAATCGGCGCTGGCGCTGAAGGCCGCGAGAACCGCGTTCGACCATTCGCTGTCGCTTGAGGATTTTGACGCCGTCAAGCTATGGGCCGGCAACTCGTGGGGCGCGATCCGCGAGGATTTGCTGGCGCATCTCGCCCACGCTCCTCATGCCTACGACAGGACTCGCATCTACCTGTCCGAAGGCTTGATCGATGACGCCGTTCGCTCGGTCGGCGATCGGTTCGGTTATGGCGCCCACGACGAAACGCTGATGCGTCTCGCCGCAGCTGCGCACACGAGCCATCCCGACTGGGTGATCCTTCTTGCGATGGGTCAGGCAGCCAGCATCATGGACGCCAACAGAGCCGGCCACTATGAGCTGGCGGCGCAATGGCTCGAGAAGGCGGCACTCGCTTACGAGGCATTGGGGAGAAAGGACGACTGGAGAGCCAGCCTGGATGACCTGATCGACCGGCACCGCCGCAAGTACAAGCTGCGACCGCTGCTGGAAGGATTGCGGAGAGCAAAGGACTAGCGCGAGCCCAAGTGCTTGTCGATCCGCCCGGATGCGCCTGACCCGGGTTGCGTTGCTGTCAACGTCGGGGCTGTCGATTTCACGCGGCCTCGAGGTCCCCGCCACTGCCACGCGCGCCCTGCCGACGTAGTGGGTGCGGGCATTTCCGCTTACCGGGGTGCAGCGGACAAGATATGCTCGCGGTGAGACTTTCTCAGGGTGACCCGTTTGTATGGTCCGGCCGTGCGTCGCAAGAGGTTTCCTCGATCCGGCGGATGCGGTCTTGCATCAATGTATCCGGTCTCTGATTGGAGCACGTTGTGGCTCCCGACCATCATGGATATCAGCGCGCGTGCGATCTGATTAGCGGACAGGCCTCGACTGGGCCAAACGGGTCACCAGTGTTCGCATGCGCCGGGAGACCGAGCCGGCGACGGTCCCTGATCGCGCTAGGTTTTTCGGCTTTTTCTAGCTTGGTCCCCGGCCGAGCGCCGACCGAGCCACAAAGCCCAGCAATTGTGGGGGCCGCAGCAGCGTTCGGGGTCCCCGCCCTACCGGCCCCGGCCGTTAAGTCGCCATGTGACCGCCATGCTGGCTCATGGCGCCGCCCGGGTGGCGGTCGGGGGTCGGAAAGTTAAACGATTTTACATTGGCTCGGCGATCGGGGGGGCGGCGACCTAGGGGATCAAAATTATAACTACTTTTGATCGCTCGGCGACCTTCGGGCGCCCGCGTTCGAGGCGCGGCGAGCGATCCGGGATTTTCCGGAATTGATTCTTTTGAATGCCCAGCGGCGAGGCGCGTGTCAATGCCGAGTTCTGCGAGGGAAAGAACGCGAGTCACACTTGAACTCGCGCTATCGCCCGATCCGCCGGTCGCGCTCCCGCGGGCTCTCCATCTTGACGCAGGAGTGTGCCCCGCTCGCCCCCCGTCGGGCAGACGCCGACCTTCGGGATCGCCGGCGCGCTGCTGTCGCTGATCGGCGCGCAGAACCCGCCGCTCGATCGGTAGCCGGAAGCGCAGCCCTTCCCGCTCGGGTTCGGGTGGCTTGGCCGTCTGCGTTCGAGGTCAGCAGCAGGAAGAGGAAGGCGGAAGCCGCGAGGGTGATCGTCATCATAGGTCGGATCGAAATCCCGCAGCGCAGCAGTACCGAGGTGTGCTATTCCTTTCGTTCGAAAGCACAGGAGGTACTGGGTAGTGAATCGGCGCGAGTTCAGCACGCTCGTCGGTGGCGCGGTTGGGGTGTGGCCTTTGGCGGCGCGCGCGCAGCAGCCAGCGATGCCAGTGATCGGGTTTTTGGGCTGGTCACCAGAGTGGTTTGATCCCTACGCAGCGGCGTTCAGGCAAGGGCTGAGCGAGACCGGCTATGTCGAGGGGAAGCGCGTGACCATTGAATACCGCTGGGCGCAAGGCGAATACAATCGGCTGCCGACGCTGGTGACCGATTTAATCCAACGCAAGGTGGATGTGATCGTTACAGGTGCCACTCCTGCGACACGTGCCGCGAAAGCCGCGACCACAACCGTTCCGATCGTCTTCGTGATTGGCGCCGATCCCGTCAAGGTTGGCGTTGTCGCCAGCCTCAATCGACCCGGCGGGAACGTTACCGGCGTGAGTTTCTTGGCCAATAGTCTGTTGGGTAAACAATTCGAGGTACTGCACGAGACGGTTCCCAAGGCAGCTTCGATCGGTTTCCTCGTGAATCCGATCAATCCGAATGCCGAGTCCGACACGAGAGACGTGCAAGCAGCAGCGGATGCGCTTGGGCGAAAACTGTCTGTCGTTCAAGCCCGCACCGATGGCGACTTTGAGACAGCCTTCGCCACGCTCGTCCAAAAGGGAGTCGGCGCGCTCTGCGTTGACATCGATCCGTTCTTCCTCACCCGGCCACATCAACTCGTCGCGCTTGCGGCGCGCCATGCGCTGCCTGCGAGTTACCCGTTGCGTGAATTCGCCACGGCCGGCGGCCTGATGAGCTACGGATCCAGTTTTGCCGATGCATATCGCCAAGCTGGCATCTATGCCGGCAAGATTCTCAACGGAGCCAATCCCGCCGATCTGCCGGTCCAGCAGGCCGTGAAAGTTGAGTTGGTCATCAACCTCAAAATCGCAAAGACGCTTGGTCTCACCATTCCGCTTCCGCTGCTCGGCCGCGCCGATGAGGTGATCGAGTGACCAACAGGCGCGAACTTATCACGCTGCTCGGCGGCTCGGCGGCGGCGTGGCCGCTCGCCGCGGGCGCGCAGCAAGCTGAGCGCATTCGTCGCATCGGTGTTCTCATGTACATGCCGGCGGACGATGCGGAAGGACAAGCGCGGCTCGCGGCGCTGACACAAACCCTCAGGCAATTGGGCTGGAGCGACGGCGGCAACCTGCGGATCGACACCCGCTGGGCGAATGCCAACGACATTCGCAGGCACGCGGAGGAATTGGTCGCCCTTGCACCGGACGTGCTCGTGGCCGGTACGGGCACCGCAGCCGCGGCGCCATTGCTGCAAGCGACCCGTACCGTACCGATCATATTCGTCACGGTGATCGACCCGGTCGGAGCCGGTTTCGTTGCCAGCCTGGCGCAGCCCGGCGGCAACGCGACCGGGTTCACGATTTTCGAATACGGCATGAGCGGAAAATGGCTGGAGCTGCTGAAAGAGATTGCGCCCGGTGTGACGCGCGCGGCGGTCCTGCGGGATCCGGCCGTGGCATCCGGCATCGGGCAGTTCGGCGCTATCCAGGCGGTCGGGCCAGCTTTGAGTATTGAGCTAAGTCCCGTCGACGTGCGCGATGCCGGTGAAATCGAGCGTGGCGTCACGGTATTCGTCCGCAAGCCGAATGGCGGCCTCATCGTGACGGGAACCGCGGTGGCGTTCGTTCACCACGATCTGATCATCGCGTTGGCGAACCGGCATCGCTTGCCGGCAGTGTATTGGCATCGCCGTTTTGTCGCTGGCGGCGGGTTGGTCTCGTATGGCCCCGACACAGTCGACCCGTTCCGGCGCGCGGCCGGCTACGTCGATCGCATCCTCAAGGGCGAGAAGCCTGCCGACCTGCCGGTGCAAGCGCCGACCAAGTACGACCTCGCCATCAACCTCAAAGCCGCCACGGCGATCGGTATCGAGTTTCCAACAACAGTCATCGCGCGCGCCGACGAGGTGATCGAATGATCATGCATTTGTGCCAATCGGTGGCTGCATCTCCTCATACCACCGCCATATCAGATTGACTTGGCAATGTAAGGGAAGGTTGTGATGGATTTGACGAGTTCTGGATTGCGCTCGATGTAGAGAACGGCCTCTCTGAGTTTTGCGCGTACGGCGTTCATGGATTTGAGGGCGAGGTTCTTGAAGATCTTTTCGCGGATTTCGTCCCAGAGGTTCTCCTTCGGGTTCAACTCCGGCGAATAGGGTGGCAGGAACAGAAGCGTGATGTTGTCGGGAACCGCGAGCAGGCCGCACTGATGGTTGGGAGCACCGTCGAGAACCAAGAGAATATGCTGCCTGCGGTATTTTCTGGACAGAACATCGAGGTAGATCTGGAAGCAGGCAGTGTCCGATGCGGGCATGATCAGATAGACGCATCTTCCATCCTTGGGACAGACCGCGCCGTAGAGGTAGATATACTCGCGAATGAGTTGCGCGGCGACCTCGGGTCTGACGCCAGTTGGAGCCCAGCAAGGCCGCGGGCGGTTCATGCGTCCGAAACGCGCTTCGTCGGCGAACATGACACGCAAGCGACGGCCGCGCTTGGCCGCCGCCCGCCTGGCCTTCCTCACAGCATCACGAAAACCGTTTTTTTAAAAGCATTTTGCGCCGCCAGGTTCCGCTTGGGATGGAACGGGCGCGGCATCAGCTTACGCCAGCCATGCCGATGCAGCAGATTGTACACCGTGCTGTCACTGGTCGGGTGCCCGATCGCCTTTTCGTAAGCCGCCTTGAGATCGTGGATGTTCAACAACTCGCCAGCCCCCGCGGCATGGGCGAAGCGCGCCAGCAAGGTCTTTTCCTCGGCCACGGTCATGTTCTCACGCTTGCGTCCGCCGTTCGCCTTGGGCTTGAGCGCCTTGATGCCACCGTGATTGTAAGCCATATGCGCGCGGTTGACTGTGTCAGCGAAACGCCCATGGCCGCCGCAATCGCCGGCTGCGTCATTCCGCCCTCGCGCAGCAGCACCATCTGGATGCGCTCGCGCTGCGTCGACGGAAGCTTCCATCGCAGCGCCGTCCTCAGCCTCCGGACCTCGACTTTGCTGCATTTCACCATCCGCTCCTCCCGAATCAGATGGTCACAGCGAATCACACCTCAAATTCCAAAAACACTCCCCCGTCGACCGCATTTCCGATACTAAATACGCCGATTTATGCTGTTCTGGAGCCGGTATCAGGACCGCTTATGGCACGAAGCTGGCCTGAGCATATACGGCGGTATGTCCGCAGTTGGCGGAAGCTGACGTGAGGGCGTTCGGGAGGTAGTCGGGTTTTGACCCTTAGCGGACATCGCCGAACCACCGTTACCCCCTGGTTTGGACGCCCATCCTGTGTGCATAATTTTGCGGTCGGCAGCGCACGGTTTTTAAGTCTTGAAGGTCATGGCCGAAGCTAAGCTGAAGCCATCCAAATTGATGATCGCCACATGCGGAGCGCGACAGTCTCCGTTCATCCACTCAACACAATGGGGAGGACAAAATGAGCGACAAGACTGGTAACGAAGAAAAGGAACGCAGCCTCAACCGCCGCAACATCTTGCTCGGCGGCACCACGCTTGCGGCTGCATCGGCAATCGGCGGCGCGGCGCCGTTTCAGCTCGCGCAAGCGTAGGCGCAGCAGGCGCCCGCCGGCCAACGGCCGAACATCCTCGTCATCTGGGGCGACGACGTCGGCATCGCCAACGTCAGCGCCTATTCGTTCGGCGTGATGGGCATCAAGACGCCGAACATCGACCGCATCGCCCGTGAAGGATTGATGTTCACCGACTACTACGCCGAGCAGAGCTGCACGGCGGGCCGCTCGTCGTTCATCACCGGCCAGTCCGGTCTGCGCACCGGAAACACAAAAGTCGGCCTGCCCGGCGCCGACGGTCGGTCTGCAGCCCAGGACATCACCATCGCCGAGGCGCTGAAGCCGCTCGGCTATGCCACCGGCCAGTTCGGCAAGAACCATCTCGGCGACCGCAACGAGTTTCTGCCGACGGTGCACGGCTTCGACGAGTTCTTCGGCAACCTCTATCACCTCAATGCCGAAGAAGAGCCGGAGCACCCGGACTATCCGAAGGACCCGGCGTTCAAGGCGAAGTTCGGCCCACGCGGCGTGCTCAAGTGCGCCGCCTCCGACCGTGACGATCCGACCGTCGATCCGCGTTTCGGCAAGGTCGGCAAGCAGACGATCCAGGACACCGGGCCGCTCACCAAGAAGCGGATGGAGACGGTCGACGACGAGACCTCCAACGCAGCGATCGACTTCATCAAGCGGCAGGCGCAGGCCAACAAGCCGTTCTTCTGCTGGTGGAACGGCACGCGCATGCACCTCTACACGCACGTGCGGCCGGAATACAAAGGCCGCAGCGGGCTGAGCGAATACATGGACGGCATGCTCGAACACGACGGTCACGTGGGCAATCTGCTCAAGGCGCTCGACGATCTCGGCATCGCCAACAACACGATCGTCGTCTACGGCACCGACAACGGCGTACACATGAACACGTGGCCGGACGGAGGCATGACGCCGTTCCGCAGCGAGAAGAACACCAATTGGGAGGGCGCCTATCGGGTCCCGGCGATGATCCGCTGGCCGGGCCGCATCAGGCCGGGGCAGGTCACGAACGAAATCTTCGCCGCGCTCGATTGGTTCCCGACGCTCCTGGCGGCGGCGGGCGAGCCGGACATCAAGAACAAGCTGCTCACGGGCTACAACTCCATGGGCAAGACGTTCAAGGTGCACCTCGACGGCTACAACCAGTTGCCGATGCTGACCGGCCAACAGGAGAAGTCCGCGCGCAAGGAGTTCTTCTATATCAACGACGACGCCCAGCTCGTGGCGATCCGCTACGAGAACTGGAAGATGGTGTTCTGCGAGCAGAAGGTCAAGGGACGTTGGAAATCTGGGCCGCGCCGTTCGTGTGCCGGCGCCTGCCCAAGATGTTTAACCTGCGCCTCGATCCGTACGAGCGGGCCGACATCACGTCGAACACCTACTACGACTGGACGATGCAGCGGGGGTTCCTGATTGTCCCCGCCCAGGCATGCGTCGCCCAGTTCATCGAGACGTTCCGGGACTTCCCCCCGCGGCAGAAGCCGTCGAGCTTCAGCATCGACGAGGTCATGGCGGCGATGTCAAGGGCACACGGTGGGTGACAATTGCAACAAAACGTCGGCCGGCATCGCTGCCGGCCGGCAAGTAGTTCGGTGGGGCGTCGGAGAATGGGCCGAGTGTGGGCGCACATGTCCGCTGGTGACCCACAAGCGACATTGGCCGCACTCGCGCGCGGCTGGCGGGTTGTAGAATTGCTCTTCTACCTCCTGACTAATCCTCGCGAACGGGGTATCGTGCCGTGTGCGATCCCAATCAAATGCGATTTGATCAACTACATCGACGCGGGTTCATGACCTTCCTCGGTTGCGCTGCCGCCGCGTGGCCGCTCGACTCGGGAATGTCTCCTCCTGGCCCATCGCGTCTCGTGGCCAACGATGCCTGATGGACCATTGGCAGACGGCCAAGGCCAGCGTGGCGCCGATAGGTCTGCTCCGCGATGGATACATAGCTTCGCGCTTGCCGCACTGGTCGGCTTAGTCCTTTTTTTGCTCGCGAAACTAGGCCTCGGTCTGCCTTCGTCATCCGATTTCGTGGCCGTTTTCTGGCCCGCAATGGGCTTTGGCGCCGGTGTTCTGATCGGTCTTGGCCCGAGTGCGCGATGGCCTGTGCTCGCCGCGATAACAGTGGCCAACTTTTTAGCCAATCTCAGCAGCGGGGCCCCGCCCCAGATCGCCGCAGCCTTGTGCCTAGCCGAAGCAACGGAATGTTTGGTCCCGGCCTTATTGGTTGAGCGTTGGTTCGGCCCGGAGTTCAACCTTGCTCGGTTGCGCCACGTGCTTGGCCTGCTCGCGGCTGCAGCCTTCGGAGCCGCGGCTGGCTGGGTTTGTTGGATAGTTGCGTCGCGACTATTTTACGGCCCAACCGGGCCGATCCTAACGACTTTTCAGCATTGGTTTTTGAGCGACATGATCGGTTTCATTACGCTTGGACCGTTTGTGCTCGGGCTTTTTGCTGCTTGGCGGCAACTGCCACCTCAGCGGGAAATTTTGGAAGGCCTTGTAGCGCTCCTGGCACTCGCGATGGTGACCGGAACTATTATTCTACTGCCATCGTGGTTTTGGGAGACGGCGTTACCAATCGCTTGGTTGTTTCCAATTTTGCTGTGGCTTGCAGCCCGTTGTCGACCGATTTTCGCGGCGGCGGCCGCATTCCTGGTTTCCACTACTGTTGTTTCGACGACCGTCTTTGGCATTGGTCATTTTGGAGACGTCACGGTTCCGATCGACGACCGTATCCTGCAAGCGCAAACTGCGGTTTTGTTTGTGGCGCTTGGTGCGCTTGTTCTTGCGGCGCTGTTTTCTGAGCGGAGAGAAAGTGAGACGCGCCTCGCTCGCGCGAACATGGCACTAGAGCGCGAACGAAAGAACAGGCTGATGAATATTAAAGCGGCAACGTCTTCGATTGTTCATGAGATCAGGCAGCCTTTAGCGGCCATCACAACAGCTGCTATCGCGGCACGAAGATGGCTAGAAAAAGTGCCGCCTGATGTGGGCGAGGTAAAGGCATCGCTTGAGAATATTGAACGTGCGGGATTTCGTGCAAGCGAGATTCTGGCAAACGTTCCCAGTCTGTTTCAAGACGCTGATCACGAACAACAACCGATTGACGTGAACAACATGACCCTTGAAGCGCTGCAGATTTTGAACAGACAGATGAACGATCACGGTGTGAAAACTGATGTCGAACTGGCATCCGAATTACCGCTCGTCATGGGCCACAAGGTTCAGCTGCAGGAAGTCATCTCAAACTTGGTCAACAACGCGATTGATGCAATGGCCCCCATCAAAGACGAGCGTCGGACGCTAAAAGTCAGGACTAAGCTCGAGGGCGCCAAGGCAGTTATCATAGAACTAATGAGGCTCCGCCTCAGACCGACGAGGCGTGTGGATAGGTGGGTCTGAGGCGGAGCCTCGGGTCGGTGCTTCGCACCGATTTTCGCGTCAGTCCTCGGTGTGGATAGTGTGGCTCCGACCGGCGGTTCATGACGAGCTCTGGTAGAACCAGGCTCAGTTGGGACCGATCAACGGTCTAAACGCCTGCAAGAGGCATAACCGCACGACCGGAGCCGGGGGCATGATAGCACAGAGCGTGGCCGAAATTCTTACCAATCATGTGAAGCTTTCGGTCGAGGGGATTGACCGCATGTATCTCAATGTTTACGTGCCAAGACTGCAGACGGAGCAGGGAATCGTCTGGTTTTTCCGGGAGCATCGCGGCCAGCCGCTGCCGTCGGCGGCACTGATGAGCCCGATCAGCAAGCGCTTCGTAGCCGCGCTGGAGGGGTTTGCCGCTCAGCATCAGCTTCCTCTCATCCAGTTCCGTAAGGGACAGCGCAAGGACGACGTGATGGCGGAGCACCTGCGCAAGTTCTGCAAGGAAGAAGGGGTGGTCTTTATCGGCAAGGCGCAGGAGAAGACGCCGGTATTCCGCACCGAGAAGCGCCGGAACCCAAAAACCGGTCAGCCCTATCCTTGGATCGTACGGTCAACTGCGATGGTGAACCACTATTACATCTACGCGGTTGACCGCGACTTCGGTCCGTTCTTCCTCAATTCTGCACCTACTTTCCGTTCAATGCGAAGCTCTGCCTGAACGGCCATGAATACGCCAAGCGACAGCTCGCGCGGAAGGGCATCGTCTTCGAGCCACTCGACAACGGCATTTTGAGCTGCGCCGAGCCTGAGCGCCTGCAGCAGATATGCGATGCTCTTTCCGCCGAGAAGATCGATGGCTTTCTGCGCAAGTGGCTGCGTCTGCTGCCGCATCCGTTCACCGGGGCCGATCGCAAAGCTGGCTATCGCTATGACATCTCGATCCTGCAGGCCGAGTTCTCATTGACCCAGGTCCTCGACCGGCCAGCGCACGGACGCCTGTTCTTCGAGCACGTGATCCGCGAGAACCTCGACCTGGGCCGCCCCGAAGAAGTGCAGCTGATCTTCAATCGCACCATTACCTGCAGGACGCCGGGACGCTTCCGCACCCGGATCGTCACCCACGACGTGACCCCCTCGTTGAACGTCTACTACAAGAACACTCGGATCAAGCAGTACCACAAAGAAAACCGGGCGCTGCGAACCGAGACGACCATCAACAACACCTACGACTTCGGCATCGGCAGACGGCTGCATAACCTGCCGCAGTTGCGCGAAGTCGGCTTTGCCGCCAATCGACGGCTGCTCGAAAGTCGAGCGTCTCAGTCACGACTGCATGCTGGCTGAACATACGTTCCAGGCCATCAACAGCCCGGTCGAAGTTGGCAGCCAACGCACCTCTGGTTTGCGCTTTGCCGATGCGCGCGTGCACTGGCTGTGGCACGCGATAATCCTGTTCCGGCAGCTCGCAGAAGGCTTCCGCTCAGCCGACCTGCGCCACCATCTTGCGGCTTTGTCCGGACGCGATCCAGAAGCGATTTCCCAGGGCGCCATCACCTACCAACTTCGTCGCCTGCGCCTGCACGGTTTGATCGAGCGCCTGCCGCACAGCTTCCGCTATCGCGTCACCAGCTTCGGTTTCCGCGCCGCCCTGTTCTTCACGCGCGTCTACAACCGCCTCCTGCGCCCGGGCCTCGCGGCCGCACTCCCGGGTCTCCACACCATCGATGGCTCGCTCAAGCGCGCATTCGACAAAGTCGATGCTGAGGTTAACGCATGGATCAACCACGCCCAATTCGCCGCCTAAACTTGACACACTTGCTACAACTGTTCCAACTCAAGCTGGGCTAGAGGACTCTGGTCCCGGCATCGAACCAGAACGCTTAGGCGGCATATTCGAGGCATTCGTCACGACAAAGCCCCACGGGACGGGATTAGGATTGGCTATCTGCAGCAGGATTATCGAGCGTCATGGTGGTCGACTTACTGCGTCATCAGACGGCAAAAACGGGGCCTTATTCCAAATCGTTCTGCCGGTCGAGCCGATGTACAAGGCCGCCGGTCCCGCCGAGTAGGGCACTGTCGCGCGATGGGCGCGCGATGTCCGCTCATGGCACGGATGAGACCAACCAATCGCGCCTCCAAATGTCCGCAGTTTGGGGTAGACCGGACTCAGTGGGGAGGATGCGTTTTGCGCCGTTCATGACCCGACTGTATGGACCGGCCGCGCGTTGCAAGCCGAAAGTGATGATTTGGAGGTGATAGGTCTTGCGCTTCTGTATCCGGCCCTTGAACGGAACGTTTGTGTTCCTGGCCATCATGGATATCCGCGCGCGTCCGATCTCATTCTCGGAACGGCCCTGAAAGGCCATACGGGCCACCTGATCACGAACGCGCTGGCGAGACCTTTTCTCCATCTCCTCATTCCAACTCGCAGACCTCGGCGGGAAAGCCAACTATTGCTCTTCGGGATCAGCTTGAGCCGTCCCCTCGGAGCCACCGTCGCTCGTTCGCCCAATCCGGCGAGCGACGGGGGCGACGTGGGGCGGCGGCCATCCCCTTGGTGAACCTGAGCGTGTTCATTTCAGGCTGCTGCCTTCGTGACGCGCGCTTCATAGCTGCGCTCTTGTGCCAGCACGGTCCAGGCGATCCGCGCCAGCTTGTTGGCGAGGGCCGCGGCCAAAACGTTAGGATGCAGGCGCTGAGCGGCGCGAACGAGCCAGGCTCCAAAGCCGTGCTTGGGCCAGTTCGCCGGCCGCAACAGAATGACCCGGGCTGCTTGGATGAAGAGCATGCGCAAGTAGCCGTTGCCGCGCTTGGTGATGTGCCCGAGGATGGTTCGGTCTCCGGTCGACATCTGCTTGGGGACGAGGCCGAGCCAAGCCGAAAAATCCCGCCCTCTCCCGAATGCCACGCCATTGCCGATCGCCGCAACCATCGCGCTCGAGATGATCGGGCCGATGCCCGGCACGGTCATCACCCTTCGACAACTGTCATCACTTTTCGCCAATGTCTCGATCTCATCGGTCACGGTTTCAATTCGCTCATCGAGTCGCCGCCAGTCACCGGCAAGATCAATGACGATGCGTACCATGCGTGGTGAAAGAACGTCCGTTCGCTTGGCCAGGATGTCGGGTAGTGCCTGGCGAAGAGAAGCGAAGTCCTTGCCGAACGATGATGCCGCGTTCCAGAAGAAAGCCGCGAATCTGATTGATCACTGCGGTCCGCTCACTGACAAGGCGAGACCGCACCCGATGCAGGGCTTGAAGATCCAGTTGCTCGTTGGTCTTGGCTGGAACAAAGCGAGTCGTCGGTCGCTGCACGGCCTCTGCCACCGCATGAGCATCTCGGAAATCATTCTTGTGCCCCTGCCGAAACGGCTTCGCATACGTGGCGGAACCTGCTTCACATCGTGGCCAAGCGCGGCAAGCTCGCGAGCAACATAGTGCGTTGCCATCCCCGCTTCGATGCCAATGAGGCAGGGTTGTAGGTTCGCAAGCCTCGATGCAATGCGTCCGCGCGAGACCTTCTCTCGCAACACGATGGCGCCGCACGAATCGAGGCCGATCATGTGAAGCGTGTTCTTGCCCATATCTATTCCGATGACGGTCACTGCATGAAAGTGGTTGTGCGAGGCATGGGGTGCTCCTACTCCTGACAAGCCCCCCACGCACTCTATATGAGAGCCATTGGGGGCGGGAGCGCGGCCGGTCCATCCCATTCTCGGACATCGGCCGTCGCCCGCCAACGTGGCTGGAGCCCATTCGCCGTTCCAGAGTGCTATAGTCTAAAGGTCCGTGGTGGAACGGCGAAATGCCTCGCTCCATAGGAGAGTGCGATCATGGGTGATCCGTTTCTGAACTATTTTGCGCTCTTTCTACTCCTTTTCGTAGTGGTCGTGCTGTTCTACGGCATTATCGCGATCCACGACATCCCGCATATCATCGCGAAGTCACGCAATCATCCCCACCAGGACGCAATCTACGCGGCCGGGTGGGTGAGCCTGTTCACGCTGCATGCGCTGTGGCCGTTTCTGTGGATCTGGGCGATGGCATACCGTCCCGAGCGAGGCTGGGGCTTTTCCACCGAACCCGCGGCGGACGGTGCCCCGCCGCCGCCATTGGAACCGAAAGAGATCGACGAGCTTCGGCGCCGGATTGCCGAGCTGGAAACCAAGGTCGCGACGGGAGGCAGATAATGGAACTTCTGCTGATCCTGATCTACGTTTCGATCTGCTACGTCATCTTCAAAGTGTTCAGGATACCGGTCAACCAATGGTCGCTCGCGACTGCAACGCTGGGTGGGATCATCGGTATCACATTGCTGCTGTTGATCATGAACTACAATCATCCTTTCACGAAAAACGCTCGGATCTATTTCGCGGTGACGCCGGTGCAGCCGTTGGTGGAGGGCCGCGTGATCGATGTCCCGGTGCAGGCGAACGTGCCGCTCAAGGAAGGTGACGTGCTGTTCCGGATCGATCCGAAGCCCTACGAGTACGTGGTCGCTCAGAAGCAAGCCGCGCTCGCGGAGGCCGACCAGAACGTCAGACAGCTCAAGGCCACCCTCGACCAGGCGACCGCGGGCGCGGAAAGGGTCGAAGCGCAGTTCCAGCTGGCGCAGCAGAACTACGATCGGCAAGCTCAGCTTTTCGAAAGGAGGGTCATCGCGCAGGCTACGCTGGACACTTTCGAACGCAATCTGGAGACCTCGAGACAGTCGGTGGCGGCGGCCAGAGCCGAGGAGGAGCGCGCCCGGCTCGCCTATTCCTCGAACATCGCGGGCGTCAACACCACGGTCGCCCGACTGGCCGCACAGTTGGCGGATGCGAAATACGAGCTCGATCAGACCGTCACACGAGCGCCGGGCGCTGGGTTCGTCACCCAGCTCGCCTTGCGGCCAGGGATGTACGTGATCCCGGCGCCCCTGCGGCCTGCCATGGTTTTCGTCAATACCGAGGAGCGAGATCGGGAACTCGGGGCGGCGTTCCAGCAAAATTCCCTGCAACGGCTCAAGTCCGGCGACGAGGCGGAGATCGCCTTCGATGCCGTGCCGGGGCGCGTGTTCAAGGGCAAGGTGCGCATTGTCTTGGATGCGATCGCGGCCGGCCAGCTACAGGCGACGGGGGAGCTGGTCGATGTGGGCGAACTGACAAGCGGCGGCCGGGCGCTGGCCCTCATCGACATCGAGGATGACCTGTCCGGCTATCAGATCCCGCTCGGCGCCGCCGGCCAGGTCGCGATATATACCGAGCACTGGCACCACGTCTCGATGATACGAAAAATCCTGCTGCGCATGCGCAGCTGGCAGAATTATGTGTTCCTGGAGGGGCACTGAGACGCTGCCAGAGTGAATAGCACATGATGCCGTAAAAGGTCCTCCGCGACCACAGGCTTGCGGCCGATCTGGCGCGTCGAGGGGTCGCCGTGATCGCCTGCTTCGGAAATGCTGCTGCGCTGGCGACCAAGGCGGCGACGAGCGCTATCCCCATAGTCTTCGCGGTCGGCGAAGATCCGGTGAGAATGGGTTTGGTTGCGAGCCTCGTTGACCGACGCGACGTTGAAATGGCGTTGGATGCGCGTGCAACCCCTCCTAAGGAAGTTCGCCATCCGGCAAAAGGGACCCTGGCACCATAACCGGTGCCAGGGTTTCGGCGCGACTAAACTCGTGATCGACCGCCTATCTTTATCGGGATGTTGCGTACCAGTAAGAAGCCGGCCCCATCCAAGCGCCGCCCAGAAGTCGTGCACGGCTACACCTGCGCTGCGATGAGAGGACGCCGCCCGGCGTGCCATCGAGCGGATGCGGGAGCAGGAGCGGCCGCGGGTAGGACGCCGATTCTAACGCTGGGCTTCGGTATCAGAGCTGCTCAGTACGAAAAGTGTCGCAGCTCGGGATGTTTCCAGACTTCAAACCAGTCATGAACCAACGGGCGCGCTGTGCCGAAGAGCCGTGGGTGAAGGCATCTGGGACAACATAGCCCTGAGTCTGTTTCTGCAATCGATCATCGCCGATCGCCGAAGCCGTCTGTAGCGCCGCTTCGACGTCCCCAGGTTCGATGAATGGCCATTTGGTAGCCGCACCGCCCTTCCCGTCGTCAGGCTCGCGCCCGATCGCCATGGCCACCAGCCGCCCCTGCGGATAGCTGACATAATTGTCGAAGAAGCGGTCCCACATCCGCACCTCGGCGGCGAGCGGCAGGTCCGACGGGATCAACCGCGCTGTCTCAGGAAAGCGCGCCGAGATATTCGATGATGCCCGTCGCCTCGAACACGAACTGGCCGTCGTCGACAATCACCGGGAAGCGCTGGATCGGCCAGAGCGCGGCGAACTCGCTGGCGACCGGCTCGGAGCCATCGATCATCTTCAACTCGAACAGAATGCCCTTTTCGTAGAGAGCCGTCTTCGCCTTCTGCACATAGGAGGAGAACGGGTGCTCGTAGAACGCAATGGTCATGGTGGGCTCCTATTGGCTGAGAACGATGTGGGTGGCGTGTGCGGTCGCCTGGTGTTCGGTGACGCGGAAGCCGAGCGCCGGCAGGTCAATCCCGGCGAACATTGCTTCGCCTTGCCCGAGCACGACGGGGGACAAGGCCAAATGCAGCTCGTCGATCAATCCCGCGCGAAGATATTGACGCACCGTCTCGACGCCGCCGCCGATCTTCACGTCGCGACCATTGGCGGCTTGCTTCGCCTGATCCAGCGCCGCCTTGATACCCTTGGTCACAAAGATGAAGGTGGTGCCGCCTTCCATCTCGATCGGATCGCGCGGATGATGCGTCAGCACGAAGGTCGGCGCGTGATAGGGCGGATTGGCGCCCCACCAACCCTTCCAGCTCTGGTCCGGCCAGGGGCCGCGGATCGGCCCGAACATATTGCGGCCGAGGATGAAGGCGCCGAAGCCGTCCATCGAACGATGTGCGTAGGCCTCATCGACGCCGTCCGAGCCGCCGCCCTCACCGGTCATTGCCCGGAAGGTGCGCGTGCCTAAGAACCACTGGTGCAGCTCCCGCCCACGCTTGCCGAGCGGATTTTCAAGACTCTGCTCAGGCCCCGCTCCGAAACCGTCGAGCGAGATCGAAAAGCCTGCAACACGCACTTTCGTCATAAGACACTCCCTTCCGTATCAGTCCTCTCATGATTGCAATATGCAACCAGTTGTAAAGTAGTCAAACTGGTGCGATAATGCAAGCGGTTTTCTGGAGATGCGAATGGACGGCAGTCACCGGTCGGGTTGCCCGATCAACCTCTCGCTCGAAGTTTTTGGAGATCGATGGAGCCTTATCATCCTACGAGACATGATGTTCGGTGGACGGAGGCACTTCCGTGAGCTGCTGACGCAGTCCGAAGAAGGCATCTCGTCCAACATCCTGTCAGACCGGCTGAAAATGTTGCTGGACCAGGGAATGATCACAAAGACCGATGACCCGACCCATAAGCAGAAGGCCATCTACAGCCTGACTGAGAAGGCGATCGCACTGGTGCCTGTCTTCGCGCAGCTCGGCGCGTGGGGACGGCGATATACCCCCGCGACAGAGGAACTGAGCATCAGGGCGCAGCTCCTGGAGGAAGGCGGCGCGGCCATGTGGGACCAGTTCATGTCCGAACTCGCACACGCGCACCTGGGACGTCCGAATCGGCAGAAAGGCCCGTCGGTCGCACAGAAGCTCCAGGCCGCCTACGACGCCCTATGTGCTCAACGAGCGAGGCGCAAGAAGACGTGAACTCTTTGAAATCGCTGTCCTACATCAGCGCGACCGCCAGCAGGATATCCATTCGATGACCATCGACTTCTATCGCTGGGACAACATCGCAACCAATACGCTGCTCTATCCCAAGCTACTCCACAGTCCTCCCCGTCACTCCCACTCGATCGTGCCCGGCGGCTTCGACGTCACGTCGTAGACCACGCGGTTGACGCCCTTGACCTCGTTGACGATGCGGGTGGCCACCGCGCCGATGAACTTCATGTCGAAGGGGTAGAAGTCGGCCGTCATGCCATCGGTCGAGCTCACCGCGCGCAGCCCCACCACGTAGTCGTAGGTGCGGTAGTCGCCCATCACACCGACCGTGCGCACCGGCAGCAGCACGGCGAACGCCTGCCAGATGTCGTCGTAGAGCCCGGCGCGGCGGATCTCCTCGATGAAGATGTCGTCGGCGCGGCGCAGGATGTCGAGCTTCTCGCGGGTGATCTCGCCCGGGCAGCGGATGGCGAGCCCGGGCCCCGGGAACGGGTGGCGGCCGACGAACGCCTGCGGCAGGCCGAGCTCGCGGCCGAGCGCGCGCACCTCGTCCTTGAACAGCTCGCGCAACGGCTCGACCAGCCGCATGTTCATGCGCTCGGGCAGACCGCCGACATTGTGATGCGACTTGATGGTCACCGACGGCCCGCCGGTGAACGCACGCTCTCGATCACATCGGGGTAGAGCGTGCCCTGGGCCAGGAAATCGGCACCGCCGAGCTTCCTCGCTTCCGTCTCGAACACATCGATGAAAAGCTTGCCGATGATCTTGCGCTTGCTCTCGGGGTCGGTGACGCTGCCGAGCGCATCGAGGAAAAGCGCTTCCGCGTCGACGTGCACGAGCGGGATGTTGTAGCTGTCGCGGAACAGCGCCACGACCTTCTCGGCCTCGGCGAGCGCGGAGCAGGCCGTGGTCGACGAAGACGCAGGTGAGCCGGTCGCCGATCGCCTCGTGGACGAGCACCGCCGCGACCGCGAAATCGACGCCGCCGGAGAGGCCGCAGATCACCCGGCGTTGCCGACCTGGGCCGGATCTTCTCGATCGCCTCCTCCTTGAAGGCGCGCATGGTCCAGTCGCCGCGGCAACCGGCGATCCTGCGCACGAAATTGCGCAGCAGCGCGGCGCCATGCGGGGTGTGCACGACCTCGAGGTGGAACTGGGTGGCGTAGAGCCTGCGCGCCTCGTCGGCGATCGCGGCGATCGGCGCATTCGGTCGAGGTGGCGATCACCCGGAACCCGTCGGGCAGCCTTCGTCACCCGGTCGCCGTGGCTCATCCAGACCGGATAGCGCTCGCCCTTTCGCCACGTCCCCTCGAACAGCGGGAAATCTTCCGTGACCAGCACCTCGGCGCGTCCGAACTCGCGGTGATGGCCGCCCTCGACCGTGCCGCCGAGTTGCGCCGCCATCGCCTGCTCGCCGTAGCAGATGCCGAGGACCGGCACGCCGGACCGGTAGATCGCCGGGGGCGCAAGCGGCGCGTCCTGGTCGAGCACCGAAGCCGGGCCGCCGACAGGATCACGCCCTTCGGCCGCATCGCCGCGAAGATTGCTTCCGCCTTCCGGAACGGCACGATCTCGCAATAGACCTTCTCCTCGCGCACGCGCCGCGCGATCAGCTGGGTCACCTGCGAGCCGAAGTCGACGATCAGGATCTTGTCGTGGCCGGCCAGCCGGTCGGGCCCGGCGCCACGCACGAGGGGAGGAATCGAAAATGGTCATTTGCAGTATTTGCAGGTCGCGGCGCCCCCGGTCAAGATCGCCGGCCACCGTTCACCACAGGCGCCTGGATCGGGTCGCGCCAAGGCGCGCAGGACGCCGTCAGAACCGTTCCGCAGATTTCAGGAGCCGGTGATCGCACGCCCCAAGCCGGCGGGCGCGGACGACCTCGGTCACGCCACGTTCTTCGCAGCCATCACCATCTCGACCCGCCCCGTGAAACCGTCGGAACCGATGACGTAGCTCGCATGGGCCCTGGCGGACGCCCGACCCGGGCAGACGATCTCATACTCGACATGACCACGATCATCGTGAGATTTGTCGCTGCACAGCTCGCGAACGGGTCGTTCGCACTGAGCACGGGGATGGGGATGGGGATGGGGATGGCGTCGCCGCCCGGAGCGCCCGCAAGACAGATCTTCGTGGTCCTGTCTACCGCCCAGCGCTCGACATGAGGCAGTTCCAGTCGAGTGGTTATTTCGTAGGAACCGTCGAGCGAGATTGCCTGACCGGCGCAGGCGATGCTCGGCGGCGTCAGGAGGACTGCAGCCGCGGTGACGATCGTCCGCATCGGCATCATTTCGAACTCTCCTCACTTGCGCCGCCCGTCGCAACTCGTCCTGGAATTCGGGAGTGACGCGATCTCCAGCATTTTCGAGCGTACCTGCTCGGGCTGCGAATCAATCGATCAATCGGGATCCCTGCCCCAGCCGTCGGCCGGCGGAAATGAACAGGTCACGAACCGAGGGTGACCATCGCCACGAAGAACCCATCGGTATCGGTGCGGCGCGGCGTCATCAGCAGGCCCTCCTCCGAGATCGCACCGCCCGGCGGAACATGTAGGCGCGCTCGCCGAGCGCCTCGCCCACCGCGGCCGGCGGCACGATCGAGAAGCCTGCGTGGCGGGCGAGAAAATCGCGCACCTGGTCAGCGTTCTCCTGCGCCAGCAGCGAGCAGGTGACATAGGCGATGCGACCGCCCGGCTTGACGAGGAGAGCGGCCTGGTCGAGCAGGGCGGCCTGCTCCTTGCATCGCGCCGCCAGCGCACCCGGACGCACCCGCCACTTGGCGTCGGGATGGCGCCGCCACGCGCCGATGCCGGTGCAGGGAGCATCGATGAGCACCAGATCGCAGCGCCGCTCGAGATCCGCGAGCCGGCTGCGCATGCCTCCCGTGCCGGACCGGGCGGAACCGGGCGTTCTCACCTGCACATTGCGCGCGCCCGCGCGCTCGAGCCTGGCATGGATCGGCGCCAGCCGCCGCTTGTCCGCATCGGTCGCATAGAGCTGCCCGCGGTTCGCCATCAAGGCGGCGAGCGCAAGCGTCTTGCCGCCGGCGCCCGCACAGAGGTCGACGACCTGCTCGCCCGGCCGGGCGCCGGCCAGCATGGCCGCGAGCTGCGACCCTCGTCCTGCACCTCGATCCAGCCCTTGACGAAGGCAGGCTCGGCGTGAATCGCCGGGTTCCTGGCATCGGCCGCGAGCGCAATGCGCACGCCCGAAGCGGCGACCAGCGCGTGGGATGCGGATCGAGATGGCCGAGCGCCGCCGGGACCCTGTCGCGGTCGCTCTTGAGCGTGTTGACGCGCAGATCGAGCGGCGCGCGGCTCGCGAGCGCGGCGCACTCGGCGGCGCGCTCGGCGCCGAACACACGCTCGAGATGCGGATCGAGCCATTCCGGATAATCGCCGGCCACCCAGGGCGGCGCACCCTCGAGATCGGCGGCATCGAGGCGTGCACGCTCCGCCGGCGCTCGGCGGCGCGGCGCAAAGCGCCCGCCATCCGCCAGCGCCGCGATCGCAGCGCCGTCGAGCTTGCGCTCGAGCCGCAACATGCCGAGCACGACGGCGCGCGGGCTGCTCTCCCCCATGATATGGGCGCTCGACGCCCGCCGGCGCAGCGCGTCATAGACCAGACCCGCGATCGCCGCGCGATCGCCCGGAGCCGGCGAAGCGGTGCGCCAGGCCCGAATCCTTGAGCGCATCGACGGCCGGCCGCCGGCACGCCTCGATATCAGCCAGGACCTCGATGGCGGCGGAAAGGCGGGCACCGGGGGTCATCTGGAGCAGAGCAGGATGCGCAGGATGAAGATTGCCCACATCAGCGCCAGCACGAGCATTCCAGCCGCGAACGCCGCAGCCCGGCGTGTCACGGCGATTGCTGGTGACGTGGATGCCGGCATGCACGAGGCGCGAGCAGCACGAAAATCCAGGCCATCACCACGAACAGGAGGTCGGCCTGGCGCGTGATCACCGCCAGGATGGTCAGCACGTAGAACAGCACCGGGAGCTCGAGCTGATTTTGGTAGGCGTTGGCGATCTGGGTCTCGTGCTCGGCCAGTTCGGCTCGCGCAGCGCGACGTCCCGTGGATGCACGTCGCCGCGCCGCACCGCGGCGTGCGGACGCCGCCGGTCCAGAACAGCAGCACGAAGGTGAGCACGACCTCGACGAACAGCGGGAGCAGGATAGCCTGGATCGACATGAAGCTGCTCCGGCACCGTGGCTCAAATCTTGATGCTGATCGCGGTCTCGCGGTCCTCGTCGACGAAGGCGGTGAGCCAGGATCGCGGGTCGAGCAGCGCCTCGCACACCGCTTCGGCGGTGCCCCCGTGGTTGAGGTTGGCGGTGACCAGGATTCCGCGAGGCCGCAGCAGGTGACGCAACTGCACGTGCAGCCGCGGCATCGGCGTATGACCGTCGAAGAATGCC
>CAWIZJ010000067.1:0-157133 GCA_963840535.1 uncultured Alphaproteobacteria bacterium
CGCCGCCCTGATGCGGGCCGAGGCAAGCCGCGTCCTGCTCTTGCTACGGCCGACGATGGCGAGATTCGCGCCGAGAGCGGCGAGCGCTGCCGCCGCCGCCAAACCAATGCCATTGGTAGCACCCGTAATCAGAATCTGCTTGTCCTTCACGGCACAGCAATCCAAGGCGATGGCCATGCGCGGATGACCTGTAGGATGGTCTAGGACCTCCACTGGCTACTAAGTTCGGCATCAAGTTGAGCCGACGTTTCTGCCGACGAGGCCGCCCATCGGCTTGTACGGTTTCTTGGCGAGGTCGGTATAGAGCTGGCCGATCTTGGTCGCTTCGGTCGTGAAACCGCCGGCGGCGGGCGCAATGCCAGCGCGAAGGGCGAGAAGAGTAAGGTGACACCTCTGAGGTGATTCAGAATTGTGGGCCCGCACGCAGTGAGAAGCTTTTAGCGCAGCCTTGTGCGCTGGAACTATTCCAACACTTACTCGTTTCAATTGGCACGAGATCAACTCCTGGTTGGCCGCATGCGTCGAGTAAGTGTCCGCCTGGAGGCTGCGTCGGCTCGACATTCACGGCGTGAAATTCCCACATTATCGCTCGAGATTCCGGGCAGCGTGCTCGCCTATGTTTGGGCAAGGATTCATGTCCAGCCCGCAGCTGTTTTTGTTTTGCTCTCGCTTGCATTCGGGTCAGCCATTACCTTCGTTATGCCACCGCTGCGTGGACCGGACGAGATAGCCCACTTCCTGCGAATTTATTCGTACACACGTAGCGAAATTTTATTCGGTCCGCAGATCGATGGTCGCAAGGGAATCTTTGTGGAGCGCGATCTCCACGACCAACTCCAATTCTTCAAGGCCGCCGGGGAATGGTTCGCCACCGCCAGGGAAGATGGCGCCCGCTACGGACAGGTTATGGCGATGTACCAGGAGTTCGGCGACGGAGCTGACAGCGCGGCGGACCAAGACGCTGTATTCATGCCGTTCGCCGGCAGCGACGGCTACAGCCCCGCTGCGTACATTCCATACATTGTCGCGGGCGCTATCAGCCGGCTGCTGGGGCTCGACTTTCCAGACATGCTGCGCCTGATGCGGCTGTCGGGGCTCGCAATGTTCACTCTGGTAGCGGGCTACGCGATCGCTGTCACTCCGATCCTGAAATGGGCATTCGTGCTGATAGCATTGCTGCCCGTGTCGATTTACAACCGCTCGGTTCTCAGCGCAGACGGTGCTGCGTTTAGTTCTGCTTTGTTGATTACTGCCCTTTGCCTCGGCGCCGCATGGAAGGGTGGCTCGGGACAACTCTGGGAGCGTTCATTGTGGATGACCCTCTGCGCGCTCAGCAAGCCGCCACAAGTCGTCTTCGTACTTTTGGAGTTAATGATTCGTCCATTCAAGAAACTCCCCGGTCGATGGGGCCGCGTCGCAATCGTCGTGCTGCCATGCCTCGTTCTGTCGCCGTTGTGGGTCGTTGCGGTATCGGGTGAGATGGCGGCTTGGCGGCTTCAACTAGAGGAGCACCATCCGCCTGAACATTTTGATCCTTTGTGGAAGCTCTCTTACATGTGGGAGAATCCCTGGCATTTCCCGCTTGCGACTTGGAGAGCACTGAGCGGTTGGGGGGACCGGCTGTGGTTAGAGCTCATTGGCATCCTGGGCTGGCAGGACATTCTGCTTCGACCGTGGGTCTATGTCCTGCTTACCGTGCTTTTGATCTTGGTGCCTTTGCAAAGACTCGAGCTGGACGGCGCGGCCCGTGCGCGCGTGATGATAATGTCCGGCCTTACCGTGCTGGGCTACGCGATAGTCGTCTATTTGATTTTCTTTCTCACTTATACGCCGCTTGACACGGACCATGTCCGGGGTGTTCAGGGACGCTATTTCATAATCGCTCTCCCCGTGGCTGCGATATTTGTCGCGGCGGCAGCAGATCGTGAGCTCCCCTACAGAATGACTTCGGTAATTGCGACGCTCGGCGCAATGATCTCAGGCATTATGACTGTCGACGCGCTGTGGCAGGCGCATTGGTAAATGATGCGCGCCGCACATGGGGGGTGGCGTAATTGCCTGGCGAGCAAAGAGCATTTGAGGATCGGTCACGCAAACCATCCGCGCCTTCCGCTAACGCGCTCAATCCACTTGGCCACGTTATTGGCGTGGTGTTGAATTGGCGCGCCGCAGCGGCGGCCCACTCCGTTGACGAGGCTGCCCCGGTTACCAGCGTCCTCGCGCTTTATGGGCTTCATTAACCCGCTATTTAGGTTGCTAAGGAGAACGAATTGCCCGCCTGATTTCTTCGTGGGACCATTGACGCGGCTCGGCTCGGCAGCTGGGTTTGCCTACGATCCCATTGCCCTTAGCACCCAGGGGAAGCGCCAAGCCGAGCCGCCACTCTGCAAGAACACAAAATGATGAGGCATAGAATGACTGAGCGCGAAGAGGACTGCGACTGTATCTTCTGCGATGCAGACTTGCCGCCGGACGTCACGGGGCACCACATGCTGCCCGACGGGCAGAGCATCCGCTGCACCAAGGCAGCGTCGGAGCCTCCGGTCGTGCTTCGCCACAGATGACCGCTGGTGAAAGCGGTATTTCGTCGTCGCTGGGCGCAAGACGAACGTCAGCCTTGAGGAGGTTTTCTGGAAAGCATTCAAGGAAATTGCTGACCAGCAACGCACAACGACATCAGAACTCGCTGGCGCGATTGACTCGGCCCGGCGGCACAGCAATCTGTCATCGGCGATCCGCTGTTCGTACTCTCGGCTACTATCGCGATCTTGTTTCCGAGCATGAGAAGCGCGGCAAGACGCGGGACAATACCGAATCCGTGTCGATCTCGAGGCTGACATCGCGCCAGCAAAAAGACCCCCAGGGTAGAATTTCTGATGGGACCCGTTCGCGATCCTACTCCATTGAGCCGTCCGCGAGCTCGTGTGACACTGTCGCCGGATGAGACGTGCTCCTGATTTGGCGCCGCCAGGGAGGAAATCCAATGACGGACGGGGCCATCGGCGGCAGCAGTCAGCCCGCCACTCCGATTGAACCGAGTCTCAGTCGGGTCATGGGTCCCTGGCTCCTCCTGCTCTTTATCGTCGGCGACATTCTCGGCACCGGGATTTACGCGCTCACCGGCCAGGTCGCGAAGCAGGTCGGCGGCGTCGTATGGCTGCCGTTCGTGGTGGCGTTCGTAGTCGCCGTCATCACCGCATTCAGCTATCTCGAGTTGGTGACGAAATATCCGCGTGCCGCGGGTGCCGCGCTCTACACCCACAAGGCGTTCGGCATTCACTTCGTGACGTTCATCGTCGCCTTCGCGGTCATGAGTTCGGGCATCACCTCCGCATCGACGGCCTCGCGCGCCTTCGCCGCCAACCTGTCGCATGCGTTCGAGTCTCAATCTGGCGGGCGGTATCGGCATCACGATCGTAGGGTTGTTGTTCATGGCGGCCGTCGCGACCATCAACTTCCGCGGCGTCGGCGAGAGCGTGAAGGCGAATGTCGTTCTGACCTGCGTCGAGCTCTGCGGTCTGTTGATCATCATCGTGATCGGCCTGTGGGCGATCGGGCTCGGGCAGGGCGACGTGTCGCGCGTCACCCAGTTCAAGACCGCGGGCGACGGCAGCGCGTTTTGGCCGGTGATCGCAGCGACGACGCTCGCCTTCTTCGCCATGGTCGGTTTCGAGGATTCCGTCAACATGGCGGAGGAATGCAAGGATCCAACCCGCATCTTCCCGAAGGTGCTGCTGGCGGGACTGCTGATTACAGGGCTGATCTATGTCCTGGTGTCGATCTCCGCGATCACGCTGGTCACCCCCGAGCAACTCGGCGAAGGCGAGACGCCCCTGCTCAAGGTTGTGCAGGCCGGCGCTCCGAGCTTCCCCGTAGAAGTCTTCGGCTTTATTACGATGTTCGCCGTTGCCAACAGCGCGCTCATCAACATGCTGATGGCGAGCCGCCTCGTCTACGGCATGAGCCGCGAGCGCGTCCTCCCTACGGTGTTGGGTAAGGTCCATCGGACGCGCCGAACGCCCTACATTGCGATCGTTTTCACAACCCTGCTGGCGTTCGGTCTGATCACGTTCGTCGGCGAGGTCCCTGCGCTCGGCGGCACCACCGCTCTGCTGCTGCTGTGCGTCTTCACCGTAGTCAACATCGCCGTGTTGGTCTTGCGTCGCGATCGGGTGGATCACCAGCACTTCCGAACGCCTACGATCCTGCCGATCCTGGGCGCGCTGTGTTGCGCCTTCCTGGCTGGTCCATGGACCGGCCGCGCTTCCGTCCAGTACACGATTGCCGGCATACTGATCGCCATCGGCGTCGTGCTGTGGGTCGTGACCGTGCTGGTCAATCGCGCCACCGGCCTCAAGCCCGGGGAGCCCGACATAGCGACCGTCGGCACGCGCGGACCGGTGAACTAATTAGGGCCAGACACAGTCACCCGACCGTCGGCACATTCTTCCGGAGGGCGTCGGTTGGTTGGGGTTGACCGACGGCGACCGGATCGTTGCCCAGTCGCTATAGTCAAAGGCTCGGTCTTCAACTGTGCGCCTGTCGGTCGGCGCGCAGACCTAACCCGGTGGCTCAATCGGTTCGAACGCACCAGTCACGCCAGATGTCTCTTTCGGATCATTCACGTCGTTTCCTCGGTGCCGGCGCTTGGTCCGCTTTACCCGTGCGCCGTGGAAAGGCGGCGCTTTCCAGTGGGTGCAAGTCCCACCCGGCAACCGCTCCAGCCGGAAGCAACCGGAGCAGTCATGGAGGTAACGAAGTGGCTGAAGCCTTCGGATAGCGTGTCACGATATACGGTGACAGCGCGAGTGTGCAGGCCGTAACGCGAGTGAACGCCGAGCAAGCCTCGAAAAGGACGATGCGCAGGCCGACCCGACAACCCTTTCGGGGAAGGCTGATACGGCTGGGGTGAATGAGCGAAGCAGTACGCCCAGCCGCTGCGCCGGGGTAGTGGCGGCAGCATGTACACAAGGAAAGCGTACGCAACACGGGAAGCCCCAAGGCGTGGTCAGGGATGACCAACCGGACGCCCGCGAGGGACAGGCCGGGCGCCCTGGGGTGGCGGAGAGGTTCGTAGTACCGCTGAAGCCGGGTAATGCCGGTGGAGGGAAGGGACCTCAGTTCAAGACGAACGCAATACGTGGTGAGGGACCTGGAGATTGGGCAACCTATCAACTCCGAAGAGTGTTCAGAAACTGCAGAAGGCGTTGCACGCGAAAGCGAAGGCAGAAGCCGGCTATCGCTTCTACGCCCTGTACGACAAGATCAGCCGCGAGGACATCCTGGCGCATGCCTATGCCCAGTGCCGCTCCAACAAGGGCGCACCGGGGGTGGACGGTCAGGATTCGCGGACATCGAGGCGTATGGGGTGCAGCGGTGGCTCGGCGAACTGGCGCTTGCGCTCAGGCAGGAGACTTACCGACCGGACCCCATCAGAAGAGTGTTCATACCGAAGGCCAACGGCAAACTCAGGCCGCTGGGCATCTCGACCTTGCGGGATCGGGTCTGCATGACAGCAGCGATGCTGGTGCTGGAACCGATCTTCGAAGCCGATCTTCCACCAGAGCAGTACGCCTACCGTCCCGGGCGAAATGCCCAACAGGCGGTGGTCGAGGTGGAAGGGCTGCTGTTCCGTGGCCACCCGGAAGTCGTTGACGCCGACCTCGCGGACTACTTCGGGAGCATCCCCCATGCCGAACTATTGAAGTCGGTAGCGCGCCGGATTGTTGATCGGCGCGTGCTGCATCTGATCAAGATGTGGCTGGAATGCCCCGTGGAAGAAACCGACGATCGAGGACGGAAGACACGCACGACCGAGGCCCGGGACAACCGGCGCGGCATTCCGCAGGGCTCACCCATCTCACCATTGCTGGCAAATCTGTACATGCGCCGGTTCGTGCTGGGATGGAAGATGCTCGGGCTGGAGCGAAGCCTCGGCACTCGCATCGTGACCTACGCCGACGATCTCGTGATCCTGTGCCGGAAGGGCAAAGCCGAAGAGGCCTTGCAGCGACTGCGCGAGATCATGGGCAAGCTGAAGCTCACGGTCAACGAGGAGAAGACACGAATCTGCAAGGTACCGGAAGGGGAGTTCGACTTCCTGGGGTACACGTTTGGGCGGATGTATTCAGCGAGAACCGGAAAGGCGTATCTGGGGTACCGGCCATCGAGGAAGAGCATCAAGCGCATGGTCGAGAATGTCCACGCGCTGACCGCCCGATCGGGGACTTGGCAAGAGACCACAGAGCTGGTGGAGAAGTTGAACCGCACGCTGCGCGGATGGGCGAACTACTTCGAAGTAGGCACCGTCATCAAAGCGTACCGGGCGATCGACAACTACACCGCTGTGCGGTTGCGCCGGTGGTTGCGCATCAAGCACAAGGTCAGGCGACGCAAGGGCGGAACTTATCCACTCTCGCACCTTTACGGGCACTTCGGGCTCGTACGCCTGTGCCGGCTTGGGCACGACGTGCCGTGGGTGAAGGCGTGAAGTCTTGTCCGAGAGCCGGATGCGGGAGATCTGCATGTCCGGTTCGATGAGCGGGATGTGGAAACGGAGCCATGGTTGAACCACTAAGGCACCGCCAGACGAAAGAGGCGGCAACAGATATGTTCAGCCTACAGCCACCGCGCCACATCTCAACTCTACTCAACTGCGGCTGTGATGGTGCAGCGCCGCGAATTGCGCCGCCGTTCGCGGCAGTTGATGCAGAACCGCAAGCCGATAGACACGGCCGGGCTGCTGGGCTCGCGCCGTCAGCGGCCACGCCGCCGCGGTGCCGCCGAGCAGCGTGATGAACTCACGGCGCTTCAGTTGATCGAATTCCATTCGATGCCCGCCAGCCAAACCCGGATCGTAAGATATCGAATTGGCGCGGCTGCGTCAGGTGGTATGGGAGCTATTTCACAACCCGCCAACCCTGTCTGAGTCCGGTAATGGGATGGTCCGGCCGTGCTCCTGCCCCGCCAGCAAGCGATGCTGGCAAGGGGCGCCAAAGACAAGGAGCACGCCATGTCAGAGAAAATCAATCCTGGGACCGCCGTGATCGGTATCGATATCGGCAAGAACTCGTTCCACGTCGTGGGCCACGATACGCGGTGCAATCGTGCTGCGGCAGAAGTAGTCGCGCGGGCAAGTGGAAACGCGGCTCGCCAACTTGCCGCCGTGCCTGATCGGCATGGAGGCCTGCGTCGGCGCGCATCATCTGAGCCGCAGGCTCAAGAATCTCGGTCACGATGCGCGGCTGATCGCCTATGCGCCGCACCCGCTCCTGCTGCGCGCGCGCCGTAATCGGGCAAACCGCTGCGCCGCCGAGCAGCGTGATGAACTCTCGCCGATTCACTACCCAGTACCTCCCGTGCTTTCGAACGAAAGGAAGAGCCCACCTCGGTACTGCTGCGCCGCGTCCTGCCATTCGGAAGAGGTTGGCGGCGTGGTCGGGGTCGGCGGTCGCCTGTGGCGTGCCATTGGGCTTCCTCAAGGTGCGCCCGTCAGGCATTTCTCGGTGGCGCGGTACGACCGTAATGAAATGCTCCGGCGGTGTCGAAACCGCACTTGGGACATTCGAATACGGGAATTGCGTTTCCGGTTTTACGCTCGATGCGGCTCCCAACCGTTAGCATCGCGGTTGGCGGAAATTCGCACCTGCACAACTCGTAACCCAACGCCTTCGCGATTTCCGCTTCGGCCACCCTAGCAGCGGCCTCGACTTGGTCAGCCGCAGCCTCGATGGCCTTCGCCTGTTCGGGATTGGCATGCTTGCGAGCATCCCTGACGATCCCTACGAGCCCACGGATGGCCTCGACGACGACATGGCGCGCGCCTGCGCCACGTATTGGGATCGTCGATGGGCATCTCACCTTTCCGATGGGGTGTCTTCGATATTGGACCCATTTTGGACCCGACCGGCATCGAAAACGCTAACATGTTGAGATCATTGGCGCGCCCTACGGGAATCGAACCCGTGTTTCCGCCGTGAAAGGGCGGCGTCCTGGACCGCTAGACGAAGGGCGCATGGAGGCGGGGCGACATATAGAGGCGTTTTTCCGGTGCGGCAAGGAAACGGTAACGCGCTCGCTACAGGAAACGGTAGCGCGAAAACGGCAACGTGCCGGCCGTGCGACGAAGGGCGCGCCGTCTCACCACTTGCCGGTGTTGGGCATCGACACCCACGGCTCCTTGGGCAGCAGCGGATCGCCGCGCTGCAGCAGCTCGATCGAATGCTTGTCGGGCGAGCGCACGAACGCCATCACCCCGTCGCGGGGCGGGCGGTTGATGGTGACGCCGGCCTTCATCAGCCGTTCGCACAGTCCGTAGATGTCGTCGACCTCGTAGGCGAGATGGCCGAAGTAGCGCGCCTCGCCGCAATCCTCGCTGTCCCAATTGTAGGTCAGCTCGACCAACGGTGCATCGCGGCCGCTGCGCTTGCTTTCCGCCACGCGCAACTCGTCGTCCGGAGCAGCCAGGAACACCAGGGTGTAGCGGTTCTTGTCGTCGACCCGACGGCGCGCCTCCTTGAGCCCGAGCTTGTTGCAATAGAAGTCGAGCGCCTGATCGAGGTTGCGCACGCGCAGCATGGTATGCAGATATCTCATGGGTGTGACCTCTTTGCATAGCCTGGCAGGAATACGCGGAGGAGGGCAGCATACATGATCGCGCCGGATCTGGAGACCGCCATCGACGAGTTGCAGAACCTGGTGGAGGCCGCACGGGTGATCGCCCCATTCACGGGAGCCGGAATTTCCACCGAGTGCGGCATTCCGGACTTCCGCTCCCCGGGCGGCCTGTGGACCAAGAACCGGCCGATTCCGTTCGACGAATTCCGCGCCAGCCAGGACATGCGCGATGAAGCGTGGCGGCGGCGCTTTGCCATGGATGCGCAGTTCTCGGCGGCACGGCCCGGCCGCGGGCACCTGGCGCTGGCAAGCCTGTACCGCGCCGGCAAGGCACCGGCGGTGATCACGCAAAACATCGACAATCTTCATCAAAGCTCGGGAATTTCCGCCGAGCACGTGATCGAGTTGCACGGCAACAACAGCTACGCCTCGTGCCTCGATTGCGGGAAGCGCTACGAGCTCGATTGGGTCCGGGAGCGGTTCGTGCGTGAGCGCGAACGCGCGCCCGACTGCCCCGGCTGCAGCGGACACATCAAGACCGCCACCATCTCCTTCGGTCAGGCGATGCCGGAGCGCGAGATGCGGCGCGCGGAGCAGTTGACTCTCGACTGCGATCTCTTCCTCGCGGTCGGCTCCTCGTTGGTGGTGTGGCCGGCGGCCGGCTTCCCGCTGCTCGCGAAACGAAACGGGGCTCGCCTGGTGATCATCAATCGCGAAGAGACCGAATTCGATGCGATTGCCGACCTGGTGGTTCGCGAAGACATCGGATCGGTGCTATCTTCTTTCATCATCCACTGATTTCGGCCCCCGTCGGCAGAGATGTGCACAGCCCTTCCACGCCTTTCGGCCAACAAATGCATTTTGGCCTTTCCCCGTGATCTGCGGGTGATATCTTTGTGACCGAACAGATTCGAAGCGCACGTAAGAAGCGCCAGTGCTGAGCGGCGGCGTTGTTGGCATGACTTCGGACGGAATTGAACCGAAGGGGCCGGGCGGCGGTTTGGTGATCGACCGCGGCACCGGTGGCGAGATTGGTGACGAAGCAGCGAGCGTCGTCGAGCTCACCGGCGTCATCAAATGGTTCGACGTCTCCAAGGGCTACGGCTTCATCGTCCCCGACAACGGCTTGCCCGATATCCTCCTGCATGTGACGTGCCTGCGGCGCGACGGCTTCCAGGTCGCCTACGAGGGCGCGCGCGTAGTGGTCGAGGCGTTGCAGCGTCCACGCGGCCTGCAGGCATTCCGCGTGCTCTCCATGGATGAGTCGACGGCGATTCATCCCGCACAGATGCCGCCGCCGCGCACCCACGCCGCCGTCGCCGCGACCGGCGGGCTCGAGCGTGCGCAGGTCAAGTGGTTCAACCGGCTGCGCGGCTTCGGTTTCCTCACCAGGGGCGAGGGAACCCCGGACATCTTCGTGCACATGGAGACCCTGCGCCGATACGGCTTGACCGAGCTGCGGCCGGGTCAGTACGTCCTGGTTCGCTTCGGACCGGGACCCAAGGGCCTGATGGCCGCCGAGGTGCGTCCGGAAGGCCCTTTGCTCGGGCCTGCCTCCCACTGATCGCAATCCACGGCGCCGCTTCCGCCACGCCGAACCGGCCTGCGGACGATGTGCGATGGTGCGCGGCGATGTGCGGCCATCCTACCGCATGCCGGGCATGCTATGATCGCCGCCTTCGATCGAGGCCTGTCGATGCGTCGTCGCCCGTGGTTTGCGCTTGCCGCGCTCGCCTTTCTTCTGCTGCCGTTGGCCGGTCCGGCCGGCGTTCTTTTCGCGCGGCAATTGCAGCCGCTCGAGATCGCGAGCAAGACCGGGGTGCACGTGTTCGCCATCGAGTTGGCGGTAACGCCCGACGAGCAGGCGAGGGGCCTGATGTTCCGTCGCGAGTTGCCGGAAGGGCAGGGCATGCTGTTCGATTTTGGTCGCGAGCAGCCGGCGAGCTTCTGGATGAAGAATACCTACGTCTCGCTGGACATGATCTTCATCCGCGCCGACGGCCGTATCCTGCGCATTGCCGAGAACACCGTGCCGCTGTCGGAGACGCTGGTTCCCTCCGGCGGGCCGGTGCGCGCCGTTCTGGAAGTGTTGGCCGGCACTGCCAGGAAGCTCGGGATCGCTCCCGGCGACCGGGTGGCGCATCCGATCTTCAATGCACGTCGGTAGCGGGATCGATGTTCCGACCGCGCTCCTCGCTTCGTGGCGCGGCTTGCTGCTCAAAACCGAACGGTGTATCGAGAGCGCGCATCGGCGACGGGGCATAGCGCAGCCTGGTAGCGCGGGAGTTTTGGGTACTCCAGGTCGCAGGTTCAAATCCTGCTGCCCCGACCAAATTTCACGTTGCCTTTCAATAACCTGGCAAATCCGTTCTGACGATCCTGCCGCCACGGCACGCAACGACGCGAAGGTGTTCGTCTCAAACCCATCAGTGCTCGGGCGAGGACGCTTGTCGAGCGTAGGTGGTAACTAGAAGCGCAAACGCGCCTGATGATCCCATCACTTCACCGACAATTTCCCCACTCGGTTTGAGCAGCGGCTACTGATGCACTTGTCCACGTTGCGAAAATCATTTACTCGATCACCTCGTCGGCGGTCGCGAGTAGCGACGGCGGGATGGTCAGGCCGAGCGCCATTGCGGTCTTGAGAATTGATCACCAGCTCAAACTTGGTCGGGTATTGGATCGGAAGCGCGGCCGGACTTGTACCCCGCAAGATGCGGTCCACATACGATGACCCGCTTGTGCGGGTGACGACAGGCCGAGAGGCGGCGTGAAACGCCGCTGTCACATCCCCCGCACGTTCTCCCCGATCCAGCCGATGATCAGGTCGGCGATCGCCGAGTTGTTCTTGTCCAGCATCAGCATGTGGCTGTTGCCCTTCTGGCCCGCCTCGGGGAGCAGCAGGTACTTGGCGGCGCCGCCCGCAGCTTGAAGCGCCTTGATCGTGCCGACGCACCCGTTGCGCCGCGTGTCGCCGTTTGGGCCGGGCGCGCCTTCGCTGAAATCGCCCCACACCGCCAGCATCGGGACCTTCTTGAAGGTATTCGCGATCTCGTCCGCCGTGGCCGGAACGCAGTTGCCTTCGACGTTGACGAAGGCGCGCACCTTGGCGGCGTGATTGCGCACGAGGTCCATGCCGTAGGCGCCCGATTGCGAATGCACCAGAACGACCGCGGGGCCGATCTTGTCGAGCAGCGCCGCCAGCCCCGCGACCGTGTTGGCGCCGGCGCCGGGCAGCGTGCTCTCGGTGTTCGGCACGAGCTGCGAGACATACTGGTCGAGCGCATCGAGGGGGAATTGCGTGCCGGGGTGCGGGGTTGGATGCGACGGCCCGATGCGGAAGAACACCCAGGCGAGTTCGCGCGTGGCGATCAGGAACTCCGGCAGGGCGGCGGCGTTCCCCTCGGCCTTGGCACGGTTGACCGGCGTCGGATCGAAGCCGGAGCGCGCGCGGCCGGCGTGGTCCACCACGTAGACCGGGAAGCCCTTGCGCGCAAAGTAGGTCGCCCAGCCTTCGCGCCCGTCAGGCGTCGTCTCGTAGGCGGCCCCGGTGTGGACGGCGCCCGGCACCATGACGATCGCCGGCCCGCTCACGGTCTTGGGGATGAGATACTGGACGTACATCTGGCCGGCCCTGATCTGCCCGGCCGGAACCGGGCCGGTGGCGCTTGGGCCGGGATGGGTCGACTGGAGCGGCCGTCCGCCGACGAAGAAGCTGCCGAAGTCCTGCAGCTCCAGCGGGCCGCCGAGCGAGCCGCCGGTCGCGGTGGAGACGGTGGCCAGCAGAAGCATGAGCGAAAGCGATAGCCTGCGCGCGTGCTTCGACTCCCTGGCGATGGTCGTCATGGCGTTCTCCCGCATCGTGAGGACACTGTCGTCCGTTGCGCTTGGATAGCGAGCGAGAATTGTAACCCCGTCCCGCGCGTCGGCATAGCGTGTGCCGATGCCCGTATGCCTGCGCACGATCCTTGAAACAACTGTCGGTTTCCGCTGATCGTTTCCTGGAACGGGTAATATACTGCGTACCCGTCCGTTCCAATTCATCGAAATCATGCCTCCCCTCATCCAGATGATCGAATGATCGTGATGTCGCATTCTCGAGGGCGGGTGCCGGCCGACCAGCCGGTGCAGGCGTTCTGCGCGGCCTCAATGGACTCGGGTGCCAAGTCTAAAATGGCGGTGGCTTTGCTCCAATGATGATTGTAAGCCTCTCGGCTGGGCCGGCATTCTGCATTGCGAATCCTGCGCGTTCGAAGATCCCGGCAACGAGGGATCTCTCCTGCTCTTTTGGACCCTGAACAGAAAGCCCGACCACTGAACTGCTACCCGCCGCAACTCGCCAATTGGGGTTCGGGTCGCCGGCTTCGCGTAACGCCGCCACAAGATCGGCTCGAAATTGAGCTGCCTCCGGGTCCGATGTCGTAACAAAAACTGCAGGCCTCACGTTTGCCGCCCGCAATTCATCGGCGATCAGTCGTCGTTGCTCAGGATAGATTCTGCGCCAAGCGAACCGCGCCCGCACTTGCTCGTGTTCCAGCCGAGCTTGTTCAGCCTCTTTCGAAATCTCGGCAGCACGTTCTTGTGCATTGGCGGCCGCTTCGCGAGCTCGTGCGATGTCTGCCTGGGCTTGTGCGGAGTCTGTCTGTACCCGTGCGATGCGCTCTTGGGATTCAACCTGTAGCCTTTTGTATGCGTCGTCTCTCGCGGCCAAACCTTCCTCCTGCAGGCTGATCTGGACGTAGCTGGCGGCGAGACTCACGGCTACGCCGAGGCCAGCCAGGATTACGGCCCAAACGCGAACTTCATTTGCCCAGTAGAGTTCTGTTTCCGGAGGAAAGCCAAACATGGTTGGCCCTCGTGCAACACCAGAAGCCCCATGAATTGTCGGCAAATCCCATCAAAAGTAGCCGGAGAAAATTGCCGAAAATTAGGCCGGAACCGGGCCGCGGCCGCAGCGCGCCGGAACGCGAGCAACGGCATGCGCTCCAGCGGCTGCCGCGCCGCAGCACTGACGTAAGGAACGTTTGGCGCAAGGTTCTCCCGCGTCGGTGTGCAAAACTCGAAACAACGAGAAATGTTCCAGGCCTCGTCGCGGGCGCTAGCAGGTGCCCGACGCTTGGGCTCTTGGACACGCCGTCCCGCCCTCGGTGATGAGGTATTGTATTAGTGTAGCGGCTAGGGCCAGCTGTCCGCCCGAAGAACCCAACACTTCTTCGTCAGAACCCGAAACGGCCTCGCCGACTTCCAAACTCCGTATTAGAGTTGGAGTCTTCGGGACAGTGGGCGCGGCACGACCGACGGGTCGATCGCGCGTTGATCGTCGCCTCATCAAACGGCGAACGTATGGGAGGACTGCGAATGGCTGCTCTCAACGTCAATGGTAAAACTCATCAGGTCGATGTCGACCCCGACACCCCGTTGTTGTGGGTGTTGCGGGACAATATCGGTCTGACCGGCGCCAAATACGGCTGCGGCATCGCCCAGTGCGGCGCCTGCACGGTGCACGTCGACGGTGTCGCGGTGCGCTCGTGCTCCCTGCCCGTTAGCGCGCTTGTCGGCAAGCAGATCATCACCATCGAAGGGCTTTCTGCTGGCAACACCTTGCACAAGGTGCAGCAGGCCTGGCTCGACCACGATGTGCCGCAGTGCGGCTATTGCCAGACCGGAATGATCATGGCGGTCGCGGCGCTGCTGAAGGAGAAGCCCCAACCGACTGACGCCGACATCGACGCCAACATCACCAATATCTGCCGCTGCGGCACCTTCGTGCAGGTGCGCGCGGCTATCCACGCTGCGGCCAGCGCGTGAGAAGGGAGGCAGCGATGAATTACGTATCCGCAATGAATCGTCGCACTTTCGTCGTCGGCGCAGCTGCCGCAAGCGGTGGGCTTGCCATCGGCCTCGACATTCCGGTGGGCGGCCCGAAGGTCATCTTCGCACAGGACGGCTCGCCGGAAGTCAATGCCTGGGTGGTGATCCGGCCCGACGACACCGTCGTCGTCCGCGTCGCCCGATCCGAGATGGGTCAGGGGACGCTGACCGGTCTCGCACAGCTGGTCGCCGAGGAACTCGAAGCCGATTGGTCGAAGGTCACATGGGAGTATCCGACCCCGGGCCAGAGCGTCAAACGCAAGCGCGTGTGGGGCGACTTCTCGACCGGCGGCAGTCGCGGCATCCGCTCGTCGCAACTGTACGTGCGGCAAGGCGGCGCCGCGGCGCGGGAGATGCTCAAGCAAGCCGCGGCCAACGAGTGGAACGTTCCGGTCTCCGAGGTCACCGCCGCCGACAGCGTGGTCACGCACACGCCGTCCGGCCGCTCCACCACCTACGGCAAGGTGGCGCTTGCTGCCGCCAAGCTCGAGCCGCCGAAAGAGGTCAAGCTCAAGGATCCGAAGGACTGGAAGATCGCGGGCAAGCCGCTCAAGCGGCTCGACACCTTGGACAAGCTCACCGGCAAGCAAATCTACGGCGCCGATCTCAAGCTGCCCGGGATGCTGAGCGCCGCGATCAAGGAGAGCCCGGTGCAGCGCGGCAAGATCAAGAGCTTCGACGCTGCCAAGGTCGCGAACATGCCCGGGGTCAAGAAGGTCGTGCAGGTCGGCGATTCCGGCGTCGCGGTGGTGGCGGATGGCTGGTGGCAAGCCAAGACCGCCCTCGACGCGCTTCCCATCGTTTGGGAGGAGGGACCGAACGACAAGGTGTCGAGCGCCAGCATAGCGGAATGGCTCAAGGCCGGGCTCGACGCTCCCGAGGCTTTCGTCGGTAACTCCAACGGCGACGCCAACGCGGCGCTCGCCAGCGCGGCCAAGAAGGTCGAGGCGGTGTACTCGTACCCGTTTCAGAACCACGCCTGCATGGAGCCGATGAACGCGACCGCGCTCTACACGCCCGACAAATGCGAGGTCTGGGGTCCCACGCAGAACGGCGAGGCTGCGCTTCGCGGCGGCCGTAGAGGCGTCGGGTCTCCCGGCCGACAAGGTGGAAATGTACAAGGTCCATCTCGGCGGCGGCTTCGGCCGGCGCGGTGCCTTCCACGACTATACGACCCAGGCGGTGCTCATCGCCAAGACAGATGCCCGGCACTCCGGTGAAGCTGTTGTGGTCGCGCGAGGAGGACATGGTGCAGGGCCGGTTCCACCCGGTCATGCAGTGCAAGCTCGTCGGCGGGTTCGATGCTGGCAACAACCTGACCGCTCTCCACTTGCGGCTCTCGGGGCAATCGATCCTTGCCGATGTGCGGCCCGAGGCGCTGCAGAACGGACGCGATCCGGCCACCTTCCAAGGCCTTGCTCAGTCCGGTGAGCACGCGTTCAGCTACAGCATCCCGAACCTGCTGATCGATCACGCCATGCGCAACCCTCACATCAAGCCGGGTTTCTGGCGGGGCGTGAACATCAACCAGAACTGCATCTTCATCGAGTGCTTCATGGACGAGCTGGCGCAAGCCGTCGGCCAGGACGAGCTCGAGTTCCGGCGCAAGCTGATGGGCAACTACCCGCGAAACCTGGCCGTGCTCAATGCGGTTGCCGAACGCATCGGCTGGGGCAAGCCCGCCCCGCAAGGTATCTATCGTGGGCTTGCCCACATGAAGGCGTTCGATGCCTACGTGGCGGCGGCGGCGGAAATCTCCGTCTCCGGCGGGAACAAGATCAAGGTGCACCGTATCGTCGGCGCCACCGATTGCACCTACGCGGTCAATCCGGCGCAGATCGACCGGCAGGTCGCAGGCTCGTTCGTCTATGGCCTTTCCGCCCTGTTCTACCAGGAATGCACCGTGAAGGACGGCCGCATCGAGCAGACCAACTTCGATACCTACAACTCGATGCGCATCGCGGAAATGCCGAAGGTCGAATTGATCATCCTGCAGCCCGGCGGCGCTGGCCCCTGGGGCGGCGTCGGCGAGCCGACCATCTGCGTGGCCGCGCCAGCGGTGCTCAATGCGTACTTCAAGGCGACGGGCCAGCGCATCCGCTCGTTCCCGCTGAAGAACCACAACATTCAGATGGCCTGATACAAGGGCGCGAGTGAAGGCGGAACGGCGGCCCTGGCGGCCGCCGTTTCTACCCCGGATCAATCCAGGACCGGCCTTGGCAGAGAAATCTGTGCTGCGGGAGGCTTGGAAATGAAGAGCATACGCTACCTCACTGTCGTGGTGGCGCTGGTTGCCATGAAAGGCCCGGTTTTGGCAGCCGGCCTGGCGGAGGCTCCGCCGGGGGCGGCGGCCTGTTCGGGCTGCCACTCCACCGCCAAGGGGGTGGACGGCACGGTGCCGCGGCTCATTGGCCGCAATCCCGCGGACGTCGTGGCGCAGATGCAGGCGTTCAAGTCGGGGCAGTTGGCCTCGACCGTCATGAGCCGCATCGCCAAGGGTTTCTCCGACGACGAAATCAAAGCCATTGCCGCCTGGTACGGCGAGCAAAAGGACTGATAGGTCGGACCATGATCGGAAAACGCGCGAGCCGGCGTGACTTCATCAAGGCTGCAGCGGGCGCGACCGCGGCGGTGATGCTGCCGTTCCCCTCCATTGCTCAAGGCGCAGGCGGGCGAGTTGTGGTCGTGGGAGGCGGGTTCGCCGGTGCCACCTGCGCCCGCTTCATCAAACGGATCGATTCGCGCATCACGGTGACGCTGGTCGAAGCGAGCCAGACCTTCACCGCATGCCCATTCAGCAATGTCGTGATCGCCGGGTTGCGCGAGCTCACGGCGCAGCAGTTCGGTTACGACAAGCTCGCCGCCGATCAGGTCGCGCTCAACTTCGCGTCGGCCACCGCGGTCGACCCGCAGGGTCGCGCCGTGGCGCTCTCCAATGGCGTGCGTCTGCCCTACGACCGCCTGGTGCTGGCGCCGGGCATCGACATCGTCTGGGACGGCCTGCCGGGCTATACCGAGGCGGCGGCCGAGCGCATGCCCCACGCCTGGAGAGCCGGCGAGCAGACGCTGCTGCTGCGCCGACAGCTCGAGGCCATGGCGGACGGCGGGACGGTCATCATTGCGGCGCCGCCCAATCCGTTCCGCTGCCCGCCCGGTCCCTACGAGCGGGCAAGCCTGATCGCTCATTATCTGAAGACCAGGAAGCCGCGATCGAAGTTGATCATACTCGATGCCAAGGACACCTTCTCGAAACAGGGCCTGTTCCGGAACGCCTGGAAGGCGCTCTACCCGAATCTCGAATGGGTCTCGCTGTCGTCGGGCGGCAAGGTCACCGCGGTCGATGCGGGCGCGATGACGCTGGTCACCGACTTCGGACGGCACCAGGCCGATGTCGCCAATGTCATTCCACCGCAGAAGGCGGGACGCATCGCCGAGGTCGCAGGAGCCGCCGATCGCACCGGCTGGTGCCCGATAGATCCGGTGACGTTCGAATCCAAGCTGCAGCCGAACGTGCATGTCATCGGGGATGCGTCGATTGCGGGCGGGATGCCAAAATCGGCGTTTGCCGCGAATTCGCAGGCCAAGGTCTGCGCGGCCGCCGTGGTGAGGCTGCTGGCAGGCGGGAGGCCTGATCAGCCCAGGCTCATCAACACCTGCTACAGCTTGGTGGCACCCGACTACGGCATCTCGGTCGCCGGCGTCTATCGGCCGGCCGATGGCCAGATCAAGGACGTCGAAGGTTCCGGCGGAGTAAGTCCGGCCGATGCGCCGAGCTCGTTCCGTGCACTTGAAGCAACTCTGGCGAATGGCTGGTTCAAGACGATCACCGACGAGGTTTTCGGCTGAGCGTCGCTGCGCGCTCGCCGGCGCAATTGTCCTCGCCGCCATGATGGCATGCGTCCCCGGCGGAGCAGGGGCGCAGGAGACGTTTCGCGCCTTTAGCGTGGTCGGGGATGCCATCCCCGATTCCCTTACGGGAGCGAGGGGCAATGCGGAACGCGGACGGTCGATCGTCGTTAACCGTCAGGTCGGGCTTTGCCTGCTCTGCCATGTCGGACCTTTTCCCGAGGAGAAGTTCCAGGGCACACTGGCGCCCGACCTCAAGGGAACCGGGTCGCGCTGGTCGGAAGGTCAGTTGCGCCTGCGAGTGGTCGACGCCAGCCGCCTCAACCCGGACACGATCATGCCGCCCTATTATCGCGTCGAAGGACTTGAGCGGGTCGCTCCGGCGTTTCAGGGTAAGCCCTTGCTGACCGCCGAGCAGATCGAGGACGTCGTCTCCTTGCTCGCGACCCTGCGTGGCCGACCATGATCCATGACGATGAGCTCCTGCACGCGACGCGGCGACGCTTCCTGCTCCAGGCGGCGACGATAGCGGGCAGCGTGGGGTTCGGACTTTCGGTCAAGTCCGCGCAGGCGACGCCCGAATCGATGCGGGCCGCGATCCGCAAGGTCGTAGGCGAGGCGCCGGTGCAGAAGGGCAGGGTCAAGATCGACCTGCCGCCGCTGATCGAAAACGGCAATGCCGTCTCGCTCACGGTCTCCAGCGAGAGCCCGATGACGGCGGACAACCACGTCAAGGCGTTCTACGTCTTCACGGAGCGGAATCCGCAGCCGAACGTGATGGGTGTTCACCTCGGTCCGCGCGCCGGACGGGCGAGCGTCTCGACCCGCATCCGACTTGCCGACACGCAAAAGGTGGTTGCCATTGCCCAAATGAGTGACGGCTCGTTCTGGTCCGACGAGGTGGAAGTCGTGGTCACCCTCGCGGCCTGCCTCGAGGGAGTCTGAGCATGGCGCGCGCCCTCATCAGTGTCCCGGCCAAGGCCAGGCGCGGCGACATGATCGAGATCAAAGCGATGATCTCGCACGATATGGAGACCGGGTTCCGTCCCGACAGCATGGGTCGGCCGATCCCACGCAACATCATCACGGAATTCGTCTGCAAGTATAACGGAGAGGAAATCTTCCGCGCCGAGTTGTTCCCGGCGATCTCCGCCAATCCGTTTTTCGCCTTCTCCACCGTTGCGACCGAGAGCGGCACCATCGGCTTCGAATGGACCGGCGACGGCGGCTTCTCGGCAGCCGAGTCCGCCAAGATCACCGTCGAATGAAGCCGGCTCCGCGCCGTCATCTTGGGGACATTGATCGGCGCGGCAGCGGTAGCCGCCGAGATCCCGCTGTCCGAGCGGAGATCCGGCTACGAATTCATGGGCCGCGACATCCGCGCCATGCAGGACGACGACACCAACAATCCGGGCATGCTGTGGGTCCTCGAGGGCGAGGCACTGTGGAGCCGAAGGCAGGGCGCCGCCGATAAATCGTGCGCCGACTGCCACGGCGACGCCGGGACCAGCATGAAGGGGGTGGCGGCTCGCTATCCCGCCTTCGATGATGTGCGGGGGCGGCCGGTCAACCTCGAACAGCGCATCAACATGTGTCGCACAAAACATCAACAGGCGTCGCCGCTCGCTTTCGAAGGCAAGGATCTGCTCGCGCTGACCGTCTATGCGGGTCGGCAATCGCGCGGGATGCCGATCGAGATCACGGTCGACGACCGCACCAAACCCTTCCTGCAAAGCGGGCGCGACATGTTCAATCGGCGCCAGGGCCAGCTCAATCTATCCTGCGCGAATTGCCATGACGGCAATTGGGGCCAGAAGCTTGCCGGCGCCACGATCCCGCAGGGTCATGCGAGCGGGTACCCGCTGTACCGCCTGGAATGGCAGGCGCTCGGATCATTGCAGCGTCGGCTGCGCAACTGCCTTGTGGGCATGCGTGCCGAGTCCTATGCCTTGGGTGCAGCGGAATACGTCGATCTCGAGCTGTTTCTGATGTGGCGGGCGCGCGGCATGAACATCGAGACGCCGGCCGTGCGGCCGTGACACCTCGAGCCTCGAGCCTTTGCTCCTTCGCAGCGGTTGCAGCGATGCCCCACATCAGGACGGCAGGCATGCACGTATTGCCGTTCATATGTGTGACTTGTGGTTTGCGCCAAGGCGGCGAATGGTCGACAGCAAACGCTCGAACTCGATTGGCTTGGTGTCGAACTCGTCACATCCCGCCGCAATCGCCCGTTCGCGCTCGCCGGACAGCGCATGCGCCGACAGCGCGATAACCGGGATGTCGCGCGTGTGCGGTTGGCTCTTGAGCCGTCGCGTCGCTTCCCAGCCGTTGATGATCGGCATTTCGAGGTCCATGAGGATAATGTCAGGCCGCTCGCTGGCGGCCACCTCACAGCCCCTTTCGCCGTTCTCTGCTGCCAAGACCTCGAAATCGCCAAGCAGCTCGAGCCGCATCTTGAGCATATAGACGTTGTCTTCGTTGTCATCGATGTACAGCACCCTAATCACGATGCCGTCTCCAATGTCGTGAAACAATCCGGATCATCGAGCACCTCTCATAGCCTCCAGACGCCCCTCGGCTGGAAGGGCGAACACGAAGCGAAATGTCCGCGGTACCATGAAATCGGGCCGACCATCGCTCCCGATGAGCGAGATCGTGCCGCCGAAGTTCGTCAGCGCCAGGATCGTCAGCCGTCCATCATAAGTCGCCACGGGCCTCATCGCGACATGAAGCACTTCGCCGAGCGGCTGATTGCGATAGTGCAGCCGCAACTGTGGTCCGACCTCGCCGGGACATAGCTGGAGGCCAACCTGTCTTGCGCGTTCGTAAATCTCCGAAAGAGGTTCACTTTCCGCTTCCACACCGAGCTCGGCGACCGAAAGCAGGGCGAGCTCGACGTCTGTTTTGGTGCTTGCATATGGAAATGCCGGTCGTCCGAGAATTTCGTCGGCCGCATCGCCGACCTTGATTGATGCAGCGTCCAGAGCGTCACGATACGCATCGACGCCCTTCCTGGTGCCGAGCGTAATCTTCCGCCAGGCGGGGAGGTCGGCGGCCCTGTTGTAACCGATTGCGGGCCACTTTTCGTGATATCGCGGTTCGCCTTGAGCGAGAGCGTCGGCTGTGAGCAGCGACAAGAATCCCAGACCCAGCGCCACCTGTGCAAGCGATGAACGAACCCGATGCTGTCCGCACAGCCATTTCATCGTTGCTCTCCGATGGCGATTGCCGTCACCACATCGCCGGGGGGCCGCTGCGTACGAATTCGATCACCCAGCAGGCATGCTAAGGGCGCCGCCGCGCTCCCTGTGTGATGCAGCTCACACAACCTGCAACCGCCTGTAGGAGAAAAAGTCCGGCGCCGGGTTCGCAAGCGGCGCGCCAGGGGGAGCTCATTCGATCCCGATCGGCATCAAGGCCAATGCCGACAACAAGGCGAGGCTCGCCGACCGAGGCACAAGAGATGCAGCCGCGGCCAATGCGGCCGCGAGCGGTCGTTTCCGAAGCATGGTAGTTCCCAACCCGTCTCTGGAGTGACAGCTTTTTAGGGTTCTTAATTTCGTTGTGTATTAATTTACTGTACCACGACGATTTACCACTCTAATCTCTTTGTTAATATGAACCCGACGAATAGGGTCGATAGCACACGAGTTGTCCGGGTTGAGTAGCGCACGAGAGGCCACGGGAATGAACCGGACACGCTACACGGGATATCGAGCGAGCAAGCCCATGCCGGCACGCATCTACAGGCCCGCGAAGACCGCGATGCAGTCCGGCTTGGCCAATACCAGGGACTGGGTGCTCGATTACGAGCCGGAAGAACCGCGCGTGATCGAGCCGCTCATGGGCTGGACCAGCTCCGGAGACATGCGCCAGCAGGTGCGCCTGCAGTTCGACACCGTCGAGGAAGCAGTCGCCTACTGCGAGCGCCATGGCATCCCCTATCAGGTGTTCGAGCATCGGCCCCCGGCACGCCGGGTCATCTCCTACGCCGACAACTTCGCCTTCAAGCGCCGCGATCCGTGGACGCATTGATCACCGATCTGCGCAATGCGAGCATCGCGACGCCGGTCAGCAGCGCGATCGCCGTGATCATGAGAAAGAAATTCGTCTTGGCCATCGTGCTCCAGTAGCCGCCGAGGAACCCGGCCAGAATGTCGCCGGGGAGCGTGGCCGCGAACCAGATGCCCATCATCATCGAGGCCATGCGGACGGGAGCCAGCCTGAACACGAGGGCGAGCCCGACCGGGGCAAGGTGCAGTTCCCCGATGGTGGCGAGCGCGAAATAGCCGACCAGCCACAGCGCGCTCGCCTTGCCGGCGGCGGTCCATGCCGCCGACGCCATCAGCAGGTTCGCGCACGCCAGGCACGCGCAGCCGAAGGCCATCTTGCCGATCGACGATGGCTCGCTGCCGCGACGTGCCTGCCCGGCCCACATCCGCACGATCAGCGGCGCGAACAGGAAAACCATGAGCGGATTGAGCGCGAGAAACCACGGCGAGGGGATCTCGCCGCGCCAGAGCCACAGATCGATCGACCGGTCGGTGAGATCCTCGGCCCACAGCAGGAGAGTGTTGCCCTGCTGGTCAAAGGCGGCCCAGAACAACGACACCACGACGCAGAGACCGACGATCGCCCCGACCGAACGGCGCTCGCCGGCATCGAGCGGCTTGCGGACACGCGGCGGCGTGATGCGGCATCGGATCCGGCGGAAGCGTTCGCGAGCCGCAAAGATAGATACCGAGGCTCACCAGCATGCCGACGCCTGCGGCGCCGAAGCCGTAGTGCCAGCCGAACTGCACGGCGAGCGTGCCGCAGACGAGCGGAGCGAGGAATGCCCCGACATTGATGCCGACATAGAAGATCGAATAGCCGCGATCGCGCCTGCGGTCCGCCGGCGGGTAGAGTGCGCCGACCTGGGTCGAGATATTCGGCTTGAAGCCGCCGATGCCCAGGATCAGCATCAGGAGCGCGACCAGGAACAGCGCCTCGAACGCCATCATGAAATGTCCGATCGCCATGAGCGCGCCGCCGATGATCACGGTCCGGCGCCGGCCGAGCACGCGGTCGGCGAGCATGCCGCCCAGGATCGGCGTGCAATAGGCGAGCCCCGTATAGAACCCGAACAGCTGCGAGGCGAGCGGCTGCGGATCGAGACGACCGAACAGGAGCTCGAGCGTCGTCTTGACGGCGGCAAAGCCGAGCACGCCCTCGACCCGGCCGGGCTCGAGCAGGTACTTGACCATGTACAGCACCAGCAGCGCGGCGTTGCCGAAATAGGAGAAGCGCTCCCAAACCTCCGTCGCAACCAGTACCGACAGCCCGCGCGGATGGCCCAGCACATCGCGCGCTGCGGTCGCAGCATCTCGCGCAGGATGCCGGCTCATGGCTCGACCGTGCCGCATTCCCGATGGGACTTCTCGCCGCGGCGTCCTCCAGCCCGATGCACTCTCATCGAAGGCGCGCGTAGACGTCGCCCGAATTGGCTTCGTGCGGCAAGGCGTCGAGCCACGCCCGCATGTCTTCGCCGCCGAGCCAATCGGCATGGATGAGCGCATGGCTTTCGCCGAGCATCGCGTTGAAGCGGCGATAGCCGAGCGCGCGGCAGCGGTCGATGCAGGCGGCCGCCACGCTCGCGCTGGATGGTGGTGAACTCGAACGAGAGCGCCGGCGGCGGCCTGGTCAGGCCGGCCAGTGCCTCCGCTTCGAAGCCCTCCACGTCGATCTTGATGAAGGCCGGCGAGCCGTGGCGCGCAACGAGCGCGTCGAGCGTCGTGACCGGCACGCGCGTGCAGCGCGTCCACGCCTGCCCCTCCCAGCCCGGGGCCCCGCGCGCGGCCTGCACGAAAGCGATCGAGGCGGTCGATACGGTGGGGTTGTCGACATTGAGCCGGAGCTCGAGCGTGCCGGTCTCGCGGCCGACCGCGAGCGGCTCGACTGCGACCCCGCGATCGCGGCCGTAGAGCAGCCGCAGGGTTCGCACCAGCGCCGGCTGCGGCTCGAGCGCCACCACCCGTGCCCCCAGCCGGCGAAACGAGGCGATGCGATCGCCGACATGGGCGCCGACATCGAACACCAGATCCCCCGGTCGCACGAACTGGCCGTAGAGGCCGTCCATCGCGGAGCGGCGCGCGCCGTTGCCGTAGTAGGTCCGCAGCGATCGCGTGACCCCGCGGAGGGTCCGCCAGGAGTCGCGACACGTCGCGTACCAGCCCGCGCGCATGGCGTCGTCACGCCGTGCGCCGGGAGAGCTCGATGGCGGGCAGCTCGAGCGCGCGCAGCTCCGGCGGCGGCGCCATCTCCTCGGGCAGGCGGTCGAGCCCGATGGCGACGAGCCTGCGGCCGAGCGCAGGCGAGGCGGTCGCCACGGCGAGCGGGATGGAGAGGAGCGGACCGCCGGCGATGAACAATGCCCATGGCAGCGCCGTCGGCGCGGCCGCCGCCAGCACGGCAACCGGCGCAAGGCCGATCAGGGTCTGCGGCCAGAGCTCCCGCAGCGCCAGCGACCACGACACCGCGTGATCGTCGCGCGTCTGCGCGCCCCATCCCACGGTACGGCCGAGCAGGAGGCGCAGCAGGAACACGGTGTGGCTCGCCCACATGATGGGTGCCAGGAGCGTGACGAAAACGATGGTGAGGACCACGCTCGCGGCAAAGCGCAATCCTCCTCCGAACGCGCGCCGCAGCTTGCTCTGCAGCACCACGTCGATCATGGTCGCCAGGTTGGGCGCGAACCACATCGCCAGCACCAGCGCGAGCAGGGCGATCCCGGCGTCGGCACGCATGAAAGCGGCCGGCGTCGGTGCGAAGGCGGCGGCCGCGCTGCCCAACAGCAGCATTGCGATCCACGCCGGGGAGCCGACGAACATCAGGATCGCGAAGGCGAGCTGATAGCGGCTCACCGGTCGCAGCCCGGGCATCCGCAGGAAATGCCAGTATTGCATGTTGCCCTGGCACCAGCGCAGGTCGCGGCGCACGAACTCGACGAGGGTCGGCGGATTCTGCTCGAAGCTCGACCCTTCCTCGGCAAGCACGCGCACCTCGTAGCCGGCCCTGCGCATCAGCACCGCTTCGACCTGGTCGTGACTGAGCACGTGGCCGCCGACCAGCCCCTGCCTGCCGAGCACCGGCAATTGGCAATGTGCCATGAACGGGGCGATGCGCACGATGGCGTTGTGGCCCCAATAGGGTCCGCAATCGCCCTGCCACCAGGCGCTGCCGATGGTGTAGGACCGCATGCCCAGCCGCATGCCGAACTGGAAGATGCGCGCGAATGCGCTCGCCGACGGCATCCCGATCACCAGGCTCTGCACGATGCCGAGCCGCGGCTCGATCTGCATGATGCGCACGAGCTTGAGGACGAGCTCGACGGTCATCACGCTGTCGGCATCGAGCAGCACCGCGAAGTCGTGGTCCTTGCCCCAGCGCGTGCAGAAATCCGCGACATTGCCGGCCTTGAAGCCGACATTGTCGGTGCGGCGCCGGTAGGTCAGCGCGACCCGTCCGCGCCAGAACGCGGTCAGCGCGGCAAAACGTGCGTCCTCGGCGGCGGCGATGGTGTCGTCGCTGGTGTCGCTCAGCACATAGACGTGGAAGCGGCCGCCGACGCCGCGCGCGGTGAGCCCCGCGAGCAGCGGCTCGAGCAGGCGGGCAACCGCCTCGGGCGGCTCGTTGCGGATGCAGAGCAGGATTGCGGTCGATGCCGTGATCGGCTCGTCACCCCGCACGCGGCCGGCGACCGGGGTGACGGCGCTCACCGGATCTGGGGCAAAGCGCATGATCGCAAGCCCGATGGTCGCGTTCCAGAAACCGATCACGTACCAGGGCAGCGTCACCGCGAACAGCGCTATCAGGACGAGGTCGACGGCGTCTGTTCCGCCCGGCGAAAGCGCGGTGACGGCGAGCCAGATCAGTCCCGCCATCGTCGAGCCGACGCAGGCGAAGAACACCGCCGGCCGCCACGCCGGGAGCAGCGATCGTTCGGCGACCGCGATATCCTCTGCCGGAGAGAGCTCGACCATGCCGGGCCTATGCGTGCCTATTCGGGCGTTTTGAGGATGTGCGCGGGGGAGCGCCTGGAGCGCAACCCATCCCCGATTTGCGCCGCCTGCGCGGTCGTCATACACAAGCCCGGCCGCAATCGCGGGATGACTGTTCGATGCTCGGCAAGGCCCTCTGGTACGTGAGCCCCCGCCGCTCGGAGCTGCGCACCGAGCCGGTCGCCCCGCCGCGTGCCGGCGAGATACAGGTGTGCGCGCTCTATGGTGCGATCAGTCGCGGCACCGAGCGGCTCGTGCATGCGGGCCGCGTGCCGGCGAGCGAGCACCAGCGAATGCGAGCGCCGTTCATGGCCGGTGCGTTTCCGTTCCCGGTGAAATACGGCTACGCAACCGTAGGGAAGGTCGAGGCCGGACCTCCGGAGCTTGCCGACCGCATCGTTTTCAGCCTGCACCCCCACCAGACGCGCTTCAATCTTCCGGCGACAGCCGCGTTCGTCGTGCCCACGAGCATTCCGCCACTGCGCGCGGTGCTCGCCGCCAACATGGAAACCGCCCTCAATGCGGTCTGGGACGGAGCGCCGGGTCCGGCCGACCGCATCGCGGTGGTGGGCGGAGGATTGGTCGGGCTCCTGGTCGCCTATCTGTGCGCGCGACTGCCGAGCGCGGAGGTCACCGTAGTCGACGTCGCGCCGTCGCGCCGCCGGCTCGCGCACGCGCTGGGGGCCCGCTTTGCGGCGCCCGAAGCGGCAGCGGGCGAGTGCGATGTGGTTTTCCACGCCAGCGCCACCGCCGCCGGACTTGCCGTTGCGCTGGGGCTTGCGGGCGAGGAGGCGAGCATCGTCGAGCTCAGCTGGTACGGCGACGGTGCGGTGGCGGCGCCGCTGGGCGAAGCCTTCCACAGCCGGCGGCTCCGGCTGATCTCGAGCCAGGTCGGCAGGGTCGCCCCGTCCCACCGCGCGCGCTGGAGCCATGAACGACGATTGACGGCGGCGCTGGCGCTGCTCGGCGACGCCGCGCTCGATGGCTTGCTGGGTGCCGCCGGTTTCCTTCGAGGATCTGCCGGCGCAGCTGCCGGCAATCTTCGACGCCGATAACGACGTGGTCTGCCAGCCGATCCGCTATGCTGCGGCGGATCGAGAGCAACCGACCTGAAAGGTTGCTTCGAGCTGCTCGAGCACGAGGCCGGCCGACCCGAAAGGAATCCCGTGTACGCCGTCGAAGTCTCCGACCAGATCATGATCGCCCATTCCTTCCGCGGCGAGGTATTCGGTCCGGCGCAGAAGGTGCACGGCGCCACCTTCGTCATTCGCGTGGCGTTTCTCGCCGAGACGCTCGATGCGCACGGGATCGTGGTCGATATCGCCCGCGCCCACGAGGTGCTCCGGCAGGCGCTGGCTCCGCTCAACTACCGCAATCTCGACGAGCTGCCGCAGTTCGAGGGTATCAACACCACCACCGAGTTCCTGACCAGGCACCTGTTCGATCGCCTGGCGCAGGCCGCCCGCGCCGGCGATCTCGGCCGCGACGGACGCGATCTGCGGGGGATCCGGGTGACGGTTGCGGAATCGCCGCTTGCGCGCGCCTGGTACGAGGCGCCGCTGTGGTGAAGGCTGCCGTGTTCGCGGTGCCCGGCGATCTCGCAAGCCCGACCGGCGGCTACGCCTACGACCGGCGCATGATTGCCGAGCTGGCCGCGCTCGGCTGGCGGATCGACGTTCTCGACCTGGGCGACGGCTTTCCGCGACCGGCATCCGGCGTGCGCGCTGCGGCTTGCGCCCGGCTCGCCGCACTCGCCTCCGCCCATCCGATCGTCGTCGACGGGCTCGCATTCGGCGTGCTGCCCGAGGCGGCAGAGATGCTGCGGGAGAGCCACCCGCTGCTGGCGCTGGTGCATCATCCGCTCGCGCTCGAATCCGGATTGACCGCGGTCGAATGTGCCGCCTTGCGCACGAGCGAGCAGGCGGCGCTCGGCTGTGCCCGCCGGGTGATCGTGACCAGCGCGACGACCGCGCGGCTCCTCGGCGATGACTACCGGGTGCCGTCCGAGCGGTTGAGCGTGGTCGTGCCGGGCACCGATCGCGTCGATGGCGTTGCAAGGCCGCGTCGCAGTGACGGCATGGTCGCGCTGCTCGCAGTCGGCTCGGTGGTCCCGCGCAAGGGCTATGATGTGCTGGTCGCCGCGCTCGCGCGGCTCGCCCATCTGCCATGGCGGCTCACCATCGCCGGCGACGGCGGGCGAAGCCCGCAGACGCTGCGCTTGCTCACAGCCGAGATCGCGCGGCTCGCGCTCGCCGATCGCATTGCGTTGCGCGGGGCGGTGACCGCAGCCGAGCTCGCACGGCTGTACGCGGCGTCCGATCTGTTCGTGCTGCCCTCGCGCTTCGAGGGCTATGGCATGGCCTATGCCGAGGCCATCGCCCATGGCCTGCCGGTGGTCGGGACCACCGCCGGCGCCATTCCGGAGATCGTGCCGGCCGCCGCCGGCGTGCTGGTGGCGCCCGACGACGTCGAGGCGCTGGCGGTGGCGCTGCGTGCGTTGATCGAGGACGCCGATCAACGCGACCGTCTCGCCGCCGGCGCGCGCGCGGCCACCTTTCCCTCCTGGCCGCAGCAGGCGCGCTTGTTCGCGGACGCACTGGAGCGCGTTACGTGAGCGGATTTTCCGCCGAATGGCTGTCGCTGCGCGAGCCGTACGATCGCGCCGCACGCAATGCCGACGTGGTCGCTGCGGTCGTCGGTGCTCTCGGCTCGCTCCGCGCGGTGTCGGTGGTCGATCTCGCCTGCGGCACCGGCGCGTCCCTGCGCGCCCTCTCTGCGCATCTTCCTCCGCAGCAGAATTGGCGACTGGTCGACAACGATCTCGGGCTCCTGGCACAGGCTTCGACACTGGGACGTCCGCCACACGTGACCGTCTTCGGCCGGCCGGTCGATCTCGTGCGGGATCTCGAGCTCGCGCTCGCATCGCCGCTCGATCTCGTCACCACGTCGGCGCTGCTCGACCTGGTCTCGCCCGAATGGCTCGAACGTCTCGTGATCGAGGCTGCTGCGCGCCGGGTGCCGGTCTATGCGGCGCTCACCTGCGACGGCCGCGTCACGATCGAGCCGGCCGATCCGTTCGACGGCGATGTCTTGTCCGCGTTCGAGCTGGATCAGCGAACCGACAAGGGCTTCGGCCCCGCGCTCGGAACGACCGCGAGCGCATGCGCGGTGGAGCGCTTCGAGCATTTCGGGTTCGCGGTCGAGCGGGGCCGCTCCGATTGGGTGCTGGGGCCGGCCGATCGGGCGATGCAGGATGCGCTGCTCGCCGGCTGGGCCGACGTCGCTGCGATGGCGTCCGCGGCCTCCGCCGCGGAAAGTGCGCAATGGCTGGCACGGCGCCGCACCGAGCTGGCCAGGGGCCGCTCGCGCTTGCGCATCGGTCACGTCGACTTCTTCGCCCGGCCGATCGGCACCCGCTGAGCGCCGAGGTCGCAGTCGAGCAGCACGTCGCTGCCGAGCACGTGCGCCCGCATCGGTGCGCGCATCGCCTGCTCGACCCGCTCGACCGGCGGCAGGGCGAGGCTCGATCGCCCGGCGCCGAGAATGATCGGAGCGATGAGGATATGCAGCCGGTCGAGGCAGCCTGCAGCCAGGAAGCGCGAGACCGTGTCGGCGCCGCCTTCCACCAGAACGCGTCGGAAGCCGCGTTCGGCGAGTGCAGCGACGATCGCCGCCGGTGGCAGCTCGCCGCGTTCGGCGGCGAGCGCGACGGTTTCGACGTCACCCGGCAAGTTGTTGGACACACCGGCGGTGGTGATCACGAGCCGGCGGATACCGTCGGCCGCCAGCGCCCGCGCGGCCGGTGGCAGTCGGCCGTTGGGATCGATGACGACCCGTGCCGGGCTCGGGCCGGCAACGCGCCGAACGGTCAATTGCGGATCGTCGGCGATCACCGTGCCTACGCCGATCACGACCGCATCGACCAGCGCGCGCAGACGGTGCAGGTGGGCGAGGCCAGCCTCGCCGTTGATGTAGTGCGAATGCCCGCTCGCGGTGGCGACGCGGGCGTCGATCGACTGCCCACACTGGCCGACCAGGACGAGATCATCGATTGTGCCGCGTCGCAGCGGCCCGAAAATGTCCTCCCACGGCTGCGGCAGGGAACCATTGGCGGCGCGGAACGTTGAAGGGACCGGTGTCCAGGAATTGTCACAGGAATCGTTGCAGGACGAATTGTAGTCGGAACGAAGGCCGGTGCGGCCGCGGCGATCGGGGTCCGCTCGATGCGCCATAGTCGAATACCTGTCTTTCGGACTTTCGGAAAAATGCAGCCCAATACCTGCTTTCGGAAGAAAGTGCAGCGTGCCATGTTATTTCGCCGGGCCACGCCTGCAAACGCGCATTATGAAAAGAAAAAATATGACATTGGCGATGGAATAAGGTCGTTCAATCCGCATTCATCTCGGGGCGGCTAGGAATCAAACCAGGCTATGCAGCCAACGACGCGGGTCGGCGCAGGAAAGCGTGTGTGTGTCCATGGATGGGAGCGTGAAGTCGGGCTTGTTCGGAGAGCCCAGGCACGTTGCAGTCGAGCGTGCGATCGCCGAATTCCGGTCCGGACGGCCGGTCATCGTGACCTCCGACCGGGACGCGGTGGCGGCCTTGCCGGTCGACGGCATGACGGATGCGGGACTTTCGGCATTCCGGGCGTTGAGTGCGCCGGTCCGGCCTTTCCTGCTGGTGACCGCGCGCCGTGCGCTCGCCATCGGGCTGGAGGCCACCGCACCCGTAGGACTGGCGATCGGAGAACGCGACGACGCGGCGGCGATCTTCGCGCTCGCCGCCGCCAGCGCGGTCACCGGACGACCCGACATCGTTGCAACCGGCGCCACTGCCGGTGCTGCCATCGAGCTCGCCAAGCTCGCACAGCGGTTGCCGGCCCTGCTGGTCGGCGATGCGCGCTCGGCGGCGCTCGGCGCGTGCGAGCCCCCGCTCATGGTGGTGGCCGCCGAGGCGATCGCCCAATTCCGCCGGGTGGCGGCCGAGCAGCTCGCGGTCGCGGCCGAGGCGACCATTCCGCTCAGCGGGGGACTCTCGACCCGCTTCGTGATCTTCCGCGACGGAAGCAGCGGCACCCCGATCGCCGTCATCGTGGGCGATCCGGACCTTGCGCGGCCGGTGCCGGTGCGGCTGCATTCGGCCTGCCTGACCGGGGACGTGTTCGGCTCGCGGCGCTGCGACTGCGGCGACCAGCTGCGCCTGGCGCTGCCCCAGCTCGCGCAGGCGGGCGGGGGCATCATTCTCTATCTGGAGCAGGAGGGACGCGGTCTCGGCCTCGCCAACAAGATCCGCACCTATCGGCTGCAGGATGCCGGTCTCGATACCGTCGATGCCAATGCGGTGCTGGGCTTCGACGACGACGAGCGCGACTACGGTGTCGCGGTGCGCATGCTGCAGATGCTCGGCTGCACGCGGGTGCGGCTCCTGACCAACAATCCGGCAAAGCTCGAGGGCCTCTCCCGGGCCGGCATCGACGTGCACGGTCGCGTGCCCCTGCACGGACCGGTCAATTCCGACAACCGGCGCTATCTTGCGGCCAAGGCGACGCGCGCCGGACACCAGCTCGATCATGTGCTCGAGGCGCTGGCGGAGGCTGGCGAAATCCCGCGCGATCGGTGATCATCGAGCTGCGTTTCGATGGACGCCGGAGGGTCGCCATGATCGACCGCGCGCATGCTTCCGCGTTCGTTCCAGCCTATACGGTCACCGCGCGCGTGCTGCACTGGATCATCGCCGCGATGGTGCTGGTCATGGTTCCGCTCGGCATCGTCATCACCAACGAATGGGGAGGGCCGGTGCAGCAGCCGCTCTACAATCTGCACAAGTCGATCGGCGCCGTGCTGCTGCCGCTCGTGGTCGTGCGGCTGATCTGGCGCCTCTCGCCATCCGCCGTTGCCGCTGCCGGCGGACATTCCGGCCGCGCAGCAGGTGGCGGCACACACCGTCCATTGGACGCTCTATGCGCTGCTGCTGGTCCAGCCTCTGCTCGGCTGGATCGCGACCTCGGCCTATCCGGCGCCGGTGCCGGTCTTCGGCCTGTTCGAGCTGCCGCGCATCTGGGGCGAGAACCGCGCCCTTTCCGAGCAGCTGTTCGCCGCCCACCGCTGGGTCGGCATCGCGCTCGGCGTGATCGCCCTGGGACATATCGGTGCTGCGCTCCAGCACCATTTCCTGCGCAAGGATCGCGTCCTCATGCGCATGATCGCCGGCGGATGAGCGTCCGGGCAAGCCTACGGGTCCGGCGATGACGGCGGATGGGACCGATCAGGTCGGAGCATTCCCCAGCCGGTCGATCGGCGATCTCACCTTTCCCGAAGTGCCCGAGCGGCTGAAGGAAACGTCGATCCTGTGCCTGCCGCTCGGGGCGATCGAGCAGCATGGCCCGCACCTGCCGCTCAACACCGACGTCATCGTCGCCGAGGAGCTCACGCGTCGCATCGTCGCGCGCTGGGGGGCCGAGCTCGACCTCTGGCAGCTCCCGACCGTCCCGATCGGCCTCTCGCGCGAGCACGACTGGGCGCCTGGAACGCTTTCCCTTTCGGTCGAGACCTTCGCAGCGCTCATCCGCGCCATGGCGCGCGACATCGTCCGCGCGCTGCCGGCGCGCAACCTGGCGATCATCAACGGTCACGGCGGCAACCGCGGAATTCTCGACAATCTCATCCACGAGCTCTCCGGCGACTTCGGGCTCAATGTCTGCGTCGTCCATCCCTTCGACCTGTCGAAGGCGGGGACGGATACGGGGATCGCCGACGTCCACGGCGGCAGGAGCGAGACCTCGGTGATGCTGGCGCTGGCGCCGCAGCTGGTGCGCCGGAACAGGATCGCGTCCGGCGCGCCGCCGCCCCGGCCCGGGCGCCGTCGAGGCGCTGATCCTCGATCGCGGCGTCAGCTTTGCATGGCGCACCGACGATCCCAGGCTCACCGCCACCGGCGCCATCGGGGACGCGCATGCGGCCTCGCCTCAGCTCGGGCATGCGATCATCGACAGCGTGGTGGCCGAAATGGGCGTGGTTCTCGTGCGCCTGCTGGAGAACCAGCGCCTGCGTTCGCGAACCGGGAAACCGGCATGTCCGTGGAAACCCGAGTGAGCTCCCACTACGCGCATGGCGATCTGCTCAACGCGATCGACGCTGCGCTAGCGAAGGCGGGCAGGAACCCGGCCGCCCCGACGTTGGAGGACCTTGCTCCGATCGACGAATTTCACGTGCGGGGCCGGGAGGCAACCAAGGAGCTGGGCGCGGGTCTCGGATTGCGGGAAGACCACCTTGTCCTCGATGTGGGCAGCGGCCTCGGCGGTCCGTCCCGCCAGCTCGCGATGACGTACAGGTGCCGGATCACCGGCATCGATCTGACGGAGGAGTATTGCCGGGTCGCGACCGAGCTCGCATCCCGGGTCGGGCTCTCCGATCGCGTGCGCTACCGACAGGGGAGCGCGCTCGCGATGCCTTTCCCCGACGCTAGTTTCGACATTGCCTACACTCAGCATGTCGCAATGAACATTGCGGACAAAGCCGGGCTCTACCGCGAAATCGCGCGTGTGCTCGAGCCCCGCGGAAAACTGGGTATCTATGATTTGCTGCAGGGCCAAGGCGGACCGGTCCACTTTCCAGTCCCCTGGGCGCATGACGAGTTCGACCAGCTTTCTCGCCGGTCCGGACGACATGCGCAGTCTGCTGTCCGATGCCGGCTTCGACATCGCGAATTGGAATGACACGAGCGAGATCGGCAAGGAATGGTTCAAGGCATTGAACAGGCGGCTGGCCGAGACCGGCCCGCCGCCGCTCGGTTTCCATGTCTTGCTGGGGGCCGATTTCGCCGCGATGGCGAAGAACCAGGTGCGCAACCTGATCGAGGACCGGATTCGGCCAACGGAAATAATTTGCGTCAAACGAATTAGGCAAAATGGGACGGCTTGACCAGGGGATCCTCTCCTAATGTGCTGTCTCTAACGGTCGTGTCCCGGCAGCGGTGCAGCGCGAAGCTCTTGCGGAGCGGTGCAGCGCTGAGCCGGGACCGTTCCAGCGGCGGCACTTGTAACGGTCCCGGTTCTGCAGCGCACCACTTCGTGCTGCGCTGCGCCCGGGACACGTGCGATGCAAGCGTCAGAGTCACAGCGCTAGCAATCCACTCTGAAACGAGCCGCGCGTACTGCCTCGTCGTCACGCGCTGGCCGCTGCCGCGTCGACCGGTGAGCAGATATTCGCCCGAACCAACAATCGGGCGTCCGACGTCGGATCGCAGACCTACGCGGTGATCTCCTTCGCAGTAATCACGTATTTGAAGGCGTCAGGCTCCAGCGAATCAAGCCGTTCGCCGTCCACTTCAGCCTGGGGGTACATGAGAAAGCCCACCTTCGGCCCGGACGAGCCGGGCAGCTCGATGTCGTGCGCGAAGTTGTAGGCGAGCCAATTCATTTCCCAGGCGCCGAACAGCGTCTGGCGCGCCGCCACCACCTTCGGGTCGCTCAGCGAGAGCTGGCCCGGCGGCTCTTCCAGCACGACCTTGCGCACGTCGGCCGGATCGACTGGAACCCAGCCGAATCCGCTCAGGAACACCTCGGCTCGACAGTGCTGCGCCTTGCTCACGACTTCGCTGCCGGTGCCGAGGCTCTTGTAGCCGAACCTGGAGGGGGCGATGCGGATGCCATACACGTCCCGCGCGGGTAGCCCGACAGCGCGCGCCAGCCCGACATAGAGCGCGTTCAAGTCCGCGCATTTGCCGCTGAGATCGCCGGTCTTCAACATCGAGGCGATGTCGCCAATGCCACAGCCGCGTGTCTTCGGATTGCGGAACGTGTTGTCGACGATCCACGCGTAAATGCGGCGCGCCTTCTCGACGTCGCTGGACACCCAGCCGACGATGCCCTCGGCAGTCGACTTGACGATCCCGTCGGTCGGCATCAGGTCGGTCGCGGCGGTGTACAGCTTCCGCTCGGCGTCGGAGAGCTTCGGGACGGTGCCCGCCTTGGAGAGATCGACGGCGCGATCACGCGTCGCGATTCGGCTGACGATTTGCACGACCGGCGCCGGCTCGCCTTCCGACCACTCGACGTGCAGCATCTGCGCCCCGTATTTCGGATCGCGTACGAGCCCTGCCGATTTCGCGTTGCTGGTCCATTCGTTACCGAGTGGCTGCGTCCAGTCGGGCTCGGCTACCGCCGGCAACGGCACCCACGCCTGAGCCTTTCCTGGCCTCTTGAGGACCTCGACGCGGGTGGTGACCTCGAACTTGCGCCAGGCATCCGGCCTGGGGGTGAACGGTGCGTTGGCAACTGCGCCCCTGGGCGATCCGGCCATCAACGTGAATGCTGCGCCGCCCTGCAAGAATTCTCGTCTACGCATCTCGTGCTCCTTCGTTCAGCCGGGCACCTTCCCAAGCAGGTTCGCGAGTATCTTCATCACGTCGGGCCGCGCCCAATCGACGTCGCCTTCAGCGACGAGCCGCGGCGTCAGGTCGCGATCCAGGACCACAGTCGATGGGAGCGTATGGATATTCCACGCCCTTGCGACCGCGCGGTCGCGATCGAGCAGGACAGCAAACGGCAAGGAGTCGCCCGCGAAGAAGCGCCGTACGGAGCCGTCAGCCTCGGCCACGCTGATCGGGACGATCGCGAACGGCTCGCCCTCGAGCCGCGACTGCAACTGTCTGAGGCTTGCCATTTCGGCCCTGCAGGGCTCGCACCAGGTGGCAAAGAAGTGGACGAGCACGACCCGACCGCGATGTCGTGCAAGCTCATGCACTGTGCCGTCCAGGCCGGGCAGCGAAAACAGCGATTTACCCGCGTCCTCGACGACTGAGAATTTCGTTTCCGCCGCCAACTCGTTGTCGCGGCCAATGCCTTGCGCGACAGGCGCGCATAGCACGACGAAAACAGGCAGAACTTTCCGCCATTTGCGCAGTAGTCCTATCGGAGATAGCGCCGGATTGGCCGCGCTCACCCTGATAAATGCCGTCTGCATTGGAAGATCCCCGTTCACACCTGCTCCAAAACTCAGGAAGCTGGGGTGGAGTTCCGACTATTTTTTTATCTGACCAAGGAACGGGCTGCCTCTCCAAAGCTAGAGCGCCTTCGTTCTTCCAAATGTCTTAAGATACACGTCTTAGTTGAAGAGCGTCCCGTTGGCAAGAAACCCTAGCTCAATACCGCCGTCACCGATGGAGGACCAGCGGCGGAGGTGACGATATGATCGTACGGTCTTCCGGCAGAAGCGTTGCCGAGTTGGCAGGATCGGAGGGTGGCGAGAGGTTTGCCATGCAAATAAAGCGCACCGTATTTCTGATGCTGACCTTGTCCGCAATCGCAGCGGTCAACGCTCGTCCGGCGGCTGGCCAATATCGGCCATGGTGCGTGGAGTACCTTGGGCGAGGCGGCACGACTTGCACCTTCAGCTCGCGCGAGCAATGCATGATGACGGCGACGCCCGGCACCGGCGGTGTCTGCTTTGAGAACCCATGGTATCGTCAGACGGGCGACACTGCAGGCCGTGAGGGACGAGCGCGACGTTGAACAACCACGACCGATTGGTACCAAATTTATCTGATTCCCCCCGGGTGGGGTCTGCCGGACGTTCGGGACTCGATCTCGACCTACCGGCTCCGATTGAACGCCTTGCGGATTACGCGGCGGCGCGCTTACGCTCGGATCGTCATATGAAATCTCGAGGAATAGAGCGATCCCAATCGCGACGACAGACTTCGTTCGCACCTTCCCAGGCGCGTAAACTTCCCTGCAGCAGGAATGCATTGCTCGTGCACGACAGCCGCATCCGCGTCTCGATGCGGATTTGCCATGCGTCCCGCGACATTGTCTGGGTCGATCGCAGTTCGGCCACTGCGCTGAGCGGGTCATCCTCCTCGACGTGAAACCGGGATTTGCTCTCTGTGCCCAATTCGAGCCCGATGCGGTCGATGCGCTCGATACGCATGTCACCGCGACGTAGCCTCGTCGGCTTCTCAGGTGGCGCCGACTGGGGGCCTGACAGCGGCGACAGCAGCGCGTCTGTGGCCTGGGGTGGGCGTACCGGCAGATCGAGCGTGCCGCCCAAGATCCGCAGCGTCGCCTTCTCTGCACTCGGCCAGATCATCGGCCAGTAAGCTGTGGATAAGGCGAGCCTCGCCCTGTTGCCGGCTGGAAACACCGAGCCCGCATCATTTAGCTGGATACGCACTCGGTAGCGCTCTCCGATCGCCATCGGTGCAGGATGTTCGTGTCCGTCGCGATGCGTGAGGTTGAGTACGCCATAGCTGACACGCAGCGATTCACCGGACGGGTGCACATCGCATAGCCGAACCGCCAGGTTCGCAATCGGCTTGTCGGACACCACATCGAGCGTGACGATCGCCGCGCCGAGGATCTCGATCGGCGTTTCGAGTGGCGACGTCTCGAAAGCCAGCGAGCGCATGTCGTCTTCTTGCTGGTCGCCTGCCTGATCGCGCCCACGACCGAAGGGAACCCAGTCGCCTGAACATTTACCAACGGTCTGTGGCGAGCACACTGTGCGAGGCGTCAAAGGTGTCGCTTCGTTTCGCAGCCCCTCATCGGTCAAGAACAGGCGCCGGGGTGTTATTCCCGGTGATGGCCATGACGGTTCCGCAACCCATCGGCCCGGCAACTCGTCGTGATGGGGCGCAGGTTTCACACTTTCCGTCATCCAGGCGCGCAGCATCGGCTCATGCATCACGCCAGTATCGATGCCCTTCAGCCAATAATCCCACCAACGCAGCATTTCTTGCAGGAAACCGATCTGCGGGCCAGGAAGTGCAAAGTGCGGATACCCGTGTGCCCACGGCCCGATGAGGCCCTTGCGAGGTACCGTCAGTCGTTCGAGCAGGCGTGGAATTGCATTCTTATAGCCATCGGTCCAGCCACCGACGGCGTACACCGGGCATTGGATCGCCTCGTAATGCTCGCATACCGATCCATGCTTCCAATACGCATCACGTCGTTGGTGCTGCAGCCAAGGTTCGAAGAACAGCGGTACGTTCTCCAGGCGCTCCAACCACATCGCCCGCCAACTATCGCCGACAAGTACTGGGTCGGGCGGAAGGCACATTGAGCCGAAAAAGAACGAGGCCCACTCGAGTCCGGCGGTAAGAAGCGTGCCGCCCATGTAGTGTGCATCATCGGCGTACCGATCGTCGGTCGAGCAGATGGTTACGATCGCCTTGAGTGCCGGAGGGCGGCGCGCGGCAATCTGAAGTCCGTTGAACCCGCCCCAGGAGATTCCCATCATGCCGACAACGCCACTGCACCAGGCTTGCGCCGCCAACCACGCTATAACCTCCACGCCATCGTCCTGCTCCTGCTTTGCGTACTCGTCGAACAGCAGGCCCCCCAACTCGCCGCTGCCTCGAATGTCGACGCGAACGCCCGCGTAGCCGTGGCCGGCCAGATAGGGATGCGTCAGCGCGTCTCGTTGATAAGTCCCGTCGCGTTTGCGGTATGGAAGATACTCCAGGATCGCAGGAACTGGGTTCTGTTCGGCATCGTCCGGCAACCAGATGCGGGCCGCCAGCATCGTACCGTCCTTCAACGGTATCAACGTGTGCTCGACGACACGCACCGTCCTTGGAAAAGTCGTGACAATCATCCGTAAACCACAGCTCCCGCAATCACGGCACCGTCCAGTGCGATCCAACCCAGGCACGGCAGATAGATATTCCTGTCACGCTGTCGGATTCCGAACCATAACCAGAGCAAGGCGGAAGCAAGATACGCGCTCCACGACAGGATCGACACGCCCGCGGCTTGCTGACCGACCCATATCGCCAACACCTGGGGAACGGTCATGATCATCGTGAATACGGACATCGCTCCCAACAAACCACGGAGCTTCGTATCCGAGGGGGATGCAGCAGCTACCGCGTTCGCCGGATCGTGAATCATTTGGCCTTCCTCCGCATGTGCGTGTCGCCGGCATCCCAAAAGGCCCGGCTGAAGCGACTTGGGGATAGGCGACAGGCTCGCGCCAACTCTGATAGACTGAGATTGCCTGATAAGTCGGCGCGCCCGAGGCTCGTGCCGCATTCAGGCGGCTCCGCAGTGCCACCCAACGACAAGCAGCGGCGCGCGTGAGAAGCGATTCCGTTCACCTCGCTTTGCAAAGTGCAGAGCATTGGGAGGAGAATCATGTCAGAAAAGTCGTCATGGCCTCGCCGTGGCGTGCTTGCCGCCTTCGGCGACACTCGGTGTCGCCGTCCTTGCCGGACAGAGTATCTTTTCTTCGGCTGTTGGCGACACCGGAATTCGTCCGTTCCAAGTTCAGGTCCCCGAAACGGAGCTCGCCACGTATATCGTCGAAAAAGGGAAGCCGCTCCTCACGCTGGTGAAGTGAGCGCCCGGTAAGGAGAGCCGCGGCGCTTGGACGTGTGTCGCCAATCTCGAGGCATCCAAACCTGAGGAACCAGAGATGAGCAGTACTGTGCGCGGCGAAACTGCGATCGAGAGCCCGAGAGCGCGGAGGGTCGACATGAAGCTCGAGGTCGTCGTCATCCCTGTTTCGGACGTCGATCGCGCCAAGCGCTTCTACAGCAACCTGGGTTGGAGGCTCGACGCCGATTTCGTCACGGGCGACGCTTTTCGTGGCGTGCAGTTCACGCCCCCAGGATCGTCGTGCTCGATCCACTTTGGCAGGGGTATCACGTCGGCCGTGCCGGGCTCGGCACAGGGACTGTATCTCGTCGTGTCCGACATCGAGGCAGCGCGCGCCGAGCTCGTCGCTCGTGGCGTCGACGTGAGCGAAGTGTTCCACCGTGCCGGTCCGGGAGGGCCACCTCTCGGCGGCCCGGATCCAGCGCGGCGCAGCTACGCCTCGTACGCCACGTTCAGCGATCCGGACGGCAACGGTTGGCTGTTGCAGGAGGTCACCGTGCGATTGCCCGGACGGGTGGACGCGGACGACACGATATTCACCTCGTCGACCGAGCTCGCCGGCGCGCTCCGCCGTGCGGAGGCCGCGCACGGTGGGCACGAGAAGCGGACCGGCCAGCACGATGCGGACTGGCCGGACTGGTACGCCGAGTACATCGTCCGGGAGCAGGCCGGCAAGGAGCCGCCGTCATGAGCAGCGGGCCCGGTGGGCCCAGCTTTGGCTTTCGGAAAGGATCGGCTTACCGGCCTGCTCGAGGACGCGCTGCGAACCTCGGCGCTGCAGTCATCGTGGGATTCGTGCCATGACCCAAGCCTTCGACGCCATCGTCATCGGGGCCGGACAGGCGGGACCATCCCTGGCCGGGCGTCTGACCGCCGCCGGAATGAAGGTCGCGCTCGTCGAGCGAAAGCTGTTCGGCGGAACTTGCGTCAACACCGGCTGCATGCCGACCAAGACGCTGGTCGCCAGCGCCTATGCCGCTCACCTTGCCCGGCGGAGCGCCGAGTATGGGGTCGCGATCGAGAGTCCGATCAACATCGACATGAAGCGGGTCATGGCCCGGGCTGAAACCGTCTCGACGAATGCCCGTACGAATGTCGAAAAGTGGCTGCGCGGCATGGACGGCCTGACAGTCGTCGAAGGGCAGGCCCGATTCGAGGGCCCGGATGTGGTCCGGGTGGGCGTGAGCCTGCTGAAGGCGCCTCGCATCTTCATCAATGTCGGCGGCCGCGCGACCGTGCCTGACATGCCGGGTGTCGGCACGGTCGACTATCTCACCAACACGTCGATCCTGAAGCTCGGCACCATCCCGGGGCACCTGGTCGTCGTAGGCGGAAGCTATATCGGGCTCGAGTTCGCCCAGATGTACCGGCGGTTCGGCGCGGAGGTCACGGTCGTCGAGAGGGCACCGCGGCTGATCGCTCGCGAGGACGAGGACGTGTCCGAGACGGTCCAGGAGATCCTCGCCGATGAGGGCATATCGGTCCGCACCAGCGCCACCTGCATTGGTTTCAAGCCCCGCCCGGACGGCGTAGCGGTCGACGTCGATTGCACGTCCGGGGAGCCGATCGTGGTGGGCTCGCATGTGCTGCTGGCGGTGGGGCGCCGACCCAACACGGACGATCTCGGCCTCGACAAGGCTGGCGTCGCGGCGGATGACCGGGGCTACATTGTGGTGGACGACGGCCTGAACACCACTGCCCCCGGCATCTGGGCCCTGGGCGACTGCAACGGCCGCGGCGCTTTTACGCACACCTCCTACAACGACTACGAGATCGTCGCCGCCAATCTGCTCGATGGTGGCAGCCGCCGGGTGAGCGAGCGGATTTCCGCCTACGCGCTCTATGTCGATCCGCCGCTCGGGCGCGTCGGCTTGTCGGAGACGGAGGCGACCCGCACAGGCCGTAAGCTCCTGGTGTCCAAACGCCCGATGATGCGGGTCGCGCGTGCGATCGAGAAGGGCGAAACCAAGGGCTTCATGAAGGTGGTCGCGGACGCGGAGACGAAGCAGCTTCTGGGCGCCGCCATCCTGGGGGTGGGCGGAGACGAGGCGATCCACGGGATCCTGAACATGATGAATGCCGGAGCAGCCTATCCAGTCCTGCAATGGGCGGTGCCGATCCACCCGACCGTCTCGGAACTGATCCCGACCGTTCTCGGCGAACTGAAGCCACTAAGCGCCTGATCGGTCCAGTATGGACGCGGCGCGCTTGACCGGCGCCAGTCCGACGACCATCGCAAAGGAGAAGGACAATGAGCAGCTACAGCAAGAATGCCGACGCCATCGCGAAACTGACGCCGGAGCAGTATGGCGTAACCCAGCAAAGGGGCACCGAGCGCCCAGGCACAGGTGAATATCTCGACAACAAGGAGCCCGGCGTCTACGTCGATATCGTCTCGGGCGAGCCGCTGTTCGCTTCGTCCGACAAATACGAATCAGGCTGCGGTTGGCCGAGCTTCACGAAGCCGATCGAGCCGGCCAACGTCGAGGAACTGCGCGACACTTCGCACGGCATGATCCGCACGGAGGTTCGCTCGACCCACGGAGACAGCCATCTCGGCCATGTCTTCCCCGATGGCCCCGAGGACCGTGGCGGCTTGCGTTACTGCATCAACTCCGCCTCGCTGCGCTTCATCCATCGCGACGACATGGAGGCGGAGGGCTACGGGGCTTATCTCGATCAGGTGGAGGATAGGCGATGACACAGGAACGCGCAGTGCTCGCCGGCGGCTGCTTCTGGGGAATGCAGGATCTCATTCGCCGCCATGATGGTGTGATTTCGACGCGCGTCGGCTACACCGGCGGCGACGTGCCGAACGCGACGTATCGCAACCACGGCACACATGCCGAAGCGATCGAAATTGTCTTCGACCCCGCGAAGATGAGTTACCGCAGGCTGCTGGAACTCTTTTTCCAAATTCACGATCCAACCACGAGAAACCGCCAGGGCAATGACATCGGGACGAGCTATCGCTCGGCGATCTTCTACACGAGCGAGGAACAGAAACGCGTCGCCGAGGATACGATCGCCGACGCCGAAGCCTCCGGTCTTTGGCCCGGAAAGGTCGTGACCGAGATCGCGCCTGCCGGCGATTTCTGGGAAGCCGAACCCGAGCACCAAGACTATTTGGAGCGCTACCCCGCCGGTTACACCTGCCACTTCATCCGCCCGGACTGGAAGCTCCCCGCACGGGCCAAGGAGTTGCGGAGAGCCTGATGACGGTGCGTCGACGTGCAACGCGGTCTTGGTACCACTTGCTGGAGAGGACGAGCATGGCCACGAAGCACGAGGCATGGAAAGGGGACTTTTCCGCTGCTTCTGACGGCATCGCTTGTCTCGTCGTTGATCATGCTCGATTCCAAGGTCGTGCAGTGTCCCTGCCTGCGCTTTGCGCTACGGGGGCTACATCCGGTCGATGACCAGCGAGGCCGAGGTGGTGATTATCGGCGGCGGCGCGGCCGGCATCGCGGCGGGCTCGCGGCTTCACGACGCGGGTTTCGATTGTCTCCTCCTCGAGGCGCGGTCGCGGCTCGGCGGACGGGCCTGGACCGTCCGCGCCGGCTCGGACTTCCCGATCGACCTCGGCTGCGGCTGGCTGCACTCGGCAGACCGCAACCCGTGGACGAAGATCGCCGTGGCGCAGGGGTGCGCGATCGAGAAGACGCCGCCGCCCTGGTCACGCCTCTCGATGCCGATCGGCTTCCCGCTTGCTGAGCAGGCAAGCTTCCTGACAGCGCTCGAAGAGTTCCGTGCAAGACTCGATTCGGCCTCCGAGGCGGTGCCGGACGTTGCGGCCGCGAGCTTCCTCGAACCGGACGGCCGCTGGAACGGTCTGATCAATGCCGTCGGCACCTATGTGAGCGGGGCGGAGCTCGACCGGGTCTCGGCGCGGGACTACGGCCGCTACGAGGACAGCGGCGTGAACTGGCGCGTCGCCGAGGGCTACGGAACTGTCATCACTGCGCACGCGGCTGCCGTGCCAGTCGCGCTCGGCGTTCCGGTACGACGGATGGATCACAGCGGCCGGCGGCTGCGCCTTGAGACCCCCGACGGCACGATCACGGCAGACGCGGCGATCATCACGGTCCCGACCGACGTGCTCGCCGAGGAGGGACTTCGTTTCACGCCTGCGCTGCCAGACAAGACCGACTCGGCAGCGGGCTTGCCGCTCGGGCTCGCCGACAAATTATTCCTGTCATTGTCCGACGCCCATGAGTTCGATAAGGACGGCCGCCTGTTCGGCCGCTCCAGCCGCAGCGGGACGGCGACCTATCACCTGCGGCCCTTCGGCCGGCCTTTGATCGAGGTCTATTTCGGCGGAAGGCTGGCGGCCGAGCTCGAAACCGATGGCGACGGTGCGTTCTTCGACTTCGCCAAGACGGAGCTGGTCGGGTTCCTCGGCCGCGACTTCGCCCGCCGCATCAAGCCGATTCACGTTCATCGATGGAAGGCCGATCCATTCGCGCGCGGTTCCTACTCCTACGCGCTGCCCGGCAAGGCCGAGTGCCGGGCGGTCCTCGCGGCGCCGGTCGACGATCGCCTGTTCTTCGCCGGCGAGGCGTGCTCGTGCAACAACTATTCGACGGCGCACGGCGGCTACCTGACCGGCATCGTGGCCGCCGAGCAGGCGATCGCGGCGCGCAAGCGCGCGATCGGGTCATGAGCAGCTGGAAGCGGCCGGGCCGGCGCGGCATCGAGTCTCGGCGCAGTCGATCTCGTCTTCCGAGAGCCGGTTGAGGTTCGGCCTTGCTTGCAATCCCATGAGCACGAAAGCGAGCACGTTGAGCACGAACACCGCGGTTTTCCCGCACCGAACAGGAGCTGACGCGGTTGCGTGCCGTCGTGCTGCCGCGCGCAGAGCTTCGCGGGGCCTCATACGTTCGCAGCGCCGGTCAATGCGCAGAAGCAATCGCCTCTTCAGCGGCTATCAGTACCTTGAGCGGCTGCCACGGCTTGGGCATGTAAATGACCCCAGGAGGTAGGTCGCCGCCGCGATCGGGCGGATGTCCCGAGGTGAGGATTATGGGAAGACGCGGCCAGCGCGCCTTCACCTCCCACGCCAGATCAATTCCGTCCATGGCACCGGGAAGCCGAACGTCGGCGAAAATCATGGCGACCTCACGCCCGCCCATCAGCATGACTGCAAGTGCAGCTTCCGCGCTTTCACACTCGATGGTGTCCACTTGACCATCTTCGAGTAACGCCACCATCAGCTGGCGGACTTCAGCGTCATCCTCGACGACCAGTACGGCTCGACGTTCTTGTTGCGCTTGCCCCATGACCGGGCTCCTCTCCTGAGAGCTCATTGCGATCGGCCTGCAAGCGGTGCATGAGCGCCGCCAGCCGTCCCGGGAGAGGGGTTGAAACAACGTCGTCGAATGTGCCCCGCAACCCGTCCCCAAGCGTTAGTGGAAACTTCATTCCGTGGAGCGGTATTGGATGGCGCATCGGGACCGAGTTCCCCGACTGGAACCTCCCCTGGTCTCACGCCTACGTCATGAACGGGAGAGCGCGAGGTTTGGTTCAGGCCCAGCACCTATTTATTTCGGGGCGTTCGGCCGCTCGCCGGACCGGCCAATGTCGCCTTGTGGCATTGAGCTGCTGATCCAGGATGTCCGCTGTCGCGGTGAGTCTCTGAGGCCAACGCGGACAGTGTCGCCGTCTACCCTTCGACTTTGGCTCGGAGGTCACCTTTTCCCGATCTGGTCGCCCAACCTGCGGTGGTGCTCCACGGCCTCGCTGGCGCCGAAGTCCTCCAGCTCGAAGAGCTGGCGGATCTCGATCTCGCTCTCTCCCTCATGCGGATTTGGGCAACGCTTGATCCATTCGATCGCTTCTTCCTTCGACTTCACCTGGAGGATCCAGTAGCCAGCGACCAGTTCCTTCGTTTCGGCGAAGGGACCATCAACCACCGTGCGCTTGTCGCCGGAGAACCTGACGCGTGCACCCTTTGAGCTCGGCTGCAACCCGTTGCCATCGAGCATCACGCCGGCCTTCACCATCTCATCATTGAATTTCGCCATCGCCGAGAGCAACTCCTCCGACGGCATCTTGCCGGCCTCGGAGTCCTTCGTAGCCTTGACCATCACCATGAAGCGCATCGTCGTTTCTCCTGTTAGGTTTTCGGTTCGGAGCCGGGAACCAACTCGGCTCTACTGTTGCGTCGAACCAGAGGCCGCGAAATCGACAGGTGCATACAATTTTTTCCAGAGCACGTCTTTGCGGGGCATTGCCGTGGCCTTGAACGAGCGTGGTATGCCATCGGGCGCGGCGAAGGCAATAGCGCAAGGTATTAGCCCCGCGGGCACACTTGTGCGCGCTGCTTCAACCAGCCGATACGGCCCGTGCGTACCCATTGCGGTTGGCTGAGTCTATTATTCGTCCTTTAAATCTTCATGCCAAAGATTTGCTTTTTCTCTCGCCAATCACCTGAGTGAGAACGACGCTATGCCGGATGTGTCCGGCGCTAACGATGGATCGGACCATCCCATTCAGGCGGACTCAGACCGGGTTGGCGGGTTGTGAAATAGCTCCGATATTCGTTCCGCGGGTCGACTTCCCGAAGTCGATTGGCCAAATTGACGTGCGTACGATCTTGACGGTTATCGAGATCGGCAGACAATGCGCTTCAGGTGCTAGGGAGGTCGAATGGCCACGATCGGGAGAGCCACTATCGGCGTTGAGTATATCGATAGCTTCCCGCATGCTCGCGCCGCGGGCAAAGTAGCAGGCTGATGACCTGAGCGTCCCTTACTACATCGCCGAGTGGTTCGCGCCGCATCTGGCAGGTGCCGGTCACGAGATCCGGTTCCTGCTGCGCAATCTGGACGTCGGCGAACGTCATATGCGAAACCCAGCTGGAGGGGGCGAGGACGTCTTCTTTGCCGATCACGTCGATCTCTATTTGATCATCACACATGGTACCTATAGAAGCAGGGACGGATTTTTATTAAAGCACTGTAGACTGACGTTCGATACAGAGATGGATTCCTTTCAAGGATTTTCATCCGAGTGGCGGTTTGGCGAGAACTGTAATTTGGATGGCTTTTGATTTATGGTTGTCACTCGATTAATCCCGACAGCATCTTTTGGACCATCACCAAATCTTTCAAGGTCTTCATCTGATTTGTGGGTCGTATGACAACATGAAAACTCTTGGACGACCTGCGAGGTCGGCGCGGACACAGCCGACAATCTGATATCGGGCAAACCTGTCTCCGAAGCGTGGTGCGACGGAGTGAGCGACTTTTAGCTCGAAAACTCTCCCATGGTCATCTCTGTCGAGCGATTGCGACGTTTCGCAATGGTAACCCGAACTGGCCAAACACGGTGATACGAAGCGACCATCTTCGGGCCACGGCACAACCCACCAGGATATCCTTCCCGGCCCAGCAATTTTGGATGGCGGCTGTCTGGTCCGACAGCGGATTATGGCCCCCGTGGTAGTTATGGTTGATCGCGAGCAGGTGCAGGCGTTGGCGTCGCGCGCGGAGTTTTACCCCGAGCGAGCGCCTGTATATCGCATTCAACCCATTCCAGTAGAGAACCAGATCAAGCGCGCGTCGTTGCTCGCAGGACTTCTTTGGGGCCTCCACGGCGATTGCGAACCTCAAGTCGTTCCCCACCCGTCACCTGGCATGGCCAGAATTCAACTCCCCGAGGGACGGGAATGTGAACATCTACACGCTATCAGGAGCGATTGATGCATTCATCACATCAGCAGCGTCGCGGCCGCCACTTGCTGATGACGAAAGACGCGCGGAGCGAGAAAAAATTCGTGCGCGCTTGCGCGAGGTCGCAGAGAGCCTAACAAAGCGTTTTATGACTGATGGGGAGGAGCTTCGCCCAGAGCGGCTGTGGGAAACTAAGGCCCGGGGCGAAACGATGACCCGCGGAAAATCGAGCCCGACCGCGCTGCTTGAGGTTGTTGGGTCGCTCCGCCGTTACCTGCATGGCCTACCGGTCCTCGGAGAGCCTCGGTACATGTCGCTCTAGCGGGCGAGAAGGAGGTGACGAAGTGGGGTGTGGATTGGCGGAAGCGCGACGGCGATGCCTTTACGGAAACGGAAGTGGTCGATCCTGACGAGGGTGCAAAACGTGTCTTGGCCGAGTTGCGCAATCGTCAGCCGGAATCCGGGAAATCGCTGGACCTCGAGCCAGAGCAAATGACGTTAGGCTACATTTCTATGCCACGACGATACGAGCAGCGGGTGCTGCAACCCGCGTGGGTCGCGAGGTTTCGTCCAAAGGGAGGATTAGCGTTGGGCGTAGTGGTCGCAGTTCCTGCCTCGCCGACTGCTTTCGAACCGATCGGCTTTCCTGCGCGTCAGTTAAGGTTCTAATTGCTGCAGGAGTGTCCGACCAAATCCGCGAGGCTCAACCCCTGGGAAAAGTTCACCCACTCGCCTTCGCTGTTCGTGCATCAACTCAAATTCAATTGAGTCGGGATTGAGATTGCGCCTGCGGCGCGCGACAATGCGAAATGAGCAAAGGTCATCCGGGCGGCCAACATCAAGCTGCAGTGAGGCTGACCCAAACTCGCCCTTCCATAAATCCCGTTTGGCAAAATCGCGGGATGCCCGGCCGCTTGACGAGGTGACCGAATAGGTGCGCCAGGCAAAGCTGGTGCAATCCAGCCGGTGAAAGTCCGGCCCAAGTAAGGAGTAGCGTCCGCTTGGTAGCGAGTGTTGCGTGGTCCCTGGCGACAGTGGTTGCGAAGCGTACACGGCGATTGCATGGGGTGTGGGATTGAGCCACAAAAGATCAGACATTGCAGGGGCCGAGGGTTTTTATTCGCTCGAAGGCAACATGTGCGGCACCGCCATGCGAGGTGCTGACGCCCTGCCGGGGTCTAAGGCCACATCACGTGCAAAGGGATCGCACCGGAACCTGGGAGGTCTCGCGTCTGGCCGTCGCCGTGGCGTGCTTTGTGCCGAGTACGGCGGTCCGCCTCGGGAAGGCGAGGAACCGTAGCCTGCTGAGCGCGGCTCCCGTTATTCCGAAGCGTCTCACTTGGCGAATGACCGGAAGGCGTCGTAATACATATTTATCGTAACGTCTCGCCGGCTAGGAAACGGTTGGCGTGCCATTGCAGAACGCCGTCGGCGTCGGTTTTCGTAGCCGGTGCGACCGGATTGTTATTGGGCCGCTGGTTGTACTGTTGAAATCCGAGCTTGCCAATGAAGGGTTCATCGAGAACCAAGTCGCTAGGCATTGCGACCATGTTGACGACGTGCGCCCGCTTGTCCTTCGGGGCATCTGCGTCAAGATTATAGGTGAACACGGAATACCGGGTCTTGTCCCAGTAAGCTTGGAAACCCGCCCAACCGGCGCTACCACCCGTGTCAACGTCGATATCTGCGTACCTTTTCACGAGGAAGTCTGTCAGATCCACTGACCGTTCCTTGTGGCAGTTCGTGAGTTCCATTCGAATGATCACTCGGGTCATGTTCTTAGAAACGGTGAAGGTCTGCCGAACTGTAATTAAACCATCATCCGTCCTGCTCTCGGTACACTTTACGAACTCATTGTTGTCATTCCGGCAGATGTGGTTGCTGACGCACACAATGCCGTTGGTGGATTGATATACGTCGTACTTGACGTGGTCGGGTCCGCCGGGCGTCGTCTTGTAAACCAACGTATACCCCTCCTCCAACACGCCGATAGCCAAATGCTCATAGGTGCCCTCGGGTTCGATCGACGCAAGTCCCGCCTCCGTCACGGTCCCCATAAGTTGACCGCAATCACTAACTCCCCATTTGGCTCTAGTTCCGGTTACGACTGTTGTTGGACTGGACATTTTCGATATCTCCTATTTTGCCGACGATGTCGATTTAGTACAGCGCCGGGTTGCATCGTGATGTGAGCCAAGTCACACAGTGACAACGCTGACCTTCCCACTTCCTGCGGGAAGAGGCTCTCAACGGGGCGGCCTTCCGAATATCCTACTGATTACATTGTCGGCATGTGCGTCGAAACATCGACCATGGCTGAGCAAAATACGCTGCGGCTGCCACGAGTGGATTTTTCCGATCGCTGCCTTCGCCTTCCGCCGTTGGAGGAGCAGCGGCAGCCGCATGCCGAAGAAAATCTGGCCATAGGGATGATACATCCCGGTGAGCTTTGTGGCCGTCCGCCAAGGCTCAGTAATCTTGTCGAGTTCGATGTTGATGATCGTATCGGTGAGTATCAGCGTCTTTGAAGCCTTGTGGAAGAAAATGAATTCCTTGAAATAGCCACCGGGAAAAAGCGTCTGGTCGATTTCTCGACGCCATTCTTCGGGCGGATTGGCGTCGAGGTCTCTTGTAAAGTCGATATCGATATGCCGCGCACGCGCCCTTTCGCGGACGCGTGGCGATGCCCAGGCAATCGCCTTGGGAAAGGCCTTTGCCCATTCCCCGATATGCGCGTAGTGAAATTGGTTAGGCGACACGAGATGACGAACCGTTCCCAGCCCTCGCAACTCATTCGCCAATCTCTCGTCGAACTTGATCGGCGAGTGGAGGAAGAGGTCGCCATTTGTGAGACGCACGACTGTCATTCGCGTGGTGAACGGCAGCGGCAACTTTACTCCGGCTACGGTCAAATACTCAAAGGGCCCGTCGACGATGCCGATGTTCGGCGCGACGGGTTTGTAGACGTTGATTGGCTCGTAGAGTGAGGCGCCCATAATTGGAGACCTGCGAATTCGAGACCCACACTTGTTGGCGTAGGCACGCTCCGTTCGCCTAATGTCCCCTTCGGGGTCGGGTCGCGACCTTCCCTGTGTCCAGCGTAAACGTCAGTCACACAGCTGCCTAGGTCGCAGGCGACGGCTGGTCCGCAGTGGCACTGACCGACAACTCTGCAATGTCTGCCTTGACGGCGGCTATCCGGGGTAAACCGGACCAGATTTGCTCGGTTTGAGCCTTTCTCTTGTTGACCCAACTGCGACATTGGCAACTCAAGACTTTTGCAGCGTAAAAGCATTTGTTCGTTTCTTCGCTAAAGCGTGATATCGTCCCCTCTATTGCATGCACACGACCTCCGGCGGGAGGGGTCGCATGGCAATCCACATCCGACGGCGGGAATTCATATTCATTCTGGGCGGCGCGGCTGCCGCGTGGCCACTCGCGGCGCGCGCGCAGCAAGCGGGCAAGCTGCCTACCATCGGCTTCCTGGGCGCGGGCACGCAGACTGATTGGAGCCGGTGGACGGCCGCCTTTGTGCGGCGCTTGCGCGAGCTCGGATGGATTGAGGATCGCACCATCGCGATCGAATATCGCTGGGCTGATGGCCGTTACGATCGCTTCGCCGAGATCGCAGCCGAGTTCGTCCGGCTTAAGGTCGATGTCATAGTGTCTGGCGGCAGTGCAGTTCCCGCAATGAAGCAGGCAACGTCAATCATTCCGATCGTCTTCGCGGTGGCGAACGAACCGGTCGATAGTGGTCTTGTTGCAAGCTTGGCACGACCGGGCGGCAACATCACCGGCCTGTCGATGCAACAGACCGATCTGGCCGGCAAACGCCTCGAACTCGTCCGTGAGGTTATCCCCACTCTACGCCAGCTAGGGATTCTGGCCAACATCAGCAACCGCGGCGCGGCGCTAGACATGGGCCAGGCTCGGGAGGCCGCCCGCACGGTCGGCCTAACTACCGTCACTAGGGAAATCCGGCGAGGGGAGGAGATCGCGCCCGCCTTCGACGCGCTCAACCGCCATGCGGAGGCGCTTTACGTCGTTGGCGATGCGTTGATGGTCACGAACCGGGTTCGCATCATCACCATGGCGCTGGCTGCGCGACTGCCAACGGTTTTCAACAGTCGAACCTATGTTGAGGCGGGCGGACTTATGTCTTATGGAATCGAGTTCGGCGAGCACTACCGGCGCTCAGCCGATCTTGTTGACAAAATTCTACGCGGCGCGAAGCCGGCCGAAATCCCGGTCGAGCAGCCGACGAAGTACGAACTGGCGATCAATCTCAAGACCGCGAAGGCGCTCGGCCTCGAAGTGCCGCCGACGCTGCTCGCCCGCGCCGACGAGGTGATCGAGTGAGGCGTAATTTGGGGAAAGGACGAAGACCAATACCGTGAGAGGGAGCTGCTCATGCAGTGGTTGCTTTCCTGTGTCGACCTCGCATTCCGCCGCTGCGCACTTGCGCAGTTTTTGTCCATCGCCGTCGCGGCCGCGCTCGGCGGCCTAGCAGTCCTGTCCGCTGCGCCGACCCAAGCGCAGGCCCAGGCTTGGCCGCAGCGCAACGTCAGGCTGATCCTGCCATTTGGGGCTGGCAGTGCCACCGATGCCGCCGCGCGCCTTCTGGGTGAACGCGTGTCGACGCGCTGGGGCCGCCCCGTCGTGGTCGAGAACCGGCCCGGCGGTGACGCACTGGTTGCGATCGGTGCGTTCATCGCTGCCGCCGACGACCACGTGCTGCTCTACGCCTCGAGCGCCTCGTTCATGGCGCATCCCTATATGCACGAGAAGCTGCCTTACGACCTTGAGCAGGACCTCCTCCCGATTGCCAGGATTTCCAATACGGTGCTGTCGATCTCGGTCCCTGCGGCGACCGAGTTCAGGACCATTGCCGATTTCGTGGCACGCGCGCGTGCCGAGCCCGACAGATACAACGTCGCGGGCGCCGCAGGTTTGCCCGAATTCGCCGTCGATGCCTTCGTCAAGGCTCAAAACCTCAAGGTCACCAAGGTGCCCTACCGCGACATCGTTCAGGCCGGCCGCGATCTCGCCGAGAACCGGATTCAGTTCTTGTCGTCCTCATTCGCGGTGGTGCGGCCGCTGGTCGAGGCCGGAAAGGTCCGTGTCGTTGCGCTCGGCGTGCGCCAGCGCAGCAAGCTCTTGCCAGACGTGCCCTCTCTCGCCGAGGCTGGCTTTCCGGAGCTTGCGATCGATACCACGTCCGGTTTCTACGGACCGCGCGGCATGCCGCTCGAACTGCGCAAGCGGATCGCCGCCGACATCATCGCCGCCGCCAACGACCCGACGATTTCAGAGCGGATTGCCGCGACCGGACAGGACATGGTGCCCGCCGGCCCCGAGGAACTGGCAGCGACGCTCAAGCAGCAGACCGCGCGGGCGGCGGCGGTGGCAAAGATTCTCGGTTTGCAACAGAAGAACTGAACAGACTGCCCTCATCCTCAACGACTTGCGTCCCAGATGCCATGGAACGACGCCAATTCATTACCCTTCTCGGCGGTACAGCAGCGGCATTGGCCGCTCGCGGCGCGCGCGCAGCAGTCCGCGATGCCGGTGATTGGGTTTCTCGGCACCACATCGCCTGACGGGTTCGCGAACCAACTGCGCGCATTTCGCCAGGGCCTCAAGGACACCGGCTACGGTTACTGACGACGAACAGCGTAACGACCCTGCCTCCGCGCGGCGCGAAGTCACTCGCCGCGCCGAATGTGACCTAGTTCACACAAAGCCGGAAAGGGAAAGGCGTTTACTGACCTGCCCACCTTCGTGGGCAACAAAGAGCGAGGTGTCCGATGAAATCGGTTTTGAAGATGCCGGCAGCAACATTGCTGCCGGGCATAGTCGCTGGCGCGCTGTTGGTTGCGCCCGCGCGCGCCGATGTCGTCACCGATTGGAACGTGATCGCCAATGCCCTGGTGGCCAACGACGTCGGCAACAATCCCAAACTGCGCACCTTGGCCATGGTGCATGTCGCGATGTCCGACGCGATCAATACGGTGCAGAATCGCTACACCCGCGTGGTCGCGACGCTTCCGGCCGCACCAGGCGCGTCGGCCGAAGCTGCGGCCGCGACGGCCGCGCGGCAGATCCTCACCCAGATCTACCCGGAACAGAAAGCCAAGATCGAAGAGGCCTACGCGGCATCGCTGAAGGCGATCCCGGACGGGCCCGCCAAGACCGAAGGCATCAAGCTGGGTATGGAGGTGGCCGAGGCGGTCCAGGCCGACCGCGCCAACGACGGCACCAACGCCCCCGACACCTACCGGCCGCACACGACCCCCGGGGCCTACGTGCCGACGACGCCGCCGCTGTGGGAGCAATATGCGCGCGCGAAGCCATGGGTGCTCAAGAGCGCCGACCAGTTCCGGCCCGGCCCGCCGCCGGCACTGTCGAGCGCGGAGTGGGCCCGCGACTACAACGAGGTGAAGAGCCTCGGCGGCACCAAGAGCACGGCGCGTACTGCTGAGCAGACCGAGGCGGTGAAGTTTTGGGGCAACGTCAATTTCGGCCCCGCGTGGCAAGCGGCGGCGCGCGAGCTCGCGATGAAGAAGGAAATGCCGCTCGCCGAATGTGCCCGCCTGTTCGCGCTGCTCAACATGAGCCTGGCCAACGCCTACATCGTCAATTGGGACGCCAAGTACACCTACAATTTCTGGCGGCCCGTCACCGCGATCCGCAATGGCGACCAGGACGGCAACGATGCCACCGAGCGCGATGCCGGCTGGACCTCGTTCAACCCGACGCCGATGCATCCCGAATACCCGTCGCAGGCGACCATCAACGCAACGATCGCGTCGGCGGTTCTGGAATCGGTGTTCGGCCCCGTGAAGGCCATTCCGTTCACGGCGACCGATGTGCGGGATCCGAAGCGGACGCGGCAGTTCGCCAGCCTGGCCGATATGGCCGAGGAGCAGAAGAATGTCCGCGTCTGGGGCGGCGTTCACTATAGATTCGCCATCCGCACCAGCGAGGACGTGGGCCGAAAGGTCGCGGCCTACATGATCGAGAACACGCTCAAGCCGGTGCGTTGACGTCTTCAACCGCCGAATGCGAAGCCCGGACGCGCGGGTAGCGCGTCCGGGGTTGCTTCTTGTCCGCAATCGGTCATTGCAGGATGGTCCTGCGCACCCGAGCCGACGCCGACAATTTGCCCCCCTTATGGGCCGGAAGGACCGCTTCTGGCACTTCCCGCCATCCCCGGGCCCGGCCTGGGTTTCTCCGGTGGGTTTCAGGTTATTCCCTCTTTCCCGTTCGCGCCGGCTGGCGCAATGTCCTTCCGGCGGCAGGCGGGGAGTCGGTCGTTCGCCCGCAGTCGATGCATGTCGGGCGCCGCATCAACGGATCGTTAAGGACTTGTGCGCTCTAGTAGGACAAGGAGCACATCATGCAAATGCTCGTCGATCTGATCATTCAACTCCTTTCGGGAGTTGCCGGAGGCCACGCCGCGGGCGCGGCGATGAAGGAAACCAATCTCGGCGGCCTCGGCAACACGATCGCCGGCGCCATCGGCGGGCTCGGCGGGGGCCAACTCCTGCAGGCGCTCATTCCGGCGCTCGCCAGCGCTGCCGCCGGCGGCGGGCTCGATCTCGGGTCCATCATCGGCCAGATCGTGGGCGGCGGCGCCGGCGGCGCGATCCTCACGGCCATCGTGGCGCTGATCAAGAACATGATGGCGAACCCGGCGCGGTGACTACAGCGGGCGAGGCCGAGCTTCGCACTTACTAGGGCGCCGAAAGCGCGACCGGGCGATCGCGAAGCTTCAAGGCACTCCGGGGTCGCGAACGGCTACAGCCTTTCGGCGCCTGGAAGCTTACCGAGCGCGCGGTCGAAGATTCCGAGCGGCAAGTGCCCTGCCTTGCGGGCAACCTCGAGCATGAGGCAGTCCGAGAAGCCGAGCACCGGCCGACGGTGGAAATATTGCAGCGCATTCGACACGACCTCCGGTTCCTCAAGCGCGAGATCCCGGTGATTTAGAAGCATTTCGACGGCGGTCGCGATGGCCGATGCTTCGAGCTCGTACACCGATGCCAGGACCCAGGTCGCCTCGGCGAGGGCGAGGTGCGAAACCCAGGCCCCTTTCTCTACGAACGCCTCGGCTGCCGCGACTTGCCTGGCGTCGTCTCGCGTCAGCAGCCGTACGAGCACGTTGCTGTCAATCGCGCGCATGGCGCGCTTTCACGTACCGCCGTATCCCGCCTTTCATCTCCTCGATGGTCCGGGCCTGCGGGCGCGGCCCCGGGAACACCACGCGATGGACGTCCTGGGAGGTGTAGCGCCCCGCACGGCATACGACGAGTTTCTCTCCTTCCTCGTGCCACTCCAGGATCGAGCCCGGACCGACCCCGAGCCTGCGCCGGACCTCCGCCGGCACGGAGATCTGTCCCTGTGCGGTGATTTTCGAGCGGGCGACGGCCATCGGGTCTATTACCACGGTAATGAGAGCTGCAAGCTCAGGCCCCGTACTGCATCGCCGCCCGCTCGACCGCGCCACCACGTCTTCGTCGATGAGCAGCTTGCTACTTGAGCCGATCCTGAATCTTGGCGAGCGCCGTAAGCGCGCATTCCTCGTCGAAATTCCCGCCGGGCGCACCGCTCACGCCGATCCCGCCGATCGCGACGCCGTTGGCCTTGATGGTGACGCCGCCGACCGCGTAGGTAACGTTCGGCAGCGGCGTCTGCGGAACCGTCGACGGCGCATTCTTGGCCATCCGGTCGGCGACGACCTTGGTGCTGTCCTCGTTGCGCCCGAGCGTCAGCGAGGCGGCCGAGTATGCCTTGTAATAGGCGTTGTCCATCGAATGGATCGGCGCCCCGTCGCCTCGCAGCAAGGCCTGGCGGACGCCGTCGAGATCGACGACGACGGCAACGACCTTGTAGCCCTTCTGCGCACAGGCGGCGACCGTGTCGCGGACAAGCTGGTTCGCCAGCTCCGCGGAGATTTTCGGCATGCTGATCAAGCCTTGCGCCTTCGCGCCCCCCGCCCCGACTGCGACGAGAGCGGCAAGCACACCGTATTTCAATACCGACGAAACTCGTGACATAGGCTTACTCCCTGTTGACGGCTGTTTCCTTGCATTGATGATTGCCGACCGCCCTCTCCCGCAATCATAAGTGACCTCGCCTCGGCGCGGAAGCAGTGCCGCTCCGACGTCCCGATCGTGATCGGAGCGCTGCTCGCGTCTCCCGCGCTGTCGATACCGCATCGTGTCGGGCTTTTGGTCAAGCGCTTCCCGGCTGTCCGGGCAGGGAAAGCCGAGAGTACAAGCCTATGTCTCGAGCACGTCGCGCCAGTCGACGTGCCGAGCGCCGGCAAGCAGCGCGGCGACATCGACGTTCTCCTCGCCCGGCACGCGGATGCGCTTGAACTTCATCTCGCCGGCGGCGAGCGGCTTGGTGGCGTCGAGCCCCATCTTGGCGCCGACGCCGTCACGCGTCGACGGATCGAGCTTCGAGCCCTGGCTTTCCGGGATGATCACCAGGTCGCGATCGGCCTGGAAGCGTGTCGCCACCGCCCATTCGACCTCGTCGGAATCGTGGATGTCGACGTCCTCGTCGACCACGATCACGTGCTTGACGTCGTAGTGGCCGGCGAACGCACCGAGCATGACGTTCTTGGCCTCGCCCTCCTGGCGCTTCCTGATCTGCACGTAGAGGTGATAGCGGCACACCCCGCCCCTGGCGAGATGCACGTCGAGCACATTGGGGAACGAGCGCTTGAGATGGGCGAGCAGGGTCGCCTCGCGCGGGATCGCTCCCAGCAGCAGATGCTCGAGGCCGCCGCCGACGATGGTGTGGAAGATGGCGTCCCTGCGATGCGTGACCGCGTCGATCTCCATCACGTGGTGGTCGGCACGTTCGCCGTAGTATTGCGGGAATTCGCCGAACGGCCCTTCCGGCTCGCGCACGCCGGCCAGGAGGCGGCCCTCGATGACGATCTCCGCTTCCGCCGGGACCCGCAGATCGCTGGTCAGGCACTTGACCACCGGCAGCGGGCGCCGCTGCAACGCGCCCGCGATCTCGAGCTCGTCGACATCGATCGGCGCGATCGCCTGCGAGGCCAGCAGCGTGAGCGGATCGATGCCGACCACGATGGCGGCCTCGAGCGGCCGTCCGCCTTGCTCGGCCATCTCGAAGAACATGTGGGTGTGGCGCGGCAGCAGCAGGACGCCGAGGCGGCCGGGACCGCTCAGCTGGCAGCGGTGGATCGAGACGTTCTGCCTGCCGGTGCGTGGATTGCGCGTGATCATCAGGCCGGCGCTGACATAGGGTCCGCCGTCATGCTCGTTGTGCACGGGAAGCGGGAGCAGCCGGGCGAGATCGACCTCGCGATGGACCACTTCCTGCGCGGGAGCCGATGCCGTTTCCCGCCACGGCACCGGATCGAGCGCGGCCTCCTGGAAGCGTGCCAGCAGCTCGCGCGGCTCGACGCCCATCGCCTCGGCCATCCAGCCGCGGTCGGAGACGAGCCCGGAGACCACGGGGATCGCATGTCCGCCCGGACGCGGGAACAGCGTCGCACGGCGGCCGTCCAGGCGCTTGGCGATGGCGGCAAGCTCGAACCTCAGCCCGACGCCGGGCTCGAGCACGAGCAGCCGCCCGCGCAGCGCCAGATGGTCGAGCCACGCCCTGAGCGTGCGGATCGGCTGCGGCGCGTTGTCGCCGTGTCGCGGCGCGGGGTCGAGGGCCGGCCCTCCGGCGGGTTGCGAAACTGCGCGCATCGGCGTCCTGCTTGTGTCGGTTCCACCGGCGATGCAGACATGTATCATCACCGGACGGCGCGGCCAACTCGCGCCGGGATCCGCGCTCCGCTCGTCGGGGAATGCCGTCATGCTCGATCTCGGCACCAGCTTCGTCGCCAGCGTCGCGCGCGATCCGCAGGCACCGGCCATCGTCGACGGCGACGTGCGCCTGACCTATCGCGAGTGGTATCGGCGCATCTCCGCGCTGGTCGGAAGCTTCGATCGGCTCGGCCTCGAGGCCGGCGATCATCTGGTCACGGTGCTGCAGAACCGCTGGGAGGCGGCAACCATCCACTGGGCCTGCCAGCTCGCAGGCATCATCATCACGCCGCTGAACTGGCGCTCGACCGCGGAGGAGCTCGACTTCTGCCTCGGCGATGCCGAAGCAAAGGCGCTCGTCTACGAGCCGGTCTCGGCGGACGCCGTGCGCACGTCGTCGGCGGCGGGCAAGTGTCTGCGCATCGCGGTGGGGCTCCCGAGCGCGCCGGACCTCGCCCTCGAAACCCTGCTCGCCGCGAGCGTGCCCGACACGCTTCCCCGCGCCGACGCCGAGGCCTGGTCGGTGATGCTCTACACCTCCGGCACCACGGCGCGACCCAAGGGCGTGCCGCGGCGCCACCGCGCGGAGCGCGCCGCTGCGCTCGCCACGGTCGCGCAGAATCTCTACCGTTACGGCGAGCGCACGCTCGGCACCATGCCGCTCTATCACACCATGGGCGTACGCTCGCTCCTGGGGATGTCGCTGGTCGGCGGCACCTTCGTCTGCCTGCCACGCTTCGACGCGGCCCGCGCGCTCGACTTGATCACCGCCGAGAAGATCAGCAATCTCTACCTCGTGCCCACCCTCTATCACGACCTCATCCATCACCCGCGTTTCGAGTCCACCGACGTGAGCTCGGTGCGCAAGCTCGGCTTCGCCGGCGCGCCGATGACCGACGGCCTTCTGAAGGCGCTGAACAACGCGTTCAAGCCCGATCTGTTCGTCAACCACTACGGCTCGTCCGAGATCTACACCTTCACCGTCGAGCAGAACGCGGCGGCCAAGCCCGGCTCGGCCGGCCGCGCCGGCATCAACCAGATCATACGGGTGGTGCGGCTCGGTGCGAGCTCGCCCGACGAGCTCGCACCGCCCGGCGAGGAAGGCGAGATCATCGCGCTCCTCGCGGGCGACGAGTCGTTCGAGAGCTACTGGCGACGTCCGGACGCGGATGCCAAGGCGCTGCGCAACGGCTGGTACTTCACCGGCGACACCGGCTGCTTCGATGCCGACGGCGATCTGTTCGTCACCGGCCGCGTCGACGACATGATCATCACCGGCGGCGAGAACGTCTCGCCGGTCGAGATCGAGAGCTGCCTGTCGCTGCATCCCGGCGGTATCGGAGGTGGCCGTGGTCGGACTGGCGGACGAGCGCTGGGGCAGGATCGTGTCCGCCTTCGTCAAGCGCCGGGAATCGGTCACGCCCGAGGAGCTCGATCAGTTCTGCCGCGGCTCCGGGCTCGCCAATTTCAAGCGGCCGCGCCGTTACGTCTTCGTCGCGGCGATCCCCAAATCACCGGTCGGCAAGCTTCTGCGCCGCAAGCTCGTCGCCGGCGAGTATGAGCCGGAGCACGGGCAATCCGACCCGCTCCGACGCAAGGCCGCGACATGACGCGTCACACCAACCGAAGGGAACCATCGATGACCACCGTACGACGAAACCGGTTCGCGCCGGGCACGCTCGCCGTTCTCGCCGCGCTCGTGGCCGGCACGTCTGCCGATGCACAGGACTATCCGAGCCGGCCGATCACCGTCATCATCCCGTTTGCCGGCGGCAGCGCGAGCGACGTCGTCACCCGCATCCTGCTCGAGCGCGCCGGCAGATCGCTGGGGCAGCCGTTCGTGGTCGACAACCGGCCCGGCGCCGGGGGCAATGTCGGCACGCTGGCCGCGACCAAGGCCACACCGGACGGATACACGATCGTGGGGACCGGCTCCGGACCGGTGGCCGCCAACCGCACGCTCTATCGCGATCTCGGCTTCGACCCGGAAAAGGATCTCGACCCGATCGCGATGATCGGCATCTTCCCCATCGTCATCGTGGCGAGCACGCAGCTGCCGGTGAAGACGCTCGCGGAGATGATGGCCTATGCCAAGGAGCGCCCGGGCCAGCTCAACTACGGCTCGGTCGGCATCGGCAGCTCGCAGCACCTCTCCGGCGCCTATTTCGACCAGCTCGTCGGCCTCAAGCTCACCCACGTGCCCTACCGCAACATCGCGCAGTACACCCCGGACCTGATCGCAGGCACCGTCCAACTCGGCTTCCAGTGGCTGCCCAACGTCGCAGCCGCCTTGAAGAGCGGCGGCGCCAAGGCCCTGGCGGTGGCGGCCAAGCAGCGCATGACGGCGCTTCCCGACGTCCCGACCACCGCCGAGGCGGGTCTGCCGGCCTATGAAGCCTCGGGCTGGTTCATGATGCTGGCGCCGAAGGGAACTCCGGCGCCGATCATCGCCAGGCTCAACCGCGAGCTCAACGCTGCCGTGTCGGATGAATCGGTGCGCGCCCGCATCACCGAGCAGGGCGCGGAGACGCTCGCGGTAACGCCCGAGGAGCTCCGCCGGCTCATCGCCTCCGAGACCGCCAAATGGCGCGACATCATCCACAAGGCGGGCATTACGCCGATCCAATGACGGCGCTGCGGCACCCTGCTTCTGCCGCCCGTCCGACATGCCTGTCGAGGACCGCGTCCTGATCGCCGGGGCCGGGCCCGTGGGCCTGGTTGCGGCGGCCAATCTCGTGCGCAACGGCGTGCCGGTGACGGTGCTCGAGGCCGGCAGCGACCTGAGCGAGGAATCGCGCGCCTCGACCTTTCACCCGCCGACCCTCGACATGCTGGCGGCGCTCGGCGCCGCCCCTGCGTTGATCGCACGGGGATTGCCGGCGCCGCGAGTTCCAGTATCGCAGCAGGCGGCATGGTGTGCTGGCTTGCTTCGATTTCAGCGCCATCGCCGACGCCACCGGCCACCCCTACCGGGTGCAGTGCGAACAGTCGAAGCTCACTCGCATCCTGCACGATCGGCTGCGTGGCGCTCCCGGCTTCGAGCTGCAATTCGACAGCGCTGTCCGACAGGCGAGTCAGCACGGCGCCGGCGTCGAGGTCACGATCGAGCGCGGCGGCCGCCGCGAGACGCGCCGCGGGCGATGGCTGATCGGCGCCGATGGCGCCCGCAGCGACGTACGGCAATCCCTCGGCATCGAGTTCGATGGCTTCACCTGGCCGGAGCGGTTTCTGGTGGTGAGCACGCCGTTCGATTTCCACACGGTCATCCCCGACCTGGTCGCGGTCTCCTACCTCGCCGATCCCGAGCGCTGGCACTTCCTGCTGCAGATTCCCGATCTGTGGCGGGTGATGTTTCCGATCGCCGAGCACGAGAGCGACCAGCTCGCACTCGACCGCGACTTCGCCCAGGCACTCATGGCCGGCATCGTGCCCGGCATCTCCGGTTACGAGATCACGCACGTCACCCTCTACAAGGTGCACCAGCGGGTCGCGAAAACGTTCCGGCTCGGACGAGCATTCCTGGTCGGTGACGCCGCCCACATCAACAATCCGCTCGGCGGCATGGGGATGAACGGCGGCATACACGACGCCATCAACCTGACCTCGCGACTGGTCGAGGTCTGGCACGGAAGGACAGCCGAGAACGAGCTCGAGCGCTACGACCGGCAGCGTCGGCTGGTGACGCTCGAGTACATCGAGAGGCAGTCGATCCAGAACAAGCGCAATCTCGAATCCGACGGCACCCGGTTCGGGCGGGAGCTGGCGGATATCGCCGCCGACGCGCGGCGCACCTACGACTATCTGCTGCGGGTCGCCATGATCGCGAGCCTGCGCCGCGCGCAGGAGCTCGGCTGAGCCGCACGCCCGCTATTTTTTCAGCAGGTCGCGTATCTCGGTGAGAAGCTGGATCTCGGGAGGCGGGGCCGCAGTCGCGGGTTCCTCCTTCTTGAGCTGGTTTATCGCCTTGATGGCGAGGAAGAGGACCCAGGCGATGATGAGGAAGTTGATCGCCACGGTGAGGAACTGTCCCCAGCCGAGCACCGCTCCCTGCTTTTTCGCATCGGCGTAGGACAGGCCCGACTGCACCTTCGAGGAAAGCGCCGTGAAGTAGTTCGAGAAGTCGAGGCCTCCGGAGACGGCCCCGACGACAGGCATGATGATGTCGGCGACCAGCGAGCTGACGATCGCAACGAAGGCGGCGCCGATGATGACCCCGACCGCGAGATCGATCACGTTCCCGCGCATCGCGAATTTCTTGAATTCCTCCAGCATTGTCCCCTTCCTCTTCCGCAGTGAAAGCCGCCGGGGAACTGCCGAGGGCTTCGACGCTGCCGGCAGTGCCGGAGGAGATGGCATCGCGGATGGTGACGAGCCCGACCGCAAAGCAGGCGCAGACGATGGGCCCGACGCTGGGCAGCCCGTCGGCCGAGCGTCCTGAAAGCACGAGGCGGCGAGCCGCGTCGGCGAGCGTCCCGTTGTCGAGCAGCGACTTGACGGCATCCCATTGCGGGGCCATTGCGGCGGGGCCGATGAACAGGCAGCCCGCGAGCTTTCCGTCGGCGAATGCGGCGGCGCGGTAGACTCCACGTTGCTCGTCGAGATATTCGGCGAGGTCGGCATCCTCTCCGAGGATTTTCCGCGCAGCGATGCGCGCAGGCACCAACTGCGGATCGTGCGTGCCGGAGCTCCGACGTATCGTCACCGGTGCCGGTGTCGAGGCGGCGTCCGCCGCCAGGTTGTCGCAAGCAACGTGATCGATTGAGTCCGGGCGACAAAGGGCTCATTCTGCACGCCGATCGACATCCTTCGAGGCAATGATGACCGTCGCCCGCTTTCCGTCGCTTGCCCACTGGGGGGCCTTCACCGCGCTGGTCGAGAATGGCCGGCTGACCGGCTGCGAGCCGTTTCACCGCGATCCGGCACCCTCGGGCATGCTCGAAGCCATGCCGGAGATGGTGCACTCGCCCCTGCGCATTGGCCGCCCGGCGATCCGCGACGGCTGGCGCGAGGGCAAGGAGCGCACCGGCGCCGACGCCTTCCACGAAGTGTCCTGGGACGAGGCGCTCGATGTCGTGGCGGGGGAGATCGCGCGCGTGCGCGAGCAGTCCGGTGCGACCGCGATCCTCGGCGGCTCCTACGGATGGTCGTCCGCCGGCCGCGTCCACCATGCCCGCAGCCTGCTGCGGCGGTTCCTGTTCCTGGGCGGCGGCTGCGTCGACCAGGTCGCCAACTACAGCTTCGGCGCCGCCATGTACCTGTTGCCGCGGGTGATCGGCACCTTTCAGCCGGTGGTGGGCGACATCACCGACTGGTCCTCGATCGTCAGGCACACGCGGCTGATGCTGGCGTTCGGCGGGCTCGCCACCAAGAACGGCCAGGTCACCTCGGGCGGCGCCGGCGTGCATAGCCTGGAGACCTGGCTGCGTCGCGCCAGGGACGCCGGAATCGAGTTCGTCTCGATCAGTCCCCTACAGTCCGATGCGCCGGATTTTCTCGGCGCGCAGTGGGTGCCCATCCGACCCAATACCGATACCGCGCTGATGCTGGCCATGGCGCACACGCTGCTCGGCGAGCAACGGTGCGATGAGCAATTCGTCGCGCGTCATTGCGTCGGGTTCGAGACGTTCCGCCGCTATCTCCTGGGTCTCGATGACGGCGTCGCGAAAAGCGCGGACTGGGCTGCCGAGATCACCGGCGTTGCAGCCGAGACCACCCGCGATCTGGCCCGCCGCGCGGCCGCGACCCGCAGCATGATCACCTGTGCCTGGTCGCTGCAGCGCGCGCATCACGGCGAGCAGCCCTACTGGGCTGCGATCGTGCTGGCGGCCATGCTGGGCGGGATCGGTCTGCCCGGCGGCGGCTTCGCGTTCGGCCACGGTTCCACCAACGGCATCGGAGTGCCGCGCGTCGACGTGGCCGGACCCGAGGTGCCGCTGCCGCTCAATCCGGCGCGCGCGATGATTCCGGTCGCCCGCCTCGCCGACCTGCTGCTGCATCCCGGCGAAGACTACGAGTTCAACGGCCGCCGATACGCCTTTCCCGACATCCGGCTGATCTACTGGGCTGGCGGCAATCCGTTCCATCACCATCAGGACCTCAACCGCTTGCGGCGCGCATGGCAGAAGCCCGAGACGGTCATCGTCCACGACAGCTGGTGGACGCCGACCGCGCGTCACGCCGACATCGTGCTGCCGGCGACGACCACGCTCGAGCGCAACGATGTCGGCGGATCGCCGCGCGATTCGTTCGTTCTGGCCATGCATCGCGCCCTCGACCCGGTGGGCGAGGCGCGCAACGACCTCGACATTTTCCGTTCCCTCGCCCGGCGCCTGGGCTACGAGCAGGCCTTCAGCGCGGACCGCGACGAGATGGGCTGGTGCCAATGGGTCTACGACCAGGTACGCGCGAGCGCTGCGGCCAAGGGGATACAGCTGCCCGGATTCCAGCAGTTCTGGGCGGAAGGTTTCGTCGAGCTGCCGCCGCCCGAGCACGATTATGTGCTGTTCGAAGCGTTCCGGCGCGATCCCGAGCGTCACCCGCTCAAGACACCGTCGGGGCGGATCGAGATCGTCTCCGACGCGGTCGCCGGTTTTCGCTATGCCGATTGCCCGCCGCATCCGGCCTGGATCGCACCGGCGGAGTGGCTCGGCAGTGCGGCTGCCGAGCGCTGGCCGATCCATCTGATTACGCATCAGCCCGGGAGCCGCCTGCACAGCCAGATGGACCCCGGCCCGGTCTCGCGCCGGCACAAGGTGGCAGGACGCGAGCCGATCCGCATCAATCCGGCCGATGCATCGCGGCGCGGGATCAGCGACGGCGACGTGGTGCGCGCATTCAACGGCCGCGGCGCCTGCCTCGCCGGCGCGATCGTCGATCCCGGCGTCATGCCGGGCGTCGCGGTCATGGCGACCGGGGCCTGGTTCGATCCGCCGGATGTTCCCGGGCAGCCCGAGCGCCACGGCAATCCCAACGTGCTCACGCTCGACATCGGGACCTCGCCGCTCGCCCAGGGGACCAGCGCGCTCACCGTCCTGATCGAGATCGAGCGCTGGAACGCGCCCGCACCCACGGTCCGCGCCTTCACGCCGCCGGTCCTCGTCGCGTCCTGATCGGCGCTCGCGGGCGAAACCATGAGCCGCCTCGAGCAACGGTTTCCCAGTCACCCCAGTCGCCGCCTTGCATTGCGCAGTCGTCCTGCCGTTCGGGGCTTCGCTCCGTCATGGCCACGGGCTATCGTGCGCCTGATGGGGGAAAACGGAGGCAGGAATGACGAAGAAGCTGCTCACCGGGTCGTTCGTGGCGCTCATTACTCCCTTCAACAAGGACGGGTCGGTGGATCTTGCCGCCTTCCGGACGTTGCTTCACTTCCACCACGACCATGGCACGTCCGCGGTGCTGATCATGGGATCGACCGGCGAGACCTCCATGCTCGCGCCTGAGGAGAAGCAGCGGATCATCGTCGAGACAGCGAAGATGAAGATGAGCGGGATGCCGATCTTCTTCGGCTGCACCGGCAACAATACCGAAACGACGATTGCCAATGTCCGCTTCGCCGCCGATCACGGCGCCGACGGCGCGATCCTGGCGGCGCCGGCCTATATCTGCGCGCCGGAAAGCGACATCGAGCGCTTCTTCCTCGACGTAGCCGACGCCACCGATCTCCCGCTCGGCATCTACAACAACCCGCCGCGCGTGAAGAGCGACCTCCACTGGGATCAGCTGCTGCGCATCTTCAAGCATCCGAGCTACATCGTGCACAAGGAATTGACCGCACGGGTCGGTCAGGTTGCGCAGGTGCTCGCCGGCAAGCCGAGCGTCTCGGTCATGTGCTGCGACAGCCCCAATCTCGGACTGGTGGTGCCGACCATGAGTCTCGGAGGTCATGGCACCGCCAACATGACCGGCAACATCGCCCCGGTCGAGCTCGCAACCATCTCCACACCGTGGACCAGCTACGTGCAGGCGGAGAATTTCAAGACCGCCTACCTCGCGCTCCTGCCGCTGCTGCACTTCACCTATTCGGCCGTCAATCCGGTGGCGGTCAAGTCGCTGATGAAGGCGCTGGGGCTGCCGGCGGGCGAGCTGCGCAAGCCCTTGACCGGTCTCGAGGGCGAGGCATTGGCCAAGGGCGTGCGTATCGTCCAGGAGCTCGGGCTCGACAAGCGATACGGCTACAAGATCGGCCCGATTGCCGCCGTCGCCGCCTGAGCGCCCATCGGTGGACCTCGGAATCCGCGGCAGACAGGCGCTCCTGAGCGGCGCGAGCCGGGGTCTCGGGAGGGCGTGCGCCTTCGCGCTCGCGCAGGAGGGCGTCGACGTGACGCTGATGGCGCGCACGCCCGAGGTGCTGGAGCGAACGGGTGCGGAGATCGCGGCAGCGACCGGTGTGCGGGTGAGGACGGTGGCGGGCGACATCACCACCCGGGAAGGGCGGACGGCGGCGCTCGCCGCCTGTCCCGAGCCCGACATCCTCCTCAACAACGCGGACGGGCCCTCGCCCGGTGATTTCCGTCACTGGTCGCGCGAAGATTGGATCGCGGCGCTCGATGCGATGATGCTGTCGCCGATCGAGATGATGCGGCTGACCATTGACGGCATGATGACGCGCGGCTTCGGCCGCATCGTCAATATCGTTTCCCGCAGCGTCAAGATTCCCCAGCTCGAGCTCGGTCTCTCCAATGGCGCGCGTTCAGGCCTGGTCGGCTTCGTCGCAGGCCTGGCGCGCCAGACCGTCGCCTACAACGTGACCATCAACAATCTCCTGCCCGGGATTTTCGACAGCGACGCGCAGCGCCGGCATGTTCGCGGGATGCCGGAGGCCGCCGGAAAGGCCTTCGACGAGCTCTGGCACGCGCGCGCGCAGGCCAATCCGGCACGACGCTACGGCCGACCGCCGGAGCTCGGCGCCTATTGTGCCTTCCTGTGCTCCGAGCATGCCGGTTTCATCACGGGCCAGAATTTGCTGATCGACGGCGGAAGCTACCCCGGCACATACTGACCCGAGCTCGAAAGGACCACACATGAGACTCGACCAAGCTTCGGCCCTCGCCCTCGCTCTCACCCTGCTCGCGTCGGCACCGCTGCCGGCAGCCGCGCAGAGCTACCCCGCCCGCACCGTCAACGTGGTGGTGCCGTTTCCGGCCGGCGGCTCGGTCGACGGAGTGGCGCGCATCCTGGTGCAGAAGCTCAACGAGACGGTGGGGCAGCACTTCATCGTCGAGAACCGTCCGGGAGGCGCCTCCGGAACGGTGGGCGCCAATGCCGTCGCCAAGTCGGCACCGGACGGCTACACGCTGCTGCTGACGGCATCGGTCCACGTCATCAATCCGTTCCTCTACAAGAGCGTCCCCTACGACGTGGTGAAGGATTTCACCCCGGTGTCTCTGCTCGCCGAGGGACCGCTGATCGTCAGCACCACCCCGAGCGTGCCCGCGAACAGTCTCAAGGAACTGTTCGAGCTCGTTCGCAAGCAGCCGCAGAAATACACGTTCGGAACCACCAGCATCGGCTCCGCAAGTCATCTCGCGATCGAGCTCATCAAGCGCGACGCCGGGCTCGACACGCTGGTGGTCGCCTACAAGGGCACGGCGCCCGCGCTCACCGATCTCATGAGCGGACAGATCCACCTGCTGGCCGACCCGATGCTGTCGTCGCTGCCGCTGGCGCGCGCGGGCAAGATCAAGGCGCTCGGCCTCACCAGCCTCAGGCGCGCGGCAGCGGCTCCGGAGATTCCGACGGTCGAAGAATTGGGCGTGAAAGGCTTCGAGTTCGTCTCGTGGTACGGACTTTGGGGCCCGAGGAACCTGCCTGCCGAGATCGCGAGGAAGCTCGAGACCGACATCGCCAAGGTGCTGGCGCTGCCCGAGGTTAAGCAGCGATTGACCACCATCGGTTTCGATCCGATCGGCGCGGGCGCCGATCAATTCGCGCGCTACATCCGCGAAGAAATGACGAGATACGAGGGGATCATCAAGGACGCCAGGATCAAGGTCGAGTGACCACGACCCAACGCTCGCCTACCGCGCAATGGCGGAGGGCGGCGAAGCGGGCGGCGCCATGCTCACCGGCGGCGCGGCGGCAGCGGACGGGCTGAGCGGCATCGGCGCGGCGCTCGCGGGCGGGCGGCCCGGCAGCACCACCACGCGGCTGCCGACCTTGACCCGCGAGTAGAGGTCCGTCACGTCCTCGTTGGTGAGCCGGATGCAGCCCGAGGACACGAACGTGCCGATGGTCGAGGGCTGGTTCGTGCCGTGAATCCGATAGATCGTCTTGCCGAGATAGAGCGCGCGCGCGCCGAGCGGATTGCCGTCGCCGCCGGCCATGAAGCGCGGCAGGTACGGCTGGCGCTCGATCATCTCGGTCGGCGGATTCCAATCCGGCCATTCCGCCATCTTGGTCACCTTCTCCGCGCCCGACCAGGTGAAGCCCTCGCGGCCGACGCCGACGCCGTAGCGCATCGCCTTGCCGTTGCCGAGGACGAGGTAGAGGTAGGTGTTCTGCGTGTCGATGATGATGGTCCCGACCGGTTCCTTGGTGCGGTAATCGACCAGGGTGCGACGGAACTGGAGCGGCAGCTCCTTGCGCGGGCCGGTCTCGGGGCGAACCTCGGGTGGCAGCGCCGCCATGTGCGTGCGTGGATCGCCGCGCGCCACGCCGGTGCCGCCGGGCTCGCCTTGACCCGGGCTGATCCCCATGGGCGGTCGGAGCACATCCTGCTGTCCGGGCGGCGCCACGCCGGGATGGCCGTGATAGGCCGGCGGCGGGCCTTCCGGGTATGCCTGCTGCGGGGGATAGATCGGCTGCGGAACCCCTTCACGATAGCCCTGCTGCGGGACGAGCCCGGACGGCATCGCCGCATCGCGATGGATGGACCCCGCAGGCGGCGGCACCTCCGCCTCCTCGGCCTGGACCGGAGCGCGGCGCCCAAGGCGCACGCCGGGCGGTGGCGGCGGCTCGTAGAGCGGCCGAGTGCCGGAGGCAGCGGCCGACCGTGTGCGGTCGGCCGATCGTAGGATGGCGTCTCGTCTTCCTCCGCGTCGACCGGCGGGAGCACCCGATAAGGCGGCGGGTAGCCGCGCGGCGCCGGATAGGCCTGTGGAGCGGGATAGGCGTGACGGCGGCGGATACGGCGGCGGTGCGTATTGTGCGAGCGCGTAGCCGCAGGGGGCCACAAGCCCAATCAACAACGCGGCACTGGCTGTGCGAAAAACCATCCCGTCCCCCCGACCACCAGGCATCCCTTGGACCAGCTAACGCCATCACCCACGAACAAGGCACATTCAAGACCATAGGGCGGAAAAATGACCAACAGGTTGATCGCGCCGGAATCCGGAACTCTCCTCAATTCAACGATTTACGGGCGCGAGCGGACACGGGCCCGCAAGCGCGTTGCGCCCGCGCCCGGCGGTCCGCTCTGCGCGGGTCGTCAGGGCTATTTGCCCTCGGCCAACACCGTCTTGGCGATCCGGAAGCAATCGACCCCGACCGGAATCCCGCAATAGATTGCGATCTGGGTGAGCACCGCGCGGATCTCGTTGGGCGTAAGCCCGTTGCGCAATGCACCCCGAACGTGGGTCTGAAATTCCTCCATCTTCCCGAGCGAGGCGATCATGCCGAGATTGAGGATCGAGCGCTCGCGCGGACTGAGCGTATCGTCACCCCAGGTCTCACCCCAGCAGTACTGGGTGACGATACGCTGGAAATCGCGGTTGAAATCATCGGCACTCTTGAGCGCACGATCGACATAGTCCTCGCCGAGCACCTTGCGGCGCACGGCAAGACCGCGGTCATAGGTCTGCTGGTCCATCGTCATTCCTCCGATTGCATGTTCCCGAAAGGCCGGCACCGGTTTTCCGACAAGAACATGCGGAGAGCAAAGAAGCTAGTGCGGTGTCTTTGACGTTCCGATCAGTCTCGCGGCGGTTTCGTCATCGGAACGTCAAAGACAAAACCGCACTAGCACCATAGACTTGCTAGTGTCCCTTTGCTTCCGACGTTCGCACTCGAGCGTGCTGCAATGTGAAGCGAACGTCGGAAGCGGGACACTAGCGCGCATCGCGATCTGGTCCGGGCGAGACGCGCTCCAGCGCCGCGAGCAAGGTTGCGATTGCAGGTTTCGGATACGGCACGCGGCCGATGCCCTCATAGGCGGCGACATTGGCGCGCGCGGCCTGTGCCGTGGATTGCGCCTCGCGCCCGCGCGGCTCGACGCGCGCGAGCTCGTACATCGCCTCCTGTTGCAGGCGCTCGGCCTCGAGCTCGGCCGCCTTGATCCTGGTGCGGAACAGCTCCGCCGTCGGCGCCGCGACCAGCGCCGGCGGCGATTTGAGCGCGCGGCGCACGGTGCGCAGCGGGACGACCGTCATGTCCCGCCACGCGCCGACGCGCTCCTCGAGCTCGCCGACCTCCGTCTGCGACAGCTCTCGCCGCAGCGTCGCCTGCCACAACAGGAACAGCAGCAGATTGACGTCGACACCCGCCTGCTCCTGGAGCGCAATGCAGGCGTCGGCGACCTCAGGCTGACGATAGAAGCGCAGCGAGAAATGCCAGAACGGCGAGGACTGCGCTTCAGCCATGGTCGCGCTCACCGACGCGCACCGAGCGGCACGATGCCGAGGGATCTCGCGACCTCGTCCACCTGCACCAGCAGCGTCGCGCTGAGCGGGATGCCGTTCGTCTCGCGCTCGCGACGGCGGGCCGCCCTTCCCTGACCGGGCAGGCGGATCTCGTCGACGCCTGGCAGCGGCCGCGAGGCGTTGAGATCGCGGATGTGGCGGTCGACCTCCGCCTTGAACAGGTCGGGCGCAATGAAGCGCACGACATCGAGTGCAACCACGAACTGGCCGACATTGAGCTCGCCACCGGCCGGTGCTGCGAAATCCCGGATGTCGCGGCCGAAGGCGGCACCATTGAGCGGCCCTGCCAAGAGGCCGATGACGAGCGAAAGGCCGGAGCCCTTGTGACCGGCCATCGGCAGATAGGTGCCCTCGTTGATGCGGCGGGGATCGGTGATGGGTGAGCCGTCCTGTGCGGCTCTGCACCCAGCCTTCCGGCATGGGCCGGCCCTCGAGCTCGTGGGTGCGGATGGCCCCGTTGGAGGCGAGCGAGGTGGCGATGTCCAGGATCACCGGCGGCTCCCCGCCGGCGGGGATCGCCACCGCGATCGGGTTGGTGCCGAGCAGCGGCTCGCTGCCGCCCCACGGCGCCATGTGGTGCACGCTCGAGGCGGCGCCGTAGATGCCGACCATGTCGTGCGCGACCGGAATGGCGGCGTAGATGGCGCCCGCGCCGGCGTGATTGGAGCGCCGCGCGCCGACCCAGCCGACGCCGCTGGCGCGTGCAAGCTCGACCGCAAGCGTGGCGGCATGGGTCATCACCACATGACCGATGCCCTGATCGCCGTCGATGAGGGCGGTCGCAGGTCCGCGCTCGACCACGGCGATGCGCGGGTGCGGATTGAATGCGCCGCGCTTGAATTGGCGCACGTATCCCGGCAGGCGAAACACGCCGTGCGCGTCCGACCCGGTGAGGTCGGCTTCCAGCATGGCGCCGGCGGCGGTGGCGGCATCGGCTTCAGGCAGCCCGCAGGCGCGCAGCGCATCGAGCAGGAACGCCCGCAACGTGGCGGCGTCGTACCTCGTCTCCTGCGTTTCCGTCTTGGTCAGCAAGCGAAGGGCCTTTCGAGTGGATCACTGTCACAGGTACCGCCAAGCGAGCGATGGTTATCAGGACGTTCGATCGAGCAGAAGCCGCATCGCTCAGCGGAGCGGCCGCAGCAGGAAATCTTCGGGCAAGGGTATGTCGAAATCGTCCGCAATGAAGGTGACGATGGAGCGAACCCCGTGCTTGCGCTTGAAAGCCGCGATGGCCTTGATCTTCAGCCCGACCTTCCGCCGATGCGGAACCAGGTCGAGGATCGGCTTGCCATTGCGGGTGACGACGATGGTCTCGCCGTTCTCGACGCGACGTGCCAACGCCGTGAGGCGATCTTTCGCCTCTTTGATCGATACCGTGCGCATGGCATGAATATAGCTACCGGTGGCTAATCGGAACAAGGCGCGGCCTAGCCTGCAATCCAGCTGGACGTCGTGCACATGGCTCGCATCAGCCGCCGGCGATCGCGAGCTCGAGCGGGAAGCCGTCGACGCATTCGCGGCCGTCACGGGTGACGATGAAGGTGTGCCCGAGAAAGATCCCGAACATGCCGTCGGCGGTGATCGGGTTGGGCTCCGCCATGATGACCATGCCCGGCCTGAGCACCTTGTCGATCTCGTCGGCCTCGGTGCGCTCGGAAAAGACGTGCGGCTTGTCGGTGACGATGTCGATGCCGTGCACCTGGGTCGGCCGCGACTGCACGCCCTTGTCGCGGAAGAACCCGCTGGCGAGCCGCATGTTGTCGGTGGCGTTGCCGGGCCGGATCTCGGCGACGATCTTCTCGTAGCCGGGAAGCGTGATCTCCTCCCAGAACCGGCGCACCATGTCGGTCGGCGGACCGAGCGTGATCGGCGAGCCGATCTGCGCGGAGAAGCCGTTGTATCCGGCGGCAAGCTCCATGTTGATGATGTCGCCCTCTGCGAGCCTGCGATGCGAGGGGCGCGGATTTCCGAAAACCATCGCCGGCTCGGCCATCGGCGTCGACCCGATGATCAGAAAATCGATGTCGCCGCCGCCGTCGAGAATGGCGGCCCCGGCGGCTGCGCGCAGCTCGTATTCCTGCACGCCCGGTCGCGCGCGCGCGACGATCGCCTGCATGGCGCGCTCGCACAGCACACCGGCCTTGCGCACGCAGCGAAGCTCTTCCTCGCTGTGGACGACCACCAGCTCGTGCATGAAGCCCTTGGTGAAGACGAGCTCGGCATCCGGAAGACCCTGCCGCAGCACGTTGTACTGGTTCACGGGCAGATAGTCGTTGTGCCGGGCGTCGATCTCGACGAGGCCGATGCGGCCGCGCTCGAGCCTGAGCTCCTTGAGACGCTCCACCATGACCTCGGCATAGCGGCCGTTGCGGCTGTGCCGGACGTCGGTCAGCGCATTGGCGCACTCGCGGCGGCAGGCTTCGGCGTGGGTGCCGCCCATGGAGAACACCAGGGTCGGCTCGCCGTCGAGCGGCACCACGACGTATGACGAGATCGCGTGCCACTCCCAATGGCCGGTGAGCCATTGCATGCCGCCGCCGAAGCTCCAGTGGCTCGGCCCCCCCGGCACGATCACGCAGTCGAGCCTGTGCTCGCGCATCTTCTCGCGCAGCGCGGCGTAGCGCCGCGCATATTCCTGCTTGGAGAAATGATCGTAGACCGCGTCCCGGTAGTAGGGCGTGTCGTGCATGTTGGAGAACGGCGCATTCTGGTCGAGGCGCGTGCGCACCTGTTCCCAGGCCTGATGCCCGGCCGGCCGCGTTTGGATGTTCATGAGGTGGGTCCGCTTTCGCTAGATCTTGCAATTGCCGATGATGACGGGACCGCCGGCGGCTTCGACCGCCTCCCTGGCGAGGGCGAAATTGGCGACCTGCTCGGCCGATGGCTTCTTGTCCTTGTCGATGTCCCCGTTCTCGGCGCTGTTGTCGATCGACCAGGCCGTGCGCTCGGGATCGAGCCCGCCGTTGACCGACCACACGCAGTTCCTCGTCAAGACGTCGATGGCGTACTCGACCGCGTCCTGCGGCTTGTCGGTCGCCTTCACGATGATCGGCAGCACCTTGGCCTTGTCGCGGTAGGCCGTACGATTGGCTTCGATCATCGCCGCCGCAGTATCGCGCAACAGCGCGCGGTCGCGCGCGATCCAGTCGAGCGAGGCGCCGTAGGCGTTGAACATGTAGTCCGGCATCAGCTCGGCGAGTTGCACCAGGAGATTGAGGGTCGGCTTCTGCTTCTTGGCGAGAAAGACGTCCTCGGGATGCAGCGCGACCCCGTCGATCTGGCCGGCGACCAGGCCAGGCAGCCGGCCGGCGGTGGCGGCCGGAATGAACTGCGCATCCTCCACCGTCAGGCCGGCGGTCCTGAGCACGGCGCGGCCCATGCGCCAGTTGAAGCCGCCGACGCCGCCGCCGGTGGCGCTGAGCCTCCGGCCCTTGAGGTCGGCCGCGGTCTTGATGTCGGGCGCCACCATGTAGGCCTGCGGCATTCTCGGCGCCAGGCCCCAGAACTGCTGCACCTTCATGCCGCGGCCGACGGCAACGTCGCTGACGCTGATGATCGCCGAGCCCTGCACGGCCGCCGCGTTCGCCGTCGCCGACTGGCCGCCCTCGAACTGGATGATGTTGGCGTCGATGCAGCGCTTGGCGAAGAAGCCGAGCTCCTTGGCTACGTAGGGCGCGGTGTGCACCACGTTCGGCGGCGCGACCGAGACCCCGACATTGATCTTGCGCATGGCCCCACAGGGCGGCGCCTGCGCGGCAGCGCCGCCCGCATCCCCGAGCACCAGCGCACCCGCGACCAGCGGCATCAGGCAAATCGAACCATACCCATTCGACATGACACGTTCCTTTCTTCGACCCGTCGGTCCGGCAGGTCTATCAGTCGTCCTGCGACGCCGCCGTCCACGGCGCCACGTATCTCTCGGCGACGCGCAGCAGCGCCGTGAGCGTGACGCCGAGCAGGCCCAGCGTCACGATCGGCACGAACATCTTGTCGACCTGATAGGTCGACGCGGTGCGCACGATCAGATAGCCGATGCCCGAGATCGCAGTGTAGAGATCGGCCAGCACCATCCCGATCAGACCGCGCCCGAGCGCCAGCCGCAGCCCGGTCACGATGAACGGCAACGACGCCGGCAACACGATGTTCGCCCACAGTTGACCTTCCGAGCAGCGGAAGGCGCGGCCGACCTCGAGCAGCTTCGGGTCGACGCTTTTGACGCCCTGGTAGGTATTGATCACCATCGGAAAGAACGCGAACAGGAACAGAATGATGACCTTCGCCGTGGTCTCGAAGCCGGCCCACAGCACGATCAGCGGCACCAGCGCCACCGACGGAATGGAATAGAGGAACGTGATGTAGACGTTGAGCGCGATATCGAGCACCCAGAAACGCGCCAGCATGAGACCGATTCCGATGCCGGCCGCGACCGCAAGCGAGAAGCCGATCCCGAGCACGACCAGGCTCGGCCAGAGATAGGTCCACAGCTCGCCGCTGAGCACCATCTTGTAAGCCGCTACCGCAACCTTGGTGGGCGAGGTGAAGAGGATCGGATCGACGTTCCAGGCCGCGATCTCCCACAACAGGAGCGCGGTCGCGAGCGATGCCAGGCGGATCGCCAGGTTCATCCACTGCCGCCGACGACGGCGCGCCGCGGCAGCACGCTCGGCGCGCGCCTTCTCGTCGGAGAGAACCTCGGAACGTGCCGGGTCGATCAGATCACCGCGGGCTTGCTCGACGGTGGTCATGCAACCTCCCTCGGAGCCGTCGCACTTCTCGGCCGGGTGGTGTGCAGCTGATGCCAGATATGCAGCCTGAGCTCCGCGAAACGAGGATCGGATCGCACCGCGTCGGCGCTGCGCGGCCAGCCGAACGGCATGTCGAGTACTTCCTTGATGCGGCCGGGCCGTGCGCTCATCACCGCGATGCGGTCGCCGAGCAGGATCGCCTCGTCGATCGAGTGGGTGATGAACACCATGGTCTTGCGCTCGTCGGGGCGCTCCATGAGCTGCAGCAGCTCCTCCTGCAGGATCTCACGGGTCTGCGCATCGAGCGCCGCGAACGGCTCGTCCATCAGAAGGATCGACGGGTTCATGACCAGCGCGCGCACCAAACCGACGCGCTGCTGCATTCCTCCGGACAGTTGATAGGGATAATGGCCCTCGAAGCCGGCAAGCCCGACCAGATCGAGGTAATGGGCGACCCGCTTCTGAATCTGCGGTCGCGGCACGCCGGCCATTGCCAGGCCGAATGCGGCGTTGTCGCGGACGGTCTTCCACGGCAGCAGGCCGAAATGCTGGAACACCATAGCGACACCATCGGGCGGCCGCCCGACGATCGGCTTGCCGTGGACCATGAGCTTTCCGCCGCTCAGATCGGTGAGGCCGGCGATGCAGCGCAACAGCGTGGTCTTGCCGCAACCCGACGGCCCGACGACGCACATGATCTCGTCGCTGCGCACGGCAAGCGAGAGCTGGTGGAAGGCGACGACCGCTCCATCGAGGAAAAGCTTGCTAGCCCCGTCGGCGAGAATCGCGGGCTGTCCGGCCGTGTCCGGTGAAAGCATCTGTCCGCCTTGCCTGCTGGCGCAACCGCGCGGTCAGCGTGTCTGCTGCGCCGGGAGTTTCCGAAAAATTCGGAGGAAACGCAATGCGGCACGGCAGGCTGCAACCCCGCGACCATTTCCATGGATGGCGCTCGCCGCGCACCCTGGCAACTCGAGCCGACAACTCTGATATGCAGATGCGAGCGCACGGCATGTCGCGGCCGCACAGCGCCGAGCGCCTGCTTCCGGAGGTTTCATGCGCCCAGCATCCGGTCCGCCGTTCCGCGCCGAGCACATCGGCAGTCTGCTGCGTCCGGCCGCACTGCTGTCCGCGCGCGAGCGGCATGCGGCCGGTGGGCTCGACCGCGATACATTGCGGGCAATGGAAGACGAAGCCATCCGGCAAGCCGTCAAGCTGCAGGAAGACGTCGGCCTCCAGGTCGTCACCGACGGCGAGTTCCGGCGCAGCACCTATTCCGATTCCTTCACCAGCGCCGGCATATCCGGCGTGAAGATCGAGTTGACCGACGAGACCGGCTGGACCACGTCGCAGACGCACGGCCATCGCATGGCGCGGCGCATCCCCGCGGTCGTGAGCCGGATCGAGTGGACCGGACCGCGGAACGCCGCCGACTTTCGATACCTCAAATCGTTGACCAGCCGCACACCCAAGATCACCCTCCCCGGCCCTTGCTATATTCACTATCGCGCCGGGCGCGCCAATATCAGCCGCGATGTCTATTCCGATCTCGATGCATTCTGGTCCGATCTGGTCGAGGCCTATCATCGGGAGATGCGCTCGCTCGCGGATGCCGGCTGCACCTACCTGCAGATCGACGAGACGTCGCTGGTGAAGCTGGGCGATCCGCGCGTGCGCCATCTGCTGTCGCAGCGCGGCGACGACTGGCGCGACCTGCTGAACACCTATGTCGGCGCCGTGAACGCGGTGGTCGCGGGCACCCCCGCAGGCATGACGATCGGCATTCACGTCTGCCGCAGCCAGGACCCGAGCTGGCAGGCCGACGCCGGCTACGATCCGATCGCCGAGCCGTTGTTCAACGAGATGAAGATCAACAGCTATTTCCTGGAGTACGACAATGCGCGTTCCGGCACGTTTGCGCCGCTGCGATCGGTACCGGACGGAAAGTTCGTGGTCCTCGGCCTGGTCGCCTCGAGAATTTCCGAGCTCGAAAGCATCGATTTCCTGGAGCGGCGGATCGAGGATGCGAGCCGCTACATCAGGCTCGAGCAGCTGGGCTTGAGCCCGCAATGCGGATTTGCGACCAGCGCCAGCGAGCATGTCGCCGTCACCGAGGAGGTCGAGAAGGCGAAGCTCGCGCGCGTGGTGGAGGTGGCACAACGGACATGGGGAAGCGCGTGATCCCGCCCCGAGACCGCCCGACGGTGATACGTTGCGTAACCCATGCACCTACCGCCTCTCACCGACAACCGAGAACAGCATGATGTCCGACATCGACCCCCGATCGGGATTCCGGCTGCCGCTGCCCCGGCGTGACGACTTGGACGAGGCAGGCAAGAAGGCCTACGACCGCGCCACCGCACCGGGCGCGACCATTGCAGGGCTGCAGGGGCCGGCCGGCGTGCAGCTCTACACCACCAAGATCGTCAACCACATGACCGCCATCAATCGGTACCTGCGTTTCGAGGCCGGGCTTACGCCACGCGTCCGCGAGATCGCCATCCTGACCACCGCACGCGAGATGGACAGCCAGTTCGAGTGGGTCGCGCACGAGCCGGAAGCCCTGAAGGAAGGCATCGAGCAGAGCGTCATCAACGTCATCAAGCATCGCGAGAGCATTGCGGGTCTGGAGGAGATGGACGCCATCGTCATCGAGCTCGGCCGCCAGATCTGGCGCGATCACAAGGTGACGTCCGAGCTGTTCGCCAAGGCGAAGGCGCGGTTCGGGCCCAACCAGCTGGTCGATCTGGTGCTGCTGATGGGCAACTATGCCGGAACCGCGGCCCTTCTTGCTGCGGTCGACATGCAGCTGCACGCCGGCAAGAAGCCGCTGCTGCCGATTCCGTAAGCGGGAGCTCAGCCGCCTTGCCGCTGGAAAACCGCGCTGAGATTGTTGGCCGGCATTGCAACACGTTCGACTAGGGCGAGCCCATGCCGGCGGGCGAGCGCGGCGACCTCGCCGAGATCGCGCACGCCCCACTCCGGATCGCTGGCCCGCAGGCTCGCATCGAAGGCGTCGTTGCTCGGCGCCGTATGCCGGCCATCCTCCTTGAACGGTCCGTAGAGGTAAAGCACGCCATGGGGCGCCAGCACGCGGGCGGCACCCCCCATCAGCCCCTGCGCGGCCGTCCACGGAGCGATGTGAATCATATTGATCGCAATCACGGCATCCGCACGCGCCACCGGCCACAGCGGCAGTGTGGCATCGAGTGTGAGCGCGGGCAGGAGGTTGGGCAGCTGCGCCGAGCGGCGATGGGCCGCAATGCTGGCAAGAGCGCCCGCATCGACATCGGTCGGCTGCCAAGTGAGATGCGGCAGTGCGGCCGCGAAATGCACCGCATGCTCGCCGGTGCCGCTCGCGAGCTCCAGCACGGTCCCCTGCCCCGGCAGCACGCGCCGCAAGACCGCCAGGATCGGGTCGCGGTTGCGCGCCACTGCCGGCGCAGTGAGGCCGCCTTCGGTGCGGAGCCCAGTCATGCCGAAATGTCCCAAATGAGCAAGCGATAGGCACTGCCTCACCATCCCTTATCATGTATGCCTTTGGGCATCGTCCTCGGCAATGGAGCAGTGAATGCCCGTCCAGGAGCAGGTCCACAAGACGCGCGATGTGAACGTCCGGTTGCTGCGCGGAGGCCGCGGCAGGACCGTGTTGTTCCTGCACGGCGCCGGCGGCTTTCCCGGCTGGATCCCGTTCCTGGATCAGCTCTCGACCCGATACGACGTGCTGGTGCCGGAGCATCCCGGCTTCGGCGACTCGGATCATCCCCCCTTCATCAGGAACGTGTCCGACGTGGCGATGTACTACCTGGATTTTCTCGATGGCCTGGAAGCGAGGCAAGTCCACCTGGTCGGTCATTCGCTCGGCGGATGGATTGCCGCCGAGCTTGCGGTGCGCAACTCGACGCGGCTCGCCTCGCTGTCGCTGATCGCACCGGCCGGCATCCGGGTGAAGGGCGTGCCGCCCGGCGACAACTTCATCTGGTCGCCGGAGGAGACGGCGCGAAACCTCTACCATGATCAATCGTTCGCCGAGCAGATCCTGGCCCGTATTCCGAGCGAGCAGGAAGCGGAGCTTGCGCTCAAGAACCGCTTCATGGCCGCGAAGCTCGGCTGGGAGCCACGCTGGTTCAACCCGGCCCTGGAGCGCTGGCTGCACCGCGTGAACGTTCCTGCGCTGATCCTGTGGGGCGAGAACGACAAGCTCCTGCCCAGCCGGTATGCCACGCTTTGGAGTGAACGGATTCCGGCTGCGAAGATCGACCTGATCCCGCAATGCGGGCATCTTCCTCAAGTCGAGAAAGCCGAACTCACCGCCTGCAAGATCATCGAGTTCATCGCCGGGACGTGAGCATGGAGATCATCTGCTTTCACCTGATGCCGTACCGGCCGCTCGATATGGCGGAACGCAGCCGACACCGCTCGGCCTGGGTGGTGCTGCCGAACCGCCTCTATGATCCCCACAAGGGAGCGGACGAATACGAATCCTATATCGGCCAACTGGCCTACGCCGAAGCGCTCGGGTTCGACGTCATCGCCGTGAACGAGCATCATCAGACCGCCTACGGCATGATGCCGGCGCCCAACCTGATCGCGAGCGCCCTGATCCAGCGCACGAAAACGGTGAAGATTGCGATCCTCGGGCGTGCACTGCCGCTGGTGAGCAATCCGATCACCATCGCCGAGGAGTTCGCCATGCTCGACAACCTGTCGCGCGGGCGGATCATCACCGGCTTCGTGCGCGGCATCGGCACCGAATATCACGCCACCGGGCTCAATCCCGCCTTCTCGCACGAGCGCTACCAGGAGGCACACGACCTGATCGTCGCGGCCTGGACGCGACCGGGACCGTTCGAGTTCGAGGGCCAGCACTACAACTACCGCTACGTCAACCTGTGGCCGCGCCCCTATCAGGTGCCGCATCCGCCGATCTGGATCCCGTCGCAGGGCTCGTCCGAGACCATCCGTTGGGCGGCCGATCCGGCGCGCAAATATCCATTCCTGGTCACCTTCAGCGCGCGGGACCTCGTGATCCGATACCTCACGATGTATCGCGAGCAGGCGCGCGAGCTGGGTTACGAGGCGGACGGAAGTCAACTCGGCTGGGCGGTCCCGGTCTATGTGGCCGATACCGACGAGCGCGCGCGTCGCGAGGCGGCCGCGGCAATCGAATCGCTGTTCAACGACTACCTGAGCAATCCTTGGGAGATGCTGCTGCCGCCCGGCTACATGTCGCTGCCGTCGATGCTGCGCACCATGCAGATGCGGAAATCGATCGGCACCCGCACCAGCAGGCTGACCGTCGACGAGTTGATGGCGAGCGGCACCGCCGTGATCGGCAGCCCGCGGACGGTATGCGAGCAGATCGAGCGGGTGCGCGAGGCGACCGGCTTCGCCCGACTGGTCACCATGCTGCAGTTCGGCGTGCTGCCGGACGACCTCACCCGGCGCAACATGGAGGCGTTCGCCTCCGAGGTCATGCCGCGGCTGCGCAATTGAGGCCCCGGCACCGAGCCGCCCTGCGGGTTCTGCGACAACCATAGGGGGCGGCCGATGGTGCTATCGGCGTGATTGTAGGACCCCATCGCTCCGATGCAGCAGCAAGCAGTCCAAATCGCGATTATGAAGCCGCTGCGAGCGAGGTGCCCCCGACCGCATCCTGCAGGATCATGTCGGCGCCCTTTTCCCCGATCATCACGATCGCTGCGTTGGTGTTGCCCGAGACGACCGCGGGCATGACCGCGCCGTCCACCACGCGCAGATGTCCGATGCCGCGCACGCGCAACCGCTCGTCGACGACGGCGGCCGCATCCTGCCCCATGCGACAGGTGCTGGTCGGGTGAAAGACGGTGGTCGCGGTCTCGCGTGCGAACGCGAGCAGCTCGGCATCGCTGGTGCAGTGCGGCCCTGGTGCGCGCTCCTCGGCGATGTACCGGCGCATGGCGGGCTGGTCCATGATCCCGCGCAGCAGCCTCATTCCGCCCACGAGAACATCGCGATCGTGCGGCGGACGACAGATAGCGCGGCTGGATCGCCGGCGGCTCCCGGGGATCGGCCGATTTGATGCGTACGAAGCCGCGGCTGTGTGGCCGCAATTGACAGACCGACGCGATGAAGCCCGGGAACGGATGCAGCCGCCCGCCAGCCTTGTCGGCGCTGAAAATGATGAAATGCACCTGGACGTCGGGGGTCGCGGCAGCGGCACTGGTGCGAAAGAAACCGCCGACATAGCCCGCGCCGATGGTCAAGAGTCCCTTGCGGAAAAGAACGTAGCGCAGCCCGGCGCCCACGCGATGGCGCCAATTGTTGATCACGTCGTTCATGGTGATCGGCTCGGTGCAGCGATATTGCATGCGCACCTGCAGGTGATCCTGCAGATCGGCGCCGACCCCCGGCATGTCGGCGATCACGTCGATGCCCAATGACTGCAGCAGCGTGGCGGGGCCGAGACCGGATAACTGCAGGAGTTGCGGCGAGTTGAATGCGCCCGCGGCAATGATGACCTCGCCCTCGGCGCAGGCCCTGCGCGTCACATCGCCGATCCGGTATTCCACTCCGACGGCTCGCCGTCCATTCATCAGGATCCGGCTGGCCAACGCGTTCGACACGACCTCCAGGTTGGGGCGGCGCCGCGCCGGCCGCAGGTAGCCGACCGCCGTCGACCATCGCCGTCCGTTGCGCGCCGTCAGCTGAAAGTAGCCGCCGCCCTCCTGGTTCGGCCCATTGAAATCGTCGTTGCGTCGGAAGCCCGCCTGCTGCACGGCTTCGATGAAGGCCTCGCACAGGGGATGCGGCTCGCTGACGTCGGAGACCGCGAGCGGCCCGCCGATGCCGTGGAACGCGTCGTCGCCTCGTTCCTGGTCCTCGGCACGCCGGAAATAGGGGAGCACATCCTCGAAGCTCCAGCCGGAATTGCCGAGCTGCCGCCAATGATCGAAGTCCTCCGCCTGCCCGCGCACATAGAGCAGCCCGTTGATCGAGCTCGATCCGCCCAGCACTTTCCCCCGGGGCTGAATGATCCGCCGATTGTCGAGCTCCGGTTCCGGCTCGGATGCGTAGAGCCAGTTGACCTTTGGATTTGTGAACAGCTTGCCGTAGCCGAGCGGAATGTGAATCCAGAGGTTGCGATCCTCGCCCCCCGCCTCCAGCAACAGGACGCGATGCCGCCCCGAGGCGGTCAGCCGGTTGGCCAGAACACACCCGGCGCTGCCGGCGCCGACAATGATATAGTCGAAGGATGCCGCGCTCCCGATCATGTGCGATCCGCCGTCGCACGCGGCGCCTCGACATACGTCGCCCCGTCGCCGGCTGCCGCGACGAGCTGGGCGACGGAATTTCGGCGAATGTCGTCGGCGGCAAACACGCCCGCAAGCGAAATGCGCATGTTCATATCGGTCCCGATGCGGCCGGTGTCATCGAGCGCGAGCACGACGCGCACGAAGCGCCGTTCGCCCTTGTTGGGCATTGTTCACGTCAATAAGCTGACATCCTGCGTTTTGCAAACGAGCGGGTCGGTGGAGGGTGCGCAGGCGCGCGGGAGGCGAAAGTTCGAATGAAGCTGCATTGGTCGCCGCGCTCTCCGTTCGTGCGCAAGGTGATGATCGTCGCGCACGAGCTCGGTGTCAGCGACCGCATCGACTGCGTGCGTACCGTGGTCGCGATGACCAGACCGCACGCCGAGCTGATGCGGGAAAACCCGTTGTCGAAGATTCCGACGATGGTGCTCGACGACGGCACCGTGATCTACGATTCGCCGGTGATCTGCGAGTATCTCGACCAGGCTTACGGCCCCCGGCTGATCCCATCGCGGTTGGCGGAACGAATACCGGCGCTGCGCCGGCAGGCGCTCGGCGACGGCTTTCTCGACTTCCTGCTGTGGTGGAGAAACGAGCGCGACCGCCCGGCCGGGCAGCAGTCTGAGGTCCATCTCGCGAGCTACGTCGAGAAGCGACGAGCGACACTCTCCGCGCTCGAGCAGGAGGCCGTCGAGCTCGAGGCCACGGCCTTTTCGGTGGGCCATATCGCGATCGGCTGCGCCCTGTCCTACCTCGACTTCCGCTTCGCAAACGAGGATTGGCGCAGTCTCCACCCGCGCATTGCGGCCTGGCACGCGAGCTTTGCCGGACGTGCCTCGGTGCGCGCCACCGAGCCGATCGACGACAGCTAGTGTCCCGCTTCCGACGTTCGCTTCACATTGCAGCACGCTCGGGTGCGAACGTCGGAAGCAAAGGGACACTAGCAAGTCTATGGTGCTAGTCGCCCGATTTTAGTCAGATTGAAGGGTATAGATGCTTGAGTTTGATGCGTGCGTTGGGGGTTGTGAAGTGCCAGTTGGCCTTGGTGTTGTTGGCATTGCGGTCGTGTTCCCAGGCGGCCGTTTCGTCGATGAGGGTTTGTTTGTCGGGGATGCGGCGATCGAGGCACTGGGACGATAGGACGCCGAGTTCTGACTCCGCCAGATCGAGCCAACTGCCATGCTTTGGAGTGTAGTGCCATTCGAAGCGCTCGACCAGCCGCCTGGCTTCGGCGGCAGGAAAGGCTTCGTAGAGCGAAGCCTTGCCGTGAATGTTGAGATTGTCCTGGACCAGAACGATTGTCTTGGCGTTCGCGAAGTGGAGATCGGCCAAATCTTTCAAGACGTGAGCATAATCCACGGCGGTGCGGCGATCCGTGACTTTAACATGGCGCCAGCCTTCGAGCGGCGCAAACATCATGAAGAGGTTGGCGGTCCCGTTGCGCTCGTACTCGTAATCGAAACGGGCCGGGCGTCCCGCTTTCATCGGGATCGGCACACTCGTTTCGGCAATGAGCTGCTTTGAGGTCTCGTCCAGACAAACCAGCGGGCAATCGGGATCGCGTGGCCGCGTATAAACGGCCAGCACGTCTTCCATCGCCGCTACGAACGCGCTGTTGGCCTTCGGTGGGATGACCCATTGCTGTCGGCGATGGGGCTGGAGCGTGTTTTTTTTAGAACCCGCCCGATCGTGCTGTCACTGGCACGATCGACAATGTTGAGCTCCACGACTTTGTTCTCCAACAACCGCAAGGTCCAGCGCGCGCGTCCCTTGGGAGGTTTGGAGCATGCCAAGGCAATCAGCTTGGCCTCTTTCTCGCCGTCAAAAATCGGCGCGACGGCAGGCATTGCCCGTTGTTTGCGGCTCAACACAGCCTCGAAGCCCTCCTCCACCAGTTGCTTGCGCACCCGGTAAACCATGGACGGGCTGGCATCCAGAGCCTCGATGATCCGGCTGTCGCTCCACCCTTCACCCACCTCCGACACATCGGCCTTCAACAAGATCCGCGCCTTCAGCAGGCGTTTTGCTGGGCTCTTCCCCTTCCGAATCAGCGTCGCAAGCTGTTGGCGCTCCTCGCCGCTCAACCTCACCACATACGTCTTTACCGAAATCTCCTTCGCAGCCATGATTGCCTCCGTCGCCAATAGTGGCGATGAAAGCGAATCACCAAATCCTTACCAAATCCTTTCAAACTGGTTGAAGCGGGCGACTAGTGCGGTTTTGTCTTTGACGTTCCGATGACGGTACCGCCGCGAGACTGATCGGAACGTCAAAGACACCGCACTAGGGCGTGGACTTATTATCGCGCAGCCATACCCGGATTGACGCAAATTGAATGAAGACGAGGTAGTTGGCCGCGAGCTTGTCGTAGCGTGTTCACACTCGCCGACACTGCTTGATCTTGTTGTAGAACCGTTCGACCAGATTTCGAGCGCGGTACAGATACGGGCTGAAGCTGAGCGCGTAGCTTCGCGGCGAGCTGATTGTCGTGCGCTTCGCCCGTCGTGAGCGCGAGCCGGACAGGCAGACCGCTGCTATCGACCACCGCATGTATCTTGCTGGTGCGGTCGTTCACACGCGGGACACCGCGCGGCTTGTTCGGCAGCATCGGCTTAATGGCCGCCCACTCGTGGTCGGTGAGTTCGTAGCGCATGATTTCGAGGCTCCAGTTTGGGAGCTTGAATCACGCGCCGGGCAACGCCATCAGATGCCAATACCCTGATTTCACTTCCGCTTTCAGGACATAACCGACATGGCGGGAGCTGTTGCTGGTCTCGTTCCAGTCGCGAATGACCCATTAGATTAGCGGTCACTGGCCGGGCCGGGGTTCCGCAGTGCAGCACCCCCTGCGAGCTGTTATCGTCAGGTTGGTGCGTAGGGCACTCTCTCGATGCTCCCTGGCCTACCAGCCGCAGCTGGCGGATGACACACATGCCTCGACATGGAGCGATCCCTCCGCAGGAGTCAAACGATGACCACTATAACCACGCACGACGGCGTCGAAATCTTCTACAAGGACTGGGGCTCCAAGAACGCACAGCCCATCGTCTTCCATCATGGATGGCCGCTGACCGCCGACGATTGGGATACCCAGATGCTTTACTTCCTATCTAAGGGCTATCGAGTCATCGCGCATGACCGCCGTGGACACGGCCGCTCGACGCAGGTCAGTGATGGTCATGACATGGATCACTATGCGGCGGACACCTCTGCGGTTGTTGAGCATCTTGATCTCAGCAATGCGGTGCACGTAGGCCATTCGACCGGCGGCGGGCAGGCCACGCGCTATGTCGCGCGCTACGGTCAGCCAGAGGGTCGCGTCGCGAAGCTGGTGCTGATCGGCGCCGTACCCCCGATCATGGTGAAGACTGCTGCCAATCCTGGTGGTCTACCGATCGAGGTATTCGATGGCCTGCGCCAGCAGCTCGCCGCCAACCGGTCGCAGTTCTATTTCGATCTACCGACTGGCCCCTTCTATAGCTTTAACCGGCCCGGCGCGACGCCGTCGCAGCCGATCATATTGAACTGGTGGCGCCAAGGGATGATGGGCGGGGCGAAGGCGCACTACGATGGCATCAAGGCTTTCTCGGAGACGGATTTCACGGAGGACCTGAAGATCATCACCGTCCCGACGCTCGTGATGCACGGCGACGACGACCAGATCGTACCGATCGCCGATTCCGCGCCCCTCTCGGCCAAGCTGCTCAAGAACAGCACGCTGAAGATCTATGAGAAGTTCCCGCACGGCATGTGCACGACGCACGCCGAGGTCGTGAACCCCGACCTGCTGGCCTTCATCAAACGGTGACAATCCAGACCGCAAGGGCGTGCACCGGCCGCCTGATGCGAAGAGCCTGCGCACACCCGAGCCTCTCTAGAATTGCCTTCGGAGGAAAACATGAAGATCGTCGTAATCGGAGGCACAGGGCTTATTGGTTCGAAGACTGTCGCCATTCTGGCCAGGGGGGCCACGAGGTCGTCGCGGCCTCGCCCCAAAGCGGTATCAACAGCATCACCGGCGAGGGGCTCAACGAGGCCATGGCCGGCGCGCAGGTGGTGATCGATCTCGCCAATTCGCCCTCATTTGACGACAAGGCGGTGCTGGAATTCTTTGAGATCTCAGGCCGCAATCTTCTCGCGGCGGAGGCCGCAGCGAGCGTCCGGCACCATGTCGCGTTGTCCATCGTGGCAATCGATCGGACAGACAATGGCTATTTCCGCGCCAAGCTCGCCCAGGAGAAACTGATCAAAACCTCCGGCGTCCCCTACACCATCATCCGCTCGACCCAGTTCCTGGAATTCTTCGGCGGCATTGCCGCTTCAAGTGCGGAGGGGAACATAGTCAGGCTTCCGCCCGTCCTGTTCCAGCCGATCGCGGCGGACGATGTTGCTGCTATCGTTGCCGATGTGGCGCTAGCGGCACCGCGCAACGGCATCGTCGAGATCGCCGGCCCGGAACGAGCGCCGTTCAACGAAATCGTCGCCCGCTATCTGAAGGCGGTCGGCGACCCGCGTGAGGTCGTGAGCGACCCCGAGGCCCGATACTGGGGCGGCCGGGTCGAGGAGCACTCGCTCGTGCCGTTGGGCGAGGCGCGCCTCGGCCGCATCGGTCCCGACGAATGGCTCCGCCGCACACAAGCAAGAGCCTGATCCTGCATCGGAGGTCCGCCCAGGAGCTCACCCGCTGGCACGAGCTGATCCCCGGCGACGAACGAAGGAGGCGACTATGACGACCAAACTCGTTGCATTGGTCCTGCTATGCCTCATGAGCGGCACGGCGATGGCTCAGGAGCCTAAGGTCACGTCGCTCATGTCTAAAGATCTTACGGAGAATCCCGGCAGGGAAGTTCTGATGATCACAGTAGAGCATGCGCCAGGCGGGTCGAGCGCGATCCACCGACACAATGCACATGCGTTTGTTTACGTACTGGAGGGCTCCGTTGTGATGCAGCTGAAGGGTGGACAACAAGTAACACTGACACCAGGACAGACCTTCTATGAAGGTCCGGACGATGTTCATGTCGTTGACCGGAACGCAAGCGGTACCAATCCGGCGAAATTCCTGGTGTTCTTGATCAAGGACAAGGGTGCTCCGGCGCTCGTGCCAGTGCAGTGACTGTTGAATGGACAAGCGAGGGTGCGACCGCATCTCTGAACAGGAGAGCGAGAAGTGACGTAAATACGTCTCGTGCGGAGATATTGCCGAGGTAATCCAGCAAAGCTGCTGTTTTGCTGTAAGCCGTGCTCAGCGGCTTATCTGCTGAAAGAAGAGGCGACAGCGCTATGGCGAGAACCTACCGTGAAATTGCAATACAAGAAATGGTGCGAACCGTCGAAGAAGCGATGAGTCAGGCGGTTAACTGGTGGGGAGACCTGCCGCCGCCGATGAAAGAAGCGATCGAGCAGTTTCGCACTCAACTTGGGGCGGCAATTGATTCCGTAGAATTTGTTAGAAGGGCACTCGACAGACAAGTACACGAAACTGACCACGGCAAAGGCCCTGCCTGATGTTTTCTGCGCTGCATGAGTCCGGTTATGACCGATATTGTTGCAAAAGTCGCCAAGCGAGCCTTGTGAAATGGAATTTTGTAACAATCGAATCCGGAGCGCGGCTCTCTTGAAGGGTTGTTGCGCGTTCGTGCCTGATCTTGAATCAAATCGTCCCCAAATGTGATAGCCTTCAGCTCGCCCGGAATTTTCGGCAGGATGGGAAGCTCCATGAGACGGCGGGAATTTGTCACGCTCCTCGGCAAGGCGGTCAGCAGGAGACAAACATGAGCTTGGACAACACCTCACACCCCGGTAGACCGAGGCTCGACGAGCTGGTTCCGTCGCGCTACGCGCTGCGGGTCGGCGAGATTGACGTGCTGGTGGTCAGCGATGGGGTGCTATCGCTGCCAGGCGCGATGTTGGGCCACAACGCCGACCCGGCCGTCCGGGCGGCCTGGCTGGAGGACATGTTCCTGCCGCCGGACGTGCTCGAGTGGGCGCTGAACGTGGTCGTGGTGCGTAGCGGCGGCCGGACCATACTCATCGACGCTGGGCTAGGGGCGGACCCGGACTTGAACTTGCCGCGGGCCGGGCGGTTGGTCCAGCGACTGGAGGCCGCCGGCATCGATCTTGCCTCCGTGACCGACGTGGTGCTCACCCACTTGCACATGGACCACATTGGCGGGCTGCTTGTCGACGGGGTAAGGGACCGGCTGCGTCCGGACCTGCGGGTCCACCTGGCGGCCGCCGAGGCCGAGTTCTGGGCGTCGCCCGATTTCTCCCGCGTCTCCATGCCGCCGGGGTTCCCGGACGCGCTTCGGCGGGCGGCCAAGCGGTTCTTGAACGAGTACCGCAGTCAGATGCGGCCGTTCGAGACGGAGTACGAGGTGGCGCCGGGGGTGCTCGTCCGTCGCACCGGCGGCCACACCCCCGGGCACAGCGTGGTCCGCCTGGCGTCCGGCGGCGACCGGCTGACGTTCGCCGGCGACGCCGTGTTCCAGGTCGGGTTCGAGCACCCCGACTGGTACAACGGCTTCGAACACGACCCCGAGGAGGCGGCCCGCGTCCGGGTCCGTCTTCTGCGGGAGCTGGCGGCGAACCGCGAGTCGCTGGTGGCCACTCACCTGTCGTTCCCGTCCGTCTGCCATGTGGCGGTCGCCGGCGACGTCTTTCGTTGGGTACCGGGCCCCTGGGAGTACTGACCGCTTGTTAGGTTCGGGCCGAACTAGACGACCGCATGCGTTTGAACAATTGGTCGATCGCTGCCTCGTACGACACCGCCCGTATCTTCGCCGGCTTAGGCTTAGGCTTCGGCTCCTCCACCGCGAGCAGGTCGATCATCTCGCGCCCGCGCCGCACCGGCTTGTGCTCCGGCAGCATGCAGGTGTAGGGGCTCTGCTCGGGATCGATCCGGCATTTCAAGCGGCGCGTCATGGGCGGTATGTAGGGTGTCGGCACGCCGTTTTGCTTTTCGGCCGCAACCCTCTGATCGACCATTGCCCGGTTTCATAGGATAGTTCGCTGCATCTGCTCACGGCAGCAAGTGGCACTTTTGAGAAGTCTACGAACGTCCCGCTCTTCGGTCGCTCATAGGGACAAGGCGGACATCAACCGGCGATCGTCGTCGTTGTGGCCCCGAGTCGCGGCTAACAAGATCATCGAGTGCCAACGTACCGGTGCGCTAATTTCAAATCTGGATCAATATGTCGCCCCAAAACGGTAGTTCAAGCCAACCTTCGCAGTGTGGATGCCACCGAAATCGTGGTTGAAGCAGAACGGCCCGCCGCCCACGGTAGCCCCGGACGCCACCGTCGCGGATCCACAGGTTGTGACCGTCTCGCTCAGGCCGATGAACATGTACTCGGCCTTAATGCTCCAGTTGTAGGCGAATGCCCACTCAGCGCCGCCGCCGGCCGTCCACGCCGTCACGGTATCCTTGGACGTCGTCGAAACGATCCAGTTGCCGCATCCGGCCGCCGCCGTCAGGCAAGTATCAGCGACCGATGCATGAACGGGAAGAAACGCGGCGCCGCCTTTGACGTAGAGCAACCAACGATCCCAGCCGTATCCCAGCCGCCCGGTAATCATCGCGTACCAATCACCGACCTTGGCGCTGCCCAGGACATCAGTCGTTGCCCGCAATGCGGCGACCGGTAGTGTTGGACTGATCGAGGGATCGAAGTCGGAGCCCTTGACCTTCAAGTAACCGCCTTCGCCTTCGATTCCTAGTACGAAAGGCGAGCCAACAGGCTGCCAGTTACAGCCCAGTGTACCGCCGGCGAAAAAGCCATTGTCCGACTCGAGATCCCACGAGTGCCGATTCTCAACTCTTCCTGGGGTAATTCCGCCCGAATACGCCCGGAAATTGGTGTTGCCCAGATCGGTGAACACCACGTCTTTAGTGTTCGACGCGCCGCCGACATAACCGCCGAGATAACAGCCTGACCAGTTAAAGACAGGAGCCGGTGGCGGAGCCTTCAAGGGCATACGCATATCGGCTGCGCTTGCCGTGGCCGTGATGGCCAACGTCCAAATAGCGACGGTGCCTAGCTTTGCGACCGGCATAGCCATTGTGAACCCCCTCGTTCAGAATGGAAAAAAGCAAAATAGATCGGGCCTTCAGGAAAGTGGTGACCCAAAAGACACAGTTCTTGAATAATCAGTCGAGGTCGCGCGGGTTGCAGATCACCGAGGCGGGGCGGCAGGCGCTGGCGGCGGCGAAGTCATGAAGAAGCGCCGAAAGCGAGCGAAGGCTTCGTCGAGGGTCTACGGCGCAGGCCGCCACCATGATGGGACCTGATGAGGGAAGGGCCGACCAATCTGTTTACCGGATGCCTTGATGATTGCGGCGAGATGTCATGCTTGGAACTCGATGATTTCCAGCACATTCTCATAACCCGTGTGCCAGCGCCCGCCGTCAGTCACGATCCCCAATTTACAAACGTACACCTAGCTTGCTGCAGTGCATGAGTCCGCAGTTGGCACGGAGCTGCCGCTCCAGGATGTCCGCGCAACGCTCGCGATCGGGGGTAAAGCAAGCCAGCGCGAGACGCGTCGCTATATTGCAAGCAGCATCAATTATTTGTTGGGGGATGCTTCCCCAAGTTGAGGCCAGGGAAGCACCGGGGAAGCAACCAGCGATTCCCGTCCCGTTCGGACGTGTTCTCCGCGAGAACGCCGCGTCGACAGGCCCGATGTCGGTGAAGTCGAAGCCATCCATCGATGGAGCTCGTCTTCGTGTGCTTGGCGGCTCACGATTCGGAGTTTCGTCGATGGACCGGCGGTGTCGATCGCCGGATATGTCAAACTTTTGCTGCCTCCCCGGCAGAGCCGGGGGAACTCCTATTGGGGTTTAGAAGCTGAACATCAGCCAGTTTCCCAAGTATGAAAGCAGGAGAAAAAGAAGAACCAGCAGGGCGAATCTCAAGCACCCGCCTTGGATCTGCTGCGCCGGGTGCGGGCTCGGTATGTCCAGGTCCACGGGCGTTCGTCGGCGCAAATGACCTCGCCGGAACAGCTCGTTCAGCATTTCAATCATTCTTTCCCGAGCGAGGGCTTCTTCGCCGGCATGGTCGCCCTCGTGGGAAGGAGTTGGTGGAGTTCTCCGCACCCACGGGTCTGGTCGATCCCGACGGCTTTCAGTCCTTGGGGGTCTTCTGATTTCTATTTTGCCCTTTCGGGATGCGGGTGGCGGAACGGGCGTCGGCTTCGAGGGTTGCGGTGGCACCGGAGGAGGAGGCTCGTCGCGACCGTACACGGCATGACATTGCGAGCACTCGGGGCCATCCAGCCATCGGCCCGGCTTGTGGTTGGTGCAATAGTAGCCAACGTGCCCCTCGTGACACGCTTCGCACTCACCCTGGGCGCTTTGCGTGGTTCCGCAATTTGCACAACGCAGGACAACGGCGCTCATGCAGCTACACTCGCGACGTTTCGAGCGGAATATCGCCGCTATCTGATGGCTTCGGGAAAAGCTCCGTGATCAGGTCCGCTGGCACATGCAAGCGGAAGACCTGGGGAAGCGCACCCTCAACATAAAGCGCGACGGTCGGCGTTCGTTCATAGGACCCAAACAACTCCCGGGACAGTCGTCGAGAAAGGGCGACGGTCGTCAGGATCGGGGTGGCACCATACGCGGGATAGATAGCGAACCGCTGTTCGACGTGATCGTGTCCCCGAACCATGTGTGTTACAGGGCGACCGAGACCCGATGCCAGGGAGCAAAACGCGGCAAAATCCTCGTAGCCGAACTGGCTCCCTCGCGTGAAACGGTTCGGGATCTTCTTGCGTGCCGTTGGGTGGGCACGTGTCCAGACGAAATCGGACAGGCAGGCCGTGGCATTCCAGTCTCCCGTATTCTGCAATTGGGCATGCAGGTCGGTGAGCGGAAATCCACCGTGTGCAACGAGCAAACCGTCCGGGAAAAACAGCGCACGAGGTGCCCAAGAAAAAAGGCGAATTGCCAATTTACCAGCGCGCGCTGTCCACTCATCTCCAAGATTGTCGTTCAGGTATTCGGAAAAGTCGGATGGTGAAACGCCCGAGGTGAACCGTGTTCCGTCATGCCCAAGGGCTTCATCATGATTTCCGGCTACGACACAAACAAGCGAAGGATTCTCCAGGATCACCTCGAAAACGCGAAGGAGAACCTCCAGTCCAAAGCCTTCGTCGTCGAACAAATCACCGAGAAAAATAATTCTTGACTTCGAAGCGCCCTGCTGGCCGTAGCTCCGGATCAACAACAAAGCGGCTTCGAGAGCGAGCAGGTCGCCGTGCAGGTCGCCTATGAACCAGAGCGCGTTTTCCTTTCCTACCTGAGTGACGCGAATCGCTTGATCACCAGAAAAAATACGGTCCGAGTCGAACAGCATCCCGCGACCCGCGCACCGGTCGAGCCAGCTCTCCATCCTGGAAATAATCCCGCCCATGCGACGCCGCACGCCGCCGATATCAATGCTGTTACGAAGGGAGATCCAGTCGAGGTCCACGACCTCAACGACGGGCGGCACCGGCGGAGGCGCAGGAGGTGTCGGCAAGTGCGCTTCGTTGTCGGGGCCGCCCTTAAGCTCCGTCATCTCCGGCTGTGTTTGCCGGTTCTCAGGAGGAACTGGCGTATCAACTGTCGGGACGGCTTCATGGTCTCCGAGCGGCGGCGGCGGATCAGGCTTCGCGCTGGGGGTCGCCTTATCCGGAGGATCTATCGCCGTCATCCTCAACGCCCGCGAACGGACAGAGGCATTTTGACGACGGCCTTTGCTTGTCGGCCGACAGCAATCGAATCGCCATGCCGAAGCACAACGGGGCCGGTAACGGCCTTTCCATTCAGCAAGGTCTCGTTGGTTGTCCCCCCGAGGGGCGATAGCACCCACTGATTGTCTGCATTACGATCCAACACGCACTGACTGGCGTCCCAAAACTCCGCCTCTGGTCCAAGTTGCTGCATCAGCGATCTTGTGAGCACCGTCCGGACTTTGATGCTCAGAGAGCGGCCGCTGGCGGCTTGGAGTTCCAGCGCGTTGGACACAATCGGCTGTCCCGCCGACACGGAATCGGGGACCGTCGGCACCCCCGATCTATTGGGCAATTCATTGTTCACGACGGCTGCTTTACGTCCGCTCAGAAGGGCGCGCAATTCAGCTGCACTGGGCCTGGCGACGGGATCGGGTGCGAGACAGCGGTGCAGCGCCGAACTTACCTCTGCATTGCTGGCCGGCGGAGGCATCACCCCAGCGAGTGCAGGTGGCTTGGCGGTGTAAGCGTGCACCAGCTTGGCATACTCGTGTTGATCATCGTTCCAGTAAGGGTGCCGGCCGGCGAGCAACTCGTAGAGAATGAGCCCGCAGGTGAAGATGTCCGACGCGAGTCCCGGGACCCGCCCGCGAGTAATGTGCTCAGGAGATCGATAATTATCGCTCCCGACATATCCTTGATAGCCGTGCCAGGGGGCTCGCCGATCGGTCATCAAGGAGAAATCCATATCAATCAGCTTCAGTTGATATCCCGCCGTGATGGATGGATCTTTGATCAGATAAACATTGGCCGGTTTGAGATCGGCATGGGCAATCTTGGATTCATGCAATGCCACTATGCCCGACATGAAGACTTTCGCCCAGGTAATGTGGCGTGCCCAGACGGAAGGATCTGTGGTAGGCGCCACCTTGGTTCTGAGGTGATGCTCGCGTTCGTCGTCGAGGATCTTCTGCAAATCCTCTCCGTTCTCCACGAACTCGTAGACTTGGAAATAGCAGGGGCCGCCCCACATCTCCTCGAAAGCATCGAGCTGCTTCACCGCAAAATGCGCTGCCCTTCCGCTTCGCACGCGCGCGGAAAGCTCTCGCTGATATGCGACGAACGGCTGGTACCAGACCACGCTCGGGGCCGGAGACTTATATTGCTTGAAGAAGACCTTGCCGCCCGCCGGCGCCTGCGCGCCATAGGAGATTGCCATCATGCCTGGACCAAATACCTTGGTGATGCGATAGCCCCGGACAACGTCTCCGACCTTGAGCTTCTTCGCCATGAAGAACCTGCGCGCTAGAGCGCCACGGTTTCGGCTGAGCGCGACACACTTGCGGCAAGCTGCTTGAGTGTGGTGCGGAAGTTCACGGGATCTGCTGTGAATTTCTTTAGCGCTTCCTGCGGATTCAATCCCTCGTATTCCACTACCTCCCATTCCGACTTGTCGATCTGGCTCAATCGATCGTAGCCCTCGAAGTTAGGAGCAAACAAACTCAGAATGATCCGGTTCGCCATCACGATGTTCGCGACATCCTGCAGCGATCCACCCTTGGCCTCCTGGATGCTCATCGTCTCCTTGAAAGGTGCATCGGTAAAAACGACAACAACCCGTGCCGCGTCACTGCGGTAGCGCCATTTGCCCGGATCTTCGGACTGTGACCCCTTTGGAGTGGCCTCCATCGAGGCGATTTTGAACAGCGCGTCCAGCAGGGACTCCGGTTCGTCGCCGCCTCCTTCAGCCCTAAATCCTGCAAGCTGTGCTTTTAACGCGGCGGCGTCACGTACGAACGGGTTGTCGACGATCCACGGAAGCCCTTCCGACCGAGCGGATTCGACATCGCGGAAGCCGACCGCTTTCCCGCGCCAGTCCCTGACCGGCGGGGCATTATTGGCTTCTCCCCTGCTCAGAGAGTCGATGAACCCCTCGATGTTTGTGCGCAGCGCATCGATGCATGGCTTCATGCTCCCGCTGACGTCGATAAGAAACACGACGTCCGCGACGCCTTTTGTTTTCAGGGCGAGCCTGGGGCTGGGAACTCGTGTCCGGCGCGGCTACGCCCGCGGCTCCCGGCTCGGGGGCGGGAGCCTCTGCTCCGCCGGCCGCGCCGGAGGTCTCGGCAGGTGAAGCGGCAGGGGACGATCCACCGGGGGGGCCGTCGGAACCTGGGGGGTGCGAGGCGGGGCGCTCGGTTGAGGACATGGATCACTCCTGTGGATGAGGGCAAGACCGGCGAAAGCTAGCACTCCGCGACCGGGGCGTCTTCCCTTAGGAGCGCGTCGCCGCAGGACACCGCCGCGCGTGGGCCCCGCGCCGCTGACGGCGCACGTTACTGAGGTCTGCAGCGCAATGTCACTGAGATGGCCTAGCAACCGGTGCCGCATCTTCGAGCTCGTTGACGAAAAGGAATCTCATATCCCACCTCCCGGCGCGAAGCAGAACACCGTGTCCGGCGGATAGCGGGTCGCGGTCGGCGGCGGCGCGCAGAGGTGATTGCGGCCATCCGGTTGTCGCGGTTCCAGTTCAACCTTTTGTGGCGGCACCGGGATGAATTTTCCGTCTTCCCGTCGTCGGGCGAAGATCGAGCTACCGACCATCCTGATCTCGGTCGGATAGCAGTCCGCCTTGTTGCAGCATGATCTCGCCAGATTTATCCGGCATGTACCCAGGTCGAGTAGAACTTCTCGTGCAGCTCCGCGTCTTGTGCCGGATGGTGATGCTGCGCCGCTGCCGATGACAGCAGAAATGCGAACACTACGGCTACGCCGAGACGACGCATTTGGTGCTCAGTTCCGGTGGCGGCGCAAGACAACGAGACCGAACGGTTCTCGTCGCCGGCCCACTTTTTGCACGCTGGCCAGGTCGCGATCGCGACCATCCAGCTTCGAAACAATGGTGTAGCGCGTAGACGCAATTGCCAATTGTACTTGCGACCCGCACGACCATTGCCTTCGTATGAAAAAAGCCCAAGGGCAGAGGCGGCGCGGGGCCTCGGCCGGGACCAATGTTGTCGTGGGTGGCAGACATGGGTCAGGAGATGCCCTACCGCTATCAGAGCCACGTCATCCATACCAGCAACGCCTGGTCGAAGACGCGGCGCACGCCTCAAGGCGATGCAAAGCCATGTCGCTGACCCAGACTAGTCGCCCGTCTCCACTGCACCGCCTCCCGTTTCACGGCGAACGGACCGACGCCGAATACGGGGCGCCAGTCCGAAAGTGGCACCGAGCTGCCGCTCCAGGATGTCCGCGCATCGGTCGCGATCGGGTAGAGTCGAGATGTGGCGCGGTGGCTGTAGGCTGAACGTATCTGTTGCCGCCTCTTTCGTCTGGCGGTGCCTTAGTGGTTCAGCCATGGCTCCGTTTCCACACCCCGCTCATCGAACCGGACATGCAGATCTCCCGCATCCGGCTCTCGGACAAGACTTCACGCCTTCACCCACGGCACGTCGTGCCCAAGCCGGGACAGACGTACGAGCCCGAAGTGCCCGTAAAGGTGCGAGAGTGGATAAGCTCCGCCCTTGCGTCGCCTGACCTTGTGCTTGATGCGCAACCACCGGCGCAGCCGCACAGCGGTGTAGTTGTCGATCGCCCGATACGCTTTCGAGACGGTGCCTACTTCGAAGTAGTTCGCCCATCCGCGCAGCGTGCGGTTCAACTTCTTCACCAGCTCTGTGGTCTCTTGCCAAGTCCCCGATCGGGCAGTCTGCGCGTGGACATTCTCGACCATACGCTTGATGCTCTTCCGCGATGGCCGGTACCCCAGATACGCCTTTCCGGTTCTCGCTGAATACATCCGCCCAAACGTGTGTCCCAGGAAGTCGAACTCGCCTTCCGGTACCTTGCAGATTCGTGTCTTCTCCTCGTTGACCGTGAGCTTCAGCTTGCCCATGATCTCGCGCAGCCGCTGCAGCGCCTCTTCGGCTTTGCCCTTCTTGCACAAGATCACGAGATCGTCGGCGTAGGTCACGATGCGAGTGCCGAGGCTTCGCTCCAGCCCGAGCATCTTCCATCCCAGCACGAACCGGCGCATGTACAGATTCGCCAGCAATGGTGAGATGGGTGAACCTTGCGGAATGCCGCGCCGGTTGTCCCGGGCCTCGGTCGTGCGTGTCTTCCTTCCTCGATCGTCGGTTTCTTCCACGGGGCATTCCAGCCACATCTTGATCAGATGCAGCACGCGCCGATCAACGATTCGGCGCGCTACCGATTTCAGTAGCTCGGCATGGGGGATGCTCCCGAAGTAGTCCGCGAGGTCGGCGTCGACGACTTCCGGGTGGCCACGAAACAGTAGCGCTCCCACCTCGACCACTGCCTGTTGGGCGTTGCGCCCAGGACGGTAGGCGTACTGTTCTGGTGGAAGGTCGGCTTCGAAGATCGGTTCCAGCACCAGCATCGCTGCTGTCATGCAGACCCGATCCCGCAAGGTCGAGATGCCCAGCGGCCTGAGTTTGCCGTTGGCCTTCGGTATGAACACTCTTCTGATGGGGTCCGGTCGGTAAGTCTCCTGCCTGAGCGCAAGCGCCAGTTCGCCGAGCCACCGCTGCACCCCATACGCCTCGATGTCCGCGAAGTCCCGACCATCCACACCGGGTGCGCCCTTGTTGGAGCGGCACTGGGCATAGGCATGCGCCAGGATGTCCTCGCGGCTGATCTTGTCGTACAGGGCGTAGAAGCGATACCCGGCTTCTGCCTTCGCTTTCGCGTGCAACGCCTTCTGCAGTTTCTGAACACTCTTCGGAGTTGATAGGTTGCCCAATCTCCAGGTCCCTCACCACGTATTGCGTTCGTCTTGAACTGAGGTCCCTTCCCTCCACCGGCATTACCCGGCTTCAGCGGTACAACGAACCTCTCCGCCACCCCAGGGCGCCCGGCCTGTCCCTCGCGGGTGTCCGGTTCGTCATCCCTGATCACGCCTTGGGGTTTCCCGTGTTGCGTACGCTTTCCTTGTGTACATGCTGTCGCCACTACCCCGGCGCAGCGGCTGGGCGCACTGCTTCGCTCATTCACCCCAGCCGTATCAGCCTTCCCCGATAACCCTGTCGGGTCGGCCTGCGCATTGTCCTTTTCGAGGCTTGCTCGGCGTTCACTCGCGTTACGGCCTGCACACTCGCGCTGTCACCGTATATCGTGACACGCTATCCGAAGGCTTCAGCCACTTCGTCACCTCCATGACTGCTCCGGTTGCTTCCGGCTGGAGCGGTTGCCGGGCGGGACTTGCACCCATTGGAAAGCGCCGCCTTTCCACGGCGCACGGGTAAACCGGACCACATTTGCGCGCTCTGAGCCTTACCGGTTTTGACCCAACTGAGACATTGGCCGCCAAGTTTGCTGTGATGCACAACGCGGCATTTCCTATCACGGTGTGGTAGCCTGCAATCCTTGGATTGAGAGCAGCACATGAGGCGGCGCGAGTTCATCACCCTGCTCGGCGGCGCAGCGACGTGGCCGCTCGCGGCGCGCGCGCAGCAGCCGGCGATGCCAGTGGTCGGGTTCCTCAACACCGCATCGCCTGACGCGAGCGCGGCCGTCAACGCGGCGCCGCTGCGGGTTGTCGCGATCGGCGCCAGCAACACCCATGGCTGGTATGTTGGCAACCAAGGCGCATATCCCGCGCAGTTGCAGGTGCTGCTCCGAGCCAAGGGCATCGATGCTCAGATCACCAATGCCGGAGTGCCCTTCGAAACTACGGGCATGATGCTCCGCCGGATCGAGAGGGATGTGCCGAATGGAACAGACATGGTGATCTTGGAGCCGGGCGGCAACGATCGGCGTTTCTTCGTCTCCAGGGAGCAGCGCGCTGCCAATATTGCGGAGATGGAGCGTCGGCTGCAGACTCGCTCAATCAGCGTGATTGTGTACGACAAGCAGATGCCGCTGCGCTATCGTGCCTTTGACCTGATGCATTTCACGCACAAAGGTCACGCCATCATCGCTGCCGCTCTGCTTCCGCGCGTCATGGAAATCCTTGATCGTCGGCGCAGTGACGTTCTGCGACGCCGAAATGCAACCCGGCCTGCACCGACGAGGTGATCGAATGACTGCGGTCCATTGACCGGTTATGGCACTTCGCGTCATTTTCGCGGCGACGCAGTAATTCAGTCGCTTTCGGAGCGAAGCGGACATTCAGCGAGTCGCGCTTACCGAACCGGATTTATGAGTACGCGCCCTAGTTCAGCGAGTGGATCGTGCGGTGCGTCCGAGCCGCTTACGTGGCCACCGTCGCTTTGCGGCCAAGATCCAACCGAGCTACGAGCGGCCGGACCGACCCACGCGACCGGCCTCGAACAGAAACCATGTGCGCCGTTCGGCCTCGTCGATCCAGACCTCGAGAAGACTTGCGCTGGCCACGTCTCCCTGCTCGTCACAAAGACCGTGTGTCTCCTGCATGTTCGCCACCAACTGCTTGTTGTCGTCACGCAGCTCCGCAAGCATGTCCGATGGCGTGACGAAATCCGCGTCGTTGTCCAGGACACGCTGCAGGCGGCCGATATGACCGATGGATCGCACCGTCGTGCCGCCGATCTTGCGAACCCGCTCCGCGATCGCGTCGATGGTGGCGAAGATCTGCTCGGCTTGCTCGTCCAAGAGAAGATGATAGTCGCGGAAATGGGGGCCCGACACGTGCCAGTGGAAGTTCTTGGTTTTCAGGTATAGCGCAAACATGTCGGCGAGCAGCGTATTGAGCGCGCCGGATACCTCCTGCACCGCATTGGCCTTCAGGTTGGTCGGGGTCTTGAGTGGAGCGACCCGCAATTCCTTGGCGTCCTTGGCGGTCATCGCCCGAGCCTCCTGCTGTGACGGTCGGATTGAAGGTCGTCCTGCAGCAACGGCTGGTACACCCGATCCCAGCAATTGTACAGCACGGGCCTGCAGGCCCTGCTTTCACGCCTTCTGCGAAGCAGCGGCCATCAGCGATGAGCCCCGAGGATGCGGGTGAAGCTCGAGCGTACCTTCGCCTGCGTCTCCTCGATGAAGGCGTCGAGTGTGGCAAAATCGGGCACGTCCGCGGCACGCGCCAGAAGTGCGAGCAGGCCCGGCGCCGCCCCCTTCGGATCGAACGGACCCGAAAGGCACAGCCGCAATATCTGGGTCATATCGTGATAGAGCCGCACGGCCGACCGCAGGATCTCCGCGTCGTCCGTCGCCAGCACACCCAGGCGCCATGCCTTGTCGAGGACACGCGCAGTCGAGGTATCGAGAACTTCCGGGCTCTGCGAGGCATGAATCGAGCTGCAGGTATTGCGCAGCGAATTCGATGTCGATCAGGCCGCCGGCGACATACTTGAGATTCCAACGCTCGCTGTCGCCCTTCTCCTTGGCGATCGCACCCCGCATCTCGACCACGTCGCCCGCGATCATCCGTGCATCGCGCGGTCTGCACAATACGCCGCGGATCACCGCCTCGACGCGCGCGGCGAATTCCGGCGAGGCCGACACCACCCGCGCGCGGGTGAGCGCCATGTGTTCCCAGGTCCAGGCTTCGCTTTCCTGATAGCCGGCAAATCCGTCGATCCCGGCGGCAAGCGGACCAGAGCGGCCCGATGGCCGCAGCCGCATATCGACCTGGTACAGGAGCCCATGGTTGGTCTGAACCGTGAGCGCACTGATCAAGCGCTGGGTCAGCCGCGAGAAATATTGCGCCCCGTAGAGCGGGCGCGGACCGACCGAATTCCGGATGCTCCCGATCGAAGTCATAGACGACGATCAGGTCGAGGTCGGAGGCCGCGGTCATCTCCCGGCCGCCGAGCTTCCCGAGCGCCAAGATCGCGGTCTGCTGGCCGGCAACACGCCCATGCTGGCGCGCGAAGCTCTCCTCGATGGAGCGATGGAGCGAGCGGATGAGCACATCCGCCAATCGCGCGAAGGTCTCGCCGGCCTGCTCAGCCGATGCCGTTCCGGACAGGATGCGCGTGCCGATCAGGAACATCTGCTCCTGGGCGAAAATTCGCACACGATCGAGAAAGTCCTCGTAGGACGCGGCCTGCAGGAGCGAGCGCTCGAGCCCGGCGGCAAGCTCGGCGTCCTCCGGCAACGCGCCGAAGAAGCTCGGATCGATCACTGCGTCCATCACTTCGGGAAAATGCGCGAGACCGTCGGCGAGGCGTGGAGCCGCGCCGAGGACAAGCGCAATCAACGCGACCAGGTCGGGATTCTGCCGCAACAGTGAAAACAGCCGGCCGCCGCCGTGGAGACCGGCGAGGAAGCGGTCGAACGCGATCACGGCGCCGTCCGGGTTGGCGGAGCGAGCAAAATGATGAAGGAGAACCGGTACGATTTCGGCGAGTTGAGCGCGCGCGAACGCTCCCTTCAGCGAAGGATAGGCTCCGCCGTGCCAGTGCCGTACCAGCGTAGAGACCTCGAGCGGTTGTCGAAAACCCATCTCGGTGAGCCGATCGAGCGTCTCGCGATCGTCCGTCGCAGGTGGAAAGGTCAACGATCGGCGGCCAGCCTCTAGCGCCGGAGCATGCTCGAACAGCGTCGCATAATGGTGCTGCACCCGGCGCAGATGAGCCAGCAGCGCCTCCGCGAACGCGTCGCGGTCGGCGAACCCGGCGAAGCGCGCGAATCGCTCGAGCCCGTCGCGATCGGCAGGCAGGGTATGCGTCTGCTCGTCCGCCACCATCTGCAGGCGGTTCTCGACGACGCGCAGGAAACGGTAGGCAGCGGCGAGATCGTCGCGCGCCGCTTCGTCGATCCAGCCGCCCTCCGCCAGGATCGACAGCGTCTGCAGGGTCTCCCTGGTGCGCAATTGCGGATGGCGTCCGCCGGCGATGAGCTGCTGCGTCTGCACGAAGAATTCGATCTCGCGGATACCGCCACGACCGAGCTTGATGTTGTGTCCTTCGACCGCGATCTCATCGTGGCCGCGATAGGCGTGGATCTGCCGCTTCATCGCGTGGACGTCGGCGACCGCGGCGAAGTCGAGATACTTGCGCCAGATGAACGGCGACAATCCGGCGAGCAATCTCTCGCCTGCCCCGATGTCGCCGGCGCACGGCCTCGCCTTGATCAGAGCGGCACGCTCCCAGTTCTGCCCGCGGCTCTCGTAGTAGTCGAACGCCGCCGTGGTCGAGATCGCGATCTGGGTCGAGGCGGGATCGGGGCGCAGCCGGAGGTCGGTACGGAACACGTAACCGTCGACGGTTCGCTGCTGCAGGAGCTTCACCAGGGTGCGCGTGATCCGAACGAAGAACGGCGCCGGCTCGACCCCCACCGCCAGCGCAGCAGAGTCGTAGAACACGATGAGGTCGATGTCGCTCGAATAGTTGAGCTCGCCCGCCCCCATCTTTCCCATGGCGAGCACGATATAGCCCGAGCTTCGAGCGGGGTGCGCCTCGACAATCGCGAGTCGCTCGCGGCGTTGTGCGTCGGCAATGAGATAGTCGACGGCCGCGCCGACCGCCGCATCGGCCAAGGCAGTCTGCAGCGCGATCACCTGCGTCACAGGCCAGACGCCGCCGAGATCGGCGAGCGCGATCAACAGCGACGCTTCCGCCTTCATGCGCCGAAGCAGGCGAATGACCTCGGCTTCGTCACTGGTCGCCGCAACCGACGCCATCCTGCTCTCGAGAATGCCGTCGAATCGGTGGCGAGGCTCGGATTCGAGCAGCCCGACCAGCCGATCCGCGTCGGCACGGGCCAGCTCCCACAGATGAGGCGAGCCGTCCGCGAGGCCGGCCAGGAGCCGGCCGAGCATCGGATGATCGGCGATGAGCCGCCGCAACATGCGGCCGGCAGGCGCAGCGGCGATCTCGGAGAGCCAGTCCTCGACCCGCGTCCGCGCGGCCTCGGGGGCACAAAGGTGCGGCGCGGCGGCGAGGCGCTGTGCAAGCGAGCGGCCCTGCGTTTCAAGCACCACCTCGATCCTCCGGACTTGCGCAGCTTTGGTTCAGTGCGCTTGGGCACGACCAAGCGATCCGTCGTGACAAAGACAGGGATGGCCGGAACACGAGTCCGGCCATGGCGGGGCGGGGATATGATAGCGCCTTTCGGCGCGAACGGGGCTCCCTACGCGCTCGCTTCACCCGCCACGGCACGCGGCAGCGAGATCACCGTCTTGAGGCCCGGATGGTTGTCCTCGAGCTTGAGCTCGCCGCCGTGGAGACGGGCCACCGCCGAGGCGAGGCTCAGTCCCAGGCCCGACCCCGGATGGGAGCGGCTCTGCTCGAGGCGCACGAAGCGCTCGACCGCACGGCCGCGATCGGCCGCCGGAATGCCGCGCCCGCCGTCGGCGACCGTGATCAGGATCCGCTCGCCCTCCCCGACCGCACGGACCACGATTTCGACCTCCTCGCCGTTGGCGCCCGTGCGGTCGCTTGCGCCATATTTGATGGCGTTATCCACCAGATTGGCGAGCGCCTGGCTGATGAGCTCGCGATTGCCGCGCACCGGTGCCACCTCCGACGCCTCGACCGTGAGCTTTATGCCCTTATCGTCGGCGAGCGGCTCGTAAAGCTCGCCCACTCCGCGCACAATCTCGGCGGCATCGACCTCCGTCATGCCGTCGCGCGCCTGTCCCAACTCCGCGCGCGCGATCATGAGCAGTGCATTGAAGGTGCGGATCAGCGCCTCCAATTCCTCGATCGTGCTCTCGAGCGCCTGCCGGTATTGGGATTCGTCCTCGGCGAGCCGCAGCGCCTCTTCGCACCTGTTCCGCAGCCTGGTGAGCGGCGTCTTGAGATCGTGCGCGATGTTGTCGGAGACCTCCTTGAGGCCGCGCATGAGCGCCTCGATGCGCTCGAGCATGACATTGAGATTGTCGGCGAGCCGATCGAGCTCGTCGCCGGTCCCGGCGATCGGGAGCCGGCCGGTCAAATCCCCGTCCATGATCTTGCGGGTCGTTTCCGTCATCGCATCGACGCGCTTGAGCACCCGTCGCGTCACGAACAGGCCGCCCGCGAGCCCCAGCACGATGACGATCGCCAACGACCAGCGACCGGCAGAGAACACGATGTCGCGCAGGCGGTTCCGCTCCTCGAGGTCGCGTCCCACCAGAAGCCGGAAACCACCGGGAAGCTGGAACACCCGTACCAGGGCATGATGCTCGGTCCCCTCGGGATCATCGTGACGGCGATAGACGGTCTCGATCCAGCCGGAACTCTCGAGAACGCCGGTCGCCAGTGATCCCACATTGCCGGCAAGCCCCTCGCCCGCGCGGGTGGTGACGAGGTAGAGGCTCGATCCCGGCCGCCGGGACCTGGCATCGACGACGAAGACCAGACGGCGCAGGCCGCCTTGGCGATATTGCTCGGCGAGACCGGTAATCTCGGCATCGACCGTCTGCGTGATCTGATCGGTGATCAGCCGACGCGTATTCCATGCGAAGTAGCCGAGAAGGAAGGCGGCAAACAAAGCAAAGATCGTCAGATAGACCAACGTCAGCTTGAACGCGGTCGTGCGCAGGAGCTTGCCGAGCGCCGTCATCCTTCACCCGTGGTTTCCCAGCAAGCGGGCCGACGACGCCATCATTTGCCGTCGCGGATCACATAACCTGCGCCGCGCACGGTGTGCAGCAGTGCCTGGGTGAAACCTTTATCAATCTTCGAGCGCAGCCGCGAGATATGTACGTCGATGACGTTGGTCTGCGGATCGAAATGGTAGTCCCACACGTTCTCCAGCAGCATGGTGCGGGTGACCACCTGCCCTGCATGCTTCATCAGGTATTCGAGCAGGCGAAACTCGCGCGGCTGCAGCACGATTTCCTGGCCGGCGCGCGTTACCTGATGCGACAGCCGGTCGAGCTCGAGGTCGCCCACCCGATAGACGGTTTCCTCGCGGCCCCCGCGCCTGCGTGCCAGAACCTCGGTGCGCGCCAACAGCTCCGCGAACGAGTAGGGCTTGGGCAGGTAATCGTCGCCGCCCGCGCGCAGGCCCTTGACCCGATCATCGACCTGCCCCAGCGCCGAGAGGATGAGCGCCGGCGTCTCGATGCCCTTGCTGCGAAGAGTGCCGATCACCGACAGTCCGTCGAGCTTGGGCAGCATGCGATCGACGATCAGCACGTCGTATTGACCGTCGAGCGCTTGAGCCAAGCCCTCCTCACCATCGACCGCCAGGTCAGCCACATGCCCGACCTCGCGGAATGCCTTGGCGAGGTAGTCGGCGGCATCGCGGTCGTCCTCGATGATCAGCAGACGCATGACGAAGCGACCGTCTTTCGAAAAAACGAGTTCTCTTGAGGCGGGACGGTGTGGGGCTGAACCGATCATAGCGGCAGTCTCTCGAAGTGTCCCGCTCGGGGCGGGGTCGACCCACATGATGCGAGGGGCGGCAGTTCGACCCGCCGCCCCTCGACCAACTCCATGCCGGCGGGGGCGACGGAAGCCGGAACAGAGTTAGAAAGGATGGGGACGGACCATGAGCCCGTCCCCTGGTTCGTACCGTCGGCGGGGGGCGACGATGCCGACGGTGCGCCCCATTCCGCTCAAGCGCGACCGAGCCGCAATGCTACGAACTTGGTGGCTTCGCCGGACTTCACCCGGAACAGGACCGTGCGCTTGCCCTCCTTCTGCGCGTCTCCGAGGACGCTGCGCACATCCGCCGGATTGGCAACCTTCTTGCCGGCAACCTCCAGAATGATGTCGCCGGTCTTGAAGCCCTGATCCGCGGCAATCCCGTTGGGATCGACGTTGGTGACCATCACGCCCTCCGAGCCGCCACCGGCAACCTGGCCGGCGGGGGCGAGCGTAAGGCCGAGCCGCGGCACATCGGTCCCGCTCGGGTTGGAGGAGTCGGGCGTTGCCGCGCGCGCTTCGCGCTCGTTGGGCAATTCCCCGAGCGTGAGCGAGATGTTCTTCTCCTCGCCCTTGCGCCATACCGTCAATTTCGCCGTTGCGCCGGGCGCCATGGACCCGATCTGCTTGGCCAGATCGCGGGCGTCCTTGACCGGAGTGCCGTTGACCGAGGTGATGACGTCACCGGCCACGATTCCGGCCTTGGCCGCCGGGCCGTTCGCCTGCGGATCGGCAACCAGCGCACCCTGCTGTGCCTTGAGGCCGAGACTCTCGGCAAGGTCGGCGGTGACTGGCTGGATCTGGACGCCGATCCAGCCGCGGGTCACCGCACCCTTCTCCTTGAGCTGGTCGACGACCGACTTCACCGTCCCGACGGGGATCGCGAAGGCTATACCGACCGAGCCGCCGGAGGGGGAAAAGATGGCGGTGTTGACGCCGATGACGTTGCCGTCGACATCGAAGGTGGGGCCACCCGAATTGCCTTTGTTGACCGGGGCGTCGATCTGGATGAAATCGTCGTAGGGACCGGCCCCGATGTCGCGCCCGCGTGCCGAGACGATGCCGGCAGTGACGGTACCGCCGAGACCGAACGGATTGCCGACCGCAAGGACCCAGTCGCCGATGCGCGGTGCCTTCTCGGACAAGTTGACATAGGAGAAATCGCTGCGCCCCTCGACCTTGATCAGCGCGAGGTCGGTACGCTGATCGGTCCCGATCACCTTGGCGGTATAGCTCTTGCCGTCGTCGGTCACGATCTCGACGGTGTCGGCCTTATCGACCACGTGATTGTTGGTGACGGCATAGCCGTCGCTGCTGATGAAGAAGCCCGAGCCCTGGCCGGTCGTAAAGCGTTGGCGCGGCGCGCGCGGCTCGTCGGGAAGGGCGCCCTCAGGCGCGCCGAAGCGTCTGAAGAAGCGCTCCATCTGAGAATTCGGAGGCGAGCCGTCGAAGAGCCCCATCAATTTGGGACCGCCGACCTTGACCCGCACCGAGATCACTGCAGGCTTGACCTTCTCGACAACGTCGGCGAATCCGACCGGACGCTGGCCGCCCTGAGCATAGGCGATGCTGGTGAGTGCCGGGCCGGTGGCCTTTGGAAGCAATCCCGCGCTGCCGAGCAGGATGGTCACTCCCAAGCCGGCGACGCCGGCAAGCAGAACGAGGCGACGTGCGGAGAGAATGCGCACTTCCGGAGCGGGAACGCTCGCAGTCATATCGGCAACTCCATGTTTGTGACGGCCACGAAGGCCCTCTTGATGGCGGGAAGATGGGTGGCCGCTCCTTACCGGGCACTGACCAGAAGATTAATCTTTGGTAAGGTCCGTGACGCGGCCGTATTCAACCGCTTGATCGAATGTCGGAGGTTTCAGCCCGGTCGAGAAGCTCGGAGAGCCGCGCCTCTTCATCAGGCGTGAGCTGCGCCGGCTCGGAAATCGTCGACCCGGCTCGGGCCCGCATCCGGTAGCGGCGCGAGATCGCGAACAGCCCGAACGCACCGAACAGCAGAAACGCGGCGGGGCCCAGCCACAACAACACCGTATGCGACGAAAAACGCGGTCTGAGCAGAACGAACTCGCCGTAGCGCGCGACCAGAAAATCGATGACCTGACGATCGCTGTCGCCCGACTGCAGTCTTTCGCGTACCAGGACCCGAAGATCGCGGGCGAGGGGCGCATCCGAGTCGTCGATAGACTGGTTTTGGCAGACCATGCAGCGCAGTTCCTTGGACAGGGCGCGAGCGCGAGTCTCGAGCGCCGGGTCGGAAAGGATCTCGCCGGGCTCGACGGCATGGAGCCGCGGAGCATTCACCAGTGTCAATGCCACGACGACGACGGTCAGCCACCGCATTGTCGCTCTACTCCGCCGGCGCCAGCACGGCCTTGCCCTTGGCCGGCTTCGGGGCTCCGACGCGCAGACGGCGGTCGGATAGCGACAGTGCCCCGCCGAGGACCATCACTCCCGCGCCGAGCCAGATCAGCAAGACCAGCGGCTTGTAGTACAACCGCAGCGCCAGCGAACCGTCCGCGTTCGGATCCCCGAGCGACATGTAGAGCTGGGAGAATCCGCGTGTCATCAGTGCGGTCTCGGTCGTGCTGGTGCCGCGCGAGGGAAAGTTGCGCTTTGCCGGCGTCATGGTGCCGATGACCTCGCCGTTGCGGCGGACAGTGAACCGGGCCGCAAGCTCACGATAGTTGGGTCCTTGCCGCGTAGCCATCCCGTCGAAATGGAGCTCATAACGTCGGATCGAGATCGATTGACCGGGCTGGAGCTCGGCGATCCGCTCGCTGCCCCATTGCGTCTCGCCGATGATCCCCAGCAGTGCGATGCCGAGCCCGAAATGGGCGAAAGCCGCCCCCCAGGTCGAGCGCGGCAGACCCTTGGCGCGCAGAAACGCGGTCGCCAGCGGGACCTTGAGCACGCCGGTGCGCTCGACGATCTCGGTAGCGGCGCCGGCCATCACGAACAACGCAAGGCCGATCGCGAACGGAACCAGGATGGGGCCCCCTCCTTCCATAGCGAAAATCACCGCAACGGTGATCGCGGCAATCGCCGCCGCACCAACCAGGCGTTGGGCGACCCCGAGCAGGTCCCCGCGCTTCCACGCGAGCAGGGGGCCGAACGGCACGGCGACAAGAAGCGGGATGAACAACGGAACGAAGGTGGCGTTGAAGAACGGAGGGCCTACCGAGATTTTCTCTCCGGTCAGCGCCTCGAGCGCCAGCGGATAGAGCGTGCCGACAAACACCGTGGCGCAGGCACTGACCAGGAAGAGATTGTTGAGCACGAGCGCGCCCTCGCGCGACACCGGGGCGAACAGACCGCCTTGCTTGAGCAACGGCGCACGCAGTGCGAACAGCGCCAGCCCGCCTCCGATGTACAGCACCAGGATCACCAGGATGAAGACCCCACGCGTGGGATCGGTGGCGAAGGCATGAACCGACGTGAGCACACCCGAGCGCACCAGGAAAGTGCCGATGAGCGATAGCGAAAAGGCGAGAATCGCGAGCAGGATGGTCCAGATCTTGAGTGCATTGCGCTTCTCCATCACCAGAGCGGAGTGCAGGAGCGCGGTGGCGGCGAGCCATGGCATGAACGAGGCGTTCTCCACCGGGTCCCAGAACCACCAGCCGCCCCAGCCCAGCGTGTAGTAGGCCCAATACGAGCCCATCGCGATGCCGAGCGTGAGGAAAATCCAGGCCAGCAACGTCCACGGGCGTACCCAGCGCGCCCACGCGGCGTCGATCCGCCCATCGATCAATGCGGCGATGGCGAACGAGAACGAAATCGAGAGGCCAACGTAGCCGACGTACAGAAGCGGCGGATGAATGGCGAGGCCGGGATCCTGCAGGAGGGGGTTGAGGTCCCGGCCTTCCAGCGGCGGGTCGCCGATGCGCAGGAACGGATTCGACGTCGCGAGGATAAAGAGATTGAACGCGACGGCGATCAAGGCCTGCACGCCGAGCACATTGGCCTTGAGCCTTGCCGGCAAATTGCCGCCGAGCAGCGCAACCAGAGCGCCGAACAGGCCCAGAATGAGAACCCACAGCACCATCGAACCCTCGTGGTTGCCCCATACGCCGGTGATCTTGTAGATCAGCGGCTTGGCGGAATGAGAGTTCTCGAAAACGTTGACGACCGAAAAGTCCGATCGCAGATAGCAGATCACGAGCGCGCCGAAGGCGATCGCCAAAAAGCAGAATTGCGCGACCGCGGTCGGACTGGCCACTGCCATCAGCACCGGATCGTTCGCGCGCGCACCGATGATCGGCACGCAGGCCTGAACGAGCGCGAGGAGCAGGGCGAGCACGAGCGCGTAATGGCCGAGTTCGGCGATCACGGGGATCTCCCCTGCGGCCCTGCAGCCGGTTTCAGCTCGCGATCGTCCTTCCAGTGGCCCTGCTTGCGCAAGGCGTCGGCAACTTCTTTGGGCATGTAGGTCTCGTCGTGCTTGGCGAGCACGCTATCGGCGCGGAACGTTCCGTAGCTGTCGAGCGATCCCTCGGCAACGACCCCCTGCCCTTCGCGGAAGAGATCCGGCAGCAAGCCTCGATAGGCGACCGGGACTGTGCTCCGGCCGTCGGTCACGTCGAAGCGGACGACGAGACCCTCGCCGCGCTGCACGCTTCCCGCCTTGACCAGACCGCCGATGCGGATGCGAGTTCCCGGCTTGACCTGCTTCTCGAGCACGTCGGTCGGCGAGTTGAAGAAGACGATCGAATCCTCGAGCGCGTTGAGCACCAGCGCAACTGCCAGCGCGAGCACACCCAGCGCGGCACCGATCAATGCCAGGCGTCGTTGCTTGCGGGTCATCGCGCCATCCTCGGACCCTCAGCCTTCGAGACCCAGCCCTTTCGCGAGATCGTCGAGCTGCTGCAGCTTGGCCCTATCGCCGGCGAGCGCCCGCCTCGCATCGCGGACCGCGGCGAGCGCCTTGTCCCGCTCGCCGAGCACCATATAGGAGCGAACGAGCCGCAACCAGCCTTGAACATCGGAACCGTCGCGATGGAGCCGCGCCGACAGCCGCTCGACCATGCCACGGATCATGGCGCCGCGTTGATCGGCATTGAGCTCCGCTGCTGCGGCGATCTGCTCTTCGGTCGGCCCCCCGGGCGTGCCGCCCTCGACGCGGGCGAGCGCCTGACGGACGAAGTCGACCCAGGGTGCATCGTGGGGGGCCTCCGCGATGAGCGCGCGCCAGATCGACGCAGCTTGCGCACGGTTGCCGTCCTGCTCGGCGGAAAGTCCAAGGAAATAGCGCGCCTGCACGTTGACGGCATCGAGCGAGACCGCCTTTTCGAATGCCGCCTTGGCTTCCGCCGTCACCACCCCGTTGGCCGCGAGCACCAGTGCCTCACCGAGCGCAACTTCGCGCGCCGAGGTCCGCTCATTGAGACGAAGCGCGTGACGTCGCGCCTTCACCGCATCCTCGAATCGTCCGAGCCGCAAATAGACGGGTGCGATCACTTCCCATCCGCGACCATCATCGGGATTGCGCTCGAGATGGGCCTCCACCTGCGCAACGAGGCGCTCGAACGGCTGGTTGGCTTGGGCCGCCGCAAGCCTGCGCCGCAAGCGGTTGATCCGGCAACGTGGGCGAGCCGAGCGCGGCATAGAGCCCGGCGGCGCCGAGCGGCAGCAGCGCGAGGGCCACGACCGCCACCGCTCGCCGGCGCCACGTCGAGGCCGGCGCAACGCTCGGCGATGGCGCATCGGCTGCGGCAATGAGCCGACGAGACACTTCGACCCGCGCCGCCACGGCTTGTTGGGCCTCGATCAACCCGCTGGCGCGGTCTCGTTCGATCTCCTCGAGCTGATCGCGGTAGACGGCCACGTCGCTCCCGGAAGGCGAACTGCCCCGGTGGCGCGCAAGCGGCCAGAGTACGGCAAAGATGGCCGCTGCCGTCATCAGCGCAAATACGAACCACACGGTCATGCCGCGAAATTCATAAGCTCGAGCTCGGCCTTCCTGCGACCGTGACGACGGTCACCAGCGTCACTATCGATGGCGGCGCGCTCCGGGTTACATCACGCCGACCGCGCGCCCGCAACGCTCAATGATCATGGCAGCCGCGACATCCGGAAGCGGAAGGGCGAACGAGCTTGCCGTGCGCATGACGGCAGGGTCGGAACCACGGGGTCGGCCAACGGCCGGACCCGTTTATTGCCGCCCGTGCCGGGCTCCCATCGTGGTCGATTCCCGGCGGGTGCCCCGTGGTGTGATCAGCCCATTGCGGTCCAAGTGCCGTCTGGATTGCGACAGGCGCTGCCGCGGGCAACCTGCGGCCTGCCTTCCATATAGATGGTGTGAGTGTACTGCCGGCACTGCAGCCCATTGGACTGGTAGGCCGGGCCCGGAACTACCGATCCGTGGCGGCCGGAATCCGGATTGCGCCACGGCACGGCCGCACCCGAGCGCCCGCTTTCGAGAGCCTCCATCTGCGCCGCATAGGCACGCTGCTTATCTTCGTCGTCCAGGGCGGCACCGATGCGGTTCCCAATCAGTCCGCCGATCGCGGCGCCGGCCAGGCCGGCGGCGACCCGCTCTCCTGCTCCACCGCCGAATTGCGATCCGATCAGGCCGCCCGCCACCGCGCCGACCAGTGTCCCGGTGTTCTCTCTCGGACCGGTTCCGGTTTCGGGATTGCTGCTGCAAGCAGCCAGCGCCATTGCAACGAGCGCGATCATGCCAATGCGACTGACGAACATCTCGTGCCCCCGTTTGAGTAGGCCGGCCTCATCCCCGATCAACAATGACCGATGCCCAACTTGCATACCTAGTCGCGCAAAATGGGGCAAAAATAAATCTGGCTGCAAAATCAGCGGCCTGTCGCGCGAAGCGCGCACCGACGGGGCGGGACCGGTTCCGACCCGCCTCCACGGCGCTTACGCCCCCGGCAGCACCAATTCGGCGCGCAATCCCCCGATCGGAGCAGTACCGAGCGTGAGGCCGCCGCCGTAGAGGCTGGCAAGCTCCATCACGATGGAGAGCCCGAGTCCGGAGCCCGGTTTGGTTTCATCGAGGCGCCGGCCGCGGCGGGCAACTTGCTCGCGCTGCTGTGGCGAAAGCCCGGGACCATCGTCGTCGACCAGGACGCGAACGATGCGGCGGTCGTCAGCCGGGTCCGGCCGTTCGGAGAACACCTCGACCACGACGCGCGACTGCGCCCACTTGCAGGCGTTGTCCACGAGATTGCCGACCATCTCCTCGAGGTCCTGCTGCTCACCCCGGAAACGCGCGCCTTCCGGCGCGTCGATGTCGATGGCGACCCCGCGATGATGATGCAGCTTCTCCATCGTGCGTGCGAGTGCGGTCACCACGGGGCGCACGTCGGTGACGGTGCCGATCGCGGCGACGCGCGCGGCGAGCCGTGCCCGTTCGAGGTGGCGGGTCACCTGGTCGCGCATGATCTCGGTCTGCTCGCGCACCTTCGAGGCGAACGGGTCGCCGCCGTGGGTGGTCGCTTCGTTCAGCATGACCGAGATCGGTGTCTTGAGTGCATGGGCGAGATTGCCGACATGGGTGCGCGCGCGCGTGACGATCTCGCGATTGGCGTCGATGAGTGCATTGGTCTCGCGCGCCAAAGGCGCGATCTCGACCGGGAACGCTCCTTCCAGCCGTTCGGCCGCACCCGAGCGGATGGCGGCGAGACCCTCGGAGATGCGTTTGAGCGGCGCCAGCCCGAAGCGCACCTGAAACGTGGTGGTCAGGAGCAACACGATCGCCAGCACGCCGAAGGTGATGAAAAGCGTGCCATCGAAGCTCTGGGTCTCTTCGTCGATCTCGGCCGCGTCGCCGGCTACGGCGACGAGGAAGCGCCCTTCCTCGCCGAGATCGATGGTGCGCTCGACGATCCGCAATCGCTGGCCCTCGGGCCCGTCGGCGTAACCCTGCCGGGCGCCGCCGGGTGCCGTCGAGATGCCGAGGTCGGCGAGATGGGGCAGCGTCGCATCCCACAGCGAGCGCGAGGAGCGCACATCCGGGGTCGGCGCATCGAGCCGTGTGACCTGCCAATACCAGCCGGAGAGCGGCAGGTCGAACAGCGGTTCCCCAACGGTCTGGGGGAACTTATCGGTGCTCTCCTCGGGCGCTGCCACGTCGGCCACCATCGAGCGCAGATAGACGCCCAGCCTCCGATCGAATGCGCGCTCCACCGCCGCACGATAGATCGACGACAGCACGATGCCGGTGACGACGAGAATGATCACGATCCAGGTCGTCGCCGAGAAGAAGAGCCGAAGTGCGAGCGAGTTAAGAGGCATTGCCCGGCGGGATCAGGAGATAGCCGAGACCGCGCACCGTTTGGATGACGTCGACTCCGAGTTTTCTGCGAATGCGTCCGACGAAGACCTCGATCGTGTTGGAGTCGCGGTCGAAATCCTGGTCGTAGAGATGCTCGACCAGCTCGCCGCGCGATACCACACGCCCGGTATGATGCATCAGATAGGAGAGCAGCCGATATTCGTGCGAGGTGAGCTTCACCGGATTGCCCTCGACCGTGACACGGCCGGTGCGGGTATCGAGACGCACGGAACCGCAATTGAGCTCGCTCTTGGCGTGGCCGGCCGATCGGCGCAGGAGCGCGCGGATACGTGCCAATACCTCCTCGAGATGGAACGGCTTGGCCACGTAATCGTCGGCGCCGGCATCGAATCCCTGGACCTTATCACTCCACCGATCGCGCGCCGTGAGGATGAGTACCGGCATGGCGCGACCGGCACGACGCCAAGCTTCCAGGACCGAGATTCCGTCCATCTTGGGAAGACCGATGTCCAGGATAACCGCGTCGTAGGGTTCGCTTTCGCCGAGAAAATGGCCCTCCTCGCCGTCGTATGCCCGATCCACTACATATCCGGCGTCGGTAAGAGCGGTCGCCAACTGCCGATTGAGGTCGGGATCGTCCTCGATGACGAGGAGACGCACGGCAAGTCCTCCCTGGTTGCCCGCCGGCAATGGTTCCCTGGAATTGAGAGAACCCAGCCTACTTTGCCATCACTTGGGAACGGGGGGAAGATTGCGAAAGGGTGCGCGCAGGAAGCCCGCCCAGGGGCTGGGCTCTGACGGATCTCCACAGCCGGCACGCCGTCATCCCGCACCGCGGGGCATCCAGGTTCAAGACGCCCCCTCGGTCATGCCGGTCGTCGCGATGGAATTGGGTCGGCTCAGTCAACCTCGATGATCTCGTCGATCCTGTTGTCCTTCGGGTCGACGATGAGGATGCGCTCCGGCGTGTACACGAACCTGTGAGCCCTGACGTGCGGCACTTTACGCATCACCTCGTCCGGCATGAGCCGCAAAGCGGCATCACCAGAGACTGTGTCGCCGATGGAATGGACCGATGTCGCGGACGGCGCGATCCTCATGTCCTTGATGAGCTCCTTGATGACGTGCCTCTGCTCCAAGGTCAGGTTCAAGCGGGACCTTGTAAGCGTCTCCTCTGGTGCGGGTGCCGGTGCCTGCGCATGCGCAGCCGGTTCATGCAACCAGACGCTCGATGCCAGGATCGTCGCAGCAAGGGACCGCTTCATGCCACATACGCCTCCGTTCTGCAGTGGAACCATAAGGGAGAACGCGGCGCCGAGACCGAAGTTCCGGGTCGATCTTTACGACCACCCCACGTTCAACGCTTGCTGCCAACCCCACATGTCAGGATATCGACGACGTTCCAAGCTTGCGCCATGCCATGGCACTTGGAGCGGAATACCGCGGCGGAAATTCGCTGCACGCCCCCGGTACGATAAATGCTTGCTGTTAACCGTCCATTAACCACGGCGCGCGCTAATCGATTAATCCCGTGGGCAAGAATTGAAGGTCCGTCCGCCAGTGACCAGCGCAATCGCCATTCGACCGCAGCCGTCGATCCGCTTTCGTGGCCGTTCGTTCATTGCGTTCGTGCTAGCGCCCGTGCCGCCGCTCCCGGGCTGGCTGGCCGAACTGGACAAGTGGAGCCGCAGCTCACCCGACTTCTTCATCGGGAGACCGATCGTCCTCGATCTCGCCGCGGTCGCGATCGACCAATCCGGAATTGCCGAATTGATCACCGAGCTGGGCGAGCGCGGAATCCGGATCATGGGCCTCGAGGGCATCGGCGCGGATCAACTCGGGCCTACGTTGCCGCCTCTACTCAAGGGTGGACGCCCAGCCGGAGAGACGGTCGATACCCGCACCGCCGACCCGCCGAGCGGGGATTCGTCAGCGGAAGCAACAGCACGTCGAGAGCCGGCCTCGCTGTTGATCGAGTCTCCGATCCGCTCCGGCCAATCCGTGAGCTTCCCACACGGTGACGTCACCGTGCTCGGTTCGGTGGCATCCGGCGCGGAAGTCGTCGCCGGCGGATCGATCCACATCTACGGAACGCTCCGTGGCCGCGCCCTGGCTGGGTCGATGGGCAACGCGGGGGCACGGATTTTCTGCAACAGGAACGAAGCCGAGTTGATCTCGATCGACGGCTATTACCGGACCGCCGAGGAAATGGACGCACGCCTCCGCAACCGGGCGACCCAATGTTGGCTAGAAGACCGCGTCCTGACGCTAGCAGCCTTGGATTGAAAGGCGGGAGACAATAGAAATGGCCAAGGTCCTGGTGGTCACATCCGGCAAGGGCGGCGTGGGCAAGACGACGTCGACCGCCGCACTGGGCGCCGCGCTGGCGCAAATCGGGCAAAAAGTGGCGGTCGTCGACTTCGATGTGGGCTTGCGCAACCTCGATCTGGTGATGGGGGCGGAACGCCGCGTCGTCTTCGACTTGATCAATGTGGTGCAGGGGGTTGCCAAGCTGTCGCAGGCGCTCATCCGCGACAAGCGCCTGGAGAACCTGTGGCTGCTCCCGGCTTCGCAAACCCGCGACAAGGACGCGCTCACCGAGCAAGGTGTCGGCACCGTCATCAAGGACCTGCGGGCCAAGTTCGATTGGGTGATCTGCGACAGTCCGGCTGGAATCGAGCGCGGCGCAACGCTCGCCATGCGGTTCGCCGACACCGCGGTGATCGTGACCAATCCGGAGGTGTCCTCCGTACGCGATTCCGATCGCATCATCGGGCTCCTCGATTCCAAGACCGAGAAGGCGGAGCAAGGCCAAAGCATCGAGAAGCACATTCTCATCACGCGCTACGATGCCCAGCGTGCCGCGCGCGGCGAGATGCTCGGCATCGCGGACGTCCTCGAGATCCTCTCGACACCGCTGCTGGGCATCATTCCGGAGAGCGAGGAGGTTCTACGCGCGTCGAACGTCGGGACACCCGTCACCATCAACAATGCCGCCTCCTCTCCGGCCCGCGCCTATCACGACGCCGCGCGCAGGCTCAAGGGAGAGACCGTGACAATGACGATCCCGAGCGAGCGCAAGCGCCTGCTCGACAAGCTGTTCGGACGGAGAGCGGCATGAGGATCCTCGACCTGTTTCGGCGCGGGGGAAGCGCCCCGGTCGCGCGCGAGCGCCTGCAAATTCTGCTGTCGCACGAGCGGGCGACGCGCGGCCAGCCGGATCTGCTCGGAATTCTGCACGAAGAGATCCTCGCCGTAATTGGCAAGCACGTCACAGTGGAGCGCGACAACGTCCAGGTGCGAATGGATCGGGGCAAGATCGTATCGACGCTCGCAATCGACGTCGAAGTTCCGAACTCCACCGGGATGCTTTTGGCCGCCAGATCGTAGCCGGCATCTGCACGCGTCGACCGACCCGATCGCACGGCCCCGCCGAGTCACAGTTCAGCCACAGCCGGCGAAAATTCCTGCTTGCGCCTGCCGAATTTTTTGGCGCGCCTCGGATCAGAGGTGTGCTACGATGGCTACTCTGCATCACTGGGCGCGAGGAAATGGAGTGAGGTGTGATGAGCGTGCACGCCCCCGAAAAGCCAACCACGATCGTCCCGTTTGCCCCCACTCCGAAAGGGCAGCCGGAAGCCAATGTCGTGGCCGATGACTCCGGCCGCAGCATCATCGCATTGCTTCAAAAGGCCTCGGACATGGCAAAGGAGGATTGCGCGCGCGCCATGGATTTGGCTCATAAGCTTTCGTTTCAACTGCGCGCTGCCGAGGAACGGGTGAGAGAGTTGGAGGCCGAGGCCGGACATTTTCGGGATCGCGCCGCGCGCGCCGAAGCATGGCTCCTGCGTATTCATACCGAGGTCGAGCAGACGTTCTTTCAGAAGAAAGAGCGGGAGTCGCGACAGACCGGGCGATAGTGAGGTAACGGCGATTCCATGGCCGTCCGCGTCTTCGCGGCCGGCGATCGATCGTCGAGCGCGCGTGGCCGTATGGCCGCGTGCAATTCGTCGTTGCCTCGAACGGTGAGCAGTCGGTCGGCGGCTCATTGATCCCGGGCGAAGCCCTTATAATTAGATGACCCAGCCGGCAAGTTGCACCGCCGACGTGCGGGGCAACCCTGTTGACATGCCATGGCCGACCGGGAACATCCCCGAGATGCATCGCGCAATCGGCATAGCCGCTGCGATTCTTTTCCTCGCAACCGTTCCGGCCCCCGCATTGGTCGGAGGCGCCCCGCTGGCTGATCGGACCATCGCCCGCCACGTGGCGCTCATTTTGGGTGGGCGTAACCTGTGCAGTGGGGTGGCGATCTCGCCCGACCTGGTGCTCACGGCCGCGCATTGCGTCCTCGGCAACGGAAAATATCAGCTGATGTCGTTCGAAGGACGCCGTTCGGCGACGAGCAACGCCGCCACCGTGGTCCCGCATCCGCAGTTCTCGCCGCGCGCCGATGCCCCGGATCTCGCGCTCGTCAAGCTTGCAATGCCGCCGGCGCCGAGGCTTACCCCGGTCGCATTCAGTGACCGACGCGCGCCGCCTACGGTGGGCGACCGGTTCATCGTTGCGGGTTTCGGGGTCGGCGTGCAGGGCGATGGCAGAACAGCGGGGAAGCTGCGTGCCGCAACGCTGGTGGTGACCGACCGTCCGAATTCGCAGCAACTGAGTCTGGTCGATCCCAGTACGCTCGGCGCGACCGGCGGCCTCGGGGTCTGCAGCGGCGATTCTGGGGGACCGGTGCTCGACGAGCGCGATCGCACCTTGTTCGGCGTCGTGAGTTGGTCGGGCCGGACAGACGGTGAACCGGTCTGCGGTTTCGTCTCCGGCATCATTCCGCTCGCCCGCTATCGCCACTGGCTATTGGACACCGCCGCGAAATTGGGATCGTTGTTGGAGCCATGATCCGGCTCGGCGTCGCCTTGGCGTGCACGCTCGCAGCTACGCTCCCGGCCTCGTCCATGGTCGGCGGTGCGGCGCCCGCGCGCGACCATGCCGGGCGGAGCGTGGTCATGCTCACCGGTTCGCAGGGTACGTTCTGCTCGGGTGTCACACTTGCGCCGACCCTGGTGCTGACCGCCGCCCATTGCGTGCTGCCGGGTGCCGACTACAAGTTGGTGGAGTTCACGACCGAGGGCCAACCGGCGCTCAAGGACATCGCGCAGATTGCGGGGCATCCCGACTTCGACGTTACCGCCGCGCGGCGCCATAGGGTCACCGCCGACGTGGCGCTGCTCAAGCTCGCCGTCCCGGTGAAGACGGCAGCGGCGCCGCTGGCGCGCTCGGGCGAAGCCGTGGCGATCGGCGACCGGTTCGTGGTCGCGGGCTATGGCGTCGCCGTGCGCGGAGACGGCAAGACCGGCGGCACCATTCGGGCCGCCACGCTAGCCGTTACCGGCAAGCCCGGCACCCTGCAAATCCGCCTCGCCGATCCCGCCACCAAGGGCGAGCGCGCAGGGCTCGGTGCCTGCAGCGGAGATTCCGGGGCACCGGTATTCCGCGATACCGGTGGCGTGCTGGTGGTGGTCGGGGTGGTGAGCTGGTCGACCGGCCCGGCCTCGAGCGAGGGCTGTGGCGGGCTCACCGGAGTGACGCCGCTGGGCCGCTATCGCGGATGGATCGTGCAGCAGGCCGGCAAGCTGGGCAGTCCGCTGCAATAGCCCCGGCCCGCATTCGAGGATCGGCGGATAACGGCGGCCGGGGCCGGAAAGCCGCCGGGCGGACACGGCTGCGGCGGCACGGGCGCCCCCATTACACGGGAATGCGAGTACGAAGAATGTTTGTCGCAAAGTGTGAGCTACTTCACACTCGCGGTGCCGCATCGGGCGCGTGGTCCAGGGCATGGAGGCGATCATGCCAAGGAGCACTACGCGATTGACCATCGGAGCGGTGATTACTCTTGGAGTGGCGATTGTTGGGCTCAGTGCCACCGGCACCCCGCTCAACGTGCTGCAACCGGACAAACCCTCCCTCTCGGAAAAGGACGCGCAGTTCAGTGATCGTCAGCAGCTCAGGAGATACTTTCTTCAGGAAAGGCGCGATTGGCGCGAGCGATTACCTACGCTCTGATCAGCACCCGCCCGGGCTTCGCAACCGCGCGGAGCGGCGGCAGCGGTTCGGGCGGGCGTTCTTACATTAAAGTTATGCCGACCCCGGTCGGGGTGTGCCTTTCGATGCGCCCCCACCCGCGCTATAGCCGTGCCATGCCCCTCCCGCCCGGCTTCGTCCCGCCGTGCCTGCCCACCAAGGCGCCGCAGCCGCCGACCGGCGAGGCGTGGCTGCACGAGATCAAGCACGACGGCTTCCGCGTCGTCGCCCGCAAGGCTGAGAACGTGGCGATCGTGTACCGCTTGGCGGAGGGTCAACTCGATCGGCTGCCGGCGCTGGCGGCCGAGCTGGTTCGCCGCCAAGTTTCCGTGATCGCCGCATTCGGCACGCCCACTGCGCTCGCAGCCAAAGCGGCGACCACGACCATCCCGATCATCTTCCTCGTCGCCGCCGACCCGGTCGAGCTCCGGCTTGTCGCCAGCCTCGCCCGGCCGGGCGGTAACCTGACGGGGATCACTTTTCTCTCGCTCGAGTTGGAGGCAAAGCGCCTGGAACTCCTGCGCGAGCTAGTGCCCGCAGCCACTCGTATTGCTGTGCTCGTCAATTCGGCCAATCCTGCGAATGCCGAGTCCACAGTGAGAGACGTCGAAACGGCTGCCCGCGCCATGGACCTGCAAATCCAGGTCCTCAACGCCAGCAACGACCGCGAGATCGATGCGGTCTTCACAGCGCGCGACCGGCGCGACGCCCTCTTTGTCGGCGCCGACCAATTGTTCACCCTCCGGCGTGTCCAATTGGTCCAATTGGCAGCACGCCTCGCGGTCCCCGCGACATATTCGGGGCGTCACTTTCCCGACATCGGTGGGCTGATGAGCTACGGAACCAACACTGCGGACTCGTATCGTCAGATCGGCGTCTATGCAGGCCGCATCCTTAAGGGCGCCAAGCCGGCGGACCTGCCAATCGAGCGGTCGACGAAGTTCGAGCTGGTCATCAACCATCAGACGGCGAGGATGCTTGGCCTAACCGTGCCGCCGACGCTCATCGCCCGCGCCGACGAGGTGATCGAGTGATGAGGCGCCGCGAGTTCATCGCGCTCTGTGAAGACGCGCCTTGGTAGCGGCAAGCGGTTCCCGTTGATGCGATGTTCCGAACGTGAGGGAGGAATCGGACATGCCGAATGTCGAAATCGCGACGACGACGGGTCGCAAGGTCGTGCTCAACGCAGAGGTGATCGAGCAATTCCATACGGGACTGCGAGGTGACCATCTGCTCCGGAGCGATGATGGATACGATGCAGCGCGCAAGATCTACAACGCGATGATCGAACATCGACCCGCGATTATCGCCCGCTGCGTAGGAGCAGCTGATGCGATTTCCGCCGTTAATTTTGCCCGAAACAACGGCCTGTTGGTGTCAGTGCGCGGCGGTGGTCACAACGTGTCGGGCAACGCGGTCTGCGACGGTGGGCTGATGATCGACCTGTCACCAATGAAAAGCGTGCATGTTGATCCGCAAGGCAAGACCGTCCGCGCCGAGGCTGGCGTCACCTGGGGCGAGTTTGATCGGGAGACGCAAGCCTTCGGGCTAGCGACGACCGGCGGTCTCGTTTCCGCAACTGGAATTGCCGGTCTAACGTTGGGTGGCGGCCTCGGCTGGCTTATGGGGAACTATGGCCTCGCCTGCGACAACTTGATTTCGGTCGATGTGGTAACCGCAGCCGGGCGTTTGCTCACGGCGAGCAAGTCCCGAAACGAGGATCTGTTCTGGGGGCTGCGCGGGGGCGGCGGGAATTTCGGTATTGCCACCTCATTCGAATTCCAGCTTCACCCGGTGGGGTCAATGCTCGGCGGTATTTTGATTCACCGGCTCGACAAGGCGGCCGAGGTCATCAGGTTCTATGACGACTTTACCCGCACGAGCCCGGACGAGCTGGGTACCTTCGTAGGCTTTGTGACCTCGCCCGAGGGAGAGCGCGTCATGGCCATCTTCGTTTCTTATAACGGTGCCGTCGAAGAAGGCCAGCGCATCCTCAAACCTCTCATACCGGCTCCAGAACAGCATGAATTCGGCGTATTTAGTACCGGAGAATACGGTCGACGGGGGAGTTGTTTTTGGAATTTGAGGTGTGATTCGCTGTGACCATCTGATTCGGGAGGAGCGGATGGTGAAATGCAGCAAAGCCGATGTCCGGCGGCTGAGGACGGCGCTGCGATGGAAGCTTCCAGCGACGCAGCGCGAGCGCATCCAGATGGTGCTTCTGCGCGAGGGCGGAATGACGCAGCCGGCGATTGCGGCGGCCATGGGCGTTTCGCTGAGCACAGTAAACCGCGCGCATATGGCTTACGATCACGGTGGCATCAAGGCGCTCAAGCCCAAGGCGAACGGCGGACGCAAGCGCGAGAACATGACCGTGGCCGAGGAAAAGGCCTTGCTGGCGCGCTTCGCCCATGCCGCGGGGGCTGGCGAGTTGTTGAACATCCACGATCTCAAGGCAGCTTACGAAAAAGCGATCGGGCACCCGACCAGTGACAGCACGGTGTACAATCTGCTGCATCGGCATGGCTGGCGTAAGCTGATGCCGCGCCCGTTCCATCCCAAGCGGAACCTGGCGGCGCAAAATGCTTTTAAAAAAACGGCTTTCGTGATGCTGTGAGGAAGTCGAAGCGGGCGGCGGCCAAGCGCGGTCGTCGCTTACGTGTCATGTTCGCCGACGAAGCGCGTTTCGGACGCATGAACCGCCCGCGGCCTTGCTGGGCTCCAACTGGCGTCAGACCCGAGGTCGCCGCGCAACTCATTCGCGAATACATCTACCTCTACGGCGCGGTCTGTCCCAAGGATGGAAGATGCGTCTATCTGATAATGCCCGCATCGGATACTGCCTGCTTCCAGATCTACCTCGATGTTCTGTCCCGAAAATACCGCGGGCAGCATATTCTCTTGGTTCTCGACGGTGCTCCCAACCATCAGTGCGGCCTGCTCGCGGTTCCCGACAACATCACGCTTCTGTTCCTGCCACCCTATTCGCCGGAGTTGAACCCGAAGGAGAACCTCTGGGACGAAATCCGCGAAAAGATCTTCAAGAACCTCGCCCTCAAATCCATGAACGCCGTACGCGCAAAACTCAGAGAGGCCGTTCTCTACATCGAGCGCAATCCAAAACTCGTCAAATCCATCACAACCTTCCCTTACATTGCCAAGTCAATCTGATATGGCGGTGGTATCAGAGAGTTCGGACCGCCACTTGCGGACATGATCGGCCCCATGCCCTACGTACAGATACAAAAGATGATGGACGACGCGTTTCCGGCCGGACGACAGAACTACTGGAAGTCAAACTTCCTCAAGGGCCTCGATACCGACGCTATCAACGTGATCATTGAGCACGTCGCGAAGGCGCCTTCACCACACTCTGGCGTCGCCATCGAACAGTTCAGTGGCGCCGTGACGCGGGTCGGAATCAACGATACCGCGTTCAACCACCGCAACGCACGCTACAATCTCCTGATCGTTGGCATCTGGACCGATCCTGCAGCAAAGGCCGACAACGTAAGATGGGTGCGAGATCTCTGGGATGCGATGGCCCCATATTCGTCAAGCGGCGTCTATGTGAATTACCTCGGCCAGGAAGCAGATGAAGGCGCCGAGCGCGTTAAATCCGCGTATGGTCCTGAAAAGTACGCACGGCTCGTTGCGCTTAAACAAAAGTATGATCCAATCAACCTGTTCCGCCTAAACCAGAATATCAGGCCATCCGAGGGCTAAGGCGGTCCGGCACCGGCAAGTACGTGTCACCGATGCTGCTTGCCCCCTGCGGTGATCGAGAAGGAGGCGAGTTCGTCGTGGGCTTCTGTTAGGATTGCCAGCTTCGATCCCGGGCTGAGCCCCACCGGGAGGGCACCAATGACTGTGCCGACGAGGTGACCTTGTCCCGCAACGCTCGAAAGCATGGTTCAACCGGAACGAAGGCGAAAACGCGCGTTGGTCGGATGCGCGCAACCGGCTCTGACCTCGAAGAGCAACTAAGGCGCGAACTCGCCGAGGCGCGGGAGCAGCAGACGGCGACCTCGGAGGTGTTGCGGGTCATCTCAAGTTCGCCCGGTGAGTTGGAGCCTGTCTTCGAAGCGATCCTGGCAAACGCGACGCGTATTTGCGAGGCTAAGTTCGGCATTCTCTATTTACGCGACGGCGAGGCATTCCGGCTCCGTGCGTTGCATGGTGCACCCCTTGCATTTGCTGAAGCGAGTTGGCGCGACCCGGTTGTCCAACCTGGCCCACGAACTGGTTTTGGGCGCGTCATCCAGACGAAGCAGCCGGTCCACATTGTGGATGTCACGGTCGACCCGGCCTACGCCGAACGTGATCCGCTGCGGGTCCCCTTAGTTGAACAGGCCGGCGCTCGTAGTTTCGTCATCGTCCCGATGCTCAAGGAGAACGAGTTAATCGGCACTATCGCCATCTACCGCCAGGAGGTCCGCCCGTTCAGCGACAAACAGATTGAACTTTTGACGAACTTCGCCACCCAAGCCGTCATCGCCATCGAGAACACGCGCCTGCTCAACGAGCTGCGCCAGCGCACGGACGATCTAGCGAATCCCTGCAGCAGCAGACCGCGACCGCCGAGGTGCTCAAGGTCATCAGCCGCTCGACCGGCGAACTGCAGCCAGTGTTCGAAACGCATGGTCGAGAAGGCGGTGCGCGTCTGTGCGGCGCAAGTTACGGCGTTGATTTTTCTCTGTCGACGGAACCACGCGCTTCGCGCAGTCGCCGCTATCAACGAGCGTCCGCCGGTTTACGAGGAGCTATGCGGCGGAAAACCCGATTCCTGCCGCGACCGACGGACAGCGCCAGGCAGGGCCATCGTAGAACGTCAGCGCAGTGCACATCCCCGACGTGCTGGCCGATCCCGAGCTATAACCGATCCGGAACGCGATCGCTGAGGCAGGCGCAGAAGCTCGGTCAGTATCGGACCATGCTTGTCGTGCCGATGCTGCAAGCGAGAACGGGCTGCTCGGCGCTGATCGCGATCTACGCTGTCGAAGCGAAGGTCCGGCCGTTCACCGATAAGCAGATCGAGCTGGTCACGACCTTTGCCGACCAGGCCGTGATCGCCATCGAGAACATGCGGCTGCTCGACGAGGTTCAAGCACGCGGAGAACTGGCGTCGCTGCAGCAGCAGACCGCCACCGCCGACGTGCTCAAGGTCATCAGCCGCTCGACCTTCGACCTGCAGGCGGTGCTCGATACGTTGGTCGAGTCGGCGGTCCGGCTGTGCGAGGCGGACAAGCGCTGCACATCTTCCGCCGCAGCGGCTCCGCCTATCGACGTTAGCTGCCTGCCGTGGTTACTCACGCGAGTACGAAGAGCATATGAGACGCCAGCGACGCTCGCGCCTGGAAGAGACTCACTCGTCGGCCGAATCGCTCCTCGAAGGGCGAGCAGTTCATATCCCCGATGTACTGGCCGACCCCGAATACAACCAGCCGGAATGCGACAGAAGCTTGGCCGGCTGCCGCACCATGACTGGGTGTGCCGCTGCTGCGCGAAGGCACACCGATCGGCGTCATTAACGTTGACCCGGTCACACAGTGCGGCCCTTCACCGACAAGCAGATCGAGCTTGTCGACGACCTTCGCCGACCAGGCGGTGATCGCGATCGAGAACGTGCGGCTGTTCGACGAGGTGCAGGCGCGAACGCGCGAGCTGACCGAGGCGCTGGAGCAGCAGACGGCGACCTCAGATGTGCTGCAGCGTTATCTCGAGCTCGCCGGGCGAGTTGGAGCTCGGTGTTCCAGGCCATGCTCGCAAACGCGACGAGGCTGTGCGAAGCCAGGTTCGGCGCCCTGTTTCTGTTCGAGGGAGACGGCTTTCGCTGCGGCTGCGCCACCGGCCCCTCCACCTGGACCGAGTTATTGCGGCGGGAACCTGTGGTCAAGCTGCGCGATCGGCATCCGCAGATTCCGCTCGCCCGCATCGCCCGAACCAAACAGGTGCTGCATATTCCCGACCTCACCGAGGAGCAGTCCTATATCGAGCGCGATCTCCGCGCCGTCGCGCTCGTCGAGTCTGCGCAGGCGCGAAGTATCCTTGCCGTGCCCATGCTCAAAGAGAGACGCGCTGATCGGCGCCATCTTCATATATCGCCAGGAGGTGCGGCCGTTCACCGACAAGCAGATCGAGCTGGTCCAGAACTTCGCCGCCCAGGCCGTGATCGCGATTGAAAACACCCGCCTGCTCAGCGAGCTGCGCGAATCTCTCCAACAGCAGACTGCCACCGCCGACGTGCTCAAGGTCATCAGCCGCTCGACCTTCGATCTGCAATCGGTGCTCGACACGCTTGTGGAGTCGGCAACTCGCCTGTGCGAGGCCGACATGGCGGCCATCGTTCGCCTGCGACGGCTCGGCCTACCACCACGCGGCAAGCTACGGCTATCCGCCCGAAATACGCGAACAGATGCTGAGTGCCCGCATCGAGCGCGGGCTGGGAACCGTCACCGGCCGGGTGGCGCTCGAAGGCAAGCCGATTCAAATTCTCGATATAGAGGCCGAGGCAGGTTACATCCTGAGCGGGCCAATGAAGCAGGCCGGGGCCCGCACCATGCTGGGCGTGCCACTGCTACGCGAAGGCACTCCAATCGGCGTGCTCATCGTGATGCGCCGTGAGGTGCGGGCATTCAGTGACAAGCAAATCGAACTGGTGACCACCTTCGCCGACCAAGCGGTGATCGCCATCGAGAACGTGCGGCTGTTCGACGAAATCCAGGACAAGAGCCGGCAGCTAGCCGAGGCGAGCCAGCACAAGTCGCAGTTCCTCGCCAGCATGAGCCATGAGCTGCGCACGCCCCTCAATGCCATCATCGGCGTCACAGAGATGATGCGGGAAGACGCCGAGGCCTTACAGCAGGACCTCGAACCGCTCGACCGCGTGCTCGGCGCTGCCCGTCACCTGCTCGGCTTGATCAACCAAGTGCTCGACCTCTCCAAGATCGAGGCGGGCAAACTCGAACTCAATCCGCAGACCGTGCAGCTACCGCCGCTGATCGACGAAGTCATCGGCACGGCGCGCCAGCTCGCCGAGCAGAACAAGAACCGGCTCGTGGTGGAGTGCCAGGAGAAGCTCGGTCCGATCACCACCGATTCCATGCGGCTGCGGCAGATCCTCCTCAACTTGCTGAGCAATGCCTGCAAGTTCACCAAGGAGGGTCGAGGTCGACGTTGCGCGTGCGAGGAATAGCCGACGGGCGGGACTGGTTCGAGTTCGCCGTCTCGGACACCGGCATCGGAATGACGGCGGAGCAGCAGGCGAAGCTGTTCGAGGAATTCAGCCAGGCCGAGGCCACCACGGCCCAGCGATTCGGCGGCACCGGGCTGGGGCTTGCCATCACCCGCAAGCTCGCCCGCATGATGGGCGGCGACGTGACCGTGGCGAGTGAGCTGGGCAAGGGCTCAATCTTCACCGTGCGCCTGCCTGCCGGTGCGGACACCTAATTATAAGCTAGGATAGCTTGACCAACGGACGCCCTCGCGGACCATGTCCGCACCTGGCAGAACCGGACGTGCGGCCAGCAAGGAGGGTGTCCGGGTTTGACCATGAGCACGATGATCACTCCGTAGAGCGGCATGGCAGGCCACACCGCCAGCGCGGTGACGCTGGCAATGGCGATGATGGCGCCCACGATCGCCGAGATCTTGTAGCGGCGCAGATGCATCATCGAGCGTCCGGACGTCATCGATCCCGGCGTTGTCATGACCACGATGGGAATCAACGCGAGGCCGGCGTCGGTTGCCGAAAGTCCATGCGCGACCTGGAAATAGAGCGGCATATAGACCATGAGCCCGAGCGCCGCCCCCATCGTCCAGGACGTCGCGGCGGTGCCATCGCGCATCACCGGATTGCGCAACACGTCGAGCGGCAGGAACGGCTCGGGTGTCCGTCTGAGCCACCACGCAAATGCGAATGCGAACGCCAGCGATGCCGCAAGGAGGAGAAGGATCGTCGGCGACGACCAGGGAACGCGAATGCCGCCCGAGGTGAGCACGACGAGAAACAGGGTAGCCGCGGCGATCATCAGAGCCGCCCCGACGATGTCGACTTGATGGGGGCATTCCTGGCGCGGCAGGCGTTTCATGGCATGGTAGGTGAGCAGTGCTGCGCCGAGCCCGAGCGGCACGTTGAGCCAGAAGATCAGCGACCAAGGCAGATGCTGGGCGATGAAGCCGCCGAGCGCAGGACCCGCTACCCCCGCGAGGATCCAGGACGTACCCATGTAAGCTTGGTAGTGGCCGCGTTCGCGCGGTGCGACCATGTCGGCGACGGTGGTCTGCGTCAGCGGCACGATCCCGCCGCCGCCAATTCCCTGCAGCGTGCGTCCCACGATCAGCATCGCGATGTCGGGCGCAGCCGCAGACACCGCCGAGCCCGCCACGAACAGGCCGATCGCCAGGAGCATCATGGCGCGCCGACCGTGGATGTCGGAGAGCTTGCCGTACAGCGGCGCAACAACAGTCGAGGAAAGCAGGTATGCAATGATGACCCAGGAAAGGTTCTCGAAATCTCCGAAGTGATGGCCGATGGTCGGCAGGGCGGTTGCGACAATGGTCTGGTTGAGCGCCGAGAGAAACATGCCCAGCATCAGGCCGTAGAAGATCTTGCGCACGTCACTCTTGGAGAGCGGACCACTCGTGTGCGCCTTTGCGCAGTTCGAGACGGACGTCATCGGCTGCTCAAGGGCAATTCCCCTCCCCGCCTTGCAAGGATATCGCGTCATGCCCTTGCGGTGACAATGGTCTTGCGCACGGAGCAGGTATGAGCCCGGCGTCGCCAGAATTCGACGCGCATCTCAGTCCGCGCGTTCCGGGCCAGCCCCGCGCAACGGCCGTTCCTCCAACGCGACGAGGCAGGCGAACGCGACGACGAGGCAGGCGATCGCCGCCGCGAACACCCAGCGGAAGGCTTCCGCGGCATCCATTCCGACCAGCACCACGCCTGCCGGCAGGCCGCGGACCGCGGGAGCGCCCGTGAGCACGATTGCTCCGAATCCGGTGACGATGAAGGTCGTGCCGAGCGCGCGAAAGAAATTCATCGTTCCGGTCGCGATCCCCATTTGATGTAGCGCCACCGCGTTCTGAACCACGACGATGGTGAACGGGAACATCGGGCCCATTCCGAGGCCGGCGAACGCGATCAGCCCCAGCGCGACGGCGGGCGAAAAAGCGGTCGGTGCCAGGGCCAGCGGGACCAGCGCCGCAATGGCGACAATGAGGCCGCCGAGCGGAATTCGCTTGTAGCGCGCGAAGTGGACCAGCATGCGACCGCCGACGATCGAGGTGACGGTGGCGGCGCCTTGAAGGGCGATGATCGCCGCGGCCGCGCCGCTCACCGACAGGCCGAGCGCGACCTGGGCATAGAGCGGCAGAATGATGGTGAGCGCGATGATCGTGCCGACCGCGAAGAAGGCCGCTGCGGTTCCGACCCGCACGGCGCCATCGCGCAGCACCGCGAGCGGGATGAACGGTTCCTCGGCGGTCATGACCCGCCAGGCGAACAAGACCCACAGTGCGGCGGACGCGCAGGACAGAGCGGCGATCTGCGGCGAGATGAAGCCATAGCGCCGCCCACCCCAGGTGAGCGCCAGCATCAGCGTGATGGCGGCGCCGACCATCAGGACCGCGCCCAGCACGTCGAGCCGATGCGGACAGTCGTGGCGGGGGAGCCGTTGCAACACGTTGTGCGTGAACAGATAAGCCAATGCGCAGAGCGGCAGGTTGATCCAGAAGATCCACGACCAGTGCAGGTGCTCGGCGATGAAGCCGCCGAGCAACGGCCCGCCCACCATCGACACGATGAAGGTCGAGGAAGTGTAGCCCTGATAGCGCGGCCGATCGCGCGGCGGCGCGACGTCGCCGATAATGGTCTGCACCAGCGGCATGAGCCCGCCGCCGCCGAGCCCTTGCAGTGCGCGGCCGAGGATGAGCGCCGCCATCGTGGGTGCCAGCGCACACGCGAGCGATCCCACCGCATAGATGCCGATTGCGATCAGCATCATGGTGCGGCGGCCGTGGATATCCGAGAGCTTGCCGTAGAGCGGGGTCGCGGCGGTGGCGCTCAGGAGATTGGCCGTCACGACCCAAGACATGTTGTCGAAGTCGTCGAGAGCGGCGGCGATGGTCGGCAACGCGGTTGCGACCATGACCTGGTCGAGTGCCGACAGCAGCATGGTGAGCAGGACGCCGACGACGATGCGGCGCGCCGCCGCGTGCTCGAGATAGTCCGGCAGCGGCGTGACGGGAGCGGGATCGCGCATGTCTCGGCCTCGCGCCGGCCCCGACGGCGAAGGCGCCGGAATGCTTATAGGCGACCGTTCCGACGCGAGCTATGCGCCGCACGCGAGGCTGGCCGAGGTGCCTCGCTGCCGATCACAGCGGACGCTGAGGACGATCATGCCGGCCCGCGCCCGCGGCGAGGGCTCGGAACTCCTCATGTGGGCGGCTTCCTCGCCGCGCTCGGCAGCCGCGTGGGCCAACTCACGATTCGGCTCTCGAGGTCGCCATCCTCGACCTCGTCCTCGCCTGCCTTGACGCGTCCGCGGACCGAGATGCCGGCCTGGTGCACCGAGTCGCGGTCGCCCGAAACCAGGGGATGCCACCAGTAGAGCTCCCGTCCATCGGCCAGGAGGCGATAGGCACAGGTGGGCGGAAGCCAGACGATTCTATTGATGTTCCGCGGTGTTAGGCGGACACAGTCGTTAACTTTGGCGGTCCGGTTGGGGTAGTCGCGGCAGCGGCAGCTGTGGCTGTCGAGGAGCCGGCAGCCCACGTCGGTAAAGTAGGTGCGCTTCGAGTCGTCGGCGTCCTCGAGCTTGACCAGACAGCAGCGCCCGCACCCGTCGCAGAGGCTTTCCCACTCCGAATCCGTCATTTGCGCCAAAGACTTACGGCGCCAGAAAGGTTCCTCGTCGCGACTCATGATGGGTCCCTGCAAGCGCATCGCCGCACTGCCGATGCAGCCGGCGCAGTTAGCAGGATCATCTCCAAATTGCAGCTGCTTTTCCATTCACCTTGTGGCGATTGCGCCATAGTTTGGATCCCTCGGATCGGTTAAAATTAACTCAACGGTTGGGTGATCTCACCCCGCCGCTTGAGCGACTTGGCTCCTGCGGAGGCTCTCGAGGACTTTGCGCGACCTCTTCTTCCGTGACGACGAGAACCGCGACAGTCTCAAGGCGCGACTGCGCCGACTGTTGCTCGACCTCGATTCGCGCATCGACTTCGGCATGTTCGAGGTCAAGACCTGGGGGCGCGAGCTTTACGAGCGCTACACCGTTTTCATGGACCGGTTCCATGTCGCGGGTTGGCGGCGTTGGTATTTCGTCGAACCGCTGTCGGAGGGGCTCACGCTCGGTACCGGAGCCCTCGTCATGATGCTGGCGCTGGCGATTCCGGCGTTCCGCGAGACCTCCGACGACGACTGGCTGAAGAAGTCCGAACTGGCCGTGACCTTCCTCGACCGCTACGGCAACGAGGTCGGCACGCGCGGCATCAAGCACAACGACTCGCTTCGCCTGGAAGAGTTCCCGGACCACCTGATCAAGGCGACGCTCGCCACCGAGGATCGCCGCTTCCACGACCACTTCGGCATCGACTTTCCGGGCCTGTTCCGCGCCATGGCCACCAATGCACGCGCCGGCGTCGTGCTGCAGGGCGGCTCGTCGATCTCCCAGCAATTGGCCAAGAACCTCTTCCTTTCGAACGAGCGCACCATCGAGCGCAAGGTGAAAGAGGCGTTCCTGGCAATCTGGCTCGAAGTGCGGCTGTCGAAGAACGACATCCTCAAGCTCTACCTCGATCGCGCCTATCTCGGGGGCGGCACCTTCGGTGTCGACGCGGCAGCCCAGTACTACTTCAACAAATCGGCGCGCGACGTGAACCTGGCCGAGGCGGCGATGCTCGCCGGCCTGTTCAAGGCGCCATCGAGATTTGCCCCGCACATCAATCTGCCGGCGGCGCGCGCGCGCGCCAACATCGTTCTCGACAACCTGATCGAGGCCGGGTTCATGACCGAGGGTCAGGTGTTCGGCGCGCGCCGCAATCCCGCCATCGCAATCGACCGGCGTGACGAGCGTGCGCCCAACTACTACCTCGACTGGGCGTTCGACGAGATGAAGAAGTTGGTCGAGACGCTGCCGAAATCGGTGCACGAACGCGTCTTCGTGGTGCGGCTTGCGCTCGATGTCGAGATGCAGCGCAACGCCGACAAGGCGCTGGAGAATTCGCTTCGGCAGTACGGGCGAGAATATCGCGCCAAGCAGGGCGCCGCGGTGTTGATGGAAGTCGACGGCGCAGTGCGGGCGATGGTCGGCGGGCGCGATTACGGCGAAAGCCAGTTCAACCGCGCGACCGATGCGTTGCGTCAGCCGGGCTCCTCGTTCAAGCCCTACGTCTATGCCACCGCGCTGATGAACGGCTACAAGCCGACGTCGATCGTGGTCGACTCGCCCGTATGCATCGGCAACTGGTGCCCGAAGAACTACGGCGGCAGCTTTTCCGGCTCGCAGACGATCACGCAGGCGCTGACGCGCTCGGTCAACATCATTCCGGTGAAGCTTTCGATCGCGCTCGGCAACGGCAATCCGAAGATCGGCCGCGCCAAGATCAAGGACGTCGCGCGCAAGGCGGGACTGCGCACTCCGCTGCCCGACACTCCTTCGATGCCGATCGGCGCCGACGAAGTGACCGTGCTCGATCATACCGCCGGCTACAGCATGTTCCCCAACGCCGGCAAGGCGACGACCGCGCACGCGGTGCTCGAGGTGCGCAACGGCACCGGCGATCTGGTCTGGCGTTGGGACCGCGACGGCAAGAAGCCGGTGCAGGTCATTCCCACGCAGGTCGCGCTCGACATGAACATGATGATGAACAAGGTGGTGGAGGAAGGCACCGCCCGACGCGCCATCATCGAGGGCATCAAGGCCGCCGGCAAGACCGGCACCACCAACGCCCATCGCGATGCCTGGTTCGTGGGGTATACGGGCAACTTCATAGCCGGTGTCTGGTTCGGCAACGACGACTACAGCCCGATGACCCAGATGACGGGCGGCTCGCTGCCGGCCATGACGTGGCGCGAGATCATGGTTTTCGCCCACCAGGGGGTGGAGCTCAAGCCCATTCCGGGCCTCAGTCCCGGGTCGGGTCGCGCGGTCGTGGCGGAAGGCAGGAAGGATGGCGCGTCCGAGATTGCGGCTGGCCGCCCCTCCGCGCTCACCCGGCGCGGAGCGGAGGCACTGGTGCGGGTGGAGCGGCTGATGGACGACGCCACGCGCGCCCTCGCGGCCCGCGATCGCGATGCCCCGAGCAAGGCCGACGCGCAGGGCGCAGGCGCAGCCCGCCAGGAGACGTTCGCATCCGCATCCGACCAGCAGCCGGCTGGCCAGACCCGCGGCAATTGAGGACCGGGGCGCGGATCGACCGCTTGCCCCGAGGGGATCGATCGGACCAACCGTGCGTCTCTTGCTCGGAGCGATTCTCGCACTCGCTGTCGCGGCTTCGGTCGGGCTCGGTTCGACTTGGCTCGCGTTGACGCGCGGCAGCGCCTATGGGGGCATCACGCTCGGTGCCTGGACGGCGTGGCCGAAAAACGGGACGCCGGGCATCGACCCGTTTGCGCGCGCCATGGTCGCGCGCACCGGCGAGCTTCCGGTCGGTTCGGGTGACGGCGTGGCGTTCTACGCGCGCGCCGACGATTCCGGCCAGTCCCTCGACGGGCGCTGCGACGTGCTGCTGAGCGGGATCACCCCGCAGGCACGCTTCTGGACCATCACCTTGTACGATCCCGAGGGCCGGCTGGTGGCCAATACCATGCAGCGGCAGGGCTTCACGAGTCAGGAAATCATCCGCAGGTCGGACGGAAGCTTCGAGATCACGGTCGGCCCGCGCGCGCGGCCCGGCAACTGGCTCCCGACCGGAGGCGTGGAGAGGTACCTGCTGGTGCTGCGGCTCTACGACACGCCGGTCGGTATGGCGACGCGGTCCGGACGCGACGCGCCGATGCCTGCGATCAGCAAGAGGGCCTGCCTGTGATCCGCACGGCATTATGGCTCATGGGGGCGGTGCTCCTCGGCGGCATCGTGCATCTCGCCACCGTTCTGCTGCTGCCCAGCATGGCGACCCAGGATGCCTATGCCCGCGTGTCGGCGATCGCTCCCGTCAACACCGTCATTCCCGTTCCTTCCCCGACGCCGGAGAAGGCGGTGATGCCGTTCATGGATCCCGCTTTCGCGATGTCGGTGTGCCGCTACGATCTGTCGCGCAGAGCGCTCAAGTTCTCCGTGCCGATCAGCCCGGCCTACACGGCGGTTTCGTTCTATACGCGATCCGATGTGCCCTACTACGCCATCAACGATCGCGCCGCCGGCCGCCGGGTGATCGAGCTCGATCTCATGACCACGGCGCAGCGTGCGGAAATGCCCGAGGATCAGGACATCACGCCCGCCGATCGGCTGATCGTGACTTCGCCGACGACCACGGGCCTGATCGTGATCAGGGCGCTCGCGCCCGAACCGGCATGGCTCCCGGCGGCGCGCAGTGCGCTGGCGGCGGCGCAATGCCGCCCGCAGTGAGGCGAAGGCGAGTAACGGAGAGCCGCTGGCGGACCTACGAGCGCGTCGCGCGGCGGCGGCGGCGACGCGGGCTGCCGCCCGGCGCCGGCGCAACGTCGTCCACCGGCGTATCGATGTATCGCTCGATGCGGATCACCGGAAGGATGATCACGGTTGCCGATTCCGGCCGGTCGGCGATCGACCGGGCGCTGCGCACCGGCCGCTCCGCCGGCGGAAAACTGATGACCGTGCCCATATCGCTTTTTCCCCGCCCTGACGGCCAGACGCCCCATTCGGCGCTTCCCGCGATTTGAGCCGCGCAAGGTTAACGGTCCGCTAACGCGCCGATCATAGGGTATTTCAATTCCCGGGTGTTGCACCGAAGGCGCAGTGACCATGACCAATCCAGCCGCAGCATTCGCCGGCCTGGAGAATCTGCTCGATCTCGGTCACGGGAACGGAATCGACATGCGTCCGACCCTGCTGCGCGTGCTGACCGATCTCTACCTGCAGCGACCGTCGCATCCGCCCGAGGACGAGCGCTACTTCACCGAGCTCGACGCTCCGGCTCATCGACGCCACCGATGTTTCCGCGCGCGCCGCGCTCGCCGTGCGGCTGGCGGCCTATCCATCTGCGCCGCGCGCCGTGCTGCTGCGGCTGGCGCGCGATGTCATCGAGGTCGCCGGCCCGATCCTCGCGCATTCGCGCGCGCTCACGCCCGCCGATCTTGCGGCCATCGCGCGGGAATGCGGCGGGCCGCATGCGAGGATGATCGCGGCAAGGCCGCCAGCGCGGCGACGGCGCCGGCCGCCACTGCGGCGGAGGAGCGCCCGGCCAGCGCCCAGGCTTGCGAGCTGTCGGAGCTGTTCTACGCAGGCGGGCGCCCCGGAGCGGCGGCTGATCCTGATCAATCTCGACTACTCGCTGCTGCCGCCATCGCCGCCGCGCTCCGCCATGCAGCGCGCCGACGTCTGGCGGCTGGAATCCTACGTGCTCCAGCGCAATACGGAGGCGGTCGTGCGCGAGCTCGAGCGCGTGCTCGGTGTCTCGCGCGCGCAGGCGCGACGCATCGTCGACGACGAGCTGGGCGAGCCGATCGTGGTCGCCGCTCGGGCCATGAACCTGCCCGCCGACGTGCTGCAGCGGATGCTGCTGTTCATGAGCCCTCGCCTGCAGCAGTCGATCGATCGCGTCCATGAGCTGGCCGCGTTGCACGCGGAGATCAGCGTCGACGCCGCTCGCCGCCTGGTCGCGATCTGGCGCCATGCCGAACGAGCGCAAGCCACGCCGGCACGGCAGGAGTCGGTTGCCTGGCGCACGGCGGCGGAGAACGCACGGCGGGCCCTGACCGAGGTGTCGCGCCGTCCGGAGCTGCGGCACACCCTCGCGCAGCAGGGGCGATGACCCGGCCGTCGGCGAGGCGGGAATCGTCGTGCCATCCGCCGCGCGCGAAGTCGTTGATGAGCCCGCGCGCCGGTCTGCCTATCGCACTGCGTTGTACACGGCCGCTCCGGTGATCGCCGGCGCGGTCAGCGTGCCGATGGTGGAGAGCACCTTGCTCACCTCGGTCATCGGTGCGTTGGCGACGTAGAGGATGTCCTTGTCCCGCATCACGAACGAACGCGCCAGGAAGTAGGACTTGGCATCGCGCAGGTTCAATCGGTAGACGACCCGGACCGCGCGGTGGCCCGGCAACGCGATCGCCTCCGGCGAGAAGACCGCGACCAGGGACGCCGGCTCGAACCGCAACAGGAAGACGCCGCTCGCGTCGGCGCGGAAGTCGAGCAGGCCGCCCGCCCTGGCGACCGCCTGCTCGAGGGTCATGCCGGCCGCATCGAAAGGAATGAGCTCGTTGCGCCCGGTGCCGCCGAAGGCGGTGAACCGCTGCGGATCGCGCACGACGGTCAGCACGTCCCCGGCTCGCACATAGATGTTCTCGCGCGAATCCGCGAGCAGCGTGTTGAAGGGGATGCTGGCGGTCTTCTGCTCACGCGTCAGCCGCACGAAGCTTTCGTGGGCGGGGGCGCGAATTCCCCCGGCCGCGGCGACGACATCGAGAATCCGATCTCCCTTGAGGCCGATGGGCACCATCATGCCGTTGGTGACCTCGCCGGTCACGGTGATGGTGGTGTTGCGGTTTTGCGTAATCGACACGACGGCCTGAGGTTCGGCCGTCTTGCCCTTGAGCGACTTGACGATCAGGGCCTCGGCTTCCGCCGGCGTCAGGTTGGCCACGCGTACGCGGCCCGCGTACGGAACCTGGACCGTGCCATCGCGCGCGACGACCTGCTCCGGGAGCACTCCGGTACGCGAACCGGCTCCGGTCCTGTCGATGCTCGCCGTCGAGAACAGGCCGCTGGAACCGGATTCCCAAAGCGTCACGGTGACGGAGTCGCCGATACCGATCCGCATGTCGGGCGGCTTGCGGCCCTCCTGAAACATGCCGTAGAGGGTATGGTTCGGACGGCGGCTGAGGACCGCCACCACGCGGTCGTCGATATCAACGACAATGTAACCGTCGACCGCATCCTGATTGGCGACGATCTGATCGCTGGTGGGGCCCGCCGACGGAACCGCCGAACAGCCCGCCAGCAGCACCGCCAAGCCGCAAAACGCGGCTAACGAACGCACTTTGATGGCGATGCTGCCCGACACGATCCCCCCTCACCCAACGCCCGCCAACTCCAAACCCGCTCCCCGGCCGGCCAACGGCGCCTGAAAATTGCCGGTATTCTAATAAGAATTACCATAGGATGAATGATCAAGGCAACTATACCTCAAGATGTATCCCGAGGTTTGTCGCAAAGGGAATCCCGCGACGAGCGCGGCATCACGGTTGCGGGTCATGCGCGGGGGATAAGCTGACCGGGAGGCACAGTAGCTGAATTGCCGGGTCTGGCGCGCCGATGCCGCAAGGGGAGCATCGAGGCGGGCGAACCGGGGGACCGTGACCGGGCAGAGGGGGGATGCATGGTCAAGCACGAACGATTTGAAGGTCAGGTGACGATCCGTCGTCTCCCTTCCGGGCAGGCTCCGCCGCCGGCGCCCGCCCCGCTCGCGATCTGGACGCGTGTTGCGGATTTCATCCGTCGACGCCCCTGGTTTGCGCTCACGGTGATCGCGCCGACCCTCGTCGCCGTGCTCTATTACGGCGTCATCGCCTCCGACATCTACGTGTCCGAGGCCCAGTTCATCATCCGCAGCACGCACAAGACCAGTACCAACGCGCTCGGCAGCTTCCTGCAGAACGTCGGGCTGGTCCGTTCCCAGGATGACACGTTCTCGGTTCAAACCTTCATCACGTCGCGCGATGCGGTGCGACAGCTCGAGCAGCGCAACGATCTGCGCGCGGTGCTGGGGCGGCAGGAGGGGGACTTCGTCAACCGCTTTCCCTCGCTCTTCGGCGGCGACAGGTTCGAGCAGCTCTACAAGAGCTATCAGAGCTTCGTCTCGGTGATCTTCGACAGCACGACCGGTATCAGCACGCTGCGGGTGCGCGCCTTCCGGGCCGACGATGCCCACGCGATCGCCGGCGCGATCCTCGATTACGGCGAAGCCCTGGTCAATCGACTCAACGATCGTGCCCGGCAGGACTCCATCGACGTCGCCAAGCGCGAGGTGGCCTCGAGCGAGGAGCGCGTGGCCAGGGCACAGACGGCGCTGACGACCTACCGCTTGCGCACCAGCATGCTGGACCCGGCGACGGCATCGAATGCGGCGTTCGAGCTCGTGTCCAAGCTGTCCGCCGAGCTTGCCGCCAGCCAGGCGCAGATCGCCGAGGTGGCGAAGGCGACGCCCAGCAGTCCGCATATCGCTTCCTTGCGCAACCGCGTCGCGGCGCTGGAAGGCCAGATTGCGGAGGAGCGGCGCAAGATCGTCGGCGACAACGACTCCATTGCGCTCAAGATCGCCGAATACGAGCGGCTCGCGCTCGAGCGCCAGTTTTCCGACAAGGCGCTGGCGTCCGCCATCGGCTCGCTGGAGACGGCGCGGATCGAGGCACAGCACAAGCAGCTCTATCTCGAGCGCGTGGTGGAGCCGAACCGTCCCGATTATGCGCTCTATCCGCGCCGCATCATGTCGATCCTCATCACCCTCGTCACGTGCCTGATGGTCTACGGGATTGCGTGGCTCATCAGCGCCGGCGTCAGGGAGCATGCCGGCCGATGACCGCCAGCTCGCTCTGGATCCCCCTCGCCCGCAGGGCCAACATCGTCGGGGCGCTCACCATGCGCGAGATCCTCACGCGCTACGGCCGCAAGAATATCGGCTTCCTGTGGCTCATCGGCGAGCCCATCCTGTTCGCCATGGGGATCATCGGCATCCGGTCCCTGATCTATCATGAGCAGGGGCTGGGAACCCACGGCCTTCCGCTCGTCACGTTTCTGATGACCGGCTACATGCCGTTCATCATGTTCCGCCATATCACTAGCCGGTCCATTCATTGCATCAGGGCGAACCAGCCGCTGCTGTATCATCGCCAGGTGAAATTGCTCGACGTGTTCGTCGCGCGCTACATCCTCGAGATTGCGGGCGTGATCGCGGCTTTCGCGTTCGGAAGCGCGCTGTTCATTGCCTTTGGTCTCATGGAACTCCCGGCCGATCTCCCGCTCGTCTATGCCGGATGGTTCTACGCCATATGGTTCTCGATCGGCTTTGCCCTGGTGGTCGGCCCTGCCAGCGAGCTGTCCGAGGTGGTCGACAGGATCTACCAGCCGTTCTCGTATTTCCTGGTGGTGCTCAGCGGCTGCTTCTACATGGCCGCCTGGCTGCCGCCGGCGCTGCGCGAATACGCGCTGTACAATCCCATGCTGCACTTCTTCGAGATGATCCGATACGGCTGGTTCGGCGATCCGGTGCACGCCTACTACGACGTCGGCTATCTCACGGGCTGGTGTCTCACGCTCACCTTCGGCGGCCTGATCATGATCTCGTTGACCCGCACGCGCATGGCGATCGAATGATCGAGGTGAACGACATCGTCAAGGAGTATGCCGCCGAGGGAGGCCGGCATCGCGTCCTCGACGGCATCTCCTTCTCGGTAGGCAAGGGCGAGAAGATGGCCGTGCTCGGGCGCAACGGCGCCGGCAAATCGACGCTGGTCAAGCTGCTCGGCGGGGTGGAGGCGCCGACCTCGGGCCGGATCGATCTCGGCATGTCCCTGTCGTGGCCGCTCGGCTTCCACGGCGGCATTCATCCCAACCTGACCGGTCTGGACAACGTGCGCTTCCTGGCCAGGCTGTACGGCCGGCCGTTCGACGAGATCTACGCCTTCACCGAGGAGTTCGCGGAGCTGGGCGAGCAGATGCGCATGCCCATTGCAACCTATTCGACCGGGATGCGCACACGCATCGCCTTCGGGCTGTCGCTCGCCATCAATTTCGATTGCTACCTGATCGACGAGGTGCTGGCGGTGGGAGACCCCAAGTTCCAGCGCAAGTGCCGGGAGGAGCTGCTCGAGCGGCGCAAGGGCAACGCCATGATCCTGGTCTCGCACGACGTGCATCTCATCCGCGAGTTCTGCACCCACGCGCTCGTTCTCAAGCAGGGCCGCGGCAAGGTGTTCTCCGATCTCGATTTCGCGATCAGCATCTACGAGGGGCTCTAGCGCGCGGCACGAGCTTCGCTATCTGATTATGATACGGCAGCGGCGGCATTCCGGGCGCGGGCGCGCGGCCGAGCCGCGACGGAGGGACATCATGCGCGAGATCGGCCATTTCATCGGCGGCAAGCCGGTCGCAGGCAGCTCCGGCCGCAGCGGCGAGGTGTTCGACCCCAATACCGGCGAGGTGCAGGCCAAGGTCGCCTTCGCCGCGAGATCGGAGGTCGAGGCGGCCATCGCGAATGCCGAGGCGGCGCAGCCGGCCTGGGCGGCGACCAATCCGCAGCGGCGTGCGCGCGTCCTGTTCAAGTTCCTGGAGCTGGCGCAGAAGGAGTTCGACAGCCTCGCCAGGCTGCTGTCCTCCGAGCACGGCAAGACCTTCGCCGATTCCCGCGGCGACATCCAGCGCGGCCTCGAGGTGGTCGAGTTCGCCTGCGGCATTCCCCATCTCCTGAAGGGCGAGTTCAGCGAGAGCGCCGGCCCCGGCATCGACCTGTTCTCGCTGCGCCAGCCGCTCGGCGTGGTCGCCGGCATCACCCCGTTCAACTTCCCGGCCATGATCCCGATGTGGAAGTTCGCGCCCGCGCTCGCCTGCGGCAATGCGTTCATCCTCAAGCCGTCGGAGCGCGACCCCTCGGTGCCGATGCGGCTCGCCGAGCTGCTGATCGAGGCTGGCCTGCCCGCAGGCGTGCTCAACGTGGTCAACGGCGACAAGGAGGCGGTCGACACGCTGCTCACCGATCCGCGCGTCAGGGCGCTCGGCTTCGTGGGCTCCTCCGCCATCGCCGAGTACATCTATGCGACCGGCTGCGCCCACGGCAAACGGGTGCAATGCTTCGGCGGCGCCAAGAACCACATGGTGGTGATGCCGGACGCCGACATGGACCAGGCGGTGGATGCGCTCATCGGCGCCGGCTACGGCTCCGGCGGCGAACGCTGCATGGCGGTCTCGGTCGCGGTGCCGGTCGGCAGGAAGACCGCCGACATCCTGGTCGAGAAGCTGATCCCGCGGGTCGAGAGCCTCAAGGTCGGTCCCTCCAGCGATGCGCAGGCGGACTACGGCCCGCTGGTGACCAGGACGCATCTCGAGAAGGTCAGGCGCTACGTCGACCTCGGCATCGAGGAAGGCGCCAGGCTCAAGGTCGACGGCCGCAATTTCAAGCTGCAGGGCTACGAGCGCGGGTTCTTCATGGGCGGCTGCCTGTTCGACGAGGTGACCCCCGACATGCGCATCTACAAGGAGGAGATCTTCGGCCCGGTGCTCTCGGTGGTGCGCGCCGCCGACTACGAGGAGGCGCTGCGGCTTCCCTCCGAGCACGACTACGGCAACGGCGTCGCCATCTTCACCCGCGACGGCGACACGGCGCGCGACTTCACCAGCCGGGTCAACGTGGGAATGGTGGGAGTGAACTTCGCGATCCCGGTCCCGCTCTCCTACTACACCTTCGGCGGCTGGAAGCGCTCGGGCTTCGGCGACCTCAACCAGCACGGGCCCGACGCCGTGCGCTTCTACACCAAGACCAAGACGGTGACGTCGCGCTGGCCGTCCGGCATCAAGGAAGGCGCCGAGTTCGTGATCCCGACGATGAAGTGAGGCCCCTCGCCTGTCCAAGGCATCGCCAGGCCGCCGCACCGCGATCCGTGCCGAAACGAGCGACGGATCACGGCAGCCGCTCCGCCGCCACCACCTCGCGCAGGGTCTTCCACGCCCGCGCGTCGGCGCCGCGTGCGCGCAGCTCGATGCGCCACGCCCAGGCCGCGGTCTCCTCCAGCAGGCGCTGCGGGCGCGACGTAGAGGTCGATCGCGCCGGCAAGCGAGATCAGGTGCGAACACGAAGGCGAACGGCGCCTTCAGGATCGCATCCCGGCTCAATGCGCCCGCCCTCCGGCTCGAGCGTCGTCAACTGCAGCAGCCGAACGAAATCCGACACCCGCAGCGCGGGCGGCGAAACGGGCAGCACGGCATCATCCGGCACGACCAGAAAGCCGCTGACGTGCCTTCCGCCGAGCACGATGCGTTCGATCCGGCTGCGCGGGCGCCGAGCCGCCGGATGCCGCGCCAGCTCGCGCTGTGCCTGCTGGCGCGCCAGCATCGGGACGGCGAGAAAGAGGACGGCCGCGACGGCCATCGCCACGGCGCCGGGCCGCCAGCCCGGTCGCGAACCGGCCCGGCCGGGAATCGTCAGCACGCCGGGCGACTGCGAATGCGCGACGACAGGAAGCAGGCGGCGAGCACATGGGTGACGTGCAGCGCCCTCCATCCGTCGTCGGCATAGATGATGGCGGCCGACATGACGGCGCTCGCGAACAATCGCGACCCAGAGCCAGCGCTCCGCGCTTCGAGATGCGCCGGCGCCACGCATACAGCAGCCCGGGGACGAGCGCGAGCATCCCCAGGCCGGCCATGACCTTGGCCGACGTGCTCCATGGACCCGACCGGAGGAAGCAGGTAGCGCGGCTGGCTGACCACGAACTTCGTGACATTCTCGAGCATCCGCCATGCCGTCGACGCCGGGATGCTGCAGGACGTTCTCCCACGTCCGCGCCAGCAACGAACTGCACGATCGCGCGCTGGTCCGAGAGCCGGGCGAGCTCGGCGGCATATCGTCCGTGCAGGCAATCGAACCAGTCGGTGCCGAGCGACAGCCCGCAGATCGTGTAGGCGAAGTTCTCGCCCGTCGCGCCCTCGTCGAACCATACATCCGGCCGAGCAGTGCCTGCAGCGCGACCACGGTCGCGACCACGACGACGGCGAGGGCCGCGGCGCGCCATCGTCGCGCGCCGCCGGGAAAGAACGCGATCCAGAGATCGAGCAGCGGGATGGTGAGCAGGCTGCCCATCCGCATCAGGAGCGCGGCGGTCAGCGCGGAGAGCGCGACCAGCGCGTGCGGCAGCGAGCCGCGACGCAATGCCTCGATGAGGTGAGACGAGCGCCAGCAGTGCGCAAGCCAATCCGAGCGGCTCGGTCATCGTGGTGTTCAGGTAGGGGCGATGCAGCAGGAAGACGAAGCCGAAGAACGCGATGCCGGCCCAGATCCCGCGCCAGCGCGCGACGCTGCGCGCCGCCCAGAACAGCAGGACGGCGAGCATTCCCGCCTGAACGACAAGCGTCGCGAGGTAGGAGTAGCCGGCGAGGAACACGGTGAGCTGGCGGAAGGCCTGTGCCAGCGGACGGCGGCTGCTCACGATGCCCCAATGGCCGTCCACGAACGCCAGGCGGGTGGCATCGGCGAAATACGACAGCGCGTCGGAATTGGGAACGAGCCCGGCGATGCTGTTGTAGTTGAAATCGGCCGAGCGCACGTGGCCGCTCCAGCCGCCGGCGCTCATGGCGAACAGGAACAGGCAGGCGATGACCGGCAGGCCGCAGCGGCTCCACAGACGGTTGAGGACGATCTCCTGGCGGCGCATCGCCCGCGCGGAGACCGGATCTCCCTGCGCCGACCATCGCCAGTCCCGCACCGATGGCCGCGAAGGCGAGGATCGCGTAGGGGACGAGCGGCTCGACGTCCGCCAGCCAGCCAAAGAGCCGAAAGATCGCAGTGGTCGGCAGCGCATAGCCCGCCCCGACCCCGTAGACGGTCGTCGCGAGGAAGCCGGCGCAGGCCGCGATCAGCGCCCAGCTCAGACAATGAGAGGAGCGCAGGCACCCGCGCCGGAAGCTCACCTGCGCATGCACAGCGCCGTGGCGTTGCCCGCCGCGGCACAGCGCCCGCCGTCGGGCGCGCCGCTCGGGCAGACCAGGGAGACCAGCACCTCGTCCTGGCTGCAGGCGACGTTCTCGCCCGCGACCAGGCGCAGCCCTGCCGGACCGGGGTCACCCTTCGGCCCCTGCCGGAGGCCCGGGCGGACCGGCGCTGCCCGGCGGCTCCGGGGCCGCCCATTGGGCCGGGCGGGCCTGCACCCCCGCCTCGCCGCGCGGCCCCTGCGCCCCGATCGGACCCTGCGCGCCCCGGATCGCCCTTGGGGCCGACCGGACCCGCGACGCCCTGCGGACCTTGCGATCCCGGCGGTCCCGGCGGTCCTGCCGCCCCGCGCTCGCCGGACGGTCCCGGCGGTCCGGCGGCGCCCTGCGGACCCGCCGGTCCCTCGCAGGCCGCCGCGGTGAGGGCCGTTGCTATCAAGAGGGGGATCAGAGCGCGCACGTGGTCCGTCTCCTGTGTCCGTTCCCGGCGAGACTAGCGCCGTTGCGCGCAATGTCGAGTGCGCAATGCACGCGCGATGCACCCCGTGCACAAGTAGCGGCCCCTCGAAGTGCGGCGCGCCAAATCGGACGGTCACAGCAGCCGCGGCACCGGCAGCGGTGTGATCAGCGCGCCGCGATAGCCGCGGGCGCGAAGCTTGGGCGCGAGCTCGTCGGCGATGTGCCAGGAGAAAATGATGGCACAGTCGGGCTGATCGGCGAGCAGTCTGTCCTCCTCCACCACCGGGATGGACGTGCCCGGCATGCACTTGCCGATCTTGAGCGAGCCCGCGATCTCGCAGACATAGTCGATCAGGGCGTCGTCGAGGCCGACGTAGTTGACCAGCGTCGAGGCGCGCGACGGCGCGCTGATGCCGCAGATGCGCGCGCCCTTCTCCTTGAGATCGCGGATCATGGCCAGGAGCCGGAGCTTCGACAGCATCACTTCGGCGCGGAACGCCGCAGAGCCGCGCCCGCATGGCGTCGCCGCGCGGCTCCCCCGCCAGCATCTCGCGCGACGGCGCCGCTCACCGGACGCGCGCCGCGCCGCGCCGCGTAGACGCGGATCGATCCGCCGTGGCTGGGGATCGGCCGCGCGTGGAACACCTCGAGCCCGTGCATGTCGAGCAGATGGACGAGGCTCGTCAGCGAATAGTAGCGCAGGTGCTCGTGATAGATGGTGTCGTACTGCAGCCGATCGAGCAGGGCGACGAGGTAGTGCGATTCGGAGATGAACACGCCGTCGTCGGCGAGCAGGTCGAGAATGCCCTCGACGATCGAATGCACGTCCTCGATATGGGCGAAGCAGTTCGCCGCCGTCACTATCCGCGCCGGTCCGTGCTCGGCCTTGACCGCGGCCGCCGCCGCGGGAGTGAAATAGCGCGTCAGCGTCGGAATTCCGCGGCCCGCCGCGATCCTGCCGACCTCGGTCGGCTCGATGCCCAGCACACGATGGCCCCCGCTCTTGAAATTGGCGAGCAGCGTGCCGTCGTTCGAGCCGATGTCGACCACCAGGTCGTTCGCCGCGAGGCCGAGCAATGCCGAGGCCTCGGAATAGAGCTCGGCGAAATTGTCGCGCAGCACCCTGGTGGTTCCGCTGGTGTAAGGATATTCCGGCGGGAAGATGATGACGGGATCGACCGCAAGGCCGAGCTGCACCAGCTCGCAGCGCGGACAATGCAGCAGGTCGGTGGGGAACCAGGGCTGCTGGCGCGGCACCTCGCCGATCGCCACCATCTGATTGACCGGCGGCATGTAGCCGAGCGAAAGCACGTTGGCGAGCGGGGCATGACCGCAGACCTGACAGCATTCGACCGGCACGCTCGCCCCGGTGCCGGCGGCCCGCGCCACTTTGTTCATGGGTCATGCCCCCTCCTCGGAGCCGTTCCGATCGGTTTCCCGTCGCTGTAGTCGTGTCGACGCTCATAGCGCGAGGACCGCGCGTCGGCCATGATCGCCGCCGAAGCGCTGCGACGCGAAGGCAGCCGGGTGACGGTCGACCCGCGCGGAGACCCCGTCCTAAGATACAACTGGAATGTTACCGGGCTACCCAGGCCCGATAAGCATTCATCGCAGGTGGTGTCGCGCGATCAATGGACGCGATAGCATGTCGATCGACGTCTCCTGTCCGCGAAATGGCGAGATCATGTCGAGCGAACAGGAGGACGTGCTGCAAGCGGCCATCGCCGGCGTGCGAAGGGTGGCCGCTGCGATCGCAGCCCTTCCGCAAGAGGACCAGGAGCGAGCCTTCCAGGCCGCGGAGCGGCGTACGCACAGACGGTACGTGATCTCGACTATCCCGAGGATGCGGCGCGCTCGTGGGTGTCGGCCATGATGCATCGGCTGCGCGCCGATGTGAAGGACGTCGGCGAAGGCGGCGCCGACGCGCTCCGGCGATGACGTGGAGAAAGCGGCTCAACCTGGATCGAAAGTCGCGATCGCTCTAGCAGCCGCGGCAGATCTGCATGATCCGGTGCAGTCTCGTCAGCTCCCCGTTTTCCGCTCTCCCGCCATTCCTTCGAGCTTGAGGTCTTGAGGGATCCGCTTCGGCCGTGGTGCTGCGGTCTGATCCGCGTCGAGCATCTCGCTCTCCTCGGACGGCGGCGGCGCCGATCTCGCCACCCGCGGACGCGCAACGGAGCGCTCCGTCTCCATCCTGCGCCGCGGCTCGACACCGGCCCGATATGCCGGCTGCGTCGCATCGACGTAACCGTGCGGAGCAGCATCGACGGTCGCGGCCAGGTAGCCTCGTGGTGCTGCGGAATAGACTGGTAGCGGCGAAGGCGGCGCCATCCCGGGACCGAACCGGTAGTTCAGGCCGACGCGCACGATATTGTCGTGAAATTGGGCCCTCTCGATGGCAATGCCCCTTCCCAGGATACCGGGTATTGCCGCTTCCTTGTTGAGATCGCCGAAGTTGACATGCAGGTATTCGAGCTTGGCCGACCAGTTGCCCCAGAAGGCCACCTCGACACCGGCGCCCGCGGCCCACCCGAACGTCGTGTCGGAAAGGCTGAGGAAGTCGGCAGTCACCGCGTTGACCGTCAGGGTCAGGTCATCGCGTACATTGGCCCAGGCGCCGCCCACCGTCCCATAGGCCATCACCGTGTCGAAGGCGACCCCGACCCGGCCGCGCGCGGTGACCAGCGATCGCACCCGCACCGTATCGCTGCCCGTGCATACGCTGCTGCAAACGACCGCGCCGGAGTACTGCTGTCCCGGACCACTGGCCGTCGAGTTCCAGGCCGAACACGATCATCCCGGCCTGCCAGTTGAAGCCCGCTTGGGCTCCGGCCAGAAGACCCTTCAGGTCGCCGGAGCCGGTCACGACGGTTCCGCTCAGGTCCGCCCCGCGCCGATCCCGGTTGGGCCGCCGCCCTCAAACGGGCCTTCGAACGAGATTTCCGACTCGTGTCTGCCCCATCCGTATCCGACGTTTCCTCCGAAATAGAGACCCGTCCAGTCGAACGGAGGCGGAGCGAACGCCATCCGCGGCGCCAACGGCCCTACCCGCAGGTCAGCCGCGAGAGCCGCCGCGCCGACGGTCGAGGATGCGACGCACGTCGCAACGAGGAGCCGGAAAAGGCTACTTGCACGCATACTGGGCCGTCCTGGTTTGGGCCGTCCACATCCACCCTGTCGCGATATTAACCCAATGCACGGTCGGATGAGTGACGGATATGTCACATCACGCTGAAAAGGCGTTGCGGAAGGGGACGCTCGCAAGACCGACGGCCAGTCGAAATTGCGCTCGGCACGGAGCATGTACAACGGCAGCGGTTAACCGGGCATTTACCATAAGCGCCGCACTCTTCGCCGCGACGGAGGGGTTCACGGGCATGAAAGAGACCGCGCAGCCGAGGGTCAAGCATGTCATGGGACCCGATGGCGGTCGATTGACCCGCGCCGATCTGCCATCCCCCGACACCAAGCGCTGGGTGATCCGGCGTAAGGCGGAAGTGTTAGCGGCAGTGCGCGGCGGTCTGTTGTCGCTGGAAGAGGCCGGCAGCCTCTACGCGTTGACTTCGGACGAGCTGAGGTCCTGGCAGCATTGCATCGATCGCTACGGGCTTGCCGGGCTCCGCTCGACCAGGACCCAGTTCTACGTGACGAGGTCGCGAGGCTGGATATATTGATTTTTAGCGGTATCGTTAATTGAAAGCTAAGAACATCATGACACCGTCGTCCCGCCCTGGAGGTGAGGACGAACCTATGCGGTCTCTCAGACGCGTGACACTCGTCGTAGCCGGACTAGCCGCCGGCACCCTGGCGGCGAGCGGCGCCGACATCCCCGTCAAGTCCAAGCCGGTGCACGAGCGAGCCGTCGATCATCGAAAATCGCGCGACAGCGAACCCGCCGCCCAGAAGCGATTGTTCGAGGAATTCCTCGAGTGGCTGAAAACAAGATGATGTGGCGCAGCGGCGCCACGCTAGCACCGCATCGCTGCCACCGGCGCCTTTCACCGACGTGTGTCGCAATTGCCACATTCTAATTATTTCTCATTCAGCGTCACATTGAAGAACCAATTCCATCATCGACTGCCGAGGTTCTACGACTTCGGGGGTCGTCTCATGACATCACCAGCTTCGAAGAGCACCAGAAAGGCGACCGCCATGAGGGTCGTCGGCGCCGACAGCGATATCCGCACTCTCATTGCCAATCACCTGGGCGTTGACGTCGAACGTGTCACCGACGACGTGCACTTCACCGACCTCGGTGCCGACTGGCTCGACCGTTTGGAATTGATGATCGTCATCGAAGCTCAGTTCGCCGGCGTGGAGATTACCGACAATGACGTTGCCCAGATAGACGTTGTCGGCGATCTCATCCGCTACGTCGAAAGCGTGTGCAAGGACGGGCGCCGCCAGGCAATTGGCGAGCTGCTGATCCATTGACCTTGAACCCGGTAGATGAGCGCAGAGACCTCTGCGTCCCGGTCACGGCTATCAGAAAGAGTTCGGTCGCGGTCGCGGCAAGGGAACGGGTTGCCGGGACAGTTCCGTGCTCAGCGTCCATGCCCGAACACGGTCGGCCGTAGCCCGCGGAACCGGCAGCGCGCCGGTAGTCAGCACAGTCCAGTCGGCGGATGTGGATTGCAAATCGGTCGGGTCGGCTGCCGGGGAACTCGAGAGGGAGGCCTCGGGCGCAGGCATGGATTCGCGCGGCGACATCACGCCGGTAACCGATCTCCAAGAGGGCGAAAATAACGGTCAGCAAAATGATCGTGCCGGCAGCAATCGATATCGCAGGGTAGCGACGAGCTGCGCGCTCCACGTCATGCACGACCACGGCGAGACGTTGAAGTTGCGCAAGGATACCGCCCATCTTTTCACTCCTCGAGCAACGCGCATCGACGTCCGGCGCGGGCGGCGGGCTCCCGGTTCTCTAACAAGTAGCCCCCTAACGAATCCTTAGGCCGGCCGGGTTCGGCCACCCCCTTACCGGAGTTGACGGCGCGGACTGCCGAGGTCGTAGGATGATCGAGCTGCAGGGCGGAACCCATGACGTCGCCGCCGCTGGGATGATTGGTTTTACTTCGCTCGACCCATCTTACAGTCTGCGAAGCCGATGCATGTCGATCTACGCTAACGTCTTGTTTAGCCTTCCACGGAGTTTAACTGGCCCGCTCGAAGTCTTGGTGAGACAATCGAAGTGGCTCGGCTTGGCAGATCGGGGGGTGACCCTGTAGCCCACTGCGACCTCAGCCCACGCCAGGCCGAGCCACCACACCCGCAGGGAAAGACTTTGGCACGCCCTGTCGGTCTCGATCGGCGAGGGCATCGACGCTTGGTGCGTATTTCCCGATCGGGCGCGGCCTATGCGAGCGACTGCCGCCAGCGATGCGGCCCGGCGTCAGCCCGAAACGGATTACTGCCTATTCGAGCGCCAGCCCTATCTGCCGCGCTTCATGGCCGGCGGCGAGGGCAATCCTCTGGGCGCACGTGCGCTTTATCTCGGCAGTACGCTCTACCGCATCCATGGCACCAATCAGCCGTCGACGATCGGAAGCTTCGTGCCGTCGGGCTGCATCCGGCTCACCAACGCGGACATCGCGGATCTCTATGCGCCGGTGAAGGTCGGCACACGCGTCGTCGTGCTGCGAGGCAGGCCGCCGGCGACGTCCGCCGCGGCGGCGGTCGGTTCCGCGGTCTCTTCCGGCGCGCCGACGGCTTCGGACGTGCCGAGAAGAAAGCTACGCACGCCTGACGAGATTGCCTCGAAGCTACGCTCGACACCCCGAGTGAGCGCGACCGGCGAGGCTCCACCAACTTCCCGCGGTGGCGGCTGCTCGGACCCGGTGATCAGGCTCCCGGCCGGGAGGATTCGCGTTCGTCGTGAGGGTCCCGTCCCGGTCTTCCGTCGGAGCGACGATAGGCGAGGAGGACAGAGTCTCCGGAACCCGTCCTCCTGGCAGGCGGGCTCACACCCACATGCAGTCGCCGTTGCCTCGGAATCCTTGGCTGAACGGTCGGCGCACGGCCGCTACGCGCAACTAGTCCTAGGCATGTCTTCGAACCAACCTATGCGTTTTGCTGCTTACAACCCGCGAGCGCTGACTGCCACCGTGAATTGAGAGAAGCCGTGGTCATTGACCGCTGGCGGCCAGTCGTCTGCATCGCGTGAGATTGCCGCACCGCGACAACTGGCGGGCAAGAAGTGCGAGCTCGCCAATGCCGCGCCCGAGACCCAGACAGGCGTCAGCCACCGTCGAAGCAGCGAGTCAGTCGGCCTGCGCTCGCGAAAGCGGCAGGCGTCGAGCGTGACGAAACTGCCCGCGAATTGCGCGACCAGAACCCAGCCGGTTTGCCTACCATTCCATGGTGAAGGCGCGTTCGAGAACAACGTTGCCGCCGGCCGTGATGGTGTACATCGCGCGATAGATTCCCTGTGGCCACCCGCCCGCCGGCGGCTTCCTGCCGACGAACACCATGACTTGAGCCTTGTCGCGGTCGAGCGGCTTGGCACTGTTCTCGGCGACGATGCGACCGTCCGGTCCCGTTATGGCGAGCCTCTGAATATCGCCCGCCTTCGCCCCGATGGCACGGACGTAAGCGACCAGCGGGCTCTCGCGGGTCGGTGCAACGAGCTCGTCGTTCTCAATCGCCTGCATTTCAACCGACCGATCGGTGAAGCCTGTATTGAGCAGCGCGCGCGGCTTGTAGGCGAGCGCTGCCTGCAGCGAGGGCTCCCACAACGAGCGGCCAGCGCCGCAACTACCCTGCGGGGCTTCGAACGCGAAAGGCTCCACCAGGTCCCCCCGGAACGTCACCCCGAAGTGCAGATGCGGATACTCGGTGAGACCGCTCATCCCGACCCGGCCCAACCGCTGGGATGCTTGTATGGCCTCTCCCGGCTTCACCATCACACTGCCCTGCGCCATGTGACAGTATTGCGTATTCCAGCCATCCCCATGATCGATGACGACGCCATTGCCGCACTCGCGGCCTTCGACGGCGCCGATCCCGCGCTCGCGGACCGAGACGTCAGCAACTCCGTCGCGCACCCTGAGGACACGGCCGGCCGCCGCGGCAAGGACATCGACGCCGGCGCGTTGGGCGCGCAGCGAAGGCAGGCGAAAATCGGTGCCCTTGTGGGCATTGTAGGTTCGCAGCCCGCACTGGTAGTCACGAACCCCGCCCGATGGATCGAGGTCCACGTAGTTTTGAATCTCGCAGGTCCGGCCGACCTCGCAGTTGATCGGAAGGCGAAACTCGATCGCCTCGGACACCGCACAGGGGATGGCCACCGCCATTGCGATGAACGCAGCGCATCGCGTGCGCGCCTGGTACCACATTGCATGCTCCATTCAGGCTGCTCGGCTTCTAAAGCAGGTAACGGGTTGAAAATGTGGCTGGTTCCGTGCCACAGCCCAGCCCCTTAATAGGGGCGCCCCTTGTGGGGCCTGCGAGGGGCATCCCTTGCACCATATGCAACCGCAGAGCGTGCTGCACCAGCCTTGCGTGAATCGCCTTGCGTGAATCGTGGAAGTCAATCGTGCCAGGGGTGGGGCAGGGGTGGGGCATGAAGTCCGCCGGGAAGACCCGAGCAAGCCGATGGATATGGTATCATAGCCACGGAGCCCATGACCGCGAATGAATGCACAAGCCACAGCCGCGCCGGCATGCAACGTCGAGCCAGGCGAGATCGAGCTTACGATACTCATGCCCTGCCTCAACGAACGGGAGACGCTGGCGACATGCATTCGCAAGGCGCGCTCTTTCCTGACGGCATCGAATATCAGGGGCGAGGTGTTGATCGCGGACAACGGGAGCGTGGACGGCTCCCAAGCGATTGCCGTAGCAGAGGGCGCGCGCCTCGTCGAGGTGCCTGCGAGCGGATACGGGGCTGCGCTGCTGGGGGGCATTACGGTCGCCCGCGGGCGATTCATCATCGTGGGAGATGCCGACGATTCCTATGACTTTTCGGCGTTGCAGCCCTTCGTCGACAAGTTGCGCGACGGCTTCGACCTCGTGATGGGGAACAGGTTTCGCGGCGGAATCGCCGAGGGAGCAATGCCGATGCTCCACAAGTATCTCGGCAATCCGGTGCTGAGCTTCCTTGGCCGTTTGTTCTTCTCGATCGACATAAGCGATTTTCACTGCGGCCTGCGCGGCGTCAATACCGCACGCATCCGTGCGCTGGAACTGCGAACGACCGGGATGGAGTTTGCCAGCGAAATGGTGGTGCGCGCGGCACTCACCGGATATCGAATCACCGAGGTCCCGACGACGCTCCGGAAAGATGGCCGCTCGCGGCCGCCGCACCTGCGGACCTGGCAGGACGGCTGGCGCCATCTCCGATTTCTCCTGATGTACAGCCCGAGGTGGCTGTTTCTCTATCCAGGCATCGGGCTGTTCGGCTTGGGCCTCGCCGGCGTGGGCCTGTTGTTGCTAGGTCCGGTCAAGATCGGCGATGTCAGTATCGACGTGCACACCTTTCTGGTTGCCTGCGTCTGTATTCTGCTTGGGCTGCAAAGTATTACTTTCGCGGCCATCTCGCGCCGCTATGCCACGTCACACGGCCTCATTCCCCCCTCCCCGCGCTATGCATCCATTCTCGAAGCGCTAACCCTCGAGCGCCTGCTGATCGGCGCCCTTGTGGTCGGCGTGCTTGGGCTGATCGGGGTCGGTTGGTGCTTGGGCGTCTGGGCATCGGGAGGATTCGGACCGATCAGGGGCGTCTTTCTTCTACGCGTGCTGATGCTCTCGCTCACGGCCGTCGCCGCCGCCGTTCAGCTGGTTTTCAGCGCATTTCTCGCCAGCATCGTCGCGGTTCCCTTGCAGAAGTAACTGATGGCGACGGCTCGCGCTCCCAACCCGCAATACAATCTGGCCGCGCCAGACTCGCTCGCAGTGCGAATCGCTGCCCGTGTGCGCCGACGGATGTTCGCCGCCTTCATGGCCAATGATCCCCGGGGCCCCATCGCAGGTCACCAGCAGCGGATCCTTGACGCCGCGACGCTTCATGTCCTCGAAAAACGCGCTCACCGTCTCGCCATCCTTATAAACTCTGGACTAATGCGCGAGTTCGTTTACAAATAGACTCATCCTGCCGGACGGCCGCATCACCGCGATGATCGGATCGGAAGTAGTTCAGGACGATGCGAGAAATAGGTGATGCCCGACCGCAGGCACAGAAGTCGGCTGCGGCGGCATTGCAAGCCACGCTCAATCAGGGAATGGCGCTGCATCGGCAGGGAAAACTGGCAGACGCAGAGCGCTGCTATGGCGAAGTTTTGCAGCGTCAACCAGACCATTTTGATGCGCTGCATCTACTCGAGTCATTGCTTGTCAAACAAGACGAACGGAGCGCGGAGTTGAACTGATCAAAAGGGCTATCGAACTGAACCCAAAGGTCGCTGCTGCTCACAGCAACCTGGGCAATGCGCTAAGGGACCTCAAGCGTCCCGCGGAAGCGCTGGCAAGCTATGACACGGCGATCGCACTAAAGCCGGATGTTGCAGAGGCTTCACAGTAGTCGCGGCAATGCGTTGATGGTGCTCACGCGTCCCGCGGAAGCGCTGGCAAGCTATGATAGGGCAATCGCGCTCAAGCCCGATTACGCAGAGGCACACAACAATCGTGGCAATACGCTAAGGGACCTCAAGCGTCCCGCGGAAGCACTGGCAAGCTACGACAAGGCGATCGCACTAAAGCCGGAGGTTGCAGAGGCGCACAGTAACCGCGGCAATGCGCTAAAGGACCTCAAGCGTCCCGCGGAAGCACTGGCAAGCTACGACAAGGCGATCGCGCTCAAGCCCGACTACGCAGAGGCACACAACAATCGCGGCAATGCGCTGAGGGATCTGAAGCGTTACGAGAAAGCGCTGACAAGCTACAACAAAGCGATCGCACTGAAGCCCGATTACGCAGGGGCATACTACAATCGCGGCAGCGTATTCTTTCACTATAATCTCAATGATATGGCAGTGGCGAATTTTCAAAAAGCGTTTGAGATTGAGGAAGATTTTTTTCAGCAAGGGGTGCGGCTTGCTTTGCCGAACTGCCAATTCTGTATGAACATGAGCAAGAAATTATCTTGCGACGCAAGGCTTATGAAGAAAAGCTTCGCGCCCTTTGCGATTTTGTCGAAGCAAAAGCTGCGCGTGGGGATCTAACAAAAATACTTGAAGCTCAACAGCCGTTTTATCTAGCCTATCAAGGGTACAATAATCGCGATCTCCAGCGGCTCTATGGCTCTATGGCATGCCGCATTATGGAGTTTAAAAATCCTAGAACTCCTCTGATGCCGCGGGCTAAGCCTAATGAAAAAATTAAGGTAGGAATCGTCAGCGCTTTTTTCCACACGCACTCGAATTGGAAAATGCCCATCAAAGGGTGGCTCAGCCAACTAGATCGGAATTGGTTTAGGATTTTCGGATATCATGTCGGGACAGTGAAGGACTCGGAAACAGAGAATCGCCGCAGCGATGTGCGACCGATTTGTCCATCGCGCAATGACCATCGATGACTGGCGCAGAGAAATTCTCAACGACGCCGCGCATATCCTGATTTATCCGGGACTTTTAATGGACAATATTTCTACGCAGCTAGCTGCCCAGCGGCTAGCTCCAGTACAATGCAATTCATGGGGGCATCCTGATACGAGCGGTATGCAAACGCTCGACTATTATCTCGGCAGTGATCTCATGGAGCCCGATGATGCTACTGAACATTATACAGAGCGTTTAATTCGCTTGCCTAACCTCGGTGTTTATTATGAGCCAATCGATATCGAGCCTTCAGCAATAAGTCGAACAGAACTTGGTTTACGTTCAGATGCAGTTGTCTTTTGGTGTGGTCAATCGCTTTACAAGTATCTGCCGCAATTCGATCAGGTATTTGCTCGTATTGCTCAGTTAGTTGAAAACTGTCAATTCATCTTTGTGGAACATCGTCTTGCAGAGCAACAAATTAGCGGTCTCTTCCGGAGGCGGCTTGAACGGGCATTCACGGTACCGGGTCTGAAAGAGTCTGATTATTGCGTATTATTACCGCGTTTTGAGTCACCGTAAATTCATTGGGGCGATTGGCCAGTGTGACATTGTTCTCGATAGCATCGGCTGGTCAGGCTGTAATACAACTCTAGAAAGTCTGTCTCATAATCTTCCGATCGTAACGCTGGAGGGATCACTGATGCGCGGGCGCCATAGTGCAGCCATTCTACGTGTCATGGGGATTTATGAGATGATCACGAATAATGTTGATGACTTTGTAACAACTGCAGCACGGTTAGGGAACCATCCCGAGGAACGTAATGAGCTGAGTTGAAAAATTGCTTCTAAGAAACATCGTCTCTATCGTGATCGCGCGTGTATTGATGCCCTTGAGGAATTTCTCGACCGCGCGCGCGGCAACAGACTGTAGTGCCGCCGTGACCCGAGGGCGAGTTGCCGCGCACACACGATGGATTACTTAACACACGCAGCATGTTCTCTGGATCGGGGAGTTTTGGCGGGTGTTCAGGAGCTGGTGGAACGGTGAAACCAAGTCTTCCTGGCGAGAGAGATCAACAGACAGATCGACAAGAAGGGCGGCACAGATGGCGAGCGGCGCCACGGGCGACATCCGCTCATGATATATTGCCGGAAAAAATGATATGTGGATAGGGCAAGCAGGAAGGATCGCGCCAGAACCGCAACGATCAAGGCTGCGACAATAATGAATATCGGGTCCCTCATCAGCCTTCGGGGCCAAAATCCGACCGCCACCAAGAATGCAAGAATACCCGCAGCGGTTACCAGGGCATAGATCTTGACCGCCGCCTGGAGTACCTGAAGCGAGGCCGCTCTGATCAAAGCTTTCGTTTGCGGCGGGGCATCTGTATCCGCTAGGACGTGGTAAGGTCGATTGAGAAATTCAAGCGCCTCCGGCCCATCCGGAGAAGCAAGATCGCTCACCGGCAGTCTTCGCGATATTGGCGGTGGGGCCCAAAACAGTGGCAGAGAGACAGCTTTGAGGAAAGCCCCTGGCAGTTTTTCCCATTGACTGGACGGAATTGCAGGTAGGGGCGGGGAAGCCAGGGAGAACATCTTAGGCGGGCCGTCGCGCACACCGATCCTACCTCGCTCGCCAAAGTTCTGTAGAACACTGCAGCCTTTTGCGGTGTCTCATGCATACCGACTTTGCCAGCCGCATCACGCAGAGCCCACATAAACCATCCCCCGCCGATGTCACCGCACGTGGATGGCAGAATTCGGCAAACCCCGTTGTTCCACGGATTCTCACTCTCGCTCGGGCCCAAGACGCTTTTGAGGGTCGCGAATAACGGACTCTCAGCATAAAGGAGCTGACGTGCCTCACGCGGCAGTGGCAGGTAGGGACGCTCGTACGGCGCTCCCACTCTTTGCAGAGCTGCCATAGCCTTCTGAAAATCGGCATCACTCATTTCGATGATAACGAAGCGTCCATAGAACGCTCTGTTTAGCAAACCAATCCCGCCGGCCGTCAACGAAGCGAATAGCGCAACAACCAGCAGGCGTGAACATAGGCACCAGAACCGAGCCCGCATGGGCGTTGAAGCGGCGGGGGCAAGAACTGCAAGACTGCCGAGGGCGATAATTGTAAGAGATGGCAGTATCCGGATTCCTTCCTCTCGTGTG
>CAWIZJ010000068.1:0-101841 GCA_963840535.1 uncultured Alphaproteobacteria bacterium
CAGCGCCAGAACGTCCGGTATGTGTCGTGATGTGCGCGCAGAACCTCGCGTGCAACGATCGGCGATCGTCCGATGCTAAAGTTCAAGCCTTCAGCTTCCATTCCATATTGGACAGCCAAGGCGCACTGCTTGAATAATTCGCGTTGAGAACAGTGTGATTTCTTGGTGGCGTCGGAGGGCAATCCCCCCGCCTGCTTGCCGAACGCGAGATAGCAATCGCCGGACAGGTAAGCCGCCTGGCGACGTCGCCAGATAGCGCCGCCGCAATTCCAAATTCCTGCTGTGCCCAGTCTACGTATGCGACGCCGCAGCCCGGTGGCGGCATGATCAATCCACGTAACCACACGCTCGGGCCAAAAATATATTTCGAATTGCTCGGCTGGTTGCGCCCAGTAGTAATATAAACGCTGATAGGATCGTGCGATTGCGGCCATCCCGCCCAACGGTCAGATCGTTCAACCGCAGGTCCGACAGAGAACTTCGCAGCTCACGATATGGCGCCACCAGCGGGTATAGTTTTGCCATCTGACAAAACGTATTATCGGTCAAATCTAGTTGTCCGCTTTTTAACAAGGGCCAGGGGATGCCGTGGCGGGAAAGCAGACTGGCCCAACGTTCAACTTTGAAAGTGCGACCGTCGTACACGCCATAAATGTCGATGGCGGCGATGAGGTCATCCTGGATATCAGCCCAATGTTTTCGCAGTGATTCCAGCGTTGGCACGTCGATTGGCACGCCGTTGTGTTCCATAACCGCAGCGGCGGCCATGTAGCGGCCGCGCAACAGCGCCCGGGGCAGGTCGATCTGCGGCAGTGTGACGGGTAATAGTCGAGCAAGTGCGTCAACGTCAGTCTGGCAGTAGTCGAGGAATTGCTCGGGTGTGTAGCGCCCGCGCCAAGTGCCGTTACCGATGGCCTCCTGCATCTCCTTCTTTTCGGTGGCGCCCATACCATCGAGGCCGAAATAGGTCAGCGCGGCCAGCAGGCCCGCGCCGGAAGGCGTGCGCCGGTCCTGGTCGACCTTCGACCCCATGTTGGTGCGAGCTCGAAACTCGACGAACAAGTCGAGGATCCGTTCGGGCATCGGCCATCCAGTACGCGATAGCAACCGAGCTCGGCTGACGCGTAGTACGACCAACAACACGTCTGGGCCAGTCGCATAGGGCGGAGCGGGCCCGAACTGACCTCCAAATTCGAAATGTCCGACCGTTTCGGAGCTCGCGCGCCACCAGGCAAACCGGGATCGGGCGTTCGCCGGTGAAGGTGGTGAACTCAAAGTCCACCACCTGTACTCGCGGAAAGCGTCGAGCACTTAGGCCAGCCCGCGAAGCCGCTTGATGACCGGGTGATCGATGGTCGTGATCAAATGGTCACGGAAGGCGACTCGGATCAGGTCCCAGAACCCTTCCTCCGGCCATTCCGGATCACTGATGGTGCTTTCAGCCTTGTAGATATCGTAGGCCCCCAAGTTCATGTTGGCCTTCACACGGACCCAATCAGACATGGCTAGCTCGGCGGCCTCGCGTGCCGAACGCCACCATTGCATTTGCTTCCCCTCGGAAGGCGGAAGCCGCACCGGCCAGAAGAACAGAGTGCCCTGCCGGTTGACGGCCGTGTACAACGTCTTGATGACAAACTCGCCGGCGAGCTCCGGCACGAGGCCGGCCGTCACAATGTATTCCTCCCGCTCATCCTTGAGCTCGATGATCGGAAAGTTGTCGCGGTACTCAGGGTTGGGGTGGACCCGCACGAAGTCCTGCGGGCTCGGCTTCCGGACCGGAATCGTTAACCGCAACTTCTTCACTCCGACGGTTTCGGTGAACGACTGGTTCAGGCGCAGATTTGCAGGGTCGAAGGGGTCGAGCGCCGGGGTGTTGGTTTTGTTTTCCGGGTCGGCGGCTTGCAAAGTTGGCTTAGTCATGGCAGAAACTCCTGTACTCAAGGTTTTTGAAAGGGCTGCTTACCCCGCTCGCTCGAGCGGGTTTTTTTGGGGGGGGCCGCGGGCGGTGTTGGTCGCGCGCATCCCGATGGCGACGTGGGCACGACGTGCCGTGGGTGAAGGCGTGAAGTCTTGTCCGAGAGCCGGATGCGGGAGATCTGCATGTCCGGTTCGACGCCCCCATAGGCGATGTCGCAGCCGACGAATCTGCGCCCCAACTCATGTGCAACGTGCATTACGGTAAAGCCGCCAGCGGCGGGATCGACAACGAGATCACCCGGCTCCGTGACGGCAGCGATCAGCCGTGCGATCAAACCGGCTGGTTTCGCGTGCGGGTGAATTCTGCGATCAACCTTCTCAGTCCACCGGTTCGGAATACCGCGATCACGCCAAGTCGCCCGCGCACGCAGCGGAGGCTTCTGCAGCACCGACAGGTAATCGCCGCGCCGCCGGGTGCGGTAGCCCATGCCGATGCGCCCGCAATCCCAGCTGATCATATCGACGCATGGAAGGATGTCGGCGATGTGGAGATGAGCACCCGTGCAGACGCGGTACGTGTCGGCCCAGTACATCAAGTAACCGCTCGGCCGCAGCACCCGCGCTATATCCCGGCAGCACGCGTCGATATAGCCGTCACTCATCGCCGGCAGTGCACAGCGCGCACGCTGACGGGCCCCCTCGTTGCCGTATTTCAACCGATCAGCACGCCGCGGTGCTGTGGATCGAAGAACGCGGCCGCCGCACAATCATCTGGCAGTGATCGCAAGAGCGTCAGCGCATCCCCGCGGGTCGCGACGTCGCGCGGCCACGACAACACCGAAGTTCCTTGAGCGGAAACGGAAACTGCGTTGTCGCCGACGATGAGCTGGTCGATCGGCAGCACCGCTTGCGTCGTGTCGGGTGTGGCTCTAGTCTCGGCGGCGTGGTTCTGCCCTGAACCGATGCACTGCCGAGACCCGCCGTCGCTAGCGGGGGTTCGCCATGTTGGACATAGCTCACGCCGCCGCCTCGGTCGCCCGGGTGCCTCGCGGGCGAGCGTCTGTCCGGAAATACGCCCTGCCGTTGATGACCTCCGGCTTTTCGAGCAGGCCGTCCTGAAGCCATCGGTCGATGGTTCTCGTTGAGACGCCCCAACGCTCAGCAAAACGGCGCTTCGGCTCCTTGGTCGGGCTTTGTTCGCTCTGATCGCTTCCTCGCATCTGGCGAGACAAGATGCGACAAGGATGGAGAAAGCGAAGCGGATTTAAGTAGGGAGTAATTCTTTCCGGGCTTTTAGCACACGTCGTAGGGCATTCCGGAATTTTTTTTGTAGCGTTGAAGGGTCTAACGAACGGCCCTTTTTCGTCTTGTACCACTCGCGATGATGATCCCGAATTCGCCTGCAGGCTTCGATGTCACGAACGCTGCCGATCTCGCATCCCCTTTCCCCGGCAATCTGAGCCACCGCATCGAAAACACGTTCGCAGAGTTGCCGATTGGTAAAGTCATTCCACTTGATCGGCGCATGAGCCGGGCGAGCGTTTAGCTTGCCGCTATCGGCGGCGAGGACGAAGGCGAACAGAAGCCACCTAATCGGGTTATCAGAGGGGATCTCGTACTTGTGCAGTACTGGGAGTAAAGCTGCTCCGCTTCCTGCAACATCGCATGGGCCTGTTGCTCCTCAATCTCCCGCAATTTGGCCGGATCGTCCTTTGCGTTCTCAATCTGTCGCTTCCACTCAAAATATTCGATGTTCGCGAGCGATGGCGTCTCCATGTCAAGTTTCGGAACGACCTTGTTTTTCTTTCTGGGCACCTGGTCCTCCGCTAACTTGATTGTGCCGTCCGTAATCGGACAAATTCTTACGCGCTTTGTCCCCGGCTAGCCCGGCGACAAAGCCGCCCCATGCGTCGAGCGCGCGGCGCTTTTCCTCCGAAAACTCGTGCTTCTGGTAGACGCCTACAATTCCTGCGAAGGACCAGCTCGCGTGGTTCAGCACCTTTTCAATGATGGGCAGATTGATTTCGAGCCGGGCGAGGCCGGACGCGACAGTGCGGCGTAGGTCGTGCAGCCGCCAATCCGGCATGTCGGGCGGCAGTAGGGCATCGAGCCGCCGCTTGCCCTTGCTATATCCGCTCGAGGGTGCGTCGCCAGTCAACGTGAGCACGAACTGATTACCGATGCGCGGCAATGCCGTCAGGATCGCGATGGCGGGCTCACTAAGGGGGATTTCGTGCGGCCGGTTGTTCTTCATTTCGCTCTGGCGCCAAGGTCCAGCGGCGGCAGCCTTCTAAATCGATTTCGGACCATCGCATTCCCGCAACTTCGTCCCGTCGCTGGCCGGTTAGGATGAGCAACTGGACCAGAGCCCCGAAGGTGCCGCCGATCTTGTCGGCCGCATGCCATACCGCGCGAGCTCCTGATCGGTCAGCACTCGGTCGCGGGATCGCTCGGCAGTCGGGGGTTTCACGCCAGCGCAGGGCGACGCTGCAATGATGTCGCGGGCGACCGCCCAGTTGAACATCTTGCGGATGGCGGCGAGGGTCCGATCGGCGGCAATTGGTTTGCCGCCGTCCACCACGCGGTCAATCAGGTCGAGCACGTCGCGGCGGATGATGTCCCGCACCAGCCTGCCACGCCAGCGCGGCAGCACATGCAGATCGAGCAGGCGTTGGGTTTCCGTGGCGGTGCGTGGCCGGTTCGATCGTTTGCAATGCCGCTCGATGAACTGCCTTGCCACGGCCTCGACGGTGTCCGCCTTGGCCGTGCGTTCTTGCACCTTCTCGCGGCCTGGGTTCCGACCTTCGGCAACGGCTCGCAATGCCTTGCTGGCAAAACTCCGTGCGGACTTGAGATCGATGGCCGGGTATTGGCCTACCGTATGTTTACGCGGGATGCCGGCGTGCCTGTATCGCACGGCCCATGACTTGGCCCCGGACGGCTGCAGGACGAGGTAGAGGCCTGGCATGTGCCGGTCGGCAATTTCCCTGCGGTCAGGTCCAGGTTTGACGGTTTCGATTGTGCGAACTGTGAGTGTCTGCGCCACTGGTGTTCCCCTCGGGTAACGGCCGGGTAACACTGATAGCATGTCTTGTGTGGCCGTCACTGTCTTAGACAATGTTGGACAATCCCGCATAATGCACGGAAAAATCCGAATTATTTTTTGTTTGTTAGCGGCCGCAAGTGTCCGGGCGTGTCGCGGTAGAGCACCAGACTACGAATCTGGGGGTCAGGAGTTCGAATCTCTTCGGGCGCGCCAAACAACGTGTTGTCAGGCATGAGGTTTTCGCTTTCTCATTGCCTTCGGCAGCGCCGCTGGTTTGCAGTTGGTCTGCAAACTTTGTTCGCGGTGAGTTCTCAAGGTTGAAGATGGCCAGTTCGGCGACCCCGCGCGTCCGCCCGAAGAAAGTGCGAAACTGATTTGCAGCCGGCCTTCGTCATCGCCTCCCGCAGTGACGAGCCTTGCGTACATTCTTCTTGGCGGCGGCGCTTATCCAGGTGAAGATAGGAGTTCGATCGTGCATCTAGCTTGTTAGCCGGCGGTCCAACCAAATCGGACCCAATTCATCACTGGCTCAACTCAGCGTCCGGCTTCCCGGAGGTTTCCCTTGCGCCTGACCCGTCGCTCCATCCTTCACACCGGCACGCTTGCCGCCGTCTCCCCCTTGTTTGGCCAAGCGCCATTGCCCGCAACGCCGGCGCGCGCGCAAGCCTCCGAGCCGCAGTGGCGGCACGGTCTGTCGCTGTTCGGCGACCTCAAGTATCCGCCCGGCTTCACGCATTTTGACTACGTCAATCCGCAGGCGCCGAAAGGTGGGGCGGTACGCTTCGTGGCGCTCGGCACTTTCGACAACTTCAACCAGGCAATAGCCGGGCTCAAGGGCTTGTTCGCCGCGGCGGCCGGCACGATTTGCGACACGTTGATGGTGCCGTCGCTCGACGAAGCGTCGGCGCATTACGGGCTGATCGCGGAAGCGGTAAGTCACCCCGCGAACTTTGCGTCCACCTCCTTTCGCTTGCGCGCCGCTGCTCGCTATCACGACGGCAAGCCGATTACGGTCGAGGACGTGATCTATTCCTTCGAGGCCTACAAGAGATACAACCCCTTCATCGGCGCCTTTTACCGCCACGTCGTGAGAGTCGAGCAGAGCGGCGAGCGCGAGGTCACTTTCACTTTCGATTCCCCCGGCAACCAGGAAATGCCCGTGATCCTCGGGCAACTCAGAGTACTGCCCAAACACTGGTGGGAAGGAAGCGACGCGTCGGGCAAGAAGCGCGACATCGGCGCAACCACGCTCGAGCCGCCGCTCGGCAGTGGCGCCTTCCGCATCAAGGAATTCGTCCCCGGTCGCTCGGTGGTTTATGGACGGGTGAAGGACTATTGGGCCAAGGATCTGAACGTCAATATCGGGCGCGACAACTTCGATGACGTTCGCTACGAGTATGTTCGTGACCCGACGGTCGCGCTTGAAACCTTCAAGGCCGACCATGCGGACTGGCGCATGGAGAACAGTGCCAAGAACTGGGCCACGGCCTACGATTTTCCCGCAGTCAAGGAGAAGCGGGTCGTCCTCGAGGAATTCCCGCAGCGCGACCGCGGGATCATGCGCGCCTTCGCCTTCAACACGCGGCGCGACAAGTTCAAGGACGCGAGGGTGCGACGGGCGTTCAATTTCGCCTTCGACTTCGAGGAAATGAACAAGCAGTTCTTCTTCGGTCAGTACAGACGGATCAACAGCTTCTTCGAGGGCACCGAGCTGGCCGGTTCCGGGCTGCCGCAGGGGGAGGAGCTCAAGATCCTGGAGCCGCTGCGCGACAAGGTGCCCCCCGAGGTCTTCACCACTCCGTTCGCCAATCCGCTCGCCGGCGGATCGGAGAATATGCGTGCCAACCTGCGCGAGGGGATGCGGCTCATGCGGGAGGCGGGCTACGAGGTACGCGACCACAAGCAGGTCAACTTGCGAACCGGCGAGGTGCTGAGCGTCGAGATTCTGAATGCAACGAGCGATCCGTCGGGAGCAGAACGCTTCATCCTCTTCTACCGGCCCTCCCTTGTTCGTCTCGGTATCGACGTCACCGTGCGAAGTGTCGACGACGTGCAGTATCAGAATCGGTTACAAAACTTCGACTTCGATATCATCATAGCCACATGGCCGCAGTCCCTGTCGCCCGGCAACGAGCAACGCGATTTGTGGAGCTCTCAGGCAGCCGATACGCAGGGCGCGCGCAACTTTGTCGGCATCAGGAATCCCGCGATCGATGCCCTGATCGAGCGCGTGATCTTTGCCAAGAGCCGTGGCGAACTGGTGGCGGCCACCAGGGCGCTCGACCGTGTCCTGCTGTGGAACCACTACGTCGTGCCGCTATTTACCGATGACAGGTTGCGCGCGGCACGCTGGGACCGCTTCGGGCGGCCCGATCCGTTGCCCGAATATGGTGGCGCGGCATTTCCAACCGTCTGGTGGTGGGATGCCGGAAGAGCCGCCAAAACAGGGCTTCCCGTCGCCGATCGATGACCATATGCGAACGGTACGTATCGGCAAGACGCTTGGGATTCCGCGACCGACGTCGATGCTCTTGCGTTCACCAAGGTGATTGATTGGAGCGTGTGGCGGGCTGCTGCTGGCAGCGCTATTTCGACAAGCTACATCGCGTGCCCGCAAACGTCGCGGCTTGACCATGCTGCGCTGCCGCCGGCTTCGTCGCGAAATCTCGAGTGCGGCCGACTACTCCTCGAAGTTCGAGGTTTCCGCATTGGCCTCTATCCGGCGGGAATTCTGGCGGCCGGCGGTGACCTCCACCTGCGCAGGGGCCATTCCGGACTCTTGGCGGCGCTCCTTGGGGCTTTTCGCCTCGTCATTCTTGAACCCGAGCTCCTGGCGCCAGCGGAAATATGTGCTCTCCGTCATGCCGATCTTGCGCGTCGCATCGGCAATGCTTCGGCCTTGCGAGACTAGGGCGTCGACCTGGAGCAGCTTCATGGCAATCTCTTCGGGCTTGGGTTTCTTCCTCGGCACATCCGAAGCCGACGGCACGCCGGAGGAAACAGCGGCCCCTCCCGCGGGGGGACCAACCGGCGCCGCTGCGCTCGTTGCTGGCGGCCTGCCTCGCAGCACGATCACGCGCGTGCCCACCTTCACCCGCGTGTAGAGGTCCGTGATGTCCTCGTTGGTCAGCCGGATGCAGCCGGACGACACGAAGGTCCCGATGGTCGACGGCTGATTGGTGCCATGGATTCGATAGAGGGTGTTGCCCAGATAAAGCGCGCGTGCGCCGAGCGGGTTGCCCTCGCCGCCGGCCATGAAGCGCGGCAGATAGGGCTGGCGCTCGATCATTTGCTCGGGCGGGTTCCAATCGGGCCATTCCGCCATTCGGGACACCTTCTCTGCGCCGGCCCATTTGAAGCCTTCGCGGCCGACGCCGATGCCGTAACGCAACGCCTTACCGTTGCCGAGCACGAGATAGAGATAGGTGTTGGGCGTATCGACGATGATCGTGCCCGCCTGCTCCCTGGTGTGATAGTCGACAAGGGTGCGACGGAGCTCCGGCGGCAGCTCCTTTCTCGGGCCGGTTTCCGGCCGCACCTCGGGCGGGAGCGCCGCGGTGCTGCGGGGGTCGATTTGAGCCGCACCGGTTGCACCCGGATCGACCACATCTGCGTCTTCTCCGTGCCGGCCGGGACCCAGCCACGCGGTGGCACGGCGCCGCCCGGCGAACCGTAATAGCGCCGTTGCGGCACGCCGGTGCCGGCCTCAAACGGCGGAATTGGCCGATAGCGCGGACCTGTCGGGTAGACCTGCGACGGCGGGTAGACTTGAGGGGGGTGCGACTGTGCGTAGCTCTGACCGGCCGAATTTCCGAGGCCGATCAAAGAGATCGCGATCAGGCCAGCAGCCCACAGAAACATGCCCCTCTCCCGTGCGTAAGCCAGAACAATTCAACGTGGCGCATTCAAGACGAGGCGGCCGAATCAACAATTTATGGATAAAGCTTGATGTAATCGGGCGGCACCGCAGTAAAATCGCACCAGCGTAGCAGAGAAGCCAGTCCCGAGAAAGTTGACGCACCGCTCATGCCGTCACGTTAGAGGAGATCGCCAATGTGCCCCCTGTGCGATTTTGGCATCAGCGCGTTCGTAAGCTCCGCGGCAATGGCCGCGCCCATGTTCGCAGCCGGAGGCCGCAGCTCAGCGTCGTCGAAGCTTCCTCCGCGAGGGGAGTTCATTGTGACGAACGCTTACGTTTTCACAATGGACCCTCGGCTCGGCGAGATCGCCGAGGCAAGCGTACATGTACGTGATGGCGTGATCGTCGGCGTGGGCCGTGATCTCGACGCGCCGGGCGCGAAAACAATCGACGGCCGCGACATGATCGTGTTGCCGGGCTTGATCGATACGCATTGGCACATGTGGCAGACGCTTTACCGCTGCTTTGCCGGCGATCAGGCCGACAAAGGCTTTTTCCCGACCATCACGCGCTTCTCCGCGCATATGACGCCGCAGGACATGTACGCGTCGGCCCGGCTGTCGGCTGCCGAGGCCGCTGCATTGCGGGATCACCACCGTGCACGACTGGTGCCACAACATCCGCAGCCGCGAGCATCCGGAGGGTGATCTGCGAGCCCTCGCGGAGGTCGGCGTACGCGCGCATTTCTCCATCGGGCAGCGTATCGACCAGCCCGACGACACGCTGATGCCGCTCGATATCGTCGAGGCCATCCATGCCGACTGGAAGCACTACGACAACGACGGCCTCATCACGCTCGGCATGGCGTGGCGCGGCATGTTCCGCAACCAGTGGGCGCCGGCGCACGTATACCGCCCCGAGCTCGAATGTGCGCGCGGCCTCGGACTGCCGATCACGGTCCATATCGGCACGCTCACCTCGCGTACCGGGCACATCACAGCTCATTTCAAGGAGAATCTGCTCGGCCCCGACGTCAACATCGTGCACGCATGCTCGGCCTCCCCCGACGAGATCAGGATGATCAAGGATACGGGTGCCTCGGTGAGCATCCTCTCGCTGTCGGAAATGCGCGGAGGCTGGGGCCTGCCGCTCCTCACGGAGCTTCTGGATGCGGGTATCCCGACGAGCCTGGGAGTCGATTCCGTGGGCGTCGTTGGCAACTGCAACCTGTTCGGCCTGTTGAAGTTCGCCGCCGCGATCGAGAACGGGAAGGCGCTCAATGAATTCAAGCTCACCCCGCGCCGGATGCTGTCGCTCGGCACTATCGAGGCCGCGAAAGTCCTCGGCATCGACGATAAGGTCGGCTCGCTCACGCCGGGCAAGCGCGCCGACATCGTGATGGTCTCGACCGATGCGCTCAACATGGCGCCCTACACCGATCCAGCCAATATGCTCATCGAATTGACCCAGCCCGAGAACATCGACACCGTGGTGGTGGACGGTCGCATCCTCAAGGAGGGCGGCAAGCTCACCGCGATCGAGACGAGAGAAGTGGTGCGCGACGCGCGGCAATCGCTGGAGGACGTGCGCAAGCGCGCTGCGTGGAAGTAGCCCGGTAGCCGTCGTCGGGCGCCGACTGGTGAAGTCGCCGGCGAATTTGGCGCGGAATTCACCGTTCGTTCTAGCCAACTTGAGCAGAAGGGCTAGGTCTGAGAAGTTCGGGGAGTGCCTTTCCTTGGCTCGATTCATCTCTTAGCCGTTCGGCAATTCGCGAGGATCCGTTGGTGCAGCGGGGTTTCGAACCATGTTCGAAGGAGTGCTGTTCGGCGTTGTTCTCCTGCTCATTCTCGGCGCGCTGATCGGCATTCTGAAATGGCTATTTGATCACGGACGAGCGGTGACGAGCGCCCTCGTAGTCGTGCCCATCTTGCTCTGGATATGGTGGCAGGAGTGGTTCGGGAACGTTTTCGTCTTTGCGTTGGTTGCGATCGTGCTGCTCGGCATCGTCACCTGGGCGCATGAGGGCCTGATCAGGCTGCGGAGCTACCGCGCCTCAAACCCGCGCGATCCTCGCGGGTGAAGCGCGTGTCACGAAGCTGTTGGGGCCCTGGATGAGTGAAGCCAGGACCAACGGCAACTGTTGTTGGCGCAACGGGCGATTCAGAACAATTCAGATCCATCCCAAGGACTTGGCCGGTTACTTCTCGGCATGTTTACCCGCAATCGCCGGCGGACATGTCGGTTCCGCCTGCGAGTCGAAGGAGCCAATCGCTTTAGCCCGTCATCCCGAGCCCAACCTGTCGATACGGAGGTGCCAGATGGTGCCGAACAGGAAGGCGGTAATTCAGAGCTGGGCCTCGGACATCGCATGGTCCGTGGGCTGTCTGGTTGCTGGTATCGTGCTCGTATTCGTATGGGCGAATGTCCCGGCGTGAGCGGGGCGCCAACTATCGCATGGTTGAGTTGCGCGCCCCTGTGACCCGGTCAGGCGATCTCGCGTAGCGGTTCGACGTCGCGCTCGCCAGCGTTTCGCCGCGAGATACTTCTCGAGCGTAAGCGGATCGCCTTCGATCGGAGGACGGACGAGCTCGACGCCGGTAAACGGCGCGGTCTCTTCGAACCAGCTGCGCGGGGGCGGATGTCCCCAACGGTTGCCGACCGAGTTTGCCTCGATCGGACAGGCGACTGGCTCATCATAACGGTCGACCATCTGGATTGCCGGCAGAAGCAACTCGGTCCGATGGCCGTCCGGGATCGCGAATGTAGGCGTAATAGGCATGCCCATGGCCATGCCGACCGGGTCCGTGTTCGATGCATTCGCCGAAGCCGATGTTGCCGGCAGTATCCAACCCGCGGATCAGGTCGTAGAGAGATTCCACCACGTATCCGCAGTGATGGAACGCCGGCCCCGAACGGTGCAGGAACACGATGTCCCACGGATTGTTCTTGCGATGGAGGAAGGCTCCGATCGTCACCCCGGGACCATCGACGACGAGATAGTCGGAAATCCGAAATCCGAGATCGGTGTAGAATTTGGTGGCTTTCATCACGTCGGGAACCAGGACCTGGTAGTGATCCATGCGCAGCGCCCGCGCGCCGCGATGCGTGTGAACTCTGCACGTGCGAGCGCGGCTGGGTCGGCATGATCGCGCACAGCTCGACAGGGGTGCCCATCACGTCATGGAAGCGCAATGTGCGTCCTTGATGAGGCACGGGGACGAATTCCGATCGCACGCCCGTGCGGTCGAAGTGGAATTTCGCCTTGTCGAGATCCACCTCGTCGAAGACATGCATTCCGATGCACTCGCAACTCGGTTCTCCGGTCGTCTTCTTCAAGGTCAGGCTGTGGTGTCCACGTTCCTCTACCCCGCGCAGATAAATCGTGTTGGCATCCTCGTCGCTGACCAGCAATCCGACCACCTGGACATAGAAATCCCGGCTCGCCGGCAGATCTTGCGCTGTGAGCACGAGGTGGCTGGCGCGGGTGATATTGAAAGGGGGATCGAAGTTTGTCTGTGGAAGCGTCATGACGTGCACCTCCTCGTGCTCTTTTGGGTGTGTTGAACAGAATAGCGGTCACGCTGAAGCGACCAATGGCTGGGCAATGAGCCCACCCGCTGCTTGCGGGGAGCTCGATGCTCAGTGCTGCTCGAGCTTCGGCGTGCGGCCTTCGTAGTCGATGACGTTGCCGACCGGTCGGTAGGCTTCGCCATCGAACTGAAAGAGCTGCATCGCCTCGATCGGAAACTGGTCGCCCGGCTTGGTCGTGAGCTTGATCCCGGGATAGAGCAACCCGAGCTCGATGCCTTCCAGGTTGCGCGCCGTGGCCAGCATGGCCTCGCGCGTCGGCTCCTTCATCCGTTCGAGCACACGGATCGCTGCATCGCCCATGAGGTATCCCATCTGACCGAGGAAATCGTAGCGATCGAAGCGCGGCTTGAAACGTTCGTGATCGGCAAGATATTGCTGAACGCCGGGATCGGCCGCAAATGCCGGGGAGCCGACGGGCTTCACGAACTGACCGGTCAGGATGCCCTTCGAATTCTCGAGGCCGGCGGCCTTCAAAGTGATGATGGACGATGCCGCATAGGTCACGAATGTCAGGGGTTTCCAGCCGCTTTCGGCGGCGAATCGGATCGCCTGGGCGGCGGGCTTGCCGGCGTTCGCAATCAGAAGCGTATCTGCGCCCGAGGCCTTCAGATTCGTCATCTGGGTGTCGACCGTGGGATCGGTATTGGCGTTCGACTGGGCGGCGACCAGCTGGATCTTCGTGCCCTTTATGGCGGCCTTGAAGCCATCGAGGAAATTGGTGCCGAAGTCCGTGTTGATATGCAGGATCGCGACTTTCGCTTCCGGGCTTCTGCGTCTCCAGATACTTGGCATAGATCGCCGACTCGGTCGTGAACGACGGCACGAGGATCGTGGACCACGGGTTCTTCTGCTCATCGCCCCATTCGTAGATGCCGGAATAGACGAATAGATTGGGAACTTTCTGCTGCAGCGACGTAGGGCTTGATGGCCTGGTTCTGCGGCGTGCCGACGCTGCCGATGAACGCGAAAATGCGTTGTTGCTCGACCATTCGTCGTGCGTTGGTCACGGTGCGTGGCGGCTCGTTGGCATCATCCATGATGACGAGCTCGACCTGCCGGGTCTTGCCGTCGCCCATCTTGACGCCGCCTGCGGCGTTGGCAGCCTTCATGCGCAGGTCGATGCCTTCGGCGACCATGCCGATCAGGGCACCGGCCCGGACATCGGAGCCTGCGTGCCGAGCTTGATGGTGGTGTCGGTAATGCCGGGCTGTTGCGCGCGTAGCTGGGTGATCGTCACGCATGTCGCTACGGCGAGCAATGACAGGCGCATCTTCAGTGTGATGATTCCAGTCATGGAACGTCTCCTCGTTTGAGTTCTGCTATGGACGCGGTGCCGATTGGGTCGGCCGGGGCGCCACTTCCTGCGTACGCAAGGAAGTCGCGGCAAGCCTTCGCCGCCATGCCCAGCGCGCGAATGCATCCAAGAGCCCGATGACGCCGTCGCGCGCGACCAGCATCATCACGATCAGGACTGTGCCGTAGATGATTCCCGCTGCCGCGAGGTTGAGATCGGCCGCCCAGTCCGGCAGGAACACGATAAACAGTGCTCCAATGAATGCACCGCCGATGCTGGTGATACCGCCAACGATTGCGCCGACCAGGAAATCGAACGATTTCGTCATTTGGAACGACTCGGGGCTCACGTAGCCGTTGACGATGGCGAAAAGACCGCCGCCGAAGCCGGCAAATCCGGCGCTGATCGCAAATGCCGAGAGTCGCACGAGCGGCGAGATTGACGCCAAGCGATTCCGCGATCAGTCCATTGTCACGTACTGCCCGTAGCGCTCGTCCGGTATTCCCCCGCAGCAGGCGGCGCGCGATCAGGACGCACAGCGCACAGCCGAGCAGACAGAGCAGGTACAGGAACGTGTCCTGATTGCCCGGGAACCAGGCGGGCGCGATCGGCTTGGCAATGCTTATGCCCGTTGCACCCTTCGTAATGGGTTCGAGCTTAGTGCGAGTGGCGGCACCAGCACAGCAAGTCCGAAGGTAATGAAGGCGAGCGGCAGACCCTGCCACCGCAGCGCCGGAACCCCGACCGCAAGGCCGAGCAGGGTGGCGGCGGCGGTCGCAATCGGCAAGGTCGCGAGATAGTCGATGCCGTAGCGCGATATCAGGATCGCACTCGTATAGGCGCCGAGAGCGAAGAACACGCCGTGTGCGACCGAGATCTGGCCGTTGAATCCCATCAGCAGATTGAGCCCCAGGATTGCCATCGCGTAGGTGAGCGCGATCGTCAATTGGTAGACCCGGAAGTCTTGGAACAGCGCGGGAACCAGGACGAGGCCCATGGCGAGAGCGGCGGCTCCGGCCAAGCGCATCGTGCGGTCGTTTGTCCTTCGCCGATGTCATACGCGCACCACCGTGGTGCGGCCGAACAGGCCTTGTGGGCGCACGAGCAGTACGAGCGCCATCAGCGCGAATGGGATGCCAACCTTGAGCTCTGAGCCGATGAAAGGCAGGTAGGTCGCCCCCACGGGACTCCGCCACGCCCAAGACCAGCCCGCCGACGATCGCTCCTGCCGGACTGTCCCAGCCGCCGAGCGTCGCTGCCGCCAGCGCATAGATCACGACCGACACCATCATGGGGGGGCTGAGAAACAGGCTCGGAGCAACCAGAACTGCCGCGATGAAGCCGGCGACAGTCGCCATTCCCCACCCCAGCATCAACATGGTCTCGACGTGGATGCCCACGAGCGCACTCTTATCGCGCTCGGCCGCCGCGGCGCGCATGGCAAGTCCGATACGAGTGAAACGGAACATGAGCGCCATTCCCGTCGCAAGGATGCAGAGTGTCAGCAGAACCCCGACGTTGGCTGCGGAGACCCGCACGCCCCCCAACGTCCAGGCGCGATCCGGAAACAGGCGAGGAAACGCGTGAGCATCGGCTCCCCAGATCCACAGACAGATTGCCTCGAAGCCGATGAAGAGCCCGATGCAGATGTTGACCATCGTGTTTTCCGACGCCGTGATGACCGGCCGGATCACGAGTCGAAAAACGAGCGCGCCCAGCAGGAAGCTCAGTGCTCCGGCGATCGCCAGGCTGAGCGCGAACGGGATCCCCCAGCGATCGAGTTGCCAGACCAGATAGGCGCTGAACGTTCCCATCTCGCCTTGCGCGAAATTGACGATGCGAGTGGCGCGGTAGACCAGCACGAGGGCGAGCGCCAGCGAGGCATAGATCGCCCCTGACGACAAGCCTCCTCGACGATCTGCTGCGCCAGCAATTGCATGTCAACGCCCCAGATACGCACGCTGAATGATCGGGTTGTCGCGTAGCGCCTCGGCCGTCCCGTGCAGCGCCATCGTGCCGTTCTCCAGCACGTAGGCGTAGTGCGCGATGCGCAGCGTGAGGTTTGCGTTCTGCTCGACCAGCAGGACGGTCATGCCGTGCTCGATATTGAGACGTCCAAGCAGGGCAAACAGCTCCCGCGTCACGGTCGGCGCCAGGCCGAGCGAGGGTTCGTCGCACATCAGGATGCGCGGTCGCGCCATCAGTGCGCGGGCAATGGCGAGCATCTGCTGCTCGCCCCCGCTCAAGTGTCCGGCGAGCTGCCGGCGCCGTTCCGACAGGTGCGGGAAAATGCCGTACCAGCGCGCGATGTCAGCACGAATTTGCTTCTGCGAGCTCACTGCGTGCGCGCCGAGGGTAAGGTTCTCCTCCACGGTAAAGTCGACGAACGTGCCGCGCCCTTGCGGGATGTGCGCGATTCCGAGCCGTGCGCGATGAGAGGCGCCGAGACCGCCGACATCGCGGCCATCCAACCTGATCGTGCCGGTTCCCGGGAGCATTCCGGACAGCGCACGCAGCAGCGTGGTCTTGCCGGCGCCATTGGCCCCGAGCAGTGCCACGATCGTCCCCCTGGGCACGGCGATCTCGACGCCGCGCAGGACGCGAAGGGAGCCGTACCCGGCCGATAGGCCGTGGACCTCGAGGACATTCATTCGGCATCACCCAGATAGGCAGCGATTACTCTGGGATCCGACCGGATTTGCGCCGGGTTTCCTTCGGCGAGTTTGCGCCCGAGGTGCAACACGATCAGGCGACTGCACAGGTCCATCACCAGGCCCATGTTGTGCTCGACCAGAAACACGGTGAGATCGAACGAATCCCGGATCCTGGCGATCAATGTGGAGAAATCGGCAAGTTCACCATGACCCAGACCCGCGGCCGGCTCGTCCAGCAACAGCAGACGAGGCCGCGAAGCAAGCGCGCGCGCAATCTCGACGCGCTTGAGGGTGCCGAACGGCAGGCTACCGGTATATTCCAAAGCAAATCTTTCCAACTCGAGCTGCTGCAGGACGTGGTAGCAGAACTCCGTCAGCCGTCGTTCCTCGGCATCGGCACGGCCGGGTCGCGCAATCGTGGCAAGGAAGCCGCTGCGATAGAGGTGATGGGCGCCGAGCAGCACGTTTTCCAGAACCGTCATACCGGTGAACAAGCCCAGGTTCTGGAACGTGCGTGCAATTCCGCTTGCGATAATGTGCCGCGCAGGCACCCTGTCGATGTCTTTGCCCGCGTAGGTGATCGATCCGCTGGCGAGCCCATGGATGCGCGTGATGCAATTGAAGAGTGTGGTCTTGCCGGCGCCGTTCGGGCCGATGAGGCCGCAGATCTCGCCGGGGTAGACCTCGCAGGTGACGCCGTCGAGCGCCCGCACACCGCCGAACTGCACCGTGGCTGACTCGATGGCCAGGAGCGGCGCTTCTACCGGAGGCGCTCTTTCGGTCGGGATCATCTGATCGCGTGACACGGGAGGCGCATCCAACCGGGTGGAGAAGGCAATCGCGTTACGCGGGCAATCCAGCGGGCAATGTGCCCACCACGGTCAGTCACTGCCCGCGGTGGCGTTCGTGAACGGCATATCCTCCCCCTTGTCCTTGGTCGAGCCGAGCATTCGACGCGAATTGATCGTTGCGGACCTGTTCGAGTCAAGTAGCGAAGCTTCCTGCGGCGTTCGATGTATCCCGGGGCATCCGGTCACTTGCGTCCAGGCTCGCACAGTAGGCCAAGGAGGCCATCTCCCAGTTCGAGCTTCGATGCGTCGCGGCTGCCGCGGCATCGCGGAAAATGATCTGCAGCGCATTTGCATCGTAGAGCCATTTCGAGCCGCTGATGTAGACCAGTCTTTCGATCGCCTGTTTCGCCAGGCGGATCATGTACGATGCCGAAAGGCGCGTATGAGCGATATCGCGCTCGCTGATGTCGCGGCCCGAACGAAGAAGTTGATCGTTGCGTGCGCCGAACTTGTCCAGGATCGTATTGGCGAGATCGACCTCGATTGTCGCCTCGCTGAATTTGGCCTGCACAGGGACCCAATCCGGCATCGAAGCCACGGCCGGCGTGGAAGCATCTCGGTGGCGATCTGCAGGGCTCTGGTCGCCAGTCCGACAATGACCGGAGACAGCGAGAAGGCGGTCACGAGGCCGCGCGGCACCCGCCCGAGCAAGTAATCCGGATGAACCTGTCGGCCGGGTGCGGTTCCGTCCAGCAGACAGGCATGCGGTATCGAGCGCCAGTCGGGAACGAAAACATCGTTCGCGGCCGCGCCGTTGCTGGCGGTTCCGGCGAGCCCGAGCACGTGCCAATCGTCGAGCATCTCGATCTCGGATTTGCGGACCAGGACGTCAACGATGTTTCCCTTGCCGGTATCCCGGTCGGCGGTGGCACTCAACACCACCCAGTTGGCGTGGTCGGATCCGCTCAGGTAGCTCCAGCGGCCGTTGATGACATAGCCACCGTCGACTTTGGTGGCCGTACCGAAGGGCACGATCGAGGCGCAGCACACCGGATCAGCTCTCGTCACCCCAGACCTCGTCCTGCGCTTCCTTCGGGAACAGGGCCGCAATCCAGGCAGTCTCGGCCAGCACGGCGTACACCCACGCGGTCGAGCCGCAAGCAGTCGGCGAGGCGGTGCGTGATGGCGGAAAAGACGGAAAAGTCGACTTCATGTCCGCCGAGGCTTGCCGGCAAGAGCACGTTGAGCAGCCCGGTCTTCTTCAGCTCGGCAATGGTCTCATCGTGGATCCTCCGATCGACGTGCGCCTTCGCCGCTCTTGCCCGATTGCCGCAAGCATCCCATCAACTCGCCCGACGGGATCCTCGCGAGAGCTTCGGTCTTGCTTGGCCTCTCCATCCGCTTCCGCCCTCGTGAGTTTGGACCTTCGATGCACTTTTCATGCGTGATCGGTGCGCCCTGCGCCCCGTTCGGCACGGGCAACAGCGTTCTGGTTCACGCCTCGACCGTGGGGAAGTGTAATCACACGTGCGCAATGGCGAAGAGTCGAACCGCGTAGCGGAGAGGGAGTTGCGCCACATCACGATGACCTCCCAGCTCGATCGTCGTTGGGTCATGGCGCGAGGACCGGGATTGAGCTTGGCTGATGATCCCGATCCATGTAGACTCTGAGTTGTGCTGGCGCAGTCCGATTCTAAAATTGCCATCATGGGGTAGCCGAGAAGGAACAAGGAAATGGCCAATCTGTACGAGATCCTCGCAGACGCGCAGCGTGGCGAAGCCATGGCTGTGCTCGGCCGTGAATTCGGGCTCACGTCGCGGCAAACGGAGGCCGCGGTGGCGGCGCTTCTGCCCGCCATATCCATGGGCCTCAAGCAATCGACTGCGACACCCGAAGGTCTTGGCGGCCTCTTCAGCGTCATGGGACGACAACCGGACCTGCAAGCGATGTACGACGATCCCGAAACCGCCTTCGGGCGCGAAGGTCGTGCCGCCGGCAATGAGGTCTTGTCCACGATGTTCGGCTCGCCCGATGCGAGCCGTGCCATTGCCGATCAGGCACAGCGTTTTTCGGGTGTCACATCATCGGTTCTGAAGAAGCTGCTGCCAGTGCTTGCCGGGATTCTCATCTCCGGCTTGATGCGCGGCGGGTCCGGGACAGGCTGCCCCCTCGGCTCCTCCCTCCTCTCCGGGGCAGGGCGGTGGGCTCGGCGACATCCTGGGGCAGATTTTTGGACGCGAAGCGCCGGGGTCGCCCGGTTCGGCTCCGACGCCTGCACCAACTGGCTCGGCGCCCCCCACCTCGCCGGGACAGGGTGGTGGGCTCGGCGACATCCTGGGGCAGATTTTCGGACGCGAGGCACCGGGTTCGTCTGCCAGGTCCCGGCCAGCAGGTCCCGGTTCCGAGCGGTCAAGCCAACCCGGGAGGTGATCTGCTCGGCCACATCCTGCGCGAATTCGAGAAGGGGATCCGCGAGGGGCGCATCAAGCCGGTCATCATCGGCGGCGGGGGCCCGATCCAGATTCCTATTCCAGGAGGGCAGGCGGGCCCATCGCCTGCCGGCGATCAACCGCAGTTACCCGACATCTTCGGCCAAATCCTGCGTGACATGCTCGGCGGCGGTGCGGGTGGCCAACTACCGCGGCAGGGACAGCCGGCCGACATGAAGGACTTGTCGGATAAGAGCAAGGGGTTGGGTCTGATGGATGGCGTGGGAGCGGCGGTTTTCGGAGATCGGTTGGAGGCCGGTCGGGAAGTCGAGCGGAGCCAGCTCGACAGCATTCAACAGGTCTTCGACCGGTTCCTCGGTACCCAGCGCCGCTAAGTCATATCACTCGAATCGCGTCGGCCACTAATGCGGATTCCGTCACCGGAATCCGCATCAGAGATCCTGCATGCGTTGCGAACGCGCCGCGTCCCAGACCTTGTCCCGGCCCTCCTCGAAAATCAGCTTCGGAGTCTCCCGGCGCGATCGACCAGGACCGGCGGCTGAGCTCGCCCTCGAGCTGGCCGGGTCCCCAGCCGGCATAACCGAATGCAATCAGGCTCTGCTTGGGTCCGGTGGAGTTGGCGATGTCGTGCAGGATCGTGCGGCTCGCGGTCATCGCCACGCGCCCATTGACGTCGACGGTTTCGGGACGGCGATAGTCGGCGCTGTGGAGCACAAAACCGATTTCGGGCTGGACCGGACCACCGTAGAAGATGCCCACCTGCCTTGCGGCCGCCGTCGACTTCTTGTCCGGCAGCTCCAGGAGATCCGTCAGCGGTCGCTCTCCGAGCGGTCGATTGATGACCAATCCGAACGCGCCGTCCTTGTCGTGGCGCACCATCACGATGACCGTCTGGTGAAAGCGCGGATCGTCCATCGCAGGCGATGCGACCAGGAGCTGACCGACAAGCGAGCCGGGGGGCTGCGTTTGGGCGTCTGTCGGCGACACCACGTCGGCAGATAGTGCGATTCCCAGCACGATCGCCAGGATCGAATGCCTTTGCGGTAGGGAGGCCATGAGTTGCATCCTTCATCGGACTTCTCAAGCGCGCCTTCCCTGCCCGATTGCGGTGCCTTGTCGTTGCCGACGCCCGGCCGCGCGCCCAAATTTGCCGGGATGCGAACCTGACCGAACACATGGGTTTGAGCTATGAACCCGACGGTCCCAGCATATCAGGGATCACCGCCGAAGGCTCCATCAGTGCGTCCCCGTTCGACCGCTTGGCATCCGAGGCCGTTGCGGGTTAGGCCCTTGTTCGACCGGTGCCGCGGACCGCGACGGGATGAAGGAGGCGACTATGTACACGAACGTGTCCGGGACCATCGCCGCGGCGCTGCTCGTGAGCGGAGCGCTGCTGGCCGCTGCAGCCTCGGAGCAAGGCAGTGGCCACTGGAGCGTCGCCGCAGCGATGCCCTCCGCGCGTACCGAGGTCGCGGTCGCCGAGGTGGCCGGTAGGATCTACGTGATCGGCGGGTTCGGCGGCGAGCGCGAGCTCGAGATCTATCACCCCGAAACCGACCGCTGGAGCCGCGGCGCTCCCATACCGCGCGCGCTGCATCATGCCGCGGCGGTGGGCTTGCAGGGGAAGCTCTATGTCGTCGGCGGCTACGTGGACGGCTGGACACCGACCAACGAGGTCCACGAGTACGATCCTGGAAGCAACCGCTGGCGTCCGCTGCCGGTCTTGCCCACGCCGCGCGGCGCGCTCGCAGCCGCCGTCCTCGCGGGCAGGATCCACGCGGTGGGCGGTGTCGGCTGGCGCAGCCGCAACTCGCCGGCTCACGAGGCATACGATCCCGTCACCAATAAGTGGACCACACTCGCGAATGTGCCGACGCCGCGCGACCATCTGGCGGTCGCCGCCACGCACGGGCGGCTCCATGCCCTGGGCGGACGGATCGATGGAAGCTACGCGCGCAATTTGGCAATCAACGAGGCCTACGATCCCGCCGCCGACCGCTGGATCGAGCGGGCGGCGATGCCTACCGCACGCAGCGGCATCGCCGCGGCGGTGCTCGAGGGAAGGATCTTGGTGGTCGGTGGCGAGGCGCCCTCCGGGACATTCAACCAGGTGGAGGTGTATGACGCCGGCAGCAACATCTGGGGCAGTCATGCCCGCATGCCTACGGCGCGGCATGGCCTGGGTGCAGCGGTGGTGGCGGGTAAGATGTATGTCATCTCTGGCGGCCCTACGCCGGGCGCCTCGGTCGTCGGCCGCCAACGAGATGTTCACGCCTTGACGGCTGGCTGCAACAAGTGAATCCTTTGTGCCGCACGATGGCATCGGCGCGGCTCCGGGGTGCATCGACCTTTCGGCGGTCAAGTGTAATGTAATGATATTGTGGCCTTCAAACGGCTGCGCCGCACGTTCGGCGATCAATTCATGGTCGAAAGACCGCGCGCCACCAATCGGTTCATCCGCAAGGCGAAAGCGGTGGGATCGTCCGGCACCTCGCCGTCGAGGATCGTCGCCTGATCGAAGAGCAGTGCCGAGAGGTCGGCAACGTCATCGTCGCGTGCCGCTTCGTTGGCGCGCGCCAGCGCCTGCACGATCGGATGGTGCATGTTGAGCTCGAGAATCGGCTTGGTCCCTGGCTGCTTGTTGTGCCGGGCGAGCAGCCGCGTGAGCTCGCGATCGAAACCGCCGCCCGCGACCAGACAGGCAGCGCTGTCGGTGAGACGCCGCGAGGCGCGCACGTCCGACACCCGCTCGCCCAGCGCCGACTTGACAGCTGCGATCACCGCCGCATCGTCCACCACCGCGGATTTCGCCTCGCTCTCGGCAGTGGCTTCCTGATCCACTATCGGCACCAGGCCGAAGTCGACCTCACCCTGGCTCAGCGATCTCAACGGTTTTCCTCCGAAGTCGAGCTGGGTAGATGTCCACAGCGCATCGACCGGATCGGTCAGCAGCAGCACCTCGATCCCGCGCGCACGGGCTGCTTCCAGCTTGGGATTCGACTTGAGACGCTCGGCGCTCTCGCCGACGAGATAATAGATCTCGGTCTGGTTCGGCTTGAAATCGGCGACATACTGCTCGAGCGAGCGTGGGCTGTCGCTGGCGGTGGTGGCGAAGCGGGCCAGCGCGATGAGCTTCTCGCGCCGCTCGTAGTCCTCGTAAATGCCCTCCTTCAACACCCGGCCGAACGCATCCCATATCTTGGCATAGCTGTCGGCTTCCTTCTCGGCGAGACTTTCGAGCTCGGTGATGATGCGGCCGGTCAGCGCCTTGCGGATCTGTGCCACCTGCGGATTGTTCTGCAGCATCTCGCGTGAGATGTTGAGCGGCATGTCCTCGCTGTCTACGACGCCGCGCATGAAGCGCAGGTATGGAGGCAGGAGCCCGGCATCATCGCTGATGTAGACGCGCCGCACATAGAGCTTGACACGGCCTTGGCGCATGGGATCGAACAGGTCCACCGACCGCGTCGAGGGTGCGAACAGCAGCACGGCATAAGATTGGCGTCCTTCTGCCTTGTAATGGATGGTCATGGCGGGTTCGTCGAAGGTGCCCGCAATGCTGCGATAGGCCTGGGTGTAATCTTCGGGTTTGAGCTCCGATTTCGGCCGCTGCCAGAGAGCGCTTGCCGTGTTGATCTGACGTGCTGGCAAGTCCTTGCCGCCAAGCTCGATCGGGAACAGGATGTGGTCGGAATAGGTGCGTACCACCCGCTCGATCTCGTAGGCCTCGAGATACCGCTTCGCGTCTTCCTTCAGGTGCAGGACAATCTCGGTACCGCGGGGCACGCGCTCGCGCTGCGCGGCGTCCGCCGGGATGATCTCAAAGCCCGCGCCACCCGATGACCGCCAGACCCAGACCTCATCCGACCCCGCCCGACGGCTCGTCACATCGATGCGGTCGGCCACCATGAATGCCGAATAAAAACCGACGCCAAACTGCCCGATGAGACCCGCCCCGTCCTTGATCTCGGCCATGCGCTCGATGAAGGCGCGGGTGCCCGACCGGGCAACGGTCCCGAGATTGTCAATCAATTCCTGCCGATCCATGCCGATCCCTGTATCAGTGACCATGAGCGTGCCGGCCTCGGCGTCCGGAACGAGGCGAATCGTCAGCGCGCCCCCTTGCGCCAGCAATTCCGGCCTGGCGATCGCGTCGTAGCGCAGCTTGTCGCAAGCGTCGGAGGCATTGGAGATCAACTCACGCAGAAACACATCGGTCTCGGAATAGACCGAATGTACCATCAGGCGCAGAAGCTCGGTCACTTCGGCCTGAAACTGGTGAGTTTCGACGACGGTTTCGCTTTCGGTGCTCATGCCGTGACAGGATCCGGTCAGCCGTTGTCAGTGGGCGGAAAATCAGTGCGGCAGTCGGACAAAGGCTGCGGCCCGATCAGGTTGGCTATCCTTTGACCACCGACCGCCTACTCTGATTTCCAAGTATGGATATAGCGGGCGGCGGAGCGCCCGCAAGAGCCTTGGGAAGTCCAGTACCTGCCGGCTCGTTCGGATTTACCCCGGGTCAGCAGTCTGGCGGCGGCGGCGCCTCGAGCTCGGCGCGTTAGCACAGCTCGCCGCTCCGACCGCTCACTCGTTCGAAGTGGCGTTTTGGGCGAGGATGGTCCTGAACTCGTTCTCGAGGGCGGCGAGCGCCGCCAGCAGCGCAGCGGAATTGGGCACGGGAGAGGGTCGCATCGAACTCGGGGGCTGATAAGCCGGGTCGTCCGGAAAATGTGCCCTGTAAGCGTTCCCATCCAGCATTGGGTACTCCCCCATACCAAGTTGTCGTCCCACGTTCATGCCTGCCGACGGTTAACGACGAGTTAACGAGGCAACTCGGCAGCGGCGAAGGGGCGGACGGCGGTGGATCCGTCTAGCCCAACTTTCTCATGAGAAAGTTGGGCTAGCTCCGGTACCACAACGAAATGAGGCGAAAATCACGAATGAATCGACCGCTTCGTACCGACACGCATCAAGAGGCCCGATGGTCGCGTCGAGAATCTCCGGGCCGTCGCGTTCACCACGCTTTGACGAAACGTGTCGAGCCGTCTCGCTCGATGCGTGCGGGAAGGTCGAGCCTCCCATGAAAGGTACTCGCGCATCCCCCGCGCGGTATCGTTCGTTCGCTCGTAGGGCTTGAGCCAGATGTCGACTGCATCGTCGGCCATCTTGGCCTCGTCCGTCGTCAGTGGAAGCCTGGCGGCCTGCCATGCGGCATTTCCACCCTCGAGAAAGCGCACGGGAATATCGGCAAGCTCCGACGCCTCGGGCGCCGCTATTCCAGCCAGCATCCCGTCCTCCGAGGTCAAAACCAGTGTACCGCGCAGTGGAATCTTGACGAGCGCTTGGGCGAGTCGCGCGCGAATCGCGAACCACGAGCCTCGAATATGTTCCCGGAGGTATTCACGGCTGAGCGAGAGGTCGATGATGGTCGCCAAGTTGCGCGCCGTGAGCTCGGCCAACGCGGCACAATCGATGCGCAGCTCCGCCGGGGGCGGGTCACCCAGTATCGTCGCTGCCGGTGGAACGGTCTCGGTACCGGTTTCGCGCAGCACGTACACGTGTTGCCATCCCATCTGTCGCAGCCAGGACGCCGTCATCACTGCGCGGACCTCGGCGTCGTCGACGAGCACGAGGCGCGCCCCGAGCGTGCCGACATAGTGATCGGTCGCCTGCACGAGCTGTCCGCCGGGTGCCGAAACGGCACCGGGCAGATGACCGGCTTGGTATTCCGAGGGGTCGCGCACGTCGAAGACGTAGAGCGTGCGCTCGTCCTTTTCCGCCTGCCAACGCGCCAGCGCCGCGCGGTCGATGCGGTCGATGCCGAAGCGTCGCGCCACCTGATCGGCTGCGGATCTGGCCCAGGTCAGCGCGTCGCGCGAGGCTGCGGGGGCGCGCGCGACCTTGCCGCTGTCGCAGGCGAGCCCGGCGAGGCTCCAGCCCATGGTGCCGTTACGCAGCGCGACAACCTTGTTCGGCACCCCGGCATTGATCAGCGATTGCGCGCCGATGATGCTGCGGGTGCGGCCGGCGCAGTTGACCACCACCATCGTGCTGGATGATGGCGCCAGGTCGCGGACGTGCAGCACCAGCTCCGCACCCGGCACATTGACCGCGGTCGGGATCGATACACGTTGATATTCGTCGAAGGGACGGCTGTCGAGCACCACCATGTCGGTGCCGGCTCGCATCAGCCGGTCGAGCTCTTCGGCGGAGATGTTCGGCGTGCCGCTGGAGTGTTCGACGAACTCGCCGAAGGCCTTGCTCGGCACATTGACGCCGGAGAACAACAGCATGCCGGCCGTGCTCCAGGCGTCGACGCCACCTTCGAGGCGGAACAGGTCGGTATAGCCGGAGCGCAGCAGGATGGCGGCGGCTCGCTCGACGAACCCGTCGCCATCGTCGCACAGGACAACGCGGGTGCCCAGCCGAGGCACCAGTGCGGCGAATAGGAGCTCCAGTCGGCTCAACGGCACCGAGCGCGCGAACAAGAGGTGGCCACGCGAGAAGATCAACTCTTCGCGCAGGTCGATAATCGCCAGCTCCTGCCCGTCGGCGAGCATCGCCCTGAGCGCGTGCGGGCTGAGCGGCCTGCAGTCAGCCCTCGAAGGCATTGCTTCCCTCGCCTCGTTGACGTACCCGTGGCCAGGCTACACGAGCTTCCCGTGCTAAGTCGCCTGCTGCGGTGTCATCTGGTGCACCGTGCCGGCTGCCAGATCGAAGCGCACACGCCGGATGTTGTCGAGGTTGGTACCGGTGACGCGGACGAAGCGCGCGCTGTCGGGATAGTCGATCGAATGAATTGTGCCATCCTGATAAATGCCGGCATGGCCGGGCAGCAGGCGGTACTTCCTCACTGGCTTGAGCTTGGCGTGCGCGGGATCGGCGCCATCGTCCTCGCGCTCCCACTCGATCATGTCGGTGTAGTGGGTTGCTTGGCCATAGATCGCCCAGGATGCTCCGTGGTCATGGGGTGGGGACACCCTTGCCTTGTCGTTGATGTGAGCGAGGACCTGGAATCCCAGGTCGGAATCCTCGTACAGCACCTTGAGGCCGGGCAGCACCGACTCCCCGCAATGCTGCTCGACGAAGTCCCGGTTGGAGAGCAGGCGCTCGAGGCGCGCGCGAACTTCCTCCCGCCCATCGGGCCCGGGATCGCGCCCGAGGATTTCACGGCAGTCCGATACGAATTGATCGAGATCGTAGGGCATGGGTCGTCCTCCTGACGAAGACTGACGTCAGCTTCGCGCATCGCCGCGGCAAACGCCAGAGCAGTCCACATGGAATGTGCCTATCGGCCCGCCGGACCGGTGCCTGCGGCCGGCGAGAGGTCAGCGATGGCCTTGTCCAAGGCCCGATCGGTTTCATCGGCGAGTGCCGCCTTGATCAGTCCTTCGAGCAGCGCGTCGGGACGATCGCGCTCCCGCAAGCGAGGAAGGAAAGCAGCCAGCTTCTCGAACTTGATGCGGCCGCGCTCATGAGTGTCGCCGTAGCCCTTCACCAGGCTGCGCATACTTGCCACCTGGAACGCGAGCGCGTAATCGGTGCGCGCGGTTTCGGCGACCAGATCGAGCCAGGTCGCGATCGCGCACTGTTCGGCGGCAAAGCGAAGTGAGCGGCGGCGAAGTGGTCTGAGCTTCGACAGTGCATATAGCATCAGGAAGCCGTGCACCGAGGTCGTCCTCACGATCTTGCCGTTGCGGACCAGGCGATCTGCGAGGCGGCGCGCCCAGCCGCTTTGCAGAAGCCAACGTCCCATTCCCACCGGAAGCGTATCCGCGATCTCCTGAGTGCGGGGATGAAAGAATTCGGCGATCTCGAGCAATTGGCCTTCCGCGATCTGCACCTCCTCGCGCACCCGCGCGAAGCGGCTTCGGCGGATCTTGAGGTCTGCCACCCGTATGACGTCTTCATAGGACATGGCGAGCGCCAACTGGCGCGCAGTTTCCGCGAGCAGCCTGGCGTCCTCTGGCCGCGGTTCGAGATCACGGAAGCGTCCGAGCCGCGTCAAGGAACTCCCTGGCGTAGTCGGCGTCCTGATAGTCAAGCAGCCGTTCGACGCCGGCGAGGACGAGCGGCTGCGCACCTTTCGGGAAGTCAAGTTCTACTGCGGCCAGCAATTTGCCGTTCGAATTGCGCACGCTCCCCCTTCCGGGAGCAGTTGCGGCGGCTGGCGGCTTAGCCGCTACGTCTGCTCGTGCCGCTTCGAAGGAGGCTGCGAGGGCGGCAAGGCTGCTCGCGACGCCGACCTGGCCGCGTCGGATCGCGGCCTCGAACGCGCTGTACGGGAAGGGGAGGGCAGCCGAGCCCGCGAGCGCTCCGAACAGGACCGCGCTGAGCGCGCTGCCGGTCGCATCCGCAACGGATGCCATGTCGAACGCTAACATTTCGCGTGCCGCCCCGCGGCAGCCTGCGAGCAGAGCTGTAGCATCCACCCGTCCATCCGCGAGCGCGATCTTTTCGGTCATTGCAAATACGCGGTGAGTCGAAGCGATCAACAGAGTCCTGTCGGGGGTGACGAAGCCGCGCTCGACCGCGCGCGCCGCCTCCATCAGCTCGGAAGCGAGGACGATATCGACGTCGCCCGGCGTGGGCATCAGCGCGAGCACCGGCGCACGTCCGGCCGTGCGCGCCGCCTGCTCGGGAAACAGTTCTAGGTAATAGACGGTGGCGCCGGTGCGCTGCGCGACGCCGGGCACCGAAGTCGCCTGCGCCAGGTAGCCACCGTGCTGGGCGACATCGACGATCCAATCCGCCAACACGCCGCCGCCTTCGCCGCCGAGCGCTACGATGGCGATGGTGATCGGACGTGGGCAGGTGGCAGGCGCGTCCATCTCACGTCAGGCGGCGGCGAGGCGCCGATCGAGCCGGCGCTGCAGCCAGCCAATGACGGCGCCGCGTATCTTGTCCTTCAGCCTGTCCCAGTGTGTCGGATTGTCGATGATCGAGGCGCGATAGAACGACGGGCAGAGTACCGCCGCATGCGCAACCTCGCCACACAATCCACAGCCGACGCAGGAATTGATCACCTTGGTCACCGGTTCGGTCCGCAACGGGTCGGGATTGGGCGCAAGCGTGAGCGAAGGGCAGCCCGACAACCGGATACAGGAATGATCCCCGGTGCAGGTGTCGGGATCGACCCCGAAGCGCTCGCGCACCACGCGTTCGCCGCCCTCGAGGCGCTTGCGCAACAGCGGGCGTTCGCGCCGCTGCTTGGTCAGCATGCATTCCGACTGCGCGATGATTACTTTGGGCCCCTTTACCGCAGTAGTGAGTGCATCCTTGAGCGTGTCGCGCATCCGGACGACGTCATAGGTGCGCGTCAGCGTCCGTACCCAGTCGACGCCAACGCCCCGCACGGCCCTCTCGATCGGATGCCTGGTTGCGCGCATTCTGTTGTCGGTTGCCGAGGAAAGCAGGTCCTGCCCGCCGGTTGCGGCTGAATACCCGTTGTCGACAACGATCATCACGTTGTCGCTCTTGTTGAACACGGCATTGCCGACGCTGGAGCTAAGGCCATTGTGCCAGAAGCCTCCGTCACCGACCAGCGCGATGGCTCGCTTGCCGCCCGCGGCGTTGAGCGCTGCTGCGCCTGCACCGCCGAGGCCGTAGCCCATGGTGGAGTTGCCGATGTCGAACGGCGGCAGGATGGAGAACAGGTGACAGCCGATGTCGCAGCTCACATGATGCGAGCCGAGCTCGCGCTCGACGAGTTTCATGGCGGCGAAGATCGGGCGCTCGGGACAGCCGGTGCAGAACGACGGCGGGCGGCCGTGAACCTTGCCGGCGAGCGCTTCTCGCGCTCGGGCGAGGCGGTCGGCGAGCGCCGGCGCCGCGGACCGTGAACTTTCATCGGCCAGCAGATCAGGTCGATAGGTGGCGAGAAATCTCCGCACGCCCTCCTTCACCACCGCGCCGGTATACTCGCCCGCCATCGGCAGCATGCCTTTGCCTTCGATACGGGTGTCGACATCCGCGCGCCGCAGGATCGTGTTCGCGGCCTGCTCGATGAATTCAGGCTGGCCCTCCTCTATGATCAGCACTGCCTTCTTGCCTGCGCAAAAACGCACGAACTCGGCGTCGATCAGGGGATAGGTGACGTTGAGCACGTAAAGCGGGATGCGGCTTTCCCCGAACACGTCGGCGAGCCCGCAGAGCTCAAGCGCGCGCAGCGTGGTGTTATACATGCCGCCCTGCATGATGAGGCCCATATCGCGCACGTCACCGTCGAAGAGCTCGTTGAGCTTGTGCTCTTGGATGAAGCGCACCGCGGCTGGCCAGCGTTTCTCTACCTTCTCTTTCTCGTGCAGATAGCTTGCCGGCGGCAGCACGATGCGGTTGGCGTCACGCACTGGGTGCTCGAGGGCGTCCTTGAGCGTGAAGGACGGGCGGACATTGTCGCGCGCGATGAAGCTGCCGTGAACGTGGCAGGCGCGAATGCGCAGCTCCAGCATGACCGGGGTATTCGATGCCTCGGACAGCTCGAAGCCCTTTTCCACCGCCCGCACGATCGAGGGTAGATTCGGCCGAGGGTCGATGAGCCAGATCTGCGATTTCATAGCAAAGGCGTGGCTGCGCTCCTGCATGATGGAGGAGCCTTCGCCGTAATCCTCGCCCACGATGATCAGCGCCCCGCCGGTCACGCCGCTGGAGGCCAGATTGGCGAGCGCGTCGGAGGCGACATTGGTGCCGACCGTCGATTTGAAGGTCGCCGCGCCACGCAGCGGATAGTTGATAGAGGCAGCGAGCGTGGCGGCCGCTGCGGCTTCGTTGGCGCTGGCCTCGAAACGGATGCCGAGGTCCTGCAGGATGTCGTCGGCGTCAGCCAGTACGTCGACAAGATGCGAGATCGGCGCTCCCTGATAGCCGGAGACGTAGGATACACCCGACTGCAGCAGTGCCTTGGTCACGGCCAGGATGCCCTCGCCGCGGAACTCCTGTCCTTCCGCGAGCCTGAGCTTTCCGACTTCCGCCTTGAATGATCTTTCCGCCATCGAGCAACCCTCTATCCCGCACCGGCGCATTGACCGCAATTGACTTAAAGTCGTGTCGCCGCGACTATATTCAAAACGATCTATTCCCGACAGGCTCGCCGCACACCCCGGAGGGGAAAATCATGCGTTCCACGTTCATCGCCGGCTTTGCTACCATCCTGGCGGTATCCGCTACGTCGGCTCAGGAAGTCACCCTGCGCGCCGTCTCGTCGTTCGCCGAAGGCACGGAATTCTCGAAGAATTTCGAGCGCTTCGTCGAGAAGGTGAACAACGACGGCAAGGGCGTCATCAAGATCAACTACATCGGAGGGCCGCGGGCGGTGCCGCCGTTCGAGGTCGGCAATGCCGTGCGCACCCGTGTCGTCGATATCGCCAACGTGACCGGCGCATTCTATACCAATCTGATGCCCGAGGCCGACGGATTCAAGCTCAACGGCAAGCCGATGAGCGAGCAGCGCACCAACGGCACCTGGGAGTTCATCAACCAGCTGCACAGCCAGAAGCTAAATTCCCATTACCTCGCACGACAGTTCCACAACGTCCCGTTCCACATCTATCTCAACAAGAAGATCGACAAGATCGATTTCTCGGGCCTCAAGATCCGCGTCACGCCGGTATACCGGGACGTCGTCGAGGCGATGGGCGGTACGCCGATCACCACCGCACCGGGCGAGGTCTACACTGCCCTCGAGCGCGGCGTGGTCGACGGCTACGGCTGGCCGGTGACCGGCATCTTCGATCTCGGCTGGGACAAGGTGACCAAGTTCCGCATGGAGCCACCGTTCTACAGCGTCGAGGTCAATGTCCTGGTCAATCTCGATGCCTGGAAGGGACTGGGCGACGCGCAGCGCAAGGTGCTCAACGATGCCGCATTGTGGCTCGAAGGGCTCGACAGCGAGAAGGTTGCGGTCATCAAGGCCGAGCGCGAGCGCCAAGCTGCTGCCGGCATCCAAGCGCTGGACTTCGGTGCTGAGGCGTCGAAGGCGTTCCTCGATCGCGCCTACGAGGTTGCCTGGCAATCCGTAATCAAGCGCGCGCCGGAGACCGGCCCCAAGCTGCGGCAACTAGCGGGAAATTGAGGTCGCGGAGGCGCAGAGCGGCTCGATGAGGTTATAGGGGGCGAGTCACCGCAAGCCGGCTCTCCGCGATTTGGGGCGTGGAGCAATGCCGAACTGGGCAAATCCTGGCTCCGACGCCGTGGCGCCCTGCGAGACGAGGGCGCGGTAGGATTGCCCTTCATCATGGCGCGATTTCGCTACCGCTGCCTCAGGTCGGCAGCACCGCGGTTGCCTCGATTTCAACGCGCGCGTTGGGTTCGACCAGCCGGGTGACCTCGACCACTGCCATGGCTGGAAAATGGCGGCCCATCACCTCGCGATAGGCGGCACCGAGTGCGGGCAGGTCGGCGAGATACTCGTTCATGTCGCGGATGTACCAGGTCAGCCGCACAATGTGGTGCGGCTTGGCGCCAGCCTCTTTCAGCACCGCGGCGATGTTCTCCAGCGCGAGTTTCATCTGCGCGATGAAGCCGTCGGCGAAGTGGCCCCGGCTGTCCTGCCCGACCATGCCACCGACAAACACCATCTCGCCGCGGGCCAGAATGCCGTTGGCGAAGCCCTTCGGTCGCGGCCAACCCGGGGGTTGCAGCATGGTGTTGGGAGCCGAGGTTTCGGACACGGCAATCTCCTCTCGATTCGTTATGCGCCTTGCCGGAAAACGTCACTATGTCACTATGAGGCAAGCTTGCGGGACGTGGCGTCGGCCGCCATGCGCCGCAGCTCGAACCGCTGCAGCTTGCCGGTTTGCGTGCGCGGCAATTGCGCGACGTATTCGATGGCGCGGGGATATTTGTACGGCGCAATGTTGGCCTTGACGTAGTCCTGCAGGGTTTTGGTCGCCGCCGTGTCGCCGGTATATCCCGGCCGCAATACGACATAGGCCTTTACGATCTGCCCGCGTTCCTCGTCCGGCGCGCCCACCACGCCGCACTCAGCGACCGCGGGATGAGTGAGCAGTGCTGCCTCGACCTCCGGCCCGGCGATGTTGTAGCCGGCCGACACGATCATGTCGTCGGATCGTGCCTGGTACCAGAAATAGCCGTCCATATCCATAAGGTAGGTGTCGCCCGTGATGTTCCAGCCGTTCTGCACATATTGGCGTTGGCGCTTGTCGGCGAGGTAGCGGCAGCCGGTCGGCCCGCGCACAGCGAGGCGGCCGAGCGTGTTGGGCGGCGCTTCCCGGCCGCTGGCATCGAGCACGCGTGCCTCGTAGCCGGGCACCGGCTTGCCGGTCGCTCCGGGGCGAATTTCCTCTTCCGGCGAGCCGATGAAAATATGCAGCATCTCGGTGGCGCCAATGCCGTCGAGAATCTTCATGCCGGTTGCGGCGAGCCAGCCGTCGAACGTTGCCTTCGGCAAGGCTTCCCCGGCTGACACGCACTTGCGCAGCGTGGAGATGTCGTGCCCGGAGATATTGCCCAACATGGCGCGATAAGCCGTCGGCGCGGTGAAGCAAACGGTGGCGCGGTGCGTGCCCGATGGCGGCGAGCAGATCATCGGGCGCCGCCTTTTCCAGCAGGATGGTCGAGGCGCCGACGTGCAGCGGAAAGAGAACCAGCCCGCCGAGCCCGAACGTAAAGGCGAGCGGCGGCGATCCGATGAAGCGGTCGGAAGCTTGCGCGCGCAACACGTGGCGTCCATAGCTATCGCAGGTAGCCAGCAGGTCACGGTGAAAATGCATGGTGCCCTTGGGCTCGCCGGTGGTTCCCGATGTGAAGCCGATCAGGCACACGTCGTCGGCAGCGGTGTCGCACGCGGTGAAGGTGTCAAATCCGGGTTTGGTCATCAGCGCTTCGAGCGCGTCGGGCCTGCCGTTGCCCCAGTAGACGACGCGCGCGAGATCGCTGGTAGACGCACGAGCCTTCTCCATCTCGTCGGCGAACCGATGGTCGCAAAGGGCGAGCCGGATTTTCGCCTTCGCGATCGGATAGGCGATTTCCTTGGCGCGCAGCAGCGGCATGGTCGCCACCACCACGCCGCCGGCCTTGAGTATTGCGAGATAAGCCGCCACCATCATCGGGCTGTTGGGACCGCGCAGCAGCACGCGGTTGCCGGGCACCAAGGCGAGCTCGCGGGTGAGCACATTGGCGATGCGGTTCACGCGCTCCGCGAGCTGCGAATAGGTGAGCGTTTCCGCGGGCGATATCAGGCACGGCCGATTGCCCCCGCCGGATGCTACCCAGCGATCGAGCAATTCGCTCACGCAGTTCAGGCGCTCGGGATAGTTCAGCTCCGGCAGGCCGAACAGAAAGTGCGGCCACTGCGTGGGTGCAGGCAGATTGTCGCGCGCGAATGCGTCGAGATGCGCAGACGGAATCATGGCTGTCGCTCCTCGCGAGAATTCATCATGGGATACATAGGATCGCTCCTATCCGTCACGCCTGACCTCGTGCCGGCCGGCCATGACGGATCGTACCACTATTCCGCTGCGAACTTCGATTTCTGCGGACGGTTCTTCAACAGCTCGCGCGCGATCACGATTTTCTGGATCTCGGTTGCGCCCTCGTAGATCCGCAACGCGCGGATCTCGCGATACAGTTCCTCGACCTTGACGCCTTTGGTGACGCCGGCGCCGCCATGCAGCTGCACCGCGCGGTCGATGACCCGCTGCGCCGCCTCGGTCGCGAACATCTTCGCGATCGCAGCTTCCCGGGTGACGCGTGTCGCACCCTGATCCTTGGTCCAGGCGGCGCGATAGACCAGGAGCGCCGCGGCATCGACCTCGCTGGCGCCGTCGGCAATCGCTGCCTGCGTCATCTGGAGCTCGCCGAGCGGCGCTCCGAACAGCTTGCGTGTCGTCGCTCGTTCGACGGTCTCGTGCAACGCGCGGCGTGCGAAGCCGAGCGCGGCGGCGCCCACGGTCGAGCGGAAAATGTCCAGGGTGGCCATTGCGACCTTGAAGCCTTCGCCTGCGGCTGCGAGCCGGTTCGAAAGGGACACGCGCACGTCGTCGAAACGCAAAGTGGCGAGCGGGTGCGGCGCGATCACCTCGATGCGCTCCACCACCCGCAGACCCGGCGTATCAGCGTCAACGACGAACGCCGAAAGCCCCCTGGCGCCGGCGTCTTCGCCGGTCCGCGCGAACACCACGTAGTGGTCGGCGATGCCCCCGTTCGAGATCCAGGTCTTGGTGCCGGCGATGCGGACGTGCGACCCGCCGTCCGGCAACGCGGTTGTCGTCAGCGCAGCCACGTCGGACCCGGCCTCGGGCTCCGACAGTGCGAAGGCGGCAATGGCGCGCCCCTCGCGCACTGGCGGCAGATAGTGTGCCTTGAGCTCCGCGGAGCCGAAGAGCGAGATCGAGCCGGTGCCTAGGCCCTGCATGGCGAAGGCGAAGTCGGCAAGACCATCGCGGAACGCCAGGATCTCGCGAGCGAGGCAAAGCGTGCGCACGTCGAGCCTCGTGCGGAGGCCGCCGTGTTCGGCCGGCATCACCGCCTCGAGGAAGCGCGCCTGGGCCAGCGCCTTCACCCGTGCGCGGCAGGCCTCATCGATGTCGTCGTGAGGAAGCGACGGCAGTGTCGCATCGGCCCAGCGCGAAAGCTCCTGGGAGAAGCGGCGATGGCCGTCGTCGAAGAACGGCCAGCTCAGGGTTTCGTCGAGGATCATTCAGTTTCCCTCGAATGCCGGCCTCCGTTTGGCGGCGAATGCATGGAACGCGCGAGTGAAGTCCTCCGTCTTCATGCACAACGCCTGCGCCACCGCCTCGGCTTCGATCGCGCTGTCGACCGACATCGCCCATTCCATCTCCAGCATGCGCTTGGTCATGGCGTTGGCGAAGGTCGGCCCGGCGGCGAGATCGGCCGCCAGTTGCCGCGCCTCCGCCAGCACCGCCTCTGGGGCGGCAAGCCGGTTGAAGAAGCCGCAGCGCTCGGCTTCCTCGCCGCCGAGCGCGCGACCGGTATAGAGCAGCTCGGCGGCGCGGCCCTGCCCGATGATGCGCGGCAGCATGGCGCAGGCGCCCATGTCGCAGCCGGCGAGCCCGACACGATTGAACAGGAACGCGACCTTGGCCGCCGAGGTTCCGATGCGGACATCGCAGGCCATCGCGATGATGGCGCCGGCGCCGGCGCAGACGCCGTCGATCGCGGCAATGATCGGCTGCGGGCAAGCGCGCATCGCCTTGACCACCTCGCCGGTCATGCGGGTGAAATCGAGCAGCTCCGCCGTCTTCATCTCGGTGAGCGGCTTGATGATCTCGAACACGTCGCCGCCGGAGCAGAAGTTGCCGCCGGCGCCGGTAACGACGAATGCCTTGACCGCCTTCTCCTTTGCAGCGGCGCGAAAGAGGTCGACGATCTCGGCATAGCTGTCGAAGGTGAGGGGATTCTTCTTGTCCGGCCGATCGAGGGTAATGGTTGCGACCTTGCCGTCGACCGCAAGCCGCACGTGCCGCGCCCGGTAGTCGGCAAGCGGCAGCGTAACCGGATTGGCGGCGCTCATCGCAAGCTCCCGTTGCCGATCGCCTTGCTCGCCGATGCTTTGGTTTTGGCCAGGAGCCGCATCAACGTACCCATCTCCTCGCTTGTGACGTCCGCGAACATGTCTGCGATCCAATCGCCGTTGGCGCGCGCCATGGCGCGGAAAAATCTCCGTCCCGCGGCGGTAAGACTGACGATCTGGGCGCGGCGGTCCTTCGGGGACGGCCGCCGATTGATCAGTCCCTGCTCGAGAAGCCGGTCGACGAGGCCGGTGACGTTGCCGTTGGTCACCATCATGCGCTGCGAAAGCTCGCCCAGCGTCATACCTTTGGGCGCCCGGTCGAGCTGTGCCAGAAGGTCGAAGCGCGGCAGCGTCACATCGAATGTGTCGCGCAGGCGTCGGCGCACCTCGCCTTCGATCAACTCCTTGCAGGTGAACAGGCGCAGCCACAACCGCAGCTCGTCTTTGTGGTCGTGCGGCCGCTCGGCGACCTTGGTCTCCGCATCGAGGGGGATGCTGCGCCCTTCCGTCATAGCTCCCCTCCTGCGACGGTGAGGGTCGTGCCGGTAACCGCCGCCGCTTGCGGCGAGCACAGATAAAGCACGGCGGCAGCGACCTCTTCCGGCCGGATCAACCGTCCGATCGGGGCGTCCTTCTCGTATTCGGCGAGCACCTCCATCTGCGCGCGACCGGTCTTGGCCGAGACGCGATCGATGCTGTCGCGAACGAGTGCGGTGTCGGTATAGCCCGGGCAGACCGCGTTCACGGTGACGCCGCGCGTCGCGGTCTCGGTCGCGAGCGCGCGCGTCAGGCCGACCAGTGCATGCTTCGCGGCGCAATAGGCCGTGACATAGGCATAGCCTTTGAGGCCGGCGGTCGAGGCGACATTCACGATGCGGCCGAAGCCGCGCGCGATCATGCCGGGCAGCACCGCCTGGCTCGCATGGACGGCGCCCATGAGGTGCACGTCCAACATGGTGCGAAAGACCGACGGGTCGCCCTTGGTGAAGGGCCCGGACTCGACCGAGCCGGCATTGTTGATCAGGATCGCAATGGGTCCGCGCGCCGCCTCCGCCGCCGCCACCTGCCGTCCGACCTCGGCGGCATCGGTGACATCCGCGATGCCACATCCCGCGGCCTCGCCGGCAGCGACCACCTCGCGCAGAAAGGACTCGGTGCGGCCGATCACGGTCACCTCGGCGCCCGCCGCAGCGAGTGCGGCAGCGACCGCGCGGCCGATCCCGCGTCCTCCGCCGGTGACGAACGCATGCTTGCCCGCCAGCGCCATGGTCAGACCCGTGTTGGCCGGAATCGCCGGTCCGAGTAATCATTTTAAGTTTAAAATTTTGAGACCTCAAGCTTGTCGGGAGAATACTTTAAGCTTAAAATAATGAGCGTGGGGTGGCCGCCGCCGTTCGTCGTGACCGGGCCCGGCGACGGGTCCGGCCCGATCCCCTGGAGGAGCGCATGAAGATTCACGTCATCGGCGGGGGGCCGGCCGGCCTCTATTTCGCGACGCTGATGAAGAAGACGTGGCCGGCGACGCATGTCACCGTGTTCGAGCGCAACCGTCCTGACGACACTTTCGGCTTCGGAGTGGTGTTCTCCGACCAAACCCTCGAGACCTTCGAGGCCTACGACCGCGAGAGCTATCGGGCGATTGTCGGGCACTTCGCCTACTGGGACGACATCGAGATCCATTTTCGCGATACCACGCACCGCATTGGCGGCAACGGGTTCTGCGGCTGCTCGCGCACTACGCTGTTGAAAATACTCGGTCGGCGGGCGCGCTCGCTCGGGGTCGAGATCAGGTACCAGTCCGAAATCTCGCCCCTCGATCCCGGGATCCTCGATGCCGATCTCGTGGTCGCGGCCGACGGCATCAATTCACGCCTGCGCGAAACCTTTGTCGACACGTTCAAGCCGAGCGTCGATGTGCGGCCCAACGTCTTCTCCTGGATGGGCTCGACCCGGCCGTTCGATGCCTTCACCTTCTTCTTTCGCGAGACCGAGCACGGCATCTTCATTGCTCACTGCTATCAATACGAGCCGCGGACGCTCGACCTGGATCACGGAGACGGATCCCGAAACCTACGTGCGCGCCGGCCTCGACAAGCTCGACGAGGCGGGTGCCGCGCGCTTCGTCGAAAGCGTGTTCGCGAAGGAGCTCGAGGGCCATCGACTGATCACCAACCGCTCGATCTGGCGCAACTTTCCCACCATCCGCTGCGAGCGCTGGGTGGCCGGTAATGTGGTGCTGATCGGCGACGCCAAGGCGACCGCGCATTTCTCGATCGGCTCCGGCACCAAGCTCGCCATGGAGGACGGCATCGCACTCTACGAGGCGTTCCGAGCCACGGGCGGGCGCGACGTCGCGGCCGGGCTCGCTCATTTCGAGACCAATCGGCGCGACGAGGTTGAGAAGACGCAGCATTCGGCCGATGTATCGTTGGTCTGGTTCGAGCACGTTGGTCGCTTCTGGAACATGGACCCGACCCGGTTCGCGTTCGGCCTGATGACACGCTCGAAGGCCATCACCTACGACAACCTGGCACTCCGGGCACCCGAATTCGTGACGCAGGCCGATCGGGTGGTGGCACGCGACGTGCGTGCGCTGAGCCTGACCCCGCTCCCTCTTCCGCCTTTGCTTGCAGGGAAGGAGAGGGAGGGGCCGCGGCCGCTGCCGCCGATGTTCCAGCCGTTCCGCCTGCGTGGCATGACGCTCGAGAACCGCGTCGTGGTGTCGCCCATGTGTCAGTATTCGGCGCAGGACGGCCTGCCCAATGATTGGCATCTCGTGCACTACGGGTCGCGCGCCATCGGCGGCGCCGGCTTGATGTTCACCGAGATGACCGACGTCTCGGAGGATGCGCGCATCTCGTTCGGCTGTGCGGGCATGTACAACGACGCCCACGAAGCGGCCTGGAAGCGGATCGTCGATTTCGTGCACGTGCAGTCGAAGGCAAAGTTCTGCCTGCAGCTAGGCCATGCCGGCCGCAAGGGGGCGACCAGGCTGATGTGGGAAGGCATCGACGAGCCGCTCGAGGACGGGGCCTGGCCCATCATCTCGGCTTCCCCGCTGCCGTACTACCCGCACAGTGCGGTTCCCCGTGAGATGACCCGCGCCGACATGGACCGGGTGATCGCCGACTACGTGGCAGCGACCGGGCGCGCCGAGCGCGCCGGCTTCGACATGGTCGAGTTGCACGCCGCGCATGGTTATCTCCTGGCGAGCTTCATCTCGCCGCTCACCAATGCCCGTACCGACCAGTACGCCGGCTCGCTCGAGAACCGCTTGCGATTCCCGTTGGAAGTGTTCAGCGCCATGCGCACCGTCTGGCCCCACGAGAAGCCGATGTCGGTGCGCATATCGGCGACCGACTGGGTGGACGGCGGACTGACCGGAGACGATGCGGTCGAGGTCGCCCGAGCATTCGCTGCCGCTGGCTGCGACCTCATCGACGTCTCCACCGGCCAGACCGTTTCCGACGCGCAGCCCGTGTTCGGCCGCATGTTCCAGACTCCGTTCTCCGACCAGATCAGGAATGAGGCCCGTCTCGCCACCATGTGCGTGGGCGCCATTACGACGGCCGATCAGGTCAACACCATCGTTGCCGCCGGTCGCGCCGATCTCGTCGCATTGGCGCGCCCGCATCTGGTCGACCCCTACTTCACCATGAAGGCCGCGGCCTGGTATGGCGCATCCGGCATCCATTGTCCGCCGCAGTATCTGGCCGGCAAGGATCAGGCATTTCGTAACAGTGTCCGTGACCGCGATGATCTCGAGGAATTGCGGATGAAGGCCAAGCCGAAGGCGCACCGCGAGGCGTGGAACGAGGCGGCCGAGTAGCAAGCCGGTTCCGGGAACCGCGCTCTCTTGTGAAAGGTCCCGTTCGGGCTCATGCTCGAGAATCTTGCAGCGCTGAAAGAACGATCGTAGAGGAGCCACTCATGCATGAAGCTCTCAACCACGCCAAGCTCGCCATGCTCTTCCGCAAGGAATTCGAGCTCTGCAATGTGCGTAGCGGCGAGACCATCGTGCTCTTGAGCGACCTCGGTGCGCGGCGCGACTACGTATCTGCCGCCTTCGCTGCGGCCGAGGACTTGGGTGCCGACGTCTACGAGATGTGCGTCAATGCCATGCCGTCTTGGACCAAGGTCGGAGTCGAGACCATCGGACGCTGCAAGGGCACGCTCGAGGCGATCAAGTCCGCCGACATGCTGGTCTGTCTCCATATCCCGCTTTTCACGCGCTGGCTGAAGGAGGCGCGCGATGCCGGCACCCGGGTGCTGATGGTGATCGACGCACCCGACGAGCTCGAAACGCTGATGTCGCCGCCTGGACTGAAGCAGGCGGTGAGCCATGCGGGACAGCGGCTCGAACGTGCCAAGACCATGCGCATCACTCGCGCGGGCGGCACCGACCTCACGGTGAGGCTCGGCGGGTATCCCACCATGATCCAGTACGGCTTTGCGGAGGCTCCCGGTCGCTTCGATCATTGGGGCGCAGGCCATGTGCACACCTTCCCAAACGAGGGCTCGGCTACTGGCACCGTGGTGTTCGCGCCGGGCGACATCGTGGTGCTGCCCTATTGTCGCTACGTGCAGGACGAGGTGCGGCTCGACATTCGCGACGGCTTCATCCGCAAGATCGAGGGTGGACTCGACGCCAAGCTGATGAGCGATTGGCTCGACGGCAACAAGGCGCACGCGGACGACATGGACGGCCATGCAATCTCCCACCTCGGATGGGGGCTCAATCCACAGGGCCGCTGGGATGCGATTGCGCTCCATGGCGCCGACCCCAAGCGCCACCATGCCGGAGCGCGCTGCTTCGCCGGGAATTTCCTGTTCTCCACCGGTCCGAACTCGCAGGGCGGCGGCAGGCGCACCACCAAGGGGCACTACGACGTCCCGATGCGCGACTGTACCGTATCCCTCGACAACGATGTCGTTATCGAGCGCGGGAAATTCGCCGACGAGAAGATGCGGGTCGCGTTCGTGCCGCGTTGATGCGATGAGCGACCCGGCTGCGAGATTGGTGGGCGTCAGCAAGCAGTTCAGCGCCACCGTCGCGCTCGAAGGCGTCGACTTCGACGTCGAGCCCGGCGAGATCCATGCCATCGTCGGCGAGAACGGTGCCGGGAAATCGACCCTGATCCGCATTCTCGGCGGGGTGCACCGTCCCGACCGCGGCGACATTTTCGTCGCCGGCAAGCTGTGCCATTTCGCGAGCCCGCACGATGCGATCGCGGCCGGCATCGTGACCATCCCGCAGGAGCTTCGCCTGGTCCCGGCTCTGTCGGTGGCCGAGAACATCGCGCTCGGTGATCTTCCCGTGCGCCGCCTCGGTCCGTTCGCCGTCGTCGATCGCGATCGGATGAAACGACAAGCGCGTAGCGTCCTTGCCCAGCTCGATTTCGATCCCGATCCCGATCGGCGGATCGCTGCGCTGAGCTTCGCCGAGCGCCAGCTCGTGGCAATCGCCAAGGCGCTCCGGCGCAAGTGCGGCGTGTTCGTCCTGGACGAGCCCACGGCGGCGCTGGAGAAGCGCGAGATCGAGCGGTTGTTCTCGGTGCTGGCGCGCATGAAGGAGCAGAGGACCGCCGTCATCTATATCTCGCATCGGCTCGACGAGGTGGTGAGGATCGCCGATCGATGCACGGTCCTGCGTGACGGACGGGTGACGGCGTCGGCGTGGCGTGGCGCTTTCGCCGCCGGTGATCTCGTTACTGCCATGACCGGGCGCTCGGCCCGCGAGGTCGAGACCATATCGTGCGCAGCGGGCGACGTGCTCATCACCGCCGAGCCCGACGGCGCCCATGCGCTGCGCTTGCGTGCAGGCGAGGTGGTCGGCTTGGCTGGGCTGCTCGGCAGTGGCACCGACCGCATGCTGCGTCGTCTGTTCGGCGCCGTGGGGCCGACCACGGTGAGAACCAGAGAGGGCCGGCGCCGGTTCGGCCATCCGGCGGATGCGATCGCCGCTGGCATCGGCATGGTGCCGGGTGAGCGAGTGCTCGGCCTGGTGATGAACCAGTCGGTGCGCGACAACATCCTGCTGCCCAACCTCGACACGCTTTCGCGCCTCGGGTGGCTCGATCGGCGCTCGGGCGAGCGCATCGTCGCCGAGCTGATGGACCTGCTCGACATCCGTCCGCGCCGCCCGCGGCTCAAGGCGGGCGCGCTGTCCGGCGGCAATCAGCAGAAGGTGATCCTGGCCAAGTGGCTGGCGCGGCGGGTCGCGGTGTTGCTGCTGGAGGAACCGACCCAGGGCATCGACGTAGGGGCCAAGGTGCAGATCCACGCCCTCATCCGGGATTTCGCGGCGCGCGGCGGCGGAGCGCTCGTGAGCTCCAGCGACCTCGGCGAGCTTGCCCGCCTGTGCGACGGTGTGCTCGCGGTGCGGCAGGGACGGATCGGCGACAGGTTCGACCGGGCCTGTGGCCTCGACGAGCCGAAGCTGCGTGCGGCCATCGGCGCGTGATATGAGCAGGAATTCGACGCTGGCCGGCCAAATGCCGCTGATCTCGCTCATGGTGCTGTGCGCGGCAACCGCGCTGATGACCGATCGCTTCCTTTCGCCGCTCAACCTCACCAATATCCTGGTGCAATCCTCGATCATGGCGGTGATCGCCATGGGCATGACCTTCGTGATCGTGGGCGGCGGTTTCGATCTCTCGGTGGGCTCGACCGCGGCGCTGTCGGGCTGCATCGCCAGCATGGTGATGCTGGAGGCCGGAATCACCGCCGGCGTGATCGCCGGGATCCTCGCCGGCGCGATCGTCGGTCTCGCCAATGGGCTCGTCATCGCGTTCCTCAACGTCAATCCCTTCATCACTACGCTGGGCACAATGGTGCTGGTGCGGGGCGTCGTCTTTCTCATCACCGGCGGCGCGCCGATCTCCGGCGAGACCGGGTTGCCGCGCGAGTTCGTCGCCTTCGGCTCCGACCGCCTGCTCGGTATCCACTACCTGGTATGGATCCCGGCTGTGCTGCTCGTGGTGCTGTCGTTCGTGATGCATGCCACGCCCTATGGCCGACGCATCTATGCCACAGGTGGTGGGCGGGAGGCCGCCTATCTGTCGGGCGTTCCCGTCCGCCGGGTCATAGCCTCGACCTACGTCTGGTGCGGTGCGCTCGCCGGCGTCGCCGGGGTCATGCTGGCTGCCCGCCTGCAGTCCGGCCAGCCTACTGCCGGCGAATTCTATGAATTGACGGCGATCGCCGCGGTAGTTCTGGGCGGGGCTTCGCTGCAGGGCGGCGAGGGCACGCTGTACAAGACCGTCATCGGGGTGTTCATTATGATAGTGCTCGGCAATGCGCTCAACCTGCTCAACGTCGATTCCTATTGGCAGCGCGTGGCGGTAGGGGCCGTGATCATTGCCGCGGCCGCTGCCGAAAGGCTACGTTCGGATTGACCGGAGATCGAAGACCGGTGATCGAGACAGCGACTACGACTTCCGACACCCGACCTGCTCATATCCGTGACACAGGAGTGGTTCGCATGCCCAGGCTACGCATCTTCCAGGCCGCCGCGTTCGCGCTCGTCCTTCCCCTCATGCTCATGCCGATGCCGCCGGCTCAAGCGCAACCGAAGACCGTGATAGGCGTCTCACTCGCACAGGACGACAATCCCTTCTACATCGCCATGCTGCGCGGCATCCGTGCGCGCGCCCAGGAACTGGGATGGGAGGTGGCCACGGTCTCTGCCAACGAGGACAAGCTAAAACAGATCAACGGCGTGCAGGATCTGGTGGCGCGCGGCGTGAAGGGCATCCTGATCTCGCCGATCGACGCCGTCGGAGTGAACGCCGCCTATGACGCTGCGGCTGCGGCCAAGATTCCGATTGTCTCGGTGGCGCGCGGCTCGGCGTCGCCCAACCAGACCATCCACGTGGCGATGGACGAGAAGCAGATCGGCCGCGACATCGCACAGTGGACGGCGAAAAAGCTCGGCGGCAAGGGCAAGGTCGCGCTGCTGATGGGCCCGAGCGGCGCGCCGACCTTCCGCAATCTGGGCGACGGCTATGCCGAGGAGATGGCGAAGCATCCCGGCATCCAGATCGTGACCAAGCACGATGGACCGCTCACACGCGAGCGCGGCGTCAAGCAGGCGGAGGACGCGCTGGTGGCGCATCCCGACCTTGCCGCCATCTACACCGCCAACGACGATGTCGCATTGGGCGCCATGCAGGCGGTGAACGCCGCCAACCGCAAGGGCAGGACCTTCGTCACCGGCATGAACGGCGTGCCGCCGGCTCTGCGCGCGGTGAAGGAGGAGAACCTGGCGATGACGGTCGAGCTCAACCCGGTGCTGTGGGGGCGGCTCGGTATCGACGTGCTCGCGACCTATCTCAAGGGCGAAAAGGTCGAGCCACGCGTATTCATCAACCACGTCATCATCGACGGCACGAACATCGACGCCAAGCTGCCGAAGACGTGAGACGTCACCGGCGAAGCTGCGCGCGCAGCTCCCCGAGGGTGCCCCTGAAGAGAACGCGCTCCGCGACGGCGAGCGCAAGCGATACGTCCTCGCCCTTGGGCGGCGTGATGACGAAGCGGTAGCGGCCGTCGCCGAGATCGTCCGGCCCGGCAAGCTTTCCCACCGGCAGTGCCAAGCTGACTTCGGCCGCAAAGGACGGACCGAGAACGTTGCCGCGGCGGTCGGCCGGTCGCAGCGTGAGGTCGATCGCGCCGCTTCTCGGATCTTGCCGCAGCGTGAGCGCGCTCCTGGCAAGATCGGCCTCGGCGAATTGCACAAGCGCGGTCATGCTCTCGGTGCGCTCGAAACGCCCCAGCTGGCGATCGTTGCCGACGATGCGCACCGCCGCGCGATAGAGCCCCGGCACGGAGGCGTTCGTCAGCACCGCGCGGAAGCCGTCTCCGCTGCTGCCTTGCAGGCGGACCGTTTCGGTCGACGGCCTCAGTCTCTTCCATCGTCTGCTGTCCTGGACGAGCGCGGCGACCCGTTGCTCTGCGACTGACATGCCGGCCTCGTATCCTGGCTTACCGTCGGCCAGAGGCCCGATCGAAGCCAGCAGATTGCCGACCGCGACGCGCGGTCGCGTCACGGCGGCCGTCACCACCATCGGGCCGTCGATCGGTCTTCCGTCCGCGCTCACATCGACGGCCAGCGCGAGCGGCGAGCCGACCTGGTGGCGGACCGAAGCGAACCGGGCCCGGTAGCGCAGCTGCGGCTCGTCGGCGATCGCCGCCGCCTCGTAGCGGGTGCCCGACTTGCCGCCGATCAGCAGTTGCCAATCGCCGCTTGCCGGAGAGGTCACGGCGATGATCCGGTAGAAGTCACCGGCGACAATCTGCGCCGCGTCGGTCATGTCGATGCCGTCGCGGAAGCAGCGAACATCGAGTGAGTGTCCACGCGGCCAACTCACCTTGAGCAGGAGCCTGCGCGCGCCCTTGTTGACCGGGAACGTCTCGACGGCGCCGCGCCTGCCGAGCGAACCGCGTCGGTAATCGATGAGCTGCGGACTATATCCGCGCAGCGTGTTGATGAGCTCTTCGACGAAGAATTGACGCAAGTCCTCGGCGTTGATGGTCGAGCGAGCGAAGCCTCCCGCCTGCGCCGCGATGTCGCCGAGCAGATCGAGGAATGCGCCGGTCCCGACTCCGATCGTGTCAACGGTAACGTCGGGCAACCCGTCGGACGCATCCGACAGCATGTCGATTCGCATCGGCGGGTCGGCTGCTGGCACGTCCGAAGTGGGGCGGCCGGTGACGTCGCCGATGTCGTGCCGTGGCGGACTGGCGGACAGCTCGCGCACCATCGGATTGACGTTCTGCATACCGTCGCTGAACAGGATGACGTGCCGCCGTCCTGCGTCCTGCTCCGAAAGTGCCCGCAGTGCTTCGACCGAGCGTTGCAGCGCGCCGCCCATCGCGGTGCAGATTCCCCGGCACGGTGGTCTGCCCGCGCACGTCGGCAATGATGGCGGCGACATTGGCGTTGGTGAGGGTCGCGACGCGCTGTGCGTCGAACTGCGGCTCGCCGACATTCGTGCGGAAATAGGTCACGCCGAGACGATCCCTCGCACGCCCCATTGCGACCAAAGCTGCGCGAACAACTCGACGGAATCCTTGAGCACCTCGAGGCGCGAAAGGCAATTGGCTGCACGCGGGCGCCAGCATGCTTCCGGACATGTCGAGCGCCAGCATGGCGGCCGCGGGCGGCGGGATGATCGGGATATCGCCCTCGCACCGCTCGCCCGCAGGCGAGCGTTGGTGAGCCGCGGCGAACAGCGCCAAGCAGATGACTTCGGGTGTATGCACCGTGTTGGCATGCACGGCTGCCTTGCGCAGATGGCGCAACAGGCCGAAGTCGAGGATGTTGTCGTCGGAGATACCGGAGATCGTGAGATTGATCGCGTCGGCGGACAGGTTACTGGCCAATCCCCGGTTCCTGCAATCGCCGGACGGGGTGTCGCCGCCGACCATGTCGTCATTGTTGGTGGCAAACAGCGTCACATAGAGAATGCCCTCGTGAGGCTCCTGCGCGACGTTGCGGGAACCCGGCGCCTCATTGGGGGCAGGACCGGCAATGGAGACCTGCGTGTCGAGATTCGTCTCGCCGTTGAGGGCCTCGATGAAGTTGTCGGCCTTCGCTTCGCCGTATCCCAATCCGCAGTCGTTGCCGGAGCTGTCGGCGGGCGTCACCCCGTCGTAGAGCTGCTGGACCGAGACCTTGGTGGTGCTCCGGAACAAGGGCGTGGCGAGACCGTGGTTCGGCGGCGAAATGGCGATGAACTCGGAAACCGGACGATAGGCGGGTCGTGGCGACAGAAGAGCGATACCGCCGGGGTCCTCCACCTGGACCTGCAGGCTCTTGAGATATTGCCGGGTGCTGAGCGTACCCTTGCTGTACGCGATGATGACCACTCGAACCGGCGGGGGTCCGGATGGGGCCGTGGTGTCGAAGCCGGGATTGTGACGTCGAACGATCTCGTCGACCGCCTGCTGGATGTCGGCGGCGTCCTCGGTGATCGAGCGGGCCTGGTTCTCGAACCGTATGTAATAAGGCTCGATATCCAGCCAGCGATTCTTGTCGTGATCGAGCGCCTGTTTGAACGACGGCAGGCTGCCGCGCGGATTCCACCAGTTGCTCTTGTAGTTCGGGTTGTCCGAATCGTCGGTCGCGTTGTCGCTGCCGAGCCCGAAATCGATGTCATGACCGTGCACGAAAAGCACCGGCAGCCGCCGGGTCGGTGCCGGCGTGGGCGGCGAAGGCGGCGGCGGATTGAGCAGCGAGTCGTCGAAGAGATGCACCTCGGCGGCAGCGGCGCCGCAGGGCGCGATCCACAGCACGCAAAGAGCGCACAGCCACACGATCCGCGTCATGGGCTTGCTCCGACGAGGCTTGTACGGAGACTAGCCGATCAGCCGGTGGATTAGCCAGCCGCGGCGGCAAGACAGGCGGCGTTCGAGGCCGCGTCGGCTGGTGCAGGCGCATACGAGCGTTGCGGCTTCGGACGTGTATGCGATCGTCGGACCCAATTAAGCGGGCTGGCCTCGGAGCGTGCGAGGGAAATTTGCGCTTCCCGGCGCCCGCTGTATCGTAACGATCGGCGAGGGGCGGTTTCGACCGATGCGCACCCACGCCGCCGGAAACGAGTGCGCAGGAGGGCGGACAATGGTCGACACCGCAGCTGCTGCAATGCCGGGCAAGCCTTTCGTCGCCGAGCTCGAGGCGCGCCACCTGCACCCGCTCTGGGATCGCTACCAGCGCATCACCCCGATCAGACCGCAGCCGCAGGATGCACCCTTCATCTGGCGCTGGCGCGACGTCGAGCCGTTCCTCCACCGCTCGGTCGGCGAGGTGTCGATCAACGACATCGAGCGGCGCGCGCTGATCATGGCGCATCCGGCCTTCGGCGCGCAGACCACGACCACCAGCACGCTGCTGGCGGCCTTCACCGTGCTCGAGCCGGGCGACCGCGCCCGCCCGCACCGCCACACCGGCGCCGCGATCCGCTTCGCCACCCGCGCCGAGGGCGCCGCCACCATCGTCAACGGCCGCCGCTGCGAGATGAAGGCGGGCGACCTCATCCTCACCCCGCCGATGTGCTGGCACGGCCACATCAACGAGAGCGACCATCGCATCATCTGGTTCGATGCCGCCAACATGCCGCTCATTCGCGCCGTCGACGCGCACTTCTTCGAGCCGGGCGATCCCCGCAACAACGAGTTCTGGCAGGTCGACGCCGGCGAGGAGGTGCTGTGGGCGGAGGCCGGGCTGATCGCCGAGGGCGCGGCCGCAAGCCCGGTCAATTCGCCGAAATACCGCTATCCCGGGGCAAGCCACGCGCCGCCTGCTGGCGGCGGCGCCGACGAGCCGCCGACGGCGCGCGCACCATCCGCTACGTCAATCCGTCGACCGGCGGCGCGGTCATGCCGACGCTCGACTGCTATGCGGCGCGGTTGGACAAGGGCGCACCCGACGCGAATGAAGCGTGCGACCTACAATGTCGTGTGCCTCGTGGTCGAGGGCGAAGGCCGCTCGACCATCGGCGACAGCACCTTCGAATGGTCGCAGCACGACGTCTTCACCATCCCGCACTGGACCTGGGCGCGCCACGAGGCCGCGGGCGGCGAGGCCGATCTGTTGCTGGTGACCGACAAGTCCGCGTTCGAGCGGCTCGACCTGGTGCGCGAGGAAATCGAGCGCTGACCGAAAGCTCCGGATGAACCGGCCTAGCCTCCCCAACCACCAGGGCATCGGCGCGCCGCTGCGCCGCGTCGAGGACCGGCGCTTCCTCACCGGCCGCGGACGCTTCGTCGCGGACATCGAGTCTGCCCGGCACGCTCGCACTGCGTGCTGGTGCGCTCGCCGCATGCCCATGCCGCATTCGCGGCATCGACACCGCCGCGGCCATCGCCTCGCCCGGCGTCGTCGCGGTGTTCACCGGCGCCGACATGGCGGCGGACGGCATGGCTCCGATGCGGCCGCTCTGGATCATCCGTTCGCGCGACGGCTCGCCGATGGCGGAGCCGCCGCGGTTTGCGCTCGCGCGCGACAAGGTGCGTCACGTCGGCGAGCCGGTAGCGGTGGTCATCGCCGAGACCGCGGGCACAGGCGGCGGACGCCGCCGAGCGCGTCGCGGTGGACTACGAGCCGCTCCCGGCGGTGACCGACGCGCACGCGGCGCATGCGCAAGGCGCGCCGCAGCTGCACGAATGCGCCCCCGGCAACGTCTGCTTCCGCTGGGCGCGGGGCGATGAGGCCGCGGTGCGCGGCGGCGTTGGCAACGGCGGCGCACGTGGTCTCGATCGACCTCGTCAACAACCGCCTGGTCGGAGCCGCAATCGAGCCGCGCGCGGTCATCGCCACGGTCGAGCCGCATGCCGAGCGCCTCACGCTCTACACCTCCACCCAGGCGCCCCATCACATCCGCCGCCAGGTGGCCGAGCAGCTCGACATGCCCGAGAGCGCGCTGCGCGTCGTTTCCCCCGATGTCGGCGGCGGCTTCGGCTACAAGGGCAAGCTCTATCCGGAGGAAGGGATCGTCACCTGGGCGGCGCGAGCAGTTGCGCCGTCCGGTGCGCTGGGTCGCGACCCGCGGCGAGAGCTTCGTCGCCGACAATCAGGGCGCGCGACCACCTCACCCATGCCGAGCTGGCGCTCGATGCCGACGGTCGTTTCCTGGCGCTGCACGTCGCCACCTTCGCCAATCTCGGCGCCTACGTGTCGACGTTCGGCGCGGCCATCCCGAGCGCGATCTACAGCGCGTTGCTCGCCGGCGGCTACCGCACGCCGGCGATCTTCGTCGAGGTGACGGGTGTGCTCACCAACACCACGCCGACCGACGCTTTCCGCGGCGCCGGCCGACCCGAGGCCTGCTACGTGCTGGAGCGCCTGGCCGATGCCGCCGCCGGCAAGCTCGGCCTCGACCGCGCCGAGATCCGCCGTCGCAACCTCATCCCTGCAAGCGCGATGCCGTACAAGACGCCGATCGGTCCGACCTATGATTGCGGCGACTTCCCGAGGATCCTCGCGCGGGCGCTGGCGCTCGCCGATTACGACGGCTTCGCCGAGCGGCAGGCGCTGGCGGCACAGCGCGCCCGCCTGCGCGGCATCGGCATGGCGTGCTACGTCGAGTCATCGGGAGTGGCGCCTTCGCGCTTCGCCGGCGCTCTGGGTGCGCGCGCCGGGTTCTACGAGGCGGCGTCGCTTCGCGTCGAGCCGGACGGCGCGGTGCGCGCCATGCTCGGCACCCACAACCACGGCCAGGGGCACGCCACCACCTTCGCGCAGATCCTGTCGTCGCGGCTCGGCGTGCCGGTCGAGCGCATCGAGGTGGTCGAAGGCGACACCGATCTGGTCCCGCACGGCACCGGCACCTTCGGCTCGCGCTCGATCGCGGTCGGGGGCTGCGCGCTCGATCGTGCCGCCGACAAGGTCGTCGCCAAGGGCAAGCTGATCGCCGCCCACCTGCTCGAGGCGGCGGCCGACGACATCGATTTTTCCGACGGCTTCTTCGCGGTCGCCGGGACCGACCGGCGCCTCTCGTTCGCGGAGGTCGCGCGGGCGGCCTACGTGCCGCACAATTTCCCGCACGAGACCATGGAGCCCGGGCTGCAGGCGACGGCGGTGTACGATCCGCCGAGCTTCGCGTTCAGCAACGGCGCGCATGTGTGCGAGCTCGAGATCGATCCGGACACCGGCAGCATCGAGATCGTCGGCTTCTGGGGCGTCGACGACATCGGCACCGTCATCAATCCGATGATCGTCGACGGCCAGATCCACGGCGGCATCGCCCAGGGCATCGGCCAGGCGCTGCTCGAGCATTGCACCTACGATGGCGGCGGCCAGCTCCTGTCCGGATCGTTCATGGACTATGCGATCGCGCGCGCCGACGATCTGCCGCTGTTCGTCACCGAGTGCGACGAGAGCCAGCCCTGCACCCACAATCCGCTCGGCGCCAAGGGCTGCGGCGAGTCCGGCTCGATCGGCGCGCCCGCCGCGCTGGTCGAGCGCGGCGCTCGACGCGCTCGGCTCCGCTCGGCATCACCGACCTCGAGATGCCGCTCACCTCCGAGCAGGTGTGGCGGCGGATCCGGGCGGCGAGGCACTGCGCCGGCATCGTCTCCAACCGCAGCAGCCGTGCCGCGTTCCGCCAGCAGATCAGCTCGCGATCCTGCTCGCTGACCGGTGCCGCCTCGATGAAGCGCGCGGCTTCCGCGCTGTCCTCCAGCGGATAGTCGACCGAGAACATGACGCGGTCGGCTCCGAGCGCCTGCACCGCGCAAAGAAGCGCGTCCGCCTGGCAGGCGCCGGCGGTGGTCACGAAGAAGTTGCGGCGGATGTACCAGGAAGGCAGCTGCTCGAGCTCGGTCTTCGGCCGATAGATCTTGAAGCGGCTGTCGATGCGCCAGAGCACGTAGGGCAGCACCTCGCCCAGATGGCCGAGGATCACGTTGAGCCGGGGAAAGCGGTCGAATAGCCCGCTCAGGATCAGCCGGAGCGCATGGCCGCCGGTTTCCGCGGTCCAGCCCCACATCGATGCCGCCAGCCCGGGATAGTCTTCGAGAACCGGAGGGCGAACCGGCATGTGCACGGGATGAAGGTAGACGGGGACGGCGAGCGCCTGAACGCGCTCCCAGAATGGCAGGTATCTCGCATCGTCCAGGTAAACGCCGCTGCTATGGCCGTTGACAAGGGCACCCTTGAAGCCGAGCTGGCGCACGCATCGCTCGAGCTCGCCGGCGGCGGCATCCGGTTCCTGCATCGGCAGATGTGCAAATCCCGCGTAGCGCGTCGGGTGCTTCTCGATCTCGGCGGCGAGAAAGTCGTTGACCCCGCGCGCCTCGCGCACCGCCCGGGCACCGTCGCGCTCGATCTGCACGCCCGGCGAAACCAGCGACAGCACCGAGATCTCGATCCCGGCTTCGTCCATGGCGGCGATGCGGTGCTCGGAAAAATCCGAAAGACGCGCGGCAATCGAGCGCAGGAACCACGGCTCGAAGAGATCGGCACCGGTCCTGGCAGTGTGGGGAAAGCCGTCGGTCCAGAAGTGCTCCTCGAGCGCGATTTTTCGCATTACTGCTGACCCGCCGCCCCGGCGCGCTGGACGACCTTGCCCCAGCGCTCGATCTCGGCGCGCACGAACTGCGGCAGCTCGTCCGGGAGCCCGCTCGCGAGCGGAACGATGCCGCGCCGGCCACACTCCGCCTGGATCGCGGGCTCGGCCATGATCGCGCGCAATTCGCCGCCGAGCCTGCCGAGCACGGGCTTCGGCGTTGCGGCCGGTGCCACCACCATCCACCATGACGAGCCTTCGAAACCGGGCAGGCCGGACTCGCCGAGCGGGGGGATGTCGGGCGCGGAGGCGACCCGCTGCGCGGTCGAGACGCCGAGCGCGCGCAGCTTGCCGTCGCGAACCAGCGGCAGCGCGGAGGAGAAATCCCCGAACACCAGCGAAACGTGGCCGCCAACGAGGTCGTTGAGCGCCGGCGTCAGTCCCTTGTAGGGCACGTGCGTGAGCTCGATGCCGGTGATGCTGCCGAGCAGCTCCATCAGCAGATGGCCGATTCCGCCGGCGCCGTTGGATCCGTAGGCGAGCCCGCCTGGCTTGCTCCTGGCGAGCTTGACCAGATCGTCGATGGTTCGGACCGGCAGTGCGGGGTCGACCACCAGGATGAACGAATTGGCGGCCATCAGCGCGACCGGAGCCAGGTCCCTTGTGGGGTCATAGGGCAGGTTCTTGTGGACGCTGACGTTGATCGCCATGGTCGTGCTGGTCGCGAGCAGGATCGTGTGGCCGTCGGGTGCCGACTTGGCTACATGGCTCGCCCCGATCACCGAGGCAGCGCCCGGTCGGTTCTCGATCACGACCGGCTTGCCGAGCCGCTGCTCGAGGCGCGGCCCGATCACGCGGGCCATAGTGTCGAGGCTGCCGCCTGCGGCGTAGGGCACGATGAAGCTCAGCGACCTCGATGGAAACTCCTGTGCCATCGCCGGTGCGGCCACGGCCACGGCGATCCCGGCGAGCATCGCGACCAGCGACAAGGTTCGAGCGCCCATGCGATGTCCTCCCACCTGTTTCGATTTCGGGCTCCAACAACGGCTCGATCTCGCGAGTCGATCTTGCGAGTTCTGGCCGGACAGGCCCGCAAACACTATGATGCCCGGGGGAATGACGGAAGAGCGCTCCAATCGAGGCGGACATCAGTGCCGCGTCACCGTCGGGGCCGGGACCGGCGAAGGCAACGATGCCGACGGCCGCGGGTCGAGCCGCGACCACAGGTGAAGGGAGAAGCAAACCGGTGAAAGTGTTCGTATTCGACCTTCTTCCCTACGCCGAGCCGCTCGACGATCTCGTGAACGGAACCGCGCTGCCCTATCCGCTCGGCAAATCACGCTTCAAGCCCGAGGTCGCGGTGCGCACCTATGCCGAGCATCTCGAGGCCTGGGAGCTGCTCGACCGGCTCGGCTACGATGGCGTTGGCTTCAACGAGCACCACACATCGCCGTACGGGCTGATGAACTCGCCCAACCTGATGGCTGCGGCTGCATCGCAGCGGACCACGCGGCTCAAGCTCCTGATCTACGGCAACCTGCTTCCGCTGCACCAGCCGCTGCGGCTGGCCGAGGAGCTGGCCATGATCGACTGCCTGTCGAATGGCCGTCTCATCGCCGGCATCGCCCGCGGCATCCCGCGCGAATACGCGGTGCATCACGTACCGATGGCGGAGTCGCGCCCGCGCTTCGAGGAGGCCTTCGAGATCATTACGCGGGCGTGGACCGAGGAGGTCTTCTCGTTTCAGGGAAAATTCCACAGCTACCGGGATATCGCGCTGTGGCCGCGGCCGGTGCAGCAGCCGCACCCGCCGATCTGGACGCCGATCACCACCAGCAAGGAGTTGATCGAGTTCGCCGCCCGGCACAACATCCCCATAACCCCCGGCGAAAGCGGCGCCCGCGGGCTGCAGGCCGACATCATCCGCTACTACGCCCGATGCCTGGCGCTCGCCGGCCACCGCATCACGCCGGGGCATCTCAGCATCGCCCAGAGCGCCTACGTCGCCGACAGCAAGGCGCAGGCGGTGAAGGAGGCAGGCCCGTTTTTTCTCTACTTCAATCGCTGCCTGTTCAGCCACGGCAACGTCACCGAGACTGCGCTGCAGCGCCAAGCCGGCTACGTGAGCGATGCCTCCCTCGACTACGTACGGCCGGAGAACATGCACGAGGCGGCGCGGCTGCGCGAAAGCTACCGCAACCTCACCATGGACGAGGTCGAGAAGCGCGCCGAGACGATGCCGTGGGGAACCGCCGACGAGGTGGCCGAGCGGATCATCGACGCGGTGAACCGGACCGGTGCACAGACGGTGCATGTGCGCATGAATACCGGTGCGCTGCCGCACGACATGTTCATGCACCAGATCAGGCTGTTCGCGGAAAAGGTGCTGCCCCGGCTGCAGGCGCACGAGGCGCCGCACCTTCCCGCGGCGGCGGAGGAAACACATCACGCCGCTGCAGAATCGATTTCGGGACCGACCGGAGCGCACCTGGGCGTGCTTCGGGTTCTGTTTGAGGGAGGAGATCATGACCGAGACCACGCGCCTGTGCACCTGGCTCGCGACCGCCGCGCTGGTCCTTGTGGCGAGCGCCGCTGCCGCGCAGGATTATCCGGCCAAGGCGATCCACACCATCTGCCCGTTCGGTCCCGGCACCGGCGCCGACATTCTGGTGCGCTTCTTCGCGGCCAAGCTCGCCGACGAGCTCGGCAAGCCGGTCGTGGTCGAGAACAAGGTCGGCGCCCAGGGCAATATCGCCACCGAAGCGGTCGCCAAGGCCAAGCCCGACGGCTACACCATCGCGATCACGCCGGGCTCCTCGACGCTGGCGTTGGCCGCGCACATCTTCAAGAAGCTCGGCTTCGATCCGGTCAAGGACTTCACGCCGGTGACGCCGCTGTCGACGCTGTCGTTCGCGATGGTGGTCGACGCCAAGAAGCCGATCAACTCGATGGCCGATCTGACCACCTTCATGAAGGACAGGAAGGGCAGGGGGATCTACGGTGCCGGCGCCAATTCCGGGATCGTCTCGGCCGAGCTCTATCTGCGCGCGATCGGGACCCAGGCCGAACGCGTCGCGTTCCGCACCCCGGTGGACACGCTCAAGGCGCTGCAGATCGGCGACATCGATTTCACCGCGACCGACGCCAGCTGGGCGGTCGGGCAGGTCGCCGAGGGTCGCGTGCGGGCGCTGGCGGTCACCAGCAGCAAGCGCAGCGGGGCGATGCCGAGCGTGCCGACCATGATCGAATCCGGTTTCGCGAACGTCGTGGTCGAGCCTTGGTGGGGCGTGTTCGTGCCGGCCGGCACTCCGGCGGCCGTGGTCGACAGGCTGCACGCCGCCTTCGGACGGATTCTCGCCATGCAGGACACCAGGGACTTCCTGGCGCGCATCGCCAACGATCCGCTGCCGGGGACGCCGGACCTGCTGCGGCAGATGCTGGCGCGCGACATCGCCAGGTGGGGCGAGTATGTTCGCCTCGCCAGGATCGAGCCGCAGTAGACCGCAGCGGCCGCAGATGGACAGCGGCCGCATATGGACCTTGCGCGACTGACGCTCGCGCTCGATGTCGTGCACGTTCCCTTCAACAGCGACCGGACGCGTTCGCCGCCCAGATCAAGGCGGACGGGGCGAGATGGGCGAAGGTCATACGGGGGGCGGGCATCAAGGCGCGGTAATCAGGACGAGCGGGCGCGCAGCAGGCCGATCAGCTCCTCGACGCAGGCGTCCGCGAACGCCGCGTCGTTGATGTGATGGTCGAGCTCCGCGATCGCCTCGCCGCGCAGATGCCGCCGCAGCGTATCGACGAACACGCGATCGGTGTCCGGCCGTGCCCACGATCCCGTCTCCCGGCCGGCGAGGTCGTGCGCCTTGCGCCCGGTGAGCGCGCTCCAGCCCGCGCGCGGGATCAGCACGCGCACCGGGCCCTTCGCCGCGCTCAGCCGCTCCCCGATCAGCTGGCCGAGGGCGGCGAATTCCTCGGCATTGGTCCGCATCAGCAGGATCTCGACGTTGTACTGGAAGAATTCGCGCTGCCGGTAGCGCTCGGGCACCTCGCCCACCCACCAGTTGGTGAAATCGAGGCAGCCGGGAACCACGACCTGCGGCACGCCGGCCGCGCCCGCAGCGGTGAGGCGGGCATCGCCGGCGCTGTAGACGCCGCCGGTCAGGAAATCGGTGAGCTCGGAGGTGGTGAGATCGACGATGCCGGCGAGCTCGCCGCCGCCGGCCAGCGCCTCGAGCGCGCGCCCGCCCGGTCCGGAGGCGTGGAAGTGGATCACCTCGAAGCCGCGACCCTCGAGCCGCGCGGTGATGCGGTCGACCGCCGGCTGCAGGTTGCCGAACGAGGAGACGCCGATCAGGGCCCGCGGGCTTGCGGCCGGGGCGGCGGCCCGCTGCCGCGCCATCCCCGCCACCGCGGCGGCGGCGTTGGCGAGCGCGGCGCGGGTGATGCGGTTGAGCGAGATGTCGCCGATGGTCGGGAACATGGCGATGTCGCTGGCGGCAACGTACCACTGCACGGCGGCGGTGGCGGCGACCGGCGTCACCATCGCCTTGGGAAACGCGAGCGGCAGCTCCCGCATGATGGCGCAGGCCATGGTCGCGCCGTTGGCGCCGCCGAGGCCGAGCACGCCCGCGATGGCGCCGGCCTGCTGGCGGGCGCGCACGATCTCGATGCCGCCCGCGATCATCCGCTGCGCCGCCTCCGCCCGCGACAGCGCCGCGAGGGCCGGCCAGGCGAGCCCCGCGGCCGCCGCGACCTCTTCCCCGCCGACATCGGCGAGGCCCTGCGCATGCGGGCGCAGCGACAGGTCGACCAGCCACGGCACGACGCCGAGCTCGGCGAGCGCATCGCACACGAAGCGGGCCGCCTCGTGCTTGCTGTCGAGCGTGGCGAGAACACCGATCGATGCCGGTCTGGTCACGGACCGCGCCGTCCCTTCCGCGGCAGGCTGATGTTGCGGAACGCGCGCGTCGCTTCCACCACCGAGGCCTCGATCGGGAAGCGCTCCGCCGAGGAGCCGCCGACATAGCCGTCGAGGCGGGGCTCGGCGGCGAGGAAGCGCTCGACATCCGCCGGCGTCTCGATCGCGCCGCCGTGGCAGGTGACGAACCGGTCCGAGTACCGGCCGGCCAGCGCATCGAGCACCGCGGCCGCCCGCGCCCGCGCCGCATCGTTGCCGATGACCGTTCTCGAGCCGGTGCTGCCGCCCGAGCTGTTGCCGAAATGGACGACGATGTTGTCGACGCCGGCTTCCGCCATCGCCAGCGCCTCGGCGGCCGTGCTGCAGAACGCCTTGGTGAACAGCCCCATGCGCGCGGCCCGTGCCAGCACGTCGACCTCGCGCGCGAAGCCGAGCCCGGTCTCCTCCAGGGCGCTGCGGAAGGTGCCGTCGATCAGCGCCACCGTCGGGCAGTTCATCACGCCGTCGAAGCCTGCGGCGACGACCTTGTCGAGGAAGCGCGTCATGTCCCGGGTCGGGTCGACGCACAGCAGCCCCGCCATCAGCGGACAATCGTGCACGACGTTGCGCAGCGCCCGCTCGCCGAGCTCGAGCGTGAGCTGGTTGGCGTCGCAGAGGGGGAGATAGCCGGCCATGGAGCTCAGCCCCTGCATGCGGAAATAGGCGAGGCTGTGGGTGGTGACCATGCTGGCGCCGCCCTGCGCCGCCATCTTGGCGGTGATGCCGGATCCGCACAGGGCATCGTAGATGGCGCACCCGGCGTCGCGCTCCGCCCGCAGCCGCCCGACGATGGTCTCGCGGTCTAGTCGCATGTCCCCGCTCCGGCCGACGAACGCCAGCGTAGAGGATAATCCGACGAAGTCGACGGGTTGCCGGCGGCGACCCCCTCGCAGCACGCGAGGTCGCCGTGGCGGTGCTCGGAATTCCTGCCGCAGCGATGAGCCGCCTTGCTGTACTCCCGCTGTTTTTTCAGCGGGCATGTGCGCCGGCGCCGACAGGTGTCGGTGTGCGGTTTTTGTCACTTGGCTTCGTTTAGCCAGCGCCGCAGTTGCGTGGTGTCCCGGCCGAGCGCGCTCTTGCGCTAGAGCCGGGACCCAGGGCAACGCGGCGAGCATCCGCCAAAAATGAGCGTCGGGAGTGTTGCGCTGTTGGGTCCCGGGTCTCCCCCGGCCTGGCGCCGGGGTCGCCCGGGACACGAAGGTGGAGCGCGCTCGCTGCGCTCGCCCGGGAAACGATGTTACTCGGGCGCGGCCGATAACCTTCACGATGTCAAACAGCCCGCCGTCTATGCGGACAGCCTTGCCCGTTCCCGCGGCGCGGCGCGCCCGGGTGCTGATCGTGTTCTTCATCCGCCCCGATCAGAGGGGCGGCGGAGCGCCGCCAGGCGCCCGGATGCAGCGGCATCCGGCGGGCGTGCCATGACGCGGCACGCCGGGCGCTTGCGAGGCGCCCTTTGCGTCCCGTGCGCGGGACGCCGCGCCTTGCGGCGCTCCACCTTTGGCACTCTTGCGATGCGGATCCGCGCTTCCGTCACCCGGCATTTCCTCCGGTGACGTGCAGCGAGCTCCTCGCGGCCGGGTCGTAGTGCCCGGCGGTCGGCTTCCGCACCTCCCGAGCCTGCGGTTGCGAGCCGCAGCCGCGGGACGCCAATCTCGCTCCGCCTTCGGGATCGCCTCTAGAAAACGGCCCTCGTGAGCGAGGTGGGCGCTTCCTACCACCATCGCGCAATGTAGTCAACAATAAAATGCATATAGTAACTGGCGCACGACAAGCGTAGTCACCGGGTTGTTGGGTCTCGCAAGGGGTTCGGCCGCAACCTGCCGATCGAGGGTGGCGCAAAAGCGCCCGACCGGCGGCTCCGACCGGTCACCGATCTCGCGCGCTTTTGCCCACGCGGCGACGCAGTGGCGCGCGGTGCGCGTGGGCAAGATCGCACCGCCCGCTCGTGCCGTCGCGGCGAGCACCGGCTGGCGATCTTGCGCCACCCTACCGGCGAATGTGGCGTCGAGCCACAGGCGAGACCTCACACTTGTCTGACGCGCATATGGTGTAAGGTGCTGCAAAGCCACTGAACTCCCATGCGCGTCTTCATCGAGAACGAGGCCGGCTCCAGGCGCAAGCACATCTACGACGAGGGCACGCTCGCGCACCTGCGCAGCGTCGAGGTCTCGGCGGCCTACCCCTATCCGTACGGCTTCGTGCTCGGGACGCTCGGCGGCGACGGCGCCGCCGTCGACTGCTTCGTGTTGACGCCGGATCCGCTGCGCGCCGGCACCGTCGTCGAATGCGAGCCGCTCGCCTTGCTCGAGCAGATCGAGGACGGCGCGATCGACCACAAGGTGCTGGCGGTGCCGCGCGGCAGCGAGGCCGCGCTCGACCCCGAGGTGGTCGCGCGGCTGCGGACCTTCATCGCCGGCGTGTTCGCGCACGTGCCGGGCAAGCGCATGGAGCTCGGCCGCGTGCTCGACCGCGCTGCCGCGGAGGAATACGTGCGGCAGTGCCGTGATAAGAATTTCGACCGAGATTTCGAAGTTGAGCCTCCGTTGGCGCACTCGGCTCGCCTCCTTGATTTATAACACTAGGTGTTATATAACACTAAGTGTTTGCAATGCGAGAACCGATGCGGGTCTTCGTAACCAAGCAATTCGGGCGGTTCGCGCGGGCCGAGGGCATGAGCGACGAGAAGCTCTGCCAAGCCATCAAGCGGGCCGAAAGCGGCCTGATCGACGCCGACCTTGGCGGTGGCTTGATCAAGCAGCGGGTCGCCCGGCCGGGGACAGGGACGCTCCGGTGGGTACCGCACGGTGATTGCTTATCGGTGGCCGGGCCGGTCGGTGTTTCTGCACGGCTTCGCCAAGAAGGAGCGCGACAACATCGGGCCTTATGACTTGGCCGTGTTGAAGAAGCTCGCGGCGGTTTATCTCGGGGCCACAATGCCGGCGCTGGAGGCCTGGTGCGGAGAAGGCGAACTGAGAGAGGTGATGTGCGATGACGAAGAAGTACCGGAGCCGGATCGCTGAGACGGTCCACAAAAGCGCCGAAGGGCTGCATCGGATTGGCGCCATCGACAAGACCACGATGCGCGAATTCGATGTCATGTGCCTGACGATGGTCGAGGATCTGAGCGCGCGCGAAATTCAGAAAATCCGCAAAAAGGCCGGTGTGAGCCAGGAGGTGTTCAGCAAATACCTGAACGTGCCGGTTACCCTCATCTCGCAATGGGAGCGTGGCGAGAAGAGGCCATCAGGCCCGTCGCTCAAGCTACTGTCCCTGGTGAAACACAAGGGGCTGGAGACAATCGCGTAGATCTTGCGCCTGGTTTCGATGATCCTGGGTCCCGGGTCTCCCCCGGCAAGATGCCGGGGTCGCCCGGGACACGAGCCCTCAGGCAGAATCGATAAACCGGCATTGGGTCGATTGAAGTAGCGCGCGCCCAGCTTGCCGAGCAGCAACCCGCTTCCCGGCACCGGCGTTTTGACCTATGACGCAGATCGGCCACTCGCGGGGATGAGGTGAGCATTTGGCGCAGTTTCTGGGCGCCCCGGTCGTTCGCAAGGAGGATCCGGCGCTGCTGTCGGGGCGCGGACGCTATGCCGACGACCTGCCGGTGCCGACCGGAACGCTGCATGCCCACGTGATCCGCTCGCCGCACGCGCACGCCCGCATCGTCGGCATCGACGCCAACGCGGCGCTGGCGCAGGAGGGCGTGTGGGCGGTCATCACCGGCGTGGACGTGCGCAAGCTCTCCGACCCGTTCCTGATCGCGCTCAAGGCGCCGGTGCACCAGTGGTCGCTGGCGGTCGAGCGCGTGCGCTATGTCGGCGAGGCGGTCGCGCTCGTGGTGGCCGACACGCGCTATCTCGCCGAGGACGCCGCCGAGCTGGTGGGCGTCGACTACGAGCCGCTCGAGGCGGTGATCGAGCCGCGCGCTGCGCGCTTGCCCTCGGCGCCGCTGCTGCATGGGGAGGCCGCGAGCAACGAGATCTCGGTCCGGCATTTCCGCTACGGCGATCCCGCGCGCGCGTTCGCGCAGGCGCACGCCCGGGTCGCGCTCACCAGCGTCTATCCGCGCAGCTCGTTCACCCCGATGGAGTGCTACGTCGTCGTCGCCGAGTACCGGCCGGCCGAGCAGAGCTACGACGTGCTGGCGAACTTCCAGGGACCGTTCAGCATCCATCCCGTGATGGCGCGCGCGCTGCGCGTCGCCGGCCCCAAGCTGCGGCTGCGCATCCCGCCCGACAGCGGCGGCAGCTTCGGCATCAAGCTCTCGGTGTTTCCCTATATCGTGCTGGCCGCGCTCGCCGCGCGCATCACCGGCCGCCCGGTCAAGTGGGTCGAGGACCGGCTCGAGCATCTCGTGGCGGCGAGCTCGAGCCCCAACCGCGTCACCGAGATCGAGGCCGCGGTCGCGCGCGACGGCCGCATTCTCGCGCTGCGGCTCGATCAGCTCGAGGACTACGGCGCGTTCCTGCGCGCGCCGATGCCCGGCCCGCTCTACCGCATGCACGGCGCGGTGACCGGGGCCTACGACATTCCCAATGTCGAGGTCACCAACCGCGTGGTCCTCACCAACAAGATGCCGGCGAGCCTGATCCGCGGCTTCGGCGGACCGCAACTCTATCTGGCGCTGGAGCGGCTCGTTCAGCGCATCGCCGTCGAGCTCGGGCTCGATCATCTCGAGGTGATCAAGCGCAACCTGATCCCCAAGGACAAGTTCCCCTACCGCGCCGCCGCCGGCGCGCTCTACGATTCCGGCGACTATCTGCGCGCGGTCGAGACCGCGACCGGCGACGGCCGGCTCGCCGACCTGATGCGCCGGCGCGCGGCCGCGCGCGCGGCCGGGCGCCGCTACGGCATCGGGTTTGCGGTCGTGGTCGAGCCCGGGATGTCCAACATGGGCTACCTGTCGACCCTGCTCACGCCGCAGGCGCGCGAGAAGGCCGGCGCCAAGAACGGCGCGGTGTCGATGGCCACCGTCAATGTCGATCCGCTGGGCGCGGTTTCGGTGACCGCCGACGTCACCGTGCAGGGGCAGGGGCACCAGACCGTGCTGTCCCAGATCGTCGCCGACCGGCTCGGGCTCGAGCCCGATGACGTCAATGTCGTGCTGGAGATCGACACCGCCAAGGACCAGTGGTCGATCGCCGCCGGCACCTATTCCTGCCGCTTCACGCCCGGCACCGCGGTGGCGGCGCATCTCGCGGCCGGGCGCATGGCCGACAAGCTCAGGGACATCGCGGCCAAGCAGCTCAACGTGCTGCCCGCCGACGTCGAGCTCGTCGGCGGCAGGATCCGCAGTCGCAGCAACCCCGACAACGCGCTTCCGTTCGGCCGCGTGGCCGGCACCGCGCATTGGTCGCCGGTCATGCTGCCCGACGGCATGGCGCCGGCGCTGCGCGAGACCGCGGTGTGGTCGCCGCCCGAGCTCGAGCCGCCGTCGAGCGACGACCGCATCAACACCTCGCTGACCTACGGCTTCGTGTTCGACATGTGCGGGATCGAGATCGATCCCTCGAGCTACCAGGTCCGCGTCGACCGTTACGTCTCGATCCACGATGCCGGCCGCATCCTCAATCCGCTGATCGCCGAGGGGCAGCTGCGCGGCTCCTTCGCCCAGGGCATCGCCACCGCGCTCTACGAGGAGTTCGTCTACGACGACGGCGGCCAGTTCCTGACCGGCACTTTCGCCGACTATCTGGTGCCGACGGCGGCCGAGATCCCGCCGGTGGAGATGCTGCACCAGGAGACGCCGTCGCCGTTCACGCCGCTGGGCGCCAAGGGCATCGCCGAGGGCAACTGCATGAGCGCTCCGGCCTGCATCGCCAACGCCGTCGCCGATGCGCTGGGCGTCAAGGACATCGAGCTGCCGCTGACGCCGCGGCGCATCCACGCGCTGATCGAGCAGGACGAGCCGTCGCGGCGGGCGCGGGCGCGCGCGGCCGCGGGAGGCGGCCGGTGAAGCCGCGTCCGTTCGACTACGTCCGTCCCGATACGCTGGAGGAAGCGATCGACACGCTCGCCGAGCACGGCGAGGACGCGCGCGTGCTCGCCGGCGGCCAGACGCTGCTGGCCATGCTCAACCTGCGCCTGGTCGAGCCCGCCATCCTGATCGACATCACCCGCATTCCGGAGCTCGCTGCGATCCGCGCGATCCCCCACCCCGACCCTCCCCCGCAAGCGGGGGAGGGAGAAGGAAGGGGTGGCCAGCAAGCGGGGGAGGGAGAAGGAAGGGATGCCCCGCGAGCGGGGGAGGGGAAAAGGGATGCGGGGCCTGCCGCGCAAGCGGGGGAGGGAATCGGCAAGGTGGAGGTCGGCGCCGCGGTGACCCAGAACCGGCTGCTGGCCTGGCCCGCGCTCGCGCACAAGCTTCCGCTGCTCGCCGCCGCACTGCCGTTCGTCGGCCACTTCCAGACCCGCAACAAGGGCACGGTCTGCGGCTCGGTCGCGCATGCCGATCCGAGCTCGGAGATCCCGCTGTCGCTCGCGCTGCTCGAAGGCGAGGTGGTGCTGCGCTCGCGCCGGGGCACGCGCGTGCTGCGGGCCGAGGAGTTCCAGCAGGGCATGCTGAGCACGGCACGGGAACCCGACGAGCTGATCACCGCGGTGCGGTTCCCGGTCGTCAACGGCGGGGTCGCCTTCCGGGAAGTCGCGCGCCGGCACGGCGATTTCGCCATCGTCGCGGTCGCGGCATTGGCCGAGCGTGACGGCGGCGTGCGTGTCGGCGTCGCCGGCATGGCGGAGCGCCCCGCCGTGCGCCGCATCGCTGCCGACGACGCATCCGGCATCGAGGATGCGATCGCCGAGCTCGCCTGGGAGCTGGAGGGCTACGAGGACATCCACGCGTCGGCGCGCATGCGTCGTGATCTGCTGCGCCGCATCGGCCCGGTCGTGGCGCAGGAGGCGAGACGATGCGCCGCGTGAGCAGGAACGAGCGCGCCAGGCTGAGCCTGACGCTCAACGGCCGCAGGACCTCGGGCGAGGCGGAGCCGCGCATGCTGCTGAGCGACTTCATCCGCCACGTGCTCGGCGCCACCGGCACCCACGTCGGATGCGAGCACGGGGTCTGCGGCTGCTGCACGGTGCTGCTCGACGGGGAGGCTGTGCGCTCCTGCCTCACGCTTGCGATCCAGGCGGAAGGCCGGGCGGTGACCACGGTCGAATCGCTCGCGCAGCCGGACGGAACCCTCGACGTGCTGCAACAGGCGTTTCAGAACAATCACGCGCTGCAATGCGGGTTCTGCACGCCCGGCATCCTGATGTCCTTCACCGACTTCCTGCGGCGAAATCCCGACCCGTCGGAAGCCGAGGTTGTGGAGGTGCTCGGCGGCCACCTGTGCCGCTGCACCGGTTATACCGGCATCGTCGCGGCCGTCCTCGAAGCCGCCGGCCGCGTCAAATCGCAGTAGGGGAAGGGGTCACCGCGGGCGCAAGCCGAACGCGGCGGAGGAAATGCCATGGCGGACGTGTTCGCCCAGCATCGGCCGGAGATTCCGTATCAGCCGGTCGCCGAGCTGCTGGCGCAGTATCGGCGGCGCGACCCCGGCAAGCTCGCGATCGTCGATCTCGACCAGGAGACCTCGATCAGCTACGGCGCGCTCGAGCGTGCCGTCACCGATATCGCAGCGGCACTCGCGCTGCGGGGCGTGCGCAAGGGCGGCCGCGTCCTGTTGCTCGCCGACGAGACGCTGGAGAAGCTCCTGATCTGGCTCGCCTGCTGGCGGCTGGGCGCGGTCGTCGCCCCGCTCAATATCGAGCTCAACGAAAACCTGATCGCCGAGCTTGCCGCCGCGATCGATCCGGCGCTGGCGCTGGTGCACAGGGAGCTCGATGGCGAGACGCTGCTGGCGGGGAGGCCGTTCGTCACCTTCGGCCGCTACACCGAGAACGCAGCCGACGCCGATCCGGCCGACGGGCTCTTTTGCACCATGGCGCGCGGCATTGCACCGCAGCGCCTGCCGGAGCGCAACCAGGCGGCCGATATCGCCTCCATCTTCTGCACCTCCGGCACCACCAGCCGGCCGAAGCTGGTGGTCTACGACCATTGCGCCTACTGGCTCAACGGGCTCTCCACGCTGGAAGCGCTCGGACTGTCCGAGGACGACCGCACGCTGGAGTACCGCTCGTTCGGCTGGAACTCGGCGCAGGTCGTCAGCCTGATGCCGTTCCTCGAGAAAGGGCTGACGATGCACATCGCCAGGCGCTTCTCGCACAGCCGCTTCTTCGAGTGGATCCGGGAGCATGGCATCACGTTCGCAGCGGGCGTGCCCACGGTCGTCAACATGCTGCTCAACAAGCCGCTCGGCTACACCGCCGCGGATGTGCCGACGCTGCGATTGATGACCTGCAGCACCGCCCCGCTCACGCGCGAGCAGTGGGTGCGGTTCGAGGACATGTACGGCGTCAAGCTGCTGCAGATGTACGGCATGTCGGAGGCCGGCTGGATCTGCTGCAACCGGCATTACAAGAGCCGGATCGGAACGGTCGGCGTTCCCGCGCTGCATCAGGAGTTCGCGATCGTCGACCCGCAGGGGCAACCGTGTCCGCCCGATGTCGAGGGCGAGGTGACCGTCGGCGGCCCGCATTGCGCCGTCGGCTACCTGCTCGACGACGGCGCCATCGATCCGATCCGCGGCAAGCCCATCAAGTCGGGCGATCTCGCCAGCATGGACGAGGACGGGTTCGTCCGCGTCAGCGGCCGCACCAAGGATCTCATCATCCGCGGCGGCGTCAACATAGCGCCGCAGGAGATCGACGCGGTGCTGCTCGCGCATCCCGCCGTCGCCGATGCCGCGGCGGTCGGCGTCCCGGACCAGACCTACGGCGAGGAGGTGGTCTGCTACGTGGTGGCGCGGCCGGGCGGCGGGCTGACCGAATCGGCTGTGGCGGACCATTGCCGCACCCGCCTTCCCGCCCCGAAACGCCCGAAGCAGATCTTCATCGTCACGGAGCTGCCGAAGAGCGACCGCGGCAAGGTGCTGCGCGAGAAGCTCAAGGAGATCTGGAAGGAGCGCAGCAGGCTGTCAGCCTGATTGCACATCCTTGATCAATGTGCGGCGGCTCGCCATGCTCGGGTAGGATCGACGGTGATACCGATCCGGCAGCATCCGCGGTGAGCGCGTCGGTGCAAAGCTTTGGACGGTTATCGAACGAGCAACGGAGGCACGCATGATCCGGGTCAAGAAGATCGCCCACGCAACCTACGAGGTCCCCGACGTCGACAAGCAGGTCGAATACTACACCGAGATCCTCGGCCTCACGGTGACCGGAAAGGACAGGGATTGCGTCTATCTCGCCTCGACCGTGGACCATCACTCCATCGTGATGCGCAAGGGATCGGCGACGCAATGCCTGCGCCTCGGGTTCCAGATCGGCCCGGACGACGATCTCGATGCATTCGAGCGACAGGTGAAGACGCATGGCGTCAAGACCGGCCGCAAGACCGACCCGGACCCTTCGATCTCGGACATTCTCACCTTCGAGGATCCGAAGGGCACGGTGATGGAGGTATTCAAGCGCGCCGCGTTCTCCGGTCAGCGTTTTCCCGCCAAGGGCATCGTGCCGCACAAGCTCGGCCACGTCGCCTTTCACGTCACCGACGTCAAGCAGGTGACCAGGTTCTATTGCGACGTGCTCGGTTTTCGTGAATCGGACTGGATGGCGGATTTCTTCTCGTTCCTGCGCTGCGGGCCCGATCACCACACCATCAACCTGATGCAGACGGGATCGAACCGGCATTTCCACACCGCCTTCGAGCTGCGCGACTGGGCGCACCTGCAAACCGCCTGCGACTATCTGAGCCTCAACGGCTACAAGCTGCTGTGGGGCCCGGGCCGCCACGGCATCGGTCACAACCTGTTCGCCTATCATCGCAGTCCGGCCGGACTGATCACCGAGACCTTCGCGGAGCTCGACCGCATGAACGAGGACCTCGGCTATTTCGAGCCGCGGCCGTGGCATCGCGACAATCCGCAGCGGCCGAAGGTCTGGCCGAAGGACCCGGCGGCGTCGAATCTGTGGGGGATCATGCCGACCGAGGAAATGCACAAGTGACGATGCCGAGCCGCGAGACGCGGCCGGCATTCGAGCAGCTGCGAGGCAGGAGGAAGGGCACATGTCGGATCTGGACCGTCCCGGCATCATCGAGCTGCTCGGGCGTCTCGGCGCGGAAAGCGACGAGACCGTGCTGCGGGCCGCCCGCGAGCTGCATCGAAAGATGAGCGAATCGGGAGCGAGCTGGGACGATCTCATCCGCCCGGACACGCCGGCGGCGTATCCCGAAGGCGAGAAGCACCCGCTCGAGCCAGCGGCACCCGGCGACACCGCGTCTGCCGCGACCAAGGAGGGCTCGGCCGCCGAACGGTCGGAAGCGGGCCGGCTGATCGAGCGGCTGCTCGCTCGCAAGGACCTCTCGGCCAATCTGCGCCAGGAGCTCGTGGAGATGCGACGCACCATCGCCGACGGCCGCCTCGATGCAATGGACAGCCGCTATCTCCGCGCCCTGGCCAAGCGCCTCGGCGCCTGAACGATCACTCGCTCCAACCCTCGAGAATTCGCGGCGCTGACGCAGGGCCGTGCCGCCGGCGACCCAGTCCGGACAACATGTCACGTCATTCCGCGCTCGCGCCGTTCCGCATTCGCAGCTTCCGCTTCCAGTGGCCTGCCGACCTGCTCACATCGTGGTCGTTCGAGATGGAGGCGCTGGTTCTCGGCTGGTACATCCTGGTCGAAACCGGCTCGGTCGTGTTGCTGACCGTGCTCGCCGCGCTGCAATTCGGCGGCACGGTGATCGCACCGATGTTCGGCGTGGCGAGCGACCGTATCGGACACCGCAACCTGCTGTCGGGCATGCGGGCGGTCTATGCGACCGTCGCCGCCGTGCTGATGACCTTGGCTTTTGCCGGGGTCCTCGAACCGCTGCTGGTGTTCGTGCTCGTTGCGATCACCGGCATCGTTCGCTCCTCCGATATGGGCCTGCGCGGCGCGCTCATCGCCGAGACCATGCCGTTCGACCAGCTCACCAGCGCCATGAGCATCTCGCGCACCACGTCGGATTCCGCCCGCATCGCCGGAGCGTTGGCGGGAGCCGGAATCTTCGCGGCCTTCGGTATCGGACCGGCCTACGTTGCGGTGACCGCCTTTTACGTCCTGAGCGCGGTGCTGACCTGGTGCACGGTGCCGGCCAAGCGCGAGCCGGCGGCGACGGGCGACGCCGCCGGTGCGGTTGCGAGCTCGTCACCGTGGCTGGATCTTCGGGAAGGTATCGTCCATGTCTGGAGCACGCCGAGCCTGCTCGCGCTCATGTGGCTGGCCTTCCTGTTCAACCTGACGGCCTTCCCGATCACCAACGGCTTGCTGCCCTACGTCGCGCGCGAGATCTATCACGTCGATCAGACCGGGCTCGGATATCTGGTCGCCAGCCTGGCCTTCGGGGCCCTGCTCGGATCCATCGCACTGACCCGGTCCGGCGCCACCATGCAGCTGTCACGGTTGATGATCGTCTCCGCCGTGCTCTGGAATGCGCTGCTTATGGCATTCGCGCAGATGCAGAGCATGCCCGGAGGCATCTTCTTTCTCATGCTCGCCGGCGTGACTCAGAGCCTGACCATGGTCTGCCACGCGGTGATCCTGCTGCGCGCCTCTGGGCAGCGCTTTCGTGGCCGCATCATGGGGGTGCGCATGCTCGCGATCTACAGCCTTCCGCTCGGCCTGCTCGCCGCCGGCGCCCTGATCGAGCGCATCGGGTTTCGTGCCACCGCGACGCTCTACGCCGTGATCGGTCTGCTCGTCACCGTGCTCATGGCCGCGTACTGGCGATCGTTGCTGTGGCGGCCGGATGTCCCGCGGGACGACTCCTGAGCTCCCCGATCGCCGATCGGTCGCAGGCCCGATCCGGCGGTCGACCATCGCCGGCGCGCGATGAGCGAGTTTCGGCCGGTTGATCAACAGATACGTCGGGGGCGCCCAGGTCAGCTTTGACACTTTGAGATAGGCTCAGATCGAGCAAATGTTTTCTCTTATGCCCCCAACTGCGGACATTGGTCGACGTGGCAGTCGGGTCTCTTCCGTGCCATGTTCGGACTCATGCGCTGCAGCAAGCGTATCCGCTATTTGGCGACGCCGCGGAAATCGTTGGCCTCGCAGCCCGTCATATAGCGACATGCCACGCTACGGCTGCTTGACCAGCTCCGAGCAAGATGCAATGCGCGAGGACGTCGATACGTGCATGTAGCACCATTCCATGCGGGTCGGGCCGAGAATCGTTCCGACAGTATAGCCCTCGTCGTCGACTACGTAGATCGTGCCGTTGCGCGAAATAACAGCGACAATCTTCTCATTGCTGCGCGGTGATGAAAACGTGCCAGAAAAGCGGCGCCCGTCCTGCTTGTCGACGGTGAGCGTGAACGGAACGCTGCGCAGTTGCGGCTCGGTCGGGGGAGACCCCGTGTGATGCGGGTTGCCGCCGCCCAATACAATCGATTCGCTTTCTCCTTTCCAGGTGCCGCGCAAGTCGGGAATGGCGCTCTCAGCCGCCAGAGGAAGCGCCCATACCAGAGCCAGTGCGGCCAACGTCATCATGCAAGCGGGCTTTGGCATGCTGATTCTCCCTCCGTATCGTTTCCGATCGTGATCCGTGTCGGCCGCAAAGTCTTTGACCGGACGTCACGGGGGCTACGGTAGCAGGAAGGTGATTTTCGCTCCATAGCGTCGGGCAAACGCCCCGGCGTGGCGCCGCTGTGCACGCTTCTCGTCGACAAGCCGGTGTTGCAGATCCTGCATCCGGTGTTGCGGTATCGGCATTCTCAAACCCGGTAGGGCTCAAACCGAGCAAATGTAGTCCGCTTACCCCGGATCACGACTGATGCGCAGACATTCAGGCGACGAGCAAGTGTGACGGCAATCAATCCGCGCGCCGCCAGCCGTTCGATCTCGCCAATGATCGCCTCATTGTATCCTCTTCACGGAGACCCCACGTTGTAATTGGGCAACACGTTTCGAAAAAATGATTAGTCGCAGCTTTCCAATTTGCTCAAAGCAATCGTGATCCAACAATCGATGCTACCGTGTGCCGGCTGTGCGGCCTGCCTTACGGTGGAGCGCGGGGGGCTGAGTGATGAGACCGCGGCAGCTGTTTGCGTTGATGGTATTGTACGGAACGGCCGCTCTCGTCGGTGGGGGCGCTGCCAGGCTTGGCGTCTTCGATTCGTCCGGCATCGAGAATATTGCAACGCCGATCGGGGACCGCGGGGCGACAAGCGCTGCAACATCTTTAAGCGCTTACGCCGGGGGGGCCGCCGACGCACCTTTAGCAAGCGCAATGTCATCTTTAGCAAGCGCAATGGCATCCAGAGCCGCCGTGGGGATGTCCCATCTCGAGCTTCCCGAGCCTGCCGTCGCGCCTGCGGCCATGTCCGTCGGCAAGTCGGCGACGGCTGATCCAGACCCAGCCAGAATTGCCTTCGTCACCACAGGCTTTTCCGCCGCCGAGGTGCCCGTCGTCGAGGCGCCTTTGCCCGATTCTCGTCCGCCGCCGCCGCCCGAAACACGCGAGCAGCTCGTGTCCCTGTCCACTTTGAAGGAGGTCAAGGAGTATCCGATACCAGTCGTGCGCCCGGCTGAAACTCCCGACGAATGCCTCGTCCCCGAAATTTGCATCGACGAGTACCTGTGGTCGTTGTACGAACGGACGCCCAAGATCGACACGAACAAGGTGACAGAGCGAATCAAGGCGACGGTCAAGAAGAAGGGCAAAACGCGGACCATAACCAAAACCATTACGAAGTACGTCGTGGGGGACTTCACCTGGAAGGATCCGATAGCGGCACAAAAAGCTAACATGTCGCTCAAGGATTACGTGATCGGAGGCATGGATCGTAGGTTCAAGCTGAAGCTTTACCACGCGCTGCGCGCGATGGACGACGCCGGGCTCATGCCGGGCATAACCAGCGCATTCCGCTGCGATTACCGGCAATCGATCATAAGCGGCAACAAGGCTGCAAGCGACAGCTCGTACCATGGCGGCAGCCGCCGCGGCGGCTACGGCCGCGGGCTTGCGGCCGATCTCGTGAGCGTCAAGGGCGAGACCCGTATGCAGCGATACGCCTCGAGCCAAGAGCTGTGGAAGTGGATCGATGCGCACGAGAAGGAGCTTGGCATCGGGCGCCCGTATCTGGATCGAGACCCGCCGCATGTCGCGCCGATCGATGGCAAGGAATATACCGCCAAGCGCGGCCGGCCTAATGTGCAGAAGGCAGGATCGAAAACAGACAATGCCCAAGAGGCGGGATTGGAGACAAAGGAGCGCCGGCTGGGTTCGCAACTATCCCGGCGCAATGATGCGCGCAAAGACAAATTCGTCGAAGGTGAGCCGCCTTCAAACCGGGCAAGCGCACAACGTTGAAATGATCCCCTCGCCTTCATGAAGCTTCACGCAATTTGTTTCGACGCGATTCCTCCCTGACACCGGGACATGGCATGACAAATCGATGCACGACGGCCCAATCCATCGAGGTAGTCCGGCGATGGGCACCTCCCGCGATTGTGACGCTCGCGGCCACGGCCGCCCTGACGGCGCTGACTGCGGCTCCGCCCGCCGACGCCGCGCCCCGCCAGGCCCGTCCCGAGCATGCCACCGAGGGGGCGGCTCCGCGCGACGCGGGCGAGCCGATCATGGCGATCGTATCGATCAAGAGCCAGAAGGTGACCATCTACGACGCCGACGGCTGGGTCCTGCGCGCGCCGGTGTCGAGCGGAACTGCGGGACGCGAGACGCCAGCCGGCGTCTTCAGCGTCGTGGAGAAGAAGAAGGACCATCGCTCGAACCTCTATGACGATGCCTGGATGCCGCACATGCTGCGCATCACCTGGAACGGCATCGCGCTGCACGGCGGGCCGTTGCCCGGATATGCGGCCTCGCACGGCTGCGTGCGGATGCCCTTTGGCTTTGCGGAGAAGCTGTTCGACAAAGTCCGCATCGGCACGCGCGTGATCATCTCGCCGAGTGACGCGGAGCCGGTCGAGTTTTCCCATCCGGCGCTGTTCGTCCCGAAATCTGAGGCCATCGCGGCCGCGCCGGCGCGCGCCGAAACGCTCGCCCGCGAGGCGGACGAGGCCACCAAGCTAGCTCAACAGACGAAGAACGCTGCCGCCCTTGCGGTGAAGGAGGCGGCCCCGCTCACGGCGGCGCTGCGCAAGCTTGAATTGGCCAAGACTTCGCGCCGATGCCGCGCTTGCGGTCGCAGAGAAGGCGCTCGCCGCCGCCAAGACCGACCAGGCCAAGGCACGAGCCGAGGACCAGAAGCAGAAGGCCGCTGCGAAAGTCGAGGGACTGCAGACGCAGCTCGACGCCGCCAAGGCCAACGCGAAGTCCAAGCTCGACGCTGCCGCGGCGGCCCAGGATGCCGCCAAGGCGGCCGAGACCAAGAAGGCCGACGCCGCCAAGGCGGCAAGCGAGGCAAAGCTGGCGCTCGAGCCGGTCTCGGTCTTCATCAGCCGCGCGACGCAGAAACTTTACGTGCGGCGCAACACGCATAAGCGGCTGCCGGACGGGGGCGAGGTGTTCGATGCGACCATTGAGGTTCCGGTCACGATCCGCAATCCCGACAAGCCGATCGGCACGCATGTGTTTACGGCCGTGGCGCGCACCGACGGGGGCCTGCGCTGGACCGCGGTCACGATCGGCAGCGGGGACGTCGCCAAGGCCGCGCTTGACCGCATCACCCTCCCGCAGGATGTGCTCGATCGCGTCGCGCCAACCGCATTGCCGCGGTCCTCGCTCATCATTTCGGACGAACCTCTGCACCGCGAGACCAACTATCGCACGGAGTTCGTCATTGCGCTGAACAACCAGCCGCAGGGCGGCATCATCAACCGCCCGCGCTCGCCGCGCCGTGACGACGTTGGCTTCGGCTGGGGTGGCTGGGGTTTCAACAATACGCCCGGGCGCGGCGGCCAGTACTACGATCCGCGGCAGAACAATCGTAACTATTATCAGCGCCCACAGCGCTGGTGGTGAAGACGCGGCGCGTCGCGAGCAGGCCGCATGGTACGCAGGGAATGCGCAATGGCGGCGGCCCTGTTCCCTGCTGAGTGCATCGATGGTCTAGCATCGCTACAACCCGCAACGCTTAGGCTTCGACCGATGTCCGCTACGGGTCTTGGCCGTGTAAAAACGTCAGCGCTCGCGGCGCGCGTAGAACACCTCGAAGAAATTGCGCGTCGCTAGAGCCAAACAAATTATGCTCGCCTGATTATGGTTGGCACTTTCGATGATCCCAATTGGGTTCAGTTGAAGCGGAGCATATGGATGCGTTCCGCCCAAAAGTGGGTCGTTATGCCAGCTCAATTAGAGCAATACGAAAAAGGAACTCAGCACGGGGCGCCAATGCTACGACCGTGAGTACAGATGAGGAATGGAGCACGTTAACTCCATCGACACGCGATAAGCGGAAGTGCCTTCGGCGACAGTGCTACGCCGGCGAGCAGCGAGATGAACTCGCGGCGCTTCAACTGATCGAAATCGCATTCGGTCCCCGACAAAGGTCCAGTTTGCTGGTGAGCCGGTTGCACTGCACACCCGAGGTCTGCGGGTCACGAGCGTCAGATTAGTCCTGTTTGCAACATGTCCGCTTTGTCTCGCCCGCGCGGAAATATGACGGGTCTGACGTTCATGGCGACCGAGTTCAATGGCAAGCGCCTGGAGTTGTTGCGCGAACCATTTCCGTGAACAGGCACGTCAAGACGCCGTCAACCCGACTGCGCGAGGGCCGAATCCAGATCGTCGAGAATATCGTCGGTATCCTCGAGCCCGACCGACATCCGGATGAGCCCATCGGAGATGCCATAATCTGCCCGCTCGGCTGCCGAATAGGTCGCGTGCGTCATCGAGGCGGGATGCTGGATCAGCGTCTCGGCGTCGCCGAGGCTCACGGCGCGCCGCGCCAGCCTGAGCGCATTCATCAGCGTCCGGCCCTGCGCGATGCCGCCCTTGAGCTCGAACGACACCAGCCCGCCGCCGGCCGACATCTGCCGCTTCACGACCGCGGACTGCGGGAAATGTGGAAGGCCGGGATAATGCACGGTGGAAACCGCGCGGTGACGCGACAGCAGCTCGGCGACCGCGAGCGCCGAGCGCGAGTGCTGGGCCATGCGCAAGGCCAGCGTCTTCAAGCCGCGCTGGATCAGAAACGCCGACCAGGGAGACAGGGTCGCACCGGTCAGATAGCGTAGGCCATGCAGGCGGATCCGGTTCATCAGTGTCGCGGAGCCGGTCACGAGGCCGGCGATGAGGTCGCCATGTCCCCCGAGATACTTGGTGGCGGAATGGACGACGAGGTCGGCGCCATGCTCGATCGGCCGCTGCAGAGCCGGGGTCGCGAAGGTATTGTCGACGACGGCGAGTGCGTCGACCTTGCGCGCGATCGCCGCGACCGCGGCGATGTCGATCACCCGCAGATTGGGATTGGCCGGCGTTTCGAAGAATACCAGCCTGGTATCGGGCGTCACGGCCTCGGCGACCGTCCGCGGTTGCGTGAAGTCGGCAATCGTCACCTTCACGCCGAAACGCGTCAGGCCTTTGGTGAACAACGCGAACGTATTTCCGTAGAGGACCCGGTCGATGACCACGTGATCGCCGCTGCCGACGAGCGTCCACAGCGTGGCCGAGATCGCACCCATGCCGGATGCGACCGCGACGGCCGCCTCGGCGCCCTCCAGGCTGGCGATACGCTGTTCCAGGATGGTCTGTGTCGGATTCTTGGTGCGGCCGTAGATGTAACCTTCGCGCTGGCCGGAAAACAGCTCCTCGGCCTGCTCGACGGATTCGAAGGCGTAGGTGGAGGTCAAGTAGATCGGTGGCGTCAATGCGCCCTTGGCCTCCGACGGATCGTAGCCGACATGAATGGCGCGGGTGGAGAACCCGGGAGCGGAATTGCGGCGAGCGGCTGCTGACACGACGGACCTCGGGAGATCTGGAGTGCAATGGCTGGAGCACCGCGGAACCATCACCTCTGCTGGCGGAAGAGGGATGCTTCCACGTGAAGCGTCTGCCATCCTATCCTGTGCATAAAATCAACGTGATCAAATCAATCACGGGCCGGTAGCGCGCCGGGATCCGAAAAAGCAGTCAGGCCGGCACGGCAGGCCAGCGGCCCGGCCGGTCAAGCCAGCCGGGCCGCTACCGTACTTTCGTGCCTGCAGTGGTTCAATGAACGCGAAGCTTCTCGGCGGCCATTTTCGTTCCGGTAACCCGATTTGCGATCTTCTGAAACGCGATATCTCGCGCGTAGTCGGGGCTCCCATGGTTCGGTTTCTTGTCGATGCTGAAAGGGGAGAAGCCACAATCGTCCGTCGATCCGAGGCGTTGTTTGTCGATGTAATTGGCCGCCTTGACCAACTGATCGCATACTTCCTCCGCCGATTCCGGTCTCGGGCTCTGGGTGATGATGCAGCCGATATACGCCATCTGCGGGATCCCGTTCGCGTCCTCCCGCAGGTACTTGCCGACCATCTTGCAGGCGGTTTCCCGATCGCGCTCGCTCGCCATCTGCAGCTGGAAGTAGCCTGCGTTGAGCTTGAACAGATGCTTCAGCAGCTCCTCGTAGGGGACATCGGCGCTATGGACCGAATCGACGTCGCCGCCGGGACAGACGTGGACGCCGATACTCCTGCGCTCTTCTGCCGAAAAACGCTCGAACACCCGATTGTCGAGCTCAATGAAGCGAGGCAGAAGGTTGCGTGTGGTCCAGGGATTGCGGGGATCGTTACGAGGGGCCAAGCGGCCCTCGGTGAAGTCCATGACGACGTGCGCGGCGCCGGCTTTGAAGCAGGACCGGATATCTTTTTCGCATTCGCTGACGATGTCGTCCTCAAATTGTCTGCGCGAGTAGCCCGGCAGATCGCCGTCGAGCGGATAGAGCAGGTACATCATGGACGGCGCGATTACCGCCTGATGCAGGGGCTTGCTGGTCATCTTGACGGCTTTCTCGACAAGCTCGCCGGCGTAGAAATTGTAGCGGAACGGGCCGCCCGTGAGCTTGGGCAACTGCCGATTATGGCCATCTGCGAAGATCGCGAAATATTGCCCGCCCGGCGCAAGATGAGGCGCTAATCCGGTACCGGCAAGCGTATCGGCAATCGGATAGGTCGCGAAGCTTGAAACGCGCTGCTCGCCATCGGTGATGATCGGCGAGCCCGTGGCTTCGAACCGCTTGAGCGTGTCGGCGACTGCCGCGTTTTGCTCGATCTTCGAGCTGTGCCTTGGTAATCTTCTTTGCGTCATAGTCCGCGTAGGCCTGTTGCAACTTCAGTGGCCGTGGAATCGATCCGACCGGCTCGGTTGGAATGCCGGTGGCAGCTCTGGGGTCGTAGTTCATCGTTACCTCCCAAGTTGTCTTCAAGAGGGTCCCGTACGCAGCATTGATAGACAGACCGGTCTGTATATATTCAAGTTCAGATCGGACAGCGGGTCAAGCCTGATTCGGGTTCGGCTTGCGAAAGCACAACGGGAAATATATTGAGGCACGAGTGTGCTGAGGACCGCCTCCTTGACCAGGACAGACAAGCGAACCACTGTGCGAACCCGCGAACGTCTCGTTGATGCAGCGTATGAGCTTTTTTCCAACAATGGCGTCAATCAGATCGGTATAGACACGATCCTGTCGAAATCGGGGTGCGCCAAGGCCAGCCTTTACGGCAACTTCGACTCGAAGATCGATCTCGCGATCGCCTTCCTCGATAGAAGGGAGGCGGTATGGACCCGCGGGTGGCTCGAAACCGAGATCAAGCGCCGCGCCGCGACTCCGAAAACCCGATTGCTCGCGATCTTCGATGTATTCGACGGTTGGTTTCGCAAGAAATCCTTTGAAGGCTGCTCGTTCATCAACGTGCTGCTCGAATCAAGAGCGAGCAGCCCACTGCATCACGCCGCGGCGATCCACCTGGCGAAAATCAGAGCGATCATTCGCGACCTGGCGGAGGAAGCACAATTGTGCGAGCCTGAAAAGTTTGCGCAGGCTTGGCACATGTTGATGAAGGGTTCGATCGTCGCGGCCTGCGAGGGAAACAGGCACGCGGCCCAGGAGGCCAAGTGTGCCGCACGGTTGATTCTCGAAGGTTGGACGTACGTGAGCAAGCCTCGGCGGCGGTCAAAGTCGGTCAGCAACAGCTAGGCGGTCGGCGCCCCGAGCCGACCGCGCCGAACTACCTGTTTGTCACGCCGATCAGATCGATTTCGACCAGCGTGTCCCTCACCAGCAGGCCGGTCGTCCCGATCGTCGTGCGCGGCGGCGGGACATTGAAGTATTCCTTCCACACTTCGTCGAAGCCGTTGAGAAAGACCTGCGCCTTGATGACGTTGTCGAGCGAACTGCCGGCGGCTTCGAATGTCTTTTTGAGATTTTCCACGACGAAGCGGGTCTGCAGCTTGATGTCGAAGATGCCGCGAGAAGCACCGGTGATGAGGACGGTGCGGCCCTGCAGATTCAATTGCATGCGCTCCTCGACAAGCGTCTCCCCTAGGCGGCGGCGATGAGCGCGGCGGCGAGTTCCTGCGGCCGGTCCACCATCACGTCGTGGCCGCAGGCGACGCTGACGAACTGCCATCCCCGATCGTCCTTGAAACGCGAGCCAAATTGCTGGAACGGCGATGGCCCCCAGCCGGCGGCAAGAATGTACACGCGATTCGGCAACTGCCGGCCACTGAGCGCGAGCTTCTGCTCGAACGTCGCCAGCGGCTGCTTGACACACATCGCATCGACCCAGGCGGCGTCCTTGGCGTTGACGGCGAACGCAGCCGCCGGAATGGGCGTGATCTTGTAACCCTCGCCGTTCTGCACGGCGTCGGTACGCATCTGTCCCGACTGCTCGGCCGGCAGATAATCGAACAGCGATTTGCCGTTCTCGGGCACGAAGGCGTCGAGATAGACTAGCGAACGGATCTTCGCCGCGATCTGCTCGGCGACGCCGCTGATGACCATGCCGCCATAGGAATGGCCACACAGGACCACGTCCGACAATTCCTCGCAGCGGATGACACCGACGATGTCCTGAACGTGCGTGCTGAGATCGATCGTGGGGTTCATCAGGTGAGCGCGCTCGCCGAGGCCGGTCAAGGTCGGCGTATAGACCTCGTGCCCGGCCTGGCGCAACAGCCGCGCCACCCGTTTGTAGCACCAGCCGCCATGCCAGGCGCCGTGAACCAGAACGAACGTGGTCATGGTCGTTTCTCCCGCCAAACGGCACTATAGCACTCTAGGAGGAACGCGCCTGACCTCCAATACATGTTGTTGAGGCGACGGCCAGTCGGAGAAGAGTCATTCGCGTCGTTCCACGGTGCGAACGCTTGGTCCGGTTTACCCCCAACTGCGGCCGTGATGCTGCAGCGCCGCGAATGGTCGATTGTGCCAGAAGCCAACTCATGCACCGCAGCAAAAAAGAGCGCAGTTGCACGACTATTCGATCACCTCGTCGGCGCGCTGCTGGAGGAAAAAGGCACGTCGAGGCCGAGCGCCTTGGCGGTCTTGAGATTGATAACCAGCTCGAATTTCACTGGAAATTGCACGGGAAGTTCGCTCGGCTTCGCGCCCCTGAGGATGCGGTCGGCGTAGTTCGCCGCGCGCCGGAAATCATCGATCAGGTCGTTTCCATAGGAGAGCAGGCCGCCGAGTTCAGTGAAGAAGCGGAACGGATAAACCGCTGGGAGGCGGTAGAGAGCCGCCAGTGCTGTGATCTCCGCGCGATGGGTGCTCGTGAAGGTATCCGGCATCACGATCAGGCCGCCATTCGGCGCGTGCGCTGTGCGGCAACGACGGGTTCGAGCTCCGACGTGTCGTGAACGTGTGCGGCGCTCGCCGCCACTGCCAAGGGCGCTGCGGCAGCTTTAAAGGGGTTCAGCCAATATTCGGCATAGGGCGCCGTTGCCGGGTTGAACAAGATGGCGACCCTCTCGACGCGCGGCGCAATCTCCTTGAGCAACTCCAGCCACTTGCCGGCCATTGTCGGTTCCATATTGGCAAAGCCGGTGACGGTGCCGCCCGGCCGCGAAAAGCTCGTGACGAAGCCGCTGCCGACCGGATCGGAAAGAGCCGCGAAAACGATCGGGATGGTGCGCGTTTGTTGCAGCAAAGTCGCCGTGTTGGGCGTGCCATGCGAAAGCAGCAGGTCGGGCTGCAGCGCGACGAGTTCCTTGGCGAATGCTGTGCTCGACTCGGGGTCGTCGGGTGTCGTCCAGCGAATGTCCATCCGGATATTGCGTCCCTCTGTCCACCCGAGCTTCTGAAGTCCGTCGCGAAACGCCGCGACGCGGGCCTGTCCTTCGGGGTCACTCTGCGGATACCCCATCAGCGCGCCGATCCGCCGCATCCCGCCAAGCGGCTGCGCGCGCGCCGCGAGCGGCCACGCTGCCGCCGCGCCGCCGAGCAGCGTGATGAACTCGCGCCGTCGCATTATTCGATCACCTCAGTTGCACGGGAGAGAAGCGTGGGAGGAATGGTGAGCCCGAGCGCCTTCGCAGCCTTGAGGTTGATCACGAATTCGAACTGCGTTGGCTGTTGAACCGGCAGGTTGGTAACTTTCGCTCCCTTCAATATCCGGTCAACATAGACAGCAGCATTCCGATGGAGTTCAGAAGCTTTTACGGCGTAAGCCATCCAAGCCGCCGGCATCCGTAACAGGCAGCAAGAAAGGATAAATTGCAGGCAACTTGTACTGGGCAGCAAGCTCAGTTACCCGTGCACGATGAACAATGAACATGCTCTCTTCCGTTATCAGAGCTCCTTCGGCGCGTGCACGGCTCGCCGCTTCAAATGCGACCGGGATGTCATCCACAGTTCGAATGTCTTGAACTTGCAATGTTAGGCCCAGCGAGCCGGCTGCCCGCTCCATTGCTCGCACCTGTATTGGCGCGATGGGATCAGAAAGGAACGAAAGCACAAGCACCCGCTAAATCCCCGGTACGAGTTCCTTTACGAGTTCGAGTCGCTTTACCGCCATCTCAGGCACCATCAGCGACATGCCGGTGATGTTTTCCGAGGGTCTTGAGAGGTTATCTACGAGGCCGGTCCCAACGGGGTCGCCAAGGGCAACCATCACAATTGGAACGGTGCGGGTTGCTACCTTCAATAGATGAGCGGCGGGGGTTGTGGTCACGGCGATGACGTTTGGGTTCAATGCCAGACATTCGTCGATCAGGCTAGGGAACCGATCCCCCCTATTGTCGGCGGATAAATAACTGATCCAAATGTTGCGACCCTGCACATACCCCAAGTCCTGCAAGCCTTGAAAAAATCCGTTAAATCTTGGCGACCGGGTCTGCAACGTCCCGGGATCGAACGTGAGAAAGCAGAGCCGCGGAATGCTTTGTTGTTGCTGAGCTTCACCATCACATGGCGAGGCAAGCGAAGCCAAAGTGGCCAGCAGGCCAACGCGTAGTCTGGTAAGGATGACGCCGACCTGTGGCACTCTGGGAAGCCGCTGTGCGTGCGCCACAAGCGGCCTCGTCGCCATTGCTCCAGCAGTTCCTGTAACGAAATCGCGTTGTCGCATTGCCTTCTCCAAGGCTCAGGACCACGCCAACTGTGACTGCAGTCCACTGCTGTCCGGTTAAAAACTGAACAAATTCAATTGGCTGCCGACTTCGTTGTCTTCGAATGTGGTCGTGGTTTCGGAAAGTGCTTGGGGCATCGGTATTTTCTCGAAGAGGGTGACCGAGAAAACCTGCAGCAAAGTGTAGAGGGAGGCGTCCAAGGCAAGGCGCTTCTTGACGATGGCAACCAAGACATAGACGGAAACCGCGATCCAGATTTGCGTCTTCACCGCGTTGTCGGACGTTGCCGTAGAACTGTTTGATCCGAAGATGCTGCTTGATCCATTTGAAGAACAGTTCGACCTGCCAGCGGCTTTTGTAGAGGGCGCAGATCGACGCCGCCGGCAAGGCGAATTGGTTTGTCAGAAACACCAGCGTTTTTCCTGATTCGGGGTCCTTGAAGCGGACACGGCGCAGATGAATGGGATAGTCCTTGCTGGTGGCGTAGCCATCCAACGCGATGGTCTGGTCGGCAATGATACCGGCCGCCCGATCGGTCGACGCGGAGTAGACGCGGTGGGCATCCAGGTTCGACTTGGCGCGGGTGACGAAGAAGGCGCCAGCCTGATGCAATACATAAAGGCGCGCGAAGTCGACGTAGCCGCGATCCATGACATAGATGGCGCCCGCTTCGGGAAGCAGCAGATCGAGGGCGTGAACGTCGTGCAGCTTGCCGTCCGAGATGTGGATGAAGCTCGGGATGTTGCCGCGCAGATCGAGCAGGGTGTGCATCTTCACCGCCGCTTTGGTGGAGCGAAAGTGCGCCCATGGAAACAGTGACAGGCACAGATCGATGGTGGTCGAGTCCAGAGCATAGACCGTGTTGGTCAACTCCAAGCCTAAGCTTTCGTCGGCGTAGAGCTTGCGCGCCTGAGCAATCAGCCGGTGGGCGAACTCTGCGTAAATGCGCCAGTCGCGCGTCTCATTGGCATCGGCCAGCGTCGATCGCCGGACCGGCTCGCGAAAGCCCATGTGGTAGAGCTTCGAGGCTTGCGCCGACAAGCAGACTTCGATATCGCGCAGGCTCTCACGGTAGGTCAGTTGCGCGAACGCCATCGCTCGGTATTGCTCGGCACAGCACAGCGTTCGCACCCGAGCGTCGCCACCGTAGCGCGCAACAATCCGCGTGAACGTGCTCCACGGCAGAAAGTCCATGAGTTGGGCGAACAGCGTCTTGCCGATATTCACGGGCGACTCCTCGGAAAAACTCCGAATAGCGCCCGACCAAATTCAAATCGACATCACGCATTTTCGCCCGCAAGCTCCCGCCAAATCAGCCCTTTCCAGAACGCCCCTCGCCGTCAACCGGACAGCAGTGACTGCAGTCCCTTCATTACAGCAGGGAATTCTGGCTGGCGAAATAGGGCTCAAAGGTCAGTGTGCATAGCAGTAATCCGAAACCGCGGATGTCTCATAATGGGATGGTCCGGCCGTGCTCCCGCCCTACCAGCAAGCGAAGCTGGCAAGGGGCAAAGACAAGGAGCACGCCATGTCAGAGAAGATCAATACTGGAATAGCCGTGGTCGGTATCGATATCGGCAAGAACTCGTTCCACGTCGTGGGACACGACAAGCGCGGCGCGATCGTACTTCGGCAGAAGTGGTCGCGTGGCCAGGTGGAAGCACGGCTCGCCAACCTGCCGCCATGCCTGATCGGCATGGAAGCCTGCGTCGGCGCGCATCACCTGAGCCGCAAGCTGGCATCGCTTGGTCATGATGCCCGGTTGATGCCGGCCAAGTACGTCCGCCCGTATAGCAAGCGGCAGAAGAACGACTTCAATGATGCCGAAGCGATTGCCGAGGCGGTGCAGCGCCCGACGATGAAGTTCGTGGCGACGAAGACCGCGGAGCAGCTTGACCTGCAGGCACTGCACCGCGTGCGTGAGCGGCTGGTCAGCCAGCGTACCGGCATCATCAATCAGATCCGCGCCTTCCTGCTGGAGCGCGGCGTCGCGGTGCGCCAGGGTATCCGTTTCCTGCGCGCCGAGTTGCCGGGCATCCTGGCGACGCGCAGCGATGTTCTCTCGCCCCGCATGCTGCGGGTGATCGAGGACCTGGCAGGCGACTGGCACCGGCTGGACGAGCGCATCGAAGGGCTATCCAGCGAGATCTCGGTGCTGGCCGAGCAAGATGCAGCATGCAAGCGGCTGATGACGGTGCCCGGCATCGGGCCGATCATCTCGAGCGCGATGGTTGCGGCAATCGGCACTGGAGACGTGTTCTCCAAAGGCCGCGACTTCGGCGCTTGGCTTGGACTGGTGCCCAAGCAGATCTCGACCGGAGACCGCACCATCCTCGGCAAGATATCGAAGCGCGGCAATCGTTACCTGCGCGTGCTGTTCGTGCAAGCGGCGTGGGTCGTGCTGATCAAGCCGAAGAGCTGGGAACGCCACGGGCTCAAGCCCTGGATCGAGGCCGCCAAGAAGCGGCTCCATCACAACGTGCTGGCGATCGCGCTCGCCAACAAGCTGGCCCGCATCGCCTGGGCCGTCCTCAACAAGGAGCGCAACTTCGAATGCATCAGGACGGACAAGATGGCGTCCCGATCGGCTTGAGCGTCGCGCCGTGCTCGCGCCCGTCAAGGCGTGGCCTGGAAACGCCGGAGCCAGAGGCGAGCCAAGCGCGACGGCCAGCCTTGACGGCCTCCTGCGCGCGGCGCCTGCGCACAAGCGCAGGCCGGGACGAAGGAACGACCCCACGGCACGAACAAAGGAACTGCACGAGATGAGGAGCGATCAATGACGTAGTCCCACAACCTGTTTCCCGCCGAGGTCTGCGAGAGGATGAGACGAGATGGAGGATCGGTCTTCCCGGCGCATGCGAACACTGGTGACCCAAATGGCCCAGTCGAGGCCTGTCCGGTAATGAGATCGCACGCGCGCTGATATCCATGATGGTCGGGAGCCACAACGTGCTCCAATCAGAGACCGGATACATTGATGCAAGACCGCATCCGCCGGATCGAGGAAACCTCTTGCGACGCACGGCCGGACCATACATCTGGGTCATGAACGGCCCAAACCGCATCGTCCGCACTGAGTCCGGTCTACCCCAAACTGCGGACATTCGCCGGCGTGGCTGGAGGTCTCTCCGGTAAAGTCGAGGATGGGCGCGGTAGCTTGGGCCATGCGGCAACTCTCCGTTTCCCATCCCCGCTCATCGAACCGGACGTGCGGATTTCCCGCATCCGGCTCTGTTGCCTCGGGGTGACCCCGCTGAACCCGAGCGCGGCCAGATCGAGTTCGTCGACAAAGACGTGGATGACGCGAACGCGAGTGCCTTGGATGGCGGGGTGCGTCAACGAATCGGGGGACGAACATGACCACCATCGGCTTGACGCCCGGTCCAAGACCGACTGTTGTGAAAGAGGGCGTTATCGCCGACAAGGTACGCACTCTAATTGCCGAGTATCTGTACGTCGATATGGAAAGTGTGACGGACGAAGCTCACTTCGCTGATGATCTCGGAGCCAACTCGATCCAAGCCGTCTTGCCGCCTTGTGCCGTCCGAATGAACGCTGCGTCAACGCTGCGTGTCGGGCCGCCAGAAAAAAGGGCACCACTCGCCGGTGGTGCCCTTTTGCTACTCGATCACTTCGACTACCGACCATCAATTCACATTCTCACGAGCGGCACACCATTCAAGGCCTGCAGGAACACAAAGCCCATGAGCAAGACGTACCCTGCGGAGACGGCAACAACGGCTGTCGGCTTCGCTCGCTTGGACAAACCTTTCAGCTGGTCGATAAGCCAGCCCGCTATCGGCAAAATCTGTAACGCGTGGATACCCAAGAAGTGCGCGACCCTGAGATCTCCCCCCTTGGTGCTCCAGTTGAGCACCGGCAGTCCGGGACCTTCAGGTGCAACGCCCACCACACTCTGTCCTTGCACGACCATCAGCCCCCCGACGACAGATCCTGCAAGGAAAATGAAAATCCCGAACACGATCCCCAATTGAGTTGAACTTGAGACATTGTACTTCGACTGTAAAGCGAAGATTAGCAGGACAAGGACAAAGACGCTGTTGAGAGGGTCCGCTATGTCCATCAGCAAGGAGACGCCGGAGTCGAACGGCGTACTATTGTTGAAGTGTGAAGCCCTACCACGGGCTGCTTGCATGGTGATGCAGGTGATGGCGGTCAGGATGCAGACTGAGACTCCCCAACTGATGACGTTCCTCCACCACATCGATGCGCGGAGGTAATCCAGCAAAATCACGACGGTCGCGAGATACAACGCCATAGACAGCGCAAAATTGAGCGGTTTGATCAGGCGGTGGCGGCCTCCCACTTGGACAGTATCAAATGGCAAAAGAATGAGCAGGACGGCCACCAACATCAACTCAAGGTAAATGGTCCAGACGAGGACGTTGGTCGTATGATTGAGTCGATGTAGCTCGTACCAATCGCGAACGTCTTTCTTCAGTCCATGGATTATCTGTCTTCCTAGCCCCGCCTCGCACCGACCGGATCCGTTGCTAGCGCCGAGTGTTGCTTCGGGGACCGATACACCATCCCTCTTCTCCATAAACCGTCTCCGCAAGGTTAACCGACATTACCCAGATGAAGGCTAGTTCCGGGCATCAAGGTATCCATTTTTGGGTCCAGCGGCCGCCGCGCCCCCCAGAAGCGCGATGAACTCGCGGCGTCGGATCATTCAATCATCTCGTCGGCGCGAAGCAGGAATTCGCGGCTGATCGTCAGTCCCAGCGTTTGCGCTGCCTTGAGATTGACGACGAGTTCGAACTTGCTCGGTTGCTCTATCGGTAATTCGGCGGGATTTGCGCCTTTGAGAATTTTGTCAACGTAAGAAGCGGCGCGCCGGAACAGATCAGGCAGGCTTGCCCCGTAGGAAAGAAGGCCACCGGCCTCCACGAACTCCGCCTCCGGGTGCACGGCAGCAAGCTTGTTGTTGAGCGCTAGCATTACGATCCGGTGACGCAGACTGAACAAAAACGCATCATTCAGCGTGATCACCCCGTTGGCTTGCCACTCGACCATCACAGCGAAGGCGCGCGGCAAATCGTCAACGCTTCGTGCCTCGAATTTCCGCACGGTGAGACCGAGGGTTACCGCCCACCTTTTCCACCTCATGCAGGTACGGTCGAGTGGTCGGATTGTCTGGGTGTGCAAGAAAACGACAGGAATAGCGGCGGTCGCGGCCTTGGCAGCCTTTGCGGTGGTCGAGCCATCCACCGCGATGACATCCATGTTCAAGCGCACCAAGTCGGCCGCAAGTCCGCCCAGACGATCCAAAGCGCCGGCAGCGTAGCGCTGTTCGATGACGATGTTTCGGCCCTCCACGTAGCCAAGCGCGCGTAAGCCATCGCGGAACGCATTGAACTGCTTTTCGTTTGGGCTCGCGGCCCGTAAGTACCCAACCCGGGCGATCTTCGACTGCCGGCTGCGCGCTCGCGGCGCGCGGCCATGCGACCGCCGCGCGGCCCAGTGTGAATATGAATTCTCGCCGTTGGATGTGGATTGCCATGCGACCCTCCCGCCGGAGGTCGTGTGCATGCAATAAAGGGGACGATATCACGCTTTAGCGAAGGAACGAACAATACTTTTGCGCTGCGAAAGTCTTGAGCCGCCCATGTCTCAGTTGGGTCATGAACGGCCCAAAACGCATCGTCCGCACCGAGTCCGGTCTACCCCCAAACTGCGGACATTCGCAGGCGTGGTTGCTTGGTCTCTTCCGTGCCACGAGCGGCTGTGAGCAATCGCAGCAAGGCAGCCTCTCCATTCGATCGCCTCGCGTCGTCGGGACTGCGGTGTGGGGCTAGGGAGCTGGCCGTTTGCCCGCAAGTGCGTCCATACCCCAATCACCTCGGCGCCTCGTCGATCTTGTCGTAGTACTTCTTGACCAGATCGATATTGCTGGGAAATTGAATGGGGTCGGCGGCCTTGAAGAGCTTCGTTGAGCTCTTCGAGCATTTGTTTCTTTTCATCGTCCGGGATCGACTTGTCGGCGGTCACGGTCTCGATCTCCTTCTTGATCGAGACCGACGGCTCGGTGAATGCCTTGGTCTTGGGATCGAAGCCGGCCATCACCATGGATATATTCTCGACGACCTCGTCATACTCGGCGAAGTCCTTGAAGCCATGCTTCCTGGCGACCGTCTCGAGCTCGGCCTGAAGCTGCGGGGGAAGTTGTTCCATGGTCGCGCCCTGGATCTTTCCGAGCGTCATCGACATGTCCTTCTGGGCGGCAATGAAGCCAAGGACCTGTTTCTCGGTGAGCCGGATCTGCTTGACGACGGGCTGAACCGCCGATTGCGCTGCGGCGGCCGTGGTGGACAGCGGCACTAGCATGAAGGCCAGGGCGGTCGCGTACGCGGCGCAAAGCATGGGCGGCATGACACGGACCTCGCTCGTTGGTTCGGGACGGCTGGCGACGGCGGGCCCGCTAGGGCTGTCCTCAATTGAGCCAAATAATGAGGATAGAGGCAGCATAAACTCCTGCAAGGAAATTTGTAGCGCGTGGCGATGGCGCGGAATTGCTTCAGCTTGCAGAAGAGGTTCTCGACGAGATGGCGCGCGGCAAAGAGCTCCCGGTCGTAGGGACGCGGGCTCTTGGGCCAGGCATGGATGGAATAACCGGCGTCTTGCCGGCGCTCAGGAGCGGCTCGATCACCCGCTTGTCGGCATCGAAGGCCTTGTCGGCCAGGAGGATGTTGGCCTGCATCTGCGGTAGCAGAACGTCGGCACCGTCGAGGTCGTGGGCTTGGCCCGGCGTCAGCAGAAAGGCGAGAGGGTTGCCCAGGGCATCGACCAAGGCGTGGATCTTTGTGCTCAGTCCGCCTCGGCTGCGCCCGATCGCTTCGTCGGCCTGGTAGTTTTTTTGGGTGCTCCAGTGGCGTGCTGGTGCGCTCGCACGATAGTGCTATCGATCATGGCGTATTCGTTGTCCGCATCGGCTGCCAGCACCTTGAACACCTTCTCCCAGACCCCGCTCTTGGCCCAGCGACTATGCCGCGTGTGCACCTGCTTCCAATCTCCGAACCGCACGGGCAAGTCCCGCCAGGGAATACCCGTCCGATAGCGATAGAGCACCGCCTCTACGAACAGCCGATTGTCCTTCGCCGTTACGCCAACATGGCCATCACGGCCTGGAAGCAGGTCCTTAATCCGATCCCACTGGTCGTCACGAATGCCATAGCGGCGCATGGGTCAGCCTCCGAATCAGCTGACCCTCCATAATCATCAGGATTCCAACTTGGGAATCGTTAATTGAGGACAGGCCCTAGCAGGGTGCGGAAAAACTCAATTTACGTGGTGATTTTGGTGTGACGGTGTGATTCCGTAGATCAGTGATTCTGTGCATTCGGAGCCTCCAGTCGAAAGAGCGGAGCGATGCGCGGCAAAGATCAGCGATCGGAAGTTCTTTTCAGTTACGTTTCTTTGGAGACGCGGATTCCGGCGGACCATCCTCTGCGAGCGATCCGCGAGATCGTGGACGAAGCGCTGCAGAAGTTGTCGCCGGCCTTCAGCAGGCTCTATGCGCGCGAAGGACGACCCTCGATCCCGCCAGAGCGACTGTTGCGAGCGCTCTTGCTGCAGGCGTTCTACACGGTTCGGTCGGAACGACAGCTGATGGAGCAGCTCAACTATAATCTGCTGTTCCGCTGGTTTGTCGGCCTGTCCACCGACGATCCGGTGTGGGACGCTACGGTGTTCTGCAAGAACCGGGACCGGCTGCTCGACGGCGATATTGCGCGCCGGTTCATGACCGCGGTGCTGAACCTGCCGCAAGTCAGTCAGCTGTTGTCGAGCGAGCATTTCTCGGTCGACGGCACGCTGATCGAGGCCTGGGCCAGCATGAAGAGTTTCGTCCCGAAGGACGGCGGCGGTCCGCCGGCGGCGGGCGGAGGGCGCAATGCCGAGCGCGACTTCCATGGCGAGAAGCGCTAGAATGCCACGCATTCCTCGACCACCGACCCCGATGCTCGGTTGTTTCGCAAAGGCGCCGGCAAGGAGGCCAAGCTCTGCCACATGGGGCACCACGAGGACGGCGTCTCGCTCGCCGTGGATGAGCGTCGACGAATTTGCCACCCACATCAGCTCTTCCTTGCCGGCTGGCAGATCACGAGTAAGACCAGGGCGCCTTATTGTGAGCACATCCCAGCTCAGGCCAGCGCCAGCGGTTTCAATTGCAGTCATCATTGTCTCCATGGCTATTTGCGTAAAATGTCCGATGCGAGTTTTAATACCGTGTATCTGTTCGCCCGGTGTTGTGATGGCGGCGCCTGGCGTCACGAGCGGAAATCTTGCCCCAGGCCGCCCAAGCCTCGCTGGCTCGCGCCGCTCAATGGGGCGCGGCGTAAAGGTAACTGGCGGACAAATCGACAAAGCCGGCCTGCTGCAGATCGGGGAAAGCGGCTTTTAGGTTCTCGCTGTAGGTTTTCGCGTCGGCGGCAGCCGCATGGATCTCCTTGGCGCGCTTGACGTAGGTCATCGTGCTGTCGATCGCGGAGCGGTCGACCGGCGTGTCATGCCCGATGGTGATCGTGTCGTAGCCTTGAAGCGCCTTGAGCGACTCGAGAACGATAATCCAGTGATCGAAATGATTCGCACCGGTGAAGGCGTGTTGGTTCGGTGAAAACACCAGGTCGAACGCCATCAACACTTTTTGCTCGGGCAGCAGAGCAGCGAGCTGCAAATCCGATTCGGCGTCGACGAACCGCTTGAAGTCATAGGTGACGCCGTCAATTCGTTGCAGACCTTCGGTGATCGTCTCCTTCGGCACGGTGACCTTCGTCGCGGCCTTGTCGCCGTAAGTCCGGCGCAGGCCATCGAGCCTCGCCGGGCCTCTGGCGCGGACCTGGTCGGCGATCCCGTCCAGGGCGAACACTCGGGCGTCGGGGAAACGCTCGGTCAGAACCTGAAGACCGCCCCAGTGATCGGTATGCGCATGCGAGAGAATGATCCGATCGATGGGCTTGCCGAGCGTCTGCACGTATGACGCAACTTCGTCGGCATAGGGCAGCAGGAGCTGACCATCGAAGATGACGACCGCATTTGGCCCCTCGATCATCTGCGTATTGACCTGAAGGCCGTCGGCGGGGCTGAGGTAAGAATGAATTTTGACGGGTCCGAACTGGCTTACCAGGATAGCCCCCATGCGGCCCGGCGCCGCGGCATCATTGGTCCAGGACGCCCCACTGTTCTGCGCCAGTTGAGGGTTCGGCGCCGCGGCGGCCGACAGGCGCCAGCCGACGAAGGGGAGCAGCGCGCCCGCAGCGAGCCGGAGAAACCGTGAACGGGACAGAGCGGCTTGCGACAAGCGCTGAGAACCTAAGTTACTTGACGGCATTTCTCTTCTCCATGCCTAGACTCCGACAGCCTCCGCTGCTTGGCCGTCGAGCCAACGGCAGATGTTCGCGACCGTATCCTGGTAGAAGCGAGCGTAAAGGCCGCGGGAGACGTAGCCGATATGCGGCGTTGCCAGCAGGTTCGGCAGCGCGCGGAACGGATGGTCGAGCGGCAACGGCTCCTGGTCGAAGACATCGATGGCGGCGCCGGCGATCGTCTTAGCTTTAAGCGCCGCAACGAGATCTGCCTCGACCACGATCGGTCCGCGCGACGTGTTTACCAGGCGCGCCGTCGGCTTCATGAGCGCTAGTTCCGCCGCACCGACAAGGCCGCGCGTCCTGCCGCTGAGCACCAGATGGATGGAGACGACATCCGCCTCTTGGAACAGCTCGTCCTTCGAGACGAGTGTGGCGCCCACTTCAGCCGCGCGCTCGGTCGTGAGATTCTGGCTCCAGGCGATCACCTTCATACCGAAGGCGTTGCCGATCTGTGCCACCGCACCGCCGACGTTGCCGAGACCCAGGACACCGAGCGTCCGCCCGGCCATGTCATCACCGACCGACTGCTGCCATCCGCCGCCGCGCAGCGACGTGTTCTCGGCGACGAGATTGCGGGCACTGCCCAGGATAAGTGCCCAGGTCAGTTCGATCGTCGGCGCCGAGGTGTAGCCCGTATGAACGACCTGCACGCCCCGCTCTTCTGCAGCCTTGAGATCGATCGAGGCATTCCGGGTCCCCGTCGAGGCGATCATGCGGAGCTTGGGCAAGCGCTCGATGATGGTACGCGTCATCGGCGTGCGCTCCCGCATGACGCAGACGATGTCGAATGGCTGCAGGCGCTCGACGACGGCGTCGGAGTCCGCGAGATGGTCGTTAAATACGGTGACGGTCGCCCGCGCATCCAGCACCGACCAGTCCGCGAGCGAAAGAGCGACGTCCTGGTAGTCGTCCAGGACGGCAATTCTGAAGCGCTCCTGCTTGGAAGACATCGCGTGCCTCCGGAGAGATGTCATCCGCTCGCTACCAGGCCCACTGGGCGGCTTCCCAGCGGTATGCCGTGTCGTGTCGGACGACATGTCCAATAGCCGGGAACGGAAAATGATAGCCCATCACCATGATCCCATCGGTCGCGACGCGGTCCAGAATGGCCTTGCGCGACTTGATCGCCTGCGCGGGCTCGTAGTCGAACACCGGCGTCCAGTCGGGATGTTGGAGGCTCGTCACCGGGTTATGGGCGATGTCGCCCATATGCATGAACTGCTCCTTGCCCGAGGTGAACAGGATTGAGGCATGAGCCGGCGAGTGTCCCGCCGCCGCAACATAGTGCACGCCACTTGTGATTTCGCCGCCTTGCTGCACGAACCGGGATCGGTCGGCGACCGGTGGCAAGTTCTCTCGAGCTGCCCCAATCGTGGCCTTCTTGAACGGGTCGGGCATCGGCGAACTGTTGACCTCGCTTTCGTAACGGCTGCCGGTCCAGTAGTTCCACTCCGTATCGACAAAGACGAACTGAGCCTTCGGAAACGCCAGCGCGCCCGATTTCGTCACCAAGCCGCCGATATGGTCCAGGTGACCGTGCGACGTCACGACCAGATCGATGCTCTCTGGCGTGATTCCGGCCCGGCGCAGGTTCGCCTCGAAGCCCGGGAAAGCTGCCGAAGGATGGGCCGAGTTTCTCACCAAAGCCGGTATCGACAAGGATACGTTCCCGTCCCGTGTCGACCACCAACATGTTGTTCGTGACTTGGATCACCGGCTGCATGAAGTTTGCCTTCAACACCGGAGCGAGTTCAGCTTCAGAGGCGTTCATAGCGAAGATCGGCCAGATCGGAATCTGCCCATAGCCATCCGAGATCACGGTCGCCTGGAAGTCGCCGATCTTGAAGCGATAGAAGCCATTGCCGTTTTGGGGTTCCGCGCCGGCTTGACGGGCGTCCTCCGACTGGGCCAAGGCGGGGTTGAGCAACGGCGTTGCCGTTGCAGCAACAGCCAGCCCGGCGCCGGCACGAAATACACTGCGACGGGTTAGGATCGTCGGGGACTTCGTCATGTCTATCTCCAATGGGAAATGGGCGAACCTTTTGGACGCGTAAAGTTCATTCATGTGCTTCAGCTGCTCGCTTGCCATGCTGCGTCTCCTCTCGTCGTGCAGGACCATGACGACGGTCAGCGAGGACTTGGGGCGGCGATGCCGCGGACGCTAGAGCGCAATCGTCCAGATCTTGTGCCCGATCGTCCGCGGACTTACGTAGCAAGCATGGACATTCTCACCGACGTACTCGACCGCGTTCGTCTGAAAGGGACTCTGCTCTTCCACTACGAGTTCGGCCGCCCCTGGAGCGTGGCGCTGCCTCGATCTCCGGATGCCATCTTTCATTACCTCAGCCGGGGTTCAGCCAGCATCGCGCTCGAGGATGGACCAATGATTCAGATGGCCGAGGGCGATTTCGTCCTCATTGCCCGCGGCGAGCCCCATGTCCTCTGGTCGGGTCGCAGGACGAAGCCGGTTCGGCTGGCCGATCTCGATCGTTGGCCGGCGCATGTTGGCCTCGTCCGTCACGGCGGCGGGCGAAAACCGTTTTCGACGATGATCTGCGGTCGCTTCAGCCTGTTGCGCCCATCACCGAGCAACGTGCTGAAATTGCTACCACCGGTCCTGCACTTGAGGCCCGCGGCGGATCGAGGCTGGCTCGAGACGATCCTGCAGCGGATGGTAGCCGAGGCAGCGCTCCAGCGTCCCGGCCAGCTCGCTGTGCTCTCGCGAATGACCGAGGTGCTCTTTGTCGAGGTGCTGCGCAGTTGGATTAAATCCCTTGGTCCCGGCGAAGGTGGGTGGCTCGGTGCAATTGCGGATCGGCACATCGGCAAGGCGCTTCAGCTGATCCACGAACACCCCGAACACCCGTGGACCCTTGGCGCGCTGGGGCGCCATGTGGGGCTCGGCCGCTCGGCCTTCGCGGCTCGCTTTACCAGGCTCGTCGGCCAGCCTGTGTACCGTTACCTCGTCGCGCGTCGGATGGACGAGGCCGCACTCATGCTCGAATCGGGCGACGACGCCATCGCCCGGATTGCGACCCGCGTTGGCTATGAGACGACGACGGCTTTTTCTAAGGCGTTCAAACAACACTACAGCTTCTCTCCCGGCCGTTACCGGGCACGCAACGGCACAGGGCCACTCAGCTCACCGCATCCGCATGTTAGTGCTTCGCCCTGAAAGCGACAGCTGCCGGCGTGCCGGCTAACCCTAGAAGCTCCTCGCTCGCCAGGAAGCGACGACGCTGCGGGGTTAGGTGCGATTATCAGTTCGGCGCACCTCATCTGGTCCAACTCTGGCGCTTCAGTGCGCTCGCGTTCCCCCAACGGAACCAACATCTTTCCAAAGTTTCTCGCCCTGAGCCTGATCGACGCCGATCTTGCTTGAGAAAGGCAATTTTGTCGGCACCGCCGGCCGATCCAACGACTGTGTGCCCCTTGAGCTTGGTAATCTGACAGACGACAGAACCAACGGCGCCCGCCGCGGCCGAGACAAACACCACGTCGCCGGGTTTCAAAGATGCGCTCCTCCACAAGCCCACCTAGGCAGTCAGGCCCGTCATACCGGCAACACCCAGATGAGCCTGAGGCGGCAGCCCACATGTATCGAGCTTCTGCAGAGTTCCGACAGGCGCATCTGGCCATCGAGCGCCGGCGAGGCGGTGCCGATCACGCCAGCACAGCTCGGCTACCTTCTCGAAGGGATCCGACTGGCGAGCACCGCAGCGGACCTGGCGGCCTGAGATCGCGGGATAGGTTGCAGTGAGTCAACTTGCGGCAAAACGCGCAGCTTCACCTCGCTTCCAGAGACCGTACAGTTGCGCGGATGGACATCGATCTCACGGCACTGCCGACGGACACAGAAGCGCTTCCAGGGGCGGGGGGTGCAATAAGAGTTCGTGGAGATTGCCCCGCCAGCTGCGCTGCAGTCGCGGCGCAGTTTACAAGGTGCTCGGGATGAAAGTCTGAATGGATGAATGGCATGCGGATGCAGAACGACTTCTGCAGGTAGCAACTACGAGGTTAGTCAGAGTCCGTTGTGGAGGCTGTAAGCGGCCGTTAGCCGTGTCAGGTGGCACTTCGGGAACGTGCCAGATCCGGAAGTCCTACCTCACTCGCCAGCCTCACCTGGAATCCCCGAGAGCGGAAATTTCATGAGGAGTCCTGAGCCGCTGACAGTCTCGCCTCAATCGAATTCACCTGCCTTTCCTTTGTGATAAGCTCGGGCTGCTCGGAAAGGCGCACACGAGCCCGCCTGACAAGAGGCAGTCATGCGCCTCGAAGCAAACAGGGAAGAACTCCAATGACAATGAGGCCTGATCCGACCTTCCACGCATCCCCGAAGCTTGCGATGGAAGCTCCGCCGGAGAACTTCGCCTACACGTTGCTGCTCAGCCCGGACTTCTCGAAGCCCGACGCACTCGCGGTGATCGACGTGAAGCCCGGCTCGCCCACATTTAGCCAGATCGTCCACACGGTGACGATGCCCTACAAGGGCGACGAGTTCCACCATTTCGGTTGGAACGCCTGCTCTTCGTCATTGTCGCCGCTCACCGGCCACGCGTTCCTCGAGCGGCGCTACCTGATCATCCCCGGGCTCCGCTCGTCGCGTATTTATATCGTGGATACGAAGCCCGATCCCACCACGGCAAAAATTCACAAGGTCATCGAGCCCGAGGAGGTGTTCAAGAAGACCGGCTACTCGCGGCCCCACACTGTCCATTGCGGTCCGGAAGGCATCTACGTCAGCACGCTCGGCGGCGGCGGTAAGGATGGCACCAATGGGCCACCTGGCGTGTTCATCATGGACTGCGAGACGTTTGACATCCTCGGCCGCTGGGAGATCGACCGCGGACCCCAGAAAATGCACTATGACTTCTGGTGGAACCTGCCTCGCGACTACATGGTGACGAGCGAGTGGGGACTGCCGCCGCAGTTCGAGAACGGGATCGTGCCGGAGGACCTGCTCGCGAACAAGTATGGGCATCATATCCACTTCTGGGATCTCCGGGCCCGGCGCAACGTGCAGACGATCGATCTCGGTGCCAACCACCAAATGGGGCTGGAGGTGCGGCCTGCGCATGATCCGGTTCGCGAGTACGGCTTTCTAGGGGTCGTGGTCGACACCACGAACCTCGAAGGCTCAATCTGGACCTGGTGGCGCGAAGGCGGCAAGTTCCACGTTGAGAAGACGGCGACGATCCCGCCCGAGCCTGCGCCCAAGGACCAGCTGCCGCCCCTCCTGCAGGGGTTTGGCGCAGTGCCGCCGCTGGTGACCGACATCGACCTCTCCTTGGATGACAAATTCCTGTATGTCGCCTGCTGGGGAACCGGCGAGATGCGTCAGTACGACGTCACCGACCCGAGGAAACCGAAGCTTGCGGGCTCGGTCCACGTCGGCGGCATCGCTCGCCGTACGCCCCACCCGAACGGCAAGGTGTATGCAGGCGGCCCGCAAATGGTCGAGATCAGCCGTGACGGCAAGCGGGTCTACTGGACCAACTCGCTCTATTCGACGTGGGACAACCAATTCTATCCCGGCGGAGTGCCGGGCGCCGAGGTCATGGCCAATGCGAGCCCGAGCGGCGGGCTCGAGCTGGCGAAAGACTACTGGGTGAGCTTCCCTGACGGATACCGGGCGCATCAGATCCGGCTTGAGGGCGGCGATTGCTCGACGGATTCGTTCTGCTATCCATCGGTTTAAAATTGACCGAAGCGAATTGGACACCTGCCGGGCTCTGGCTGGCGGTCGTCGCGAGCGGCCTCTATCACGGGGTAAACCCGGGAATGGGATGGCCGCTCGCCGTTTCAGCCGGGCTGATCGAAAGGAGTTCACACGCCCTCGTGGCGGCACTTTGGCCGCTAACGGTCGGCCATCTACTGGCAATGTTCGTGGTGATCCTTCCCTTCGCGCTGCTGGTCGCCCTCGTCGAATGGCAGCAACAAATCCAGATCGGCGCCAGTCTCTTGGTCATCGGGTTCGGCATCTTCCGGTTCGTTAACCGGCGCCATCCGCGGGTGCTGGCGCGGATACGACCGAGGCAACTGGGGCTCTGGTCCTTCGCCGTGGCGATCGCGCATGGCGCGGGACTGATGCTCGTGCCGATCTATCTCGGGCTCTGCCGGGCCACCGACCTCGACAAGGGCCACGAGGCGGCGGGCGCGCTCATAAACGCCAATCTGGGCATGGCCGTCCTGGTCTCCGTCGTCCACTCTGTCGCGATGATCGCCGCCGGCGGATTCTTGGCGTGGCTAGTCTACCGCTACCTGGGTCTCAAGTTCGTGTCGCGGAGCTGGTTCAATCTCGATGCGAGTTGGGCCTTCAGTCTCGTCTTGGTAGGTGCTCTATCGCTTGCGATCAGCCTGGCGAGCGGGCACTGAGCCGCATTTACGCGCTAGGCGGTCCGCTCACCTATTGGCAACGGCAAGCAGCTGCCGCCAACTCGGTCGGCGTCCAGGCGGCCTACTCGGCGCGCCAGTCAGCGGTGAGCTCGCCTTCTACCGCGTGTTCAGCACCGAGGCGCGATAAAGCTTCAGCTACATCTTCCTCCAGTCGCCCAACTTCTCGAATGCAGCGGCAGCACGAAGGACCGTCGTCTCGTTGTAGCGGCGGCCGATGAGCATCAGGCCAACCGGCAGACCTCCTCCTTTCCGCAGGGCACGTTCATGCCGGGATGCCCGCTGGCATCGAACGGGCAGGTGTTGCCGACCATGTCGAGCGCCCGCCCCACATAGTCCTCCGCGAGCAGTCGTCGTCGGGGATCGGGGTGGCAAGGAATGGGATGGTCGGCATGGCCAGCAGGTCGTACTTGGCGAGCACGTCGTCATACGCCTGGCGCAATGACCATTTCAGATTCTGCGCTTTGGCGTAATAGCGCCCGTGGTAATAGCGGTGCATGTATTCGCCCATGAACAGGACGATCTTCACGGTCTCCGCCATGTCGTTCGGCCGCGAGCGCCAGCCGCGGCGCATAAGCGTCGAGAAGGCTGGTGGTGTAGGTGCCCTCCCACCCATAGCCGAGGCCGTTGCCTTTGATCATCACCTCCGCTGCGCCCTCGATGATGATGGCGTTCCAGATGTCATATCCCGCGACGTGCATCGGTATCGAGACTTCTTCAACCGTGACGCCCAGCGACTTCAGGCGCTGCAGCGCATTCTTGACCTTCCGGTCGACGGCAGCCTGGCTTTCGGGGCGATCGAAGCCCTCTTTGACCACTGCAATCTTCATGCCCTTCACGTCTTGGCGCAGTGCGGCCATATAGTCCTGCGTCTCGCAGTCGATCTGACGAGGGTCGCGGCCATCCGGGCCGGCGATTGCGGTCAAGAGGCGGGCGACGTCTTCGACCGTCGCGGCCATGGGGCCGCAGTGGTCGAGCGTCGGCTCGATCGGCATGACGCCGGTATAAGGCACGAGGCCGTGCGTCGCCTTGAGTCCGTAGACGCCGGTCCAGCAGGCCGGCATGCGGATCGAGCCGCCCTGATCGCCGCCGAGCGCCGCATCGACCTCGCCGGCTGAAAGACGACGGCACTGCCGCTGGATGAGCCGCCGGCTGAATGGTTCGGCTTGTGCGGGTTTTTGACGGGCACCGGTTTCGAAGTGTGGCTGCCGCCGGAAAAGCAGAAGTCTTCGCATACCGTTTTTCCGAGAATTGTACCGCCGGCATCGAGAATCCGCGTCTACGACGGTCGCATCGACATCGGGCACGTAGTTCTCAAGCACGCGGGAACCGTTCATCATCGGCAGACCAGCAACACAAACATTGTCCTTCACGGCGATCTTCTTGCCCGCGAGAATGCCGCTCGGACGCGCCCGTGATCGTCGATTTCCAGGCCCAGGCGTCGTACGGGTTTTCCTGCCGCGCCGGTTGCGCGCCCGTCGCGCGCGGAATACTTGACTTCAGGCTTGGGCTCGACCATCGCGTCCAGCCGGTCATAGGACTTGGCGATTCCCTTCATCAGGCCGGCAAACGATGCGGCGTCTGCGTCGCTCAGATCCATCCCGAAGCTGGCGGCGATGTTCTTCACCTGGTTTACGTTTGGTGCTTCGATCGGCATGATCTTCCCTTCCTCTCGAGATCAGATTGCGAGGTACTCCTTCATCACCTCACTGCGAGATACCTCCTCGCGCGTGCCTTCCGCAACGATACGGCCTTTCTCGAGGATGATGCAGCGGTCGGTAAGGCTGAATACCAGCGGCACGTTCTGCTCGGCGATCAGGATGCTAATCCCGGTCTGCCGGCTGATCTCTGCAGGTCGTCGCGATCTGCGGTACCAGCATCGGCATGATCCCGTCGGAGGGCTCGTCCAGCAGCATGACGCTGGGATCGGTCATGATCCCCCGGCCGATGGCCAGCATCTGCTGTCGCCGCCGCTCAGCGTGCCCGCCGGCTGCGAGAGCCGCTCGCGCAGGCGGGGGAAGTAGGTCAACACCTCATCGCTGCGGTTGCGCTTGACGCCGACGGCGAGACGACCCATCTCCAGGTTCTCGCGAACGGTCAGCTTCGGAAAGATGCCGCGCCCCTGCACCACCGTGGTGATGCCGTGAGCCGCGCGTCGTGCGGCGGCAACGGCGTAATGTCTCGCCCGCCACGGTGATCGAGCCCGACTCGGCAGGATCAACCCGGCCAGGGCGCGGATCAGGGTCGATTTGCCCATGCCGTTGCGGCCGAGCACGCCGATGATCTCGCCCTCGCCAGCGAGAAGACACTTCGCGAAGCACGGCGATGTTGCCGTAGCCGGCCAGACGCCGTTACCACAAGGGCATGCGCGGTCCCCAGATAGACGCCGGATCTGCTCGTCATGGGCGATCTGGTCGAACGATCCTTCCCGCAGGACACGCCCGAGATGCAGCACCGTGACCGGCGCTTTCAGTTCGCGGACGAAATTGATGTCGTGCTCGATGATGATGACCGACAGGCGCGGTCGGCCGCCAGATGCTGGACCAGCTGGCCGGTCGGTGCGTCTCTTCCGCGGTCATGCCCGCCGTCGGTTCGTCGAGCAGCAGGAGTTCCACCTCGTTGGCCAGCAGCAGGCCGATCTCCAGCCACTGCCGCTGGCCGTGCGAGGGCAGGAACTGGGCGGGCGTATCGGCGCGTTGCCGAGCCGGATCGTTTCGGCGATCCGTGCGCCGCCGCCGTTTCGCCTGGAGGCGGACGCAACGCCGCAAGCTCGAGGTTTCCCAACGGTCAGAGCTCGAACACGCCCGGCGTCTGGAACTTGCGCCCGATGCCGACTGCGCCCGGCGCGGCACCGAGAGGCCGGTGATGTCGCGGTCCTTGAAATGGATGCGCCCCGCGGTCGGCTCGCATGACCGGAGATCATGCTGATGAAGGTCGTCTTGCCGGCGCCGTTGGGGCCGATGACGCACCGCACCTCGCCCGTCATCAGCGCGAATTCGATTTGCCGGCGGCGACCAGGCCGCGAAACCGCTTCGTCAGCCCTTCGTCCCTAAGCAGCTCGACATGCCGCTTCCTCTCGTGCCGGCGCCGAACGAGCTCTCGACGAGCCCCGCCAGGCCGCCCCGGAAGAGAACACGACGGCGATGAACAGCAGGCCCTGGATGAGCGGCCAGTACTGCGGGATCACCGCACTCAGATAGTTCGAGAGCGACGCGACGATGATCGCACCGAGGAAGGCGCCCAGGAGGCGCGCCGGCCGCCGATCGCCACCCAGATGACGACCTGCGTCGAGAAGGACACCCGCAAGCGACGGATGGGCGAAGCTGGCGTGGGTCGCATAGAGCGCGCCAGCCAAGCCCGAGCTGGCCCGACAGGCCGAAGACCAGCGTCTTATAGAGGGGGACGTCGAAGCCGAGCGCCAGCATGCGGTCTTCGTTCTCGCGAATGCCGACGATGATCTTGCCGAAGCGCGACCGCATCAGCGCGGCAATGTAGGCGCTAGGACGATAGCCAGGACGACGTAGTACATCGGCGCATCGTCGAACAGCGACAGCTCGAACAGCCCGAGGGTGAGGGTCATTCGGTCGACGTAAAGGCCGTTCCATCCCCCGGTGACGTGGGAAAAGCTCACCGCCATCTGTTCGACGATGATCGACAGCGCCAAGGTGGCCACGACGAAATAGTCGGCGCGCACGCCGGCGCTGAACAGGAAATAGCCGATCAGGCCGCGACCAGGCCGCCGCCCGCGGCGCGACGGGATGCCGACATAGGCGCTGTTGAGCAGCGGCGTGCATTCATGACCAGGCCCATGGCATAGGCGCCGACGGCGAAGAAGCCGGCCTGACCGAAGCTGAGATACCGGCGCGTCCCCACAGGAACGAGAGCGACAAGGCGAGAATGCCGAACAGCATATACTGCGGCAGGATGAAGACGACGTATCCGGAGACGGGAGCGGAATCAGGGCCAGAAGCGCAAAGACGATCAGCGCCGGGTCCTCCTCCGAACCGGTGGCGACGCGCCAGCGAATGCCGGCGCCAGGTGAGTGTCGGTCGTCATCGGCCGCCGAGTACACGCCCTCCGGCCGAAACCGAAGAACGATGACGGCGATGAAGAAGACCACCGTCTGCGCGACGACCTGGTCGAGAAGAGAGCGAACACGGTCTCGGCCCCGCCGATGAGAAGCTGCCGAACAGCGTCCGGCCAGGAGCTGCCCGATCCCGCCGACGATGACGACGAAGAACGAGCGCACCAGGAAGTTGTTGCCCATGTAGGGGTCGACGCAAACATCGGTGCGATCAGTCCGCCGGCGAGCCCGGCCATGAAGGCGCCGAAACCGAAGACCAGCGTGTACATGAGGCCGATGTTCAGGCCGAGCAGGCTCGCCATGTCCCGGTTCTGGATCATGGCCCGGATCTTGATGCCGAGGGCGGTCTTGAAGAAAACGACGGCCGTACCGAGGATGATCAGGATCGACAGACCGCGACCACCGTCTTGTAGGCGGGCACCCGGTGGATGCCGAGATCGACGGCTCCGGCGAAAGGGCTTGCGACATTCCGGAAGTCGGTGCCGAACGCGATCTTGATCACTTCGGTGGCCACCAGAAAGAACGCCCAGGTGAACAGCAGCGTGTCGAATGGCCGGTCGTAGAAATGGCGGATGATGAAGTGCTCGAAGAGCAGGCCGACGGCGCCGACGGCCGCCGCCGACAGGAAGCACGCCCGGAACGAACGGCAGCCATGCTGGGTCAGGCCACCGACGTGATAGGCGCCGAGCGTCAGCATGGCGCCGTGGCCCATGTTGATGACGCCGATGAGGCCGTAGATGATCGCCAGGCCGAAAGAGGCAAGGGCGAGCACCAGCGTGATCAGGATCGTGTCAACGAAGACGCTGACGGGGCAATCCATGACCCGGACTCTTCGAGCGGTCCGGGCCCCGCATGCCGATGCGGTACCCTGCCGCGGTGCCGATCATCGTTAGAGCGGTAGATCGCAGCGGGCGTCCTTCGGCTCCACGGACTGTACCGACCAACCTCCTCGAACATGTCGTTGACGCTCGTCAGCCCTCGCGGACCCGCATCAGATAGGACGGCACGACAATCTGGTTGTCGAGCCCGCGCATCTTCACCGTGCCCTGCGGCGCCTTGTCGAAGGTCAGCTCCTTGAGAGCGTCGCGGATGGCCGCGGTCTCGACCTTGCCCGCCTTGGCGATGGCCATCGCGCCCATGTGGGCGGCGTTGTACATGCCGACGCCGACGGTGTTCATCAGGGCCTCCGGCCCATACTTGGCCCTGTAGTTTTTCGAGGAAGACCTTGTTGTTGGGGTGGCTGATGGTCATGAAGTAGTCGAAGCTCACATAGGCCCCGGCCGACACCTCGGGCCCGAGACCGGAAGTCACCACCTCTTCGTCGTCCACCGTCCACAAGGTGAAGTCCTTGCTCATGCCGGCGGCGTGGAG
>CAWIZJ010000069.1:0-82398 GCA_963840535.1 uncultured Alphaproteobacteria bacterium
TCACCGCCAATAGGCGAAGGCCATTCCACTGCCGGTGCCGGCCGAGGAGCGATAGAGCGGCTGGTAGTCGACGACGGTCATGTCGAGCCCGACTTCCTTCATCGCGCCTGCGACGGGTATCCAGTTCTTCAGCTCGGAGGTGCCGGAGCGGAAGTTGTAGGGCGGGATCGCAAGCAGGGCGCCGGCGTCCTTGCGCTTCATCGCGTCGAGGAAATTGCGGTCGAGCTCCTCGTCCACCACGAAATGCGACATGCCGCCGGAGCCGACGACGGCCACGCGCAGGTCCGCGTCCCAGATTGCGATGGATTCGGCCAGCGCCTTCCCGAGCGAGAAGCAGCGCCGCGTGCTCGGCTGGTTGGGCGGATAGAAGGTGTTGACGAAGAACGGCACCGCCGGGACGAAATTCTCCTGCATGATGCGGCGATAGATGAATCCGTAGGCGTGCGGAAGCCCGGAAACGTTGGAGGTCGCGGATTGCGGCAGCCGCGCCGATGCCGCCACGTCGAAATCGCGCCGGACCAGCTCCTCGATGAGGTGGCGGCCGAGCCCGGGATGGCCGGGATAGCTCTCGGCGGTCCTGCCGTGATGGTTCGGCTCGGCAATCTCGATGCCGGGCGGCAAGCGCTTCTTCTGCTCGTCGGTGAACGGGATGTTGTCGACGCTGTCACCGAAGCACACCATGAAGGCCGGGATGTTGTCGTCCTCGAAAACCTCCATCTGGTCGTTGCCGACCAGGACGGCGACGTCGGGTTTCGCCTCCTTGAACACGCGCGCCATCTCCGCCATGGCACTCTGGCAGGCGTCGTAGCGTTGCTGCTTGACGGGGAGCCTGATCTGATCCTCGAGGTTCTCCCCGGCCCGCAGCCTGGCCAGCTCCTCGAACTTGAAGGTGCCGTCGCGGTAGATGAGCGCGGGATTGCGTTTGTCGGCCTCGACCCTCTGGTCCCATTGCTCGGGCGGGGTCGCCAGCAGGGGGCCGTGCGAAGCTGCCATGCCGAGTACGATCTTTGCCATGTGACGTCTCCACTCATTATCGACGGCAGCGATCCAATCGGGAATCGGATCGAGGCCCGCGGACCCGACGCTGCTTCATGCTGCCTTCATGCGACCACGCGTTCTTCCCGCGCACCCGAGACCGCACCGTCGGGAAACGCCTCCTTGAGGCGGGGATAGACCTCGCGCGCGAAGCATTTGATCCCGCGCACGGTCTCGTCGTGCTCGAGGAACCCGGCCTGGCCCATGATGAGCAGATGACCGAATCCGCCGACGTGGTGGTACATGCGCTCGACCTGGCGGAAGACCTGGTCGGGCGTGCCCGCGAACATGATGCCGGCCTCGATCGCCTTGTCCACGGTGGCGTTGGCCCGGTTCGCGGCGTGCTGGTCGATGGCCGCGCCGCGCAGGATCTGGGCATGAACCGCGGTCGGCACGTAGCCCGGCGGATAGCAGAAGTGGAGCGGCACCTTGTTCGACGTCATGTACCACAGCAGCTTCTCGGCACCGGCGCGCGCTTCCGCTTCGCTTTCGGCGGCATAGAGCAATGCCGCATAGGCCAGCCGATCCGCCGGCACGTCGGCTCCGCGACCGGCCGCGCGCCAGCCCTTGCGGTAGGATTCGTAGATGGCAGGCGTGCCGGCGTAACCGGTGAGAAATGTCGCCTGCACGTAGCCGCGCGCACCCACCCTGCCGGCACCGCCGGGCGTGGTGGTCGACACCCAGATCGGCGGGTGCGGCTGCTGGTAGGGACGCGGCCAGATGTTGATGTTGCGGTGGTGGAAGAAGCGTCCCTCGTGGCTCACCGGTCCGTCGTGGCTGGTCCAGGCCTTGACGATCAGGTCCATCGCCTCCCATTGACGCTCGTTCATGCGCACGGGATTGCTGTTGGCCGGCAGCACCTCGTAGGGCACGCCGCGCACGAAGCCGCATTCGAGCCGGCCTTTCGACAGGATGTCGACCATCGCCATTTCCTCGGCGACGCGCACCGGCTGGCGGCGGTTGGCGACCGGGTTTCCCAGGATCAGGAGCCGCGACTTGCTGGTCAGCCGCGCCAGAGCAGCCAGCACCAGCGGAGCCGCCGGATCGACGCAGGTCGCGGTCTGATGGTGCTCGTTGAGCATGATCTCGACGCCCTCGTCCTCGGCGACGAGCCACTCGTCGATATAACGGTCGTAGAGCGCAGCGCCCCGCTTCGGATCGTAGTGCCGGTTGGGCAACGAGACGCGGATCGATTCGTATTCGTCCGACGGCGGGAGATAGGGGTAGGCGTTCTCGCTGAAGTGCCACGCTTTCATGACCTTGCTCCGAGCCCTTCGCCATTCCCTGGTCAACTGTTCAGGAAATGCCGGATCTGCGCCAGTGTCGCCTGCGGCTGCTCGACATGGGGCAGGTGTCCAGCCTCCGCGATGGTCGCGATCCTCGCCTTGGGGATCAGCTTTGCATAGCGGGCAACGTATTCCGCCGAGACGATGCCGTCGCTGGCGCCGCGCAGGAACAACGTCGGGACGCTCACCCGATGCAGCCGATGCTTGAGCTTGGGATCGTGCATATACGGCTCCCAGGTCAGCAAGGCCAGTGTCTCGCTGTTGCGGGCAACGATGTGAAGCTCCTCGTCGGACATCGCCGCCAGGTCGACGGGGTTCCTGGCGGGATCGTGGAAGCGCAGCCGGTCGAGGCGCTCCCGCGGCATGGCGAAGACGTCGGGAACGTCGAGCTTGTCCGCGGGCCCGGTCTTGACACCCACCGGACCGATCAGCACCAGCCTGCCGATCCGCTCCGGCACCTTGGTCGCGAGGTCGGCGGCGATCCATCCGCCGATGGAGAACCCGATTACGTCGGTCCGCCTCAAATCGAGGTGGTCCATGAGCTCGAGATAGACGTGCACGATGTCGTCCACGCTGTCGAGCCAATCCGGAAGCGAGGATTTCCCGAACCCGGGATGGGACGGAGCGACGATGTGCCGGTCGCCGGCGAGCTGAGCCAGGAACGGAAGGTCGAGTGCGATGCCGGCGCCGCCGTGCAGATAGACGAGCGGCGCACCGCGACCCTGCTCGCGCAGCTCGAGCTCGACGCCGGCGATGGAGATCATGATCGAGCGGCTCGTTGCTCCCGAGGGCTTTTCGATGACGGTCACTGCGGCTTCCGCTGATAGGGGCCGAGCTCGCCGTTCGCCCTCTGGGCAAACGACATGTCGATGACGTCGGCCGCCTTGATCTGCCCGGTGATCCAGCCCTGCTGCCTGAAGAAGTCCAGATCCTTCTGGACGCTGGCGGCGTTGACCGTACCGTTCACGTCGACCGCATGCGAATGCATCCCCCGGATCAGCTCCGACTTCATGTTGAAGCTCTTCGCCATGATCTGCACGATGTCATCGGAGCCCGGCGCTGCGATCTTGTCTCCACGCATGGCGTCGTTGTAGGCGCGCACCCCGCGCAGCCATGCGCGCATGAACTTTTCCGCGACCGGCTTGCGTTCGGTCGCGAACTTGTCGCTGAAGAAGATCACCGAGATCTGCTGGTCGGGATAGAACTCGTTGGTGTCCATGAAACGCACGCCGATGCCGGCGTTCACGGCAGCCGTCGCCAGCGGCTCAATGAAGAAGCTGCCGTCGAGCGCCTTGTTCTGCATGGCCGCAAACTGCTGCGGAAACGAGAGATAGACCGGGGTCACGTCGTCGAATTTGATGCCGGCATGCTTCGCCGCTTCGTTGAGCAGCGAGAGGGAAGTCACGCCCTGCGCCGCGAACCCCATGCGCATGCCCTTGAGGTCCTTGAGGCTCTTGAACTTGCCGCTGTCGATCAAGTCCTTGCGCATGAATACGGTCTGATAGAGGTAGCCCTTCTCGGTGTGGCCGCGATCGGCCACCACCCTGAACTTGAGGCCGCGCAACATGGCGTTCCAGAAGCCGACCGAGAGCGCTCCGCTGCCGACGTCGAGCTCGCCCGTGCCGAGCGGCGCGATCACCTTGGCCCCGGAATCGAGAATGATGAGGTTGACGTCGAGGCCCTCGTTCCTGAAGTAGCCTTTCTCCTCCGCGATGTAGAATGGCGCGTCGCCGGCCGACCCGCCGGTTCCGACCGTAACCTTGTCGACCGCCCGTAGGGGGCCGGCAGTGCTCGCCGCAAGCAGGCCCGCCAGAGCGGCCGAGATCGCCAATCGCGAGATCGTCAGCATCGGCGTCCTCCCTGTTGTCGTCGTTGGTCGCGTCGTTGACCGTCGTCCAAGCCTAGTGTGGCGGTTCAGAAGTCCGCATCATTCTTGCCGCGAGTCCGACATGCGGACTTCTGAACCAAAGCCACACTAGATCAATAAGTTGCTAGTGTCCTTCGATTCCGAAGTTCGCAAACGAGGGTGCCGCGGAATGATGCGAACTTCGGAATCGGGACACTAGCCGATCGCGCGAACAGCGGTAAAGGCGCGCCCACGCATGCTCGGCATGCCCGAGTTTTCGGGCCTCTCTCCGTCCCGCGTGCGGGATGATTCCCTCACCTGGGCTGGGGATCGGATCGCATCGAAACACGGAGTCACGGGGAGCCGCCGTCACAGCTTGAACAGGGCCTGCGCATTGCGATAGCAGATCTTTTCCCGCTCCGACTGCGCGATGTCGAGCGACGCGATCACCCTCATGGTCTCCCGGATGTAGCTCGCTCCCCCTTCCGCCCCGAACGGCGCGTCGGACGCGAACAGCACGTGGTCGGCACCGTAGAATTCGAGACCGCAGACCGTTCCGATGCGTCCGCCGCACAGCGCCGTGTCGGCGTAAAAATCCTTGAAGCAGTCGATCGGCGGCCGGCCTAGCATCGCGAGCACGCTGCTGTAGTCCTCGTCCGAGGTGCGGCTGCCCAGCGTCGCCCATCCGGTCTCGAGGCGAGCGTCGAAGAACGGGATCATGGCGCCCAGGTGATGAATCAGGATCTTGAGCTGCGGGAGCCGCGTGGTCACGCCCGAGAAGATCAGCCGCGCCATGGTGCAGCTGGTCTCGTAGGGCCAGCCGAGAATGGCCCAGATCTCGTATTTCGACCTGGTCTCGGCGGGGAAGTCGGGGACATCGGCGGTGCGCGCGGGATGCAGCAGCACCGGCTTGCCGGTCCGGGCGGCGATCTCGAAGATCGGAAAGAAGCGCGGCTCGTCCAGACAAGCACCGGCAACGTTGGTGTGGAGCTGCAGCCCGTTGGCATCGCCGTGAACGAGAATTCGCTCCGCCTCCTTCGCCGCCGCCTCCGGTGCGTTCATCGGCAGCGCGCCGACATAGCCGGCGAACCGATCGGGATATTTCGCACACAGCGCAGCGAGGCCGTCGTTGGCCACGCGGGCGAGATCCGGCGACTGGTCCGGTCCCGCCATGGCGTCGATGGGCGGTAATCCGAGCGAGAGGATCTCGGAGTAGTCGTCGAACTCGTCCATCATCCTGAGACGGGCGTCGAGGTCGTAGATGGTGCGCACGCCCTGCATGCGCTTGCCGATATCGCGGGTGCCGCCCGCCGTCCGCGACATTCTCTCGAACAGGCTCGACGGGAAGAAATGGCAGAAGGCGTCGATATGGCGCATGGCGTCAATTCCACAATTGCCTGCTCGCCAGGCGGGCGCCCTGCGCCAGCGCCTCGAACTTGGCCCACATGATGCTGGGATGCACGCGGCGATAGAAGGTGCCCTGGGCGAAGCCGCAATCGGTGCCGGCCATCACGTTCTCGCGGCCGAGCAGATTGGCGAAGCGCAGGATGCGTTCGGCCACCAGCTCGGGATGCTCGACCACGTTGGTGGCGTGGCTGATCACGCCGGGTATGAGCACCTTGCCCTCCGGCAGCTTGACGTCCTTCCACACCTGCCATTCGTGCTCGTGACGGGGATTGGCCGATTCGATGACATAGGCGCCGGCGCGCACCTGCAGGATCAGATCGACGATGTCGCGCAACGCCACGTCGCTGACATGGGGGCCGGGCCAGCTTCCCCAGCACACGTGATAACGCACGCGATCCTCGGGAATGCCCGCGAGCGCGTGGTTGAGCGATTCCACGAACTTCCCAAGCCAACGACGGTACTGCTCGAACGTCGCGGGCGGGACCATGCGGTCGTACGCGGTCGCCGCACGCGCGTCGTCGATCTGCAGAATGAAGCCGGCATCGACGATCATCTTGTATTCCGTGCGCATCGCATCGGTGATCGCCTGAAGCCAATCCTCCTCGTTCTTGTAGTGCTCGTCCTTGCGGTCCGGCAGCACGCTCGAAGGCGCCACCACCGGCATGAAGGCCTCCTCCACGTCGACATCCGCGAGCGCAGCGTTGAAATTGTCGATATCGCGCTGCACGGTCGCCTGCCCGATGTACCGAACAGGGCCGATGCAGGCGACAATCCTGTCGTTGGCCATCGGCTCGCGAACGTCGAGCTCGGCATAGAATTCCTTGAACCGAGTACGGTCGGCGCCCGGAACCCCGGGCCGGAAGCCCGACGGAATCGCCCGCAGTTCGAAGCCGCTCAGACGCTCGATCACGTATTGGTTCCAGCTGATCGCCTTGCCGTACTCGCCGTCGCTGATCACGTCGAGCCCCGCTTCGGCCTGGCGGCGGACCGCCTCGGCGACCGACCGCTTCAGGCAGGCTTCGTAGGCCGGCCGATCGTACGATTTGCCGCCCTGCTTGGCGCGCATGATCTCCTGCAGCGCCGCGGGACGGATCAGGCTTCCGACATGGGTGGTGAGAATCCGCTCGCTGCTGGTCTTCATGATCCGGCCCGGGACTCCTTGCTTGCATGCGCGTGGTTCGTGTGCTCCATCAGATCACCGATGCGGCCCGCAGCTCCGCGATCTCGCTCGGATCATAGCCGAGCTCCGCCAGCACCGCGTCGGTGTGCTCTCCCAACGTTGGGGCGGGCGAGGCGCACTCGTCGCGTCGGCCATCGATCAGCAGCGGGCGGTGGATGGCGGTGATCTCGCCTTCGGTCGCGTGTCGCTGCTTGTAGAACGTGCGCAAGTGACGCACCTGCGGATCGTCGAGCACGTCCTGGAGGCTTTGCACGGGGGCGAAGGGCACGTCGTGCGTTTCGAGCGCGCTCATCCAATGGGTGCGTGGCCTGGTCGCGATAACGTCGGCGAACTCACCGCTCAGCTCGCCGTAGTTCTCGATCCGCAGAGTCGCGCGTGGTGAACCGCTCGTCGTGCAGGAGATCCGGGCGCTCGAGCGCCGCGACCATGGCTTCGAAGAACTTCGGCTGCGACGACAGGTGGATGCCGATGAGCTTGCCGTCGCTGCAGCGGAACGCGAAGGACTGCGAGGCTGCGACCCTGGTGAGGCGGTCGCTCACGATGCCGGCCCTGGTGTAGTTCGCGAATGGATCGGGAATGAAGGCGATGCCCGCCTCCAGCATGTTGATCTCGACGCGATGGCCGCGGCCGCTGCGCTCGCGATCGAACAGGGCACCGAGGATGCCGTAGCAGGCGAACATCCCGGTGGCGTTGTCCGGGATGGTCGGCCCGCTCGACTGCGGGTGCTCCGGATCGAGCTGCAGGCTGGCGATCCCGCTCAGCGACACCGCAACGTTGTCGTAGGCCGGCCGCGCGCTGTAGGGTCCGGACGTACCGAACCCGGTGATCGAGCAATGGATCAGCCGCGGGTTCGTGCTCGTGAGGATGTCCGCGCCAAGGCCGAGCTTCTCCATGATGCCGGGGCGATAGTTCTCGAGCAGGATGTCGGCGTGCGCCACCAGCTCGAGCATGAGGGCACGACCCGCCTCGGCGCGCAGGTCGAGCTGGACGCTGCGCTTGCCGCGGTTGTAGGCAACGAAATTCGGGCTGTATCGCCCGCCCCGGAAGCTGCGGAAGGGGTCGCCTTGCGGCGGCTCGACCTTGATGACGTCGGCGCCGAGATCAACGAGCATCAACCCCGTGAGCGGCGCCGTGATCACCGTGCTGAGCTCGACGACGCGGATGCCTTTGAGAACATTTGTCACGCAGGATTGCTCCGCCACCCGGCCTCACTATTGGCCGAGATGGCGTGAAGCGCAATGCCAGCTGCGCGCCTCGACCCGCGCCACGGCATTGTCGCACCGTTGGCCGGATTGAAGGTGAGGAAGGTGCTCACCATGGTCCGCGCCACCCACCGGCACGCAGCCGAAGGCGAACATCGACATGGCGGTCGCGTCGATCCCACCAAGCATGCGCCGGTCGGCTCTTGCGTCACCGCGGGAGGGCCACGTAGTATCCAACTGGTTACTTATTCCAATCGGATCGCTGCCAGAGGGCTCGATCGAGGATCCCCGGAATGACCGCCTCTCCCGTCGCGCTACCGGATCGCCTGCACGACGTCACTCACCTCGACGACGTGATGACGACACCGTCGCCGGCACTGGTGGCGGAGCTCGGCACGCTGCCCGGCGACCTCATCATTCTCGGCGTCGGCGGCAAGATCGGGCCGACGCTGGCGCGGCTGGCCAAGCGTGCGGCGCCGGGCAAGCGGGTCGTGGGTGTGGCCCGCTTCAGCGAAGCCGGCGTGCGCGAGGAGCTCGCCGCCGCCGGCGTCGAATGCATGGCGGCCGATCTGCTCGACCGCAGTCAGATCGAGGCGCTGCCGAAGCTCCCCAACGTCGTGTTCATGGCCGGCCGCAAGTTCGGCTCGTCCGGCCGCGAGGAGGAGACCTGGGCGATGAACGCGCACGTGCCGGCGCTGGTCGCCGACGCGTTTGCAGACTCGCGCATCGTCGCCTATTCGACCGGCTGCGTATATCCCTATGTCGACGTATATGGTGGCGGTGCCACCGAGGCGACACCGGCAACACCGCCGCCCGGCGCCTATGCCAATTCGTGCGTCGCCCGCGAGGCGATGTTCCAGTATTTCTCGCGACTGCGCGGCACGCCGGGCCGGATCATCCGCCTGAACTACGCGATCGACATGCGCTATGGCGTGCTGCACGATGTCGCCAGCCGAGTGCTCGCCGCTCGGGAGATCGACCTTGCGACCGGCCACGTCAACGTGATCTGGCAGGGCGATGCCAACGCCATGGTGTTGCGCGCCTTTCACCACTGCACGGTGCCGACCAGCCCGCTCAACGTCAGCGGACCGGAGACGGTGAGCGCGCGCTGGCTCGCGGAGTGCTTCGGGCAACGCTTCGGAAAGGTACCGAGGTTCAAGGGCACCGAAGCGGCCGACGGGTGGCTGGTGAATGCCGCCGAGGCCATGCGGCTGTTCGGCTATCCGAGCGTGCCCCTCTTGAGGCTGGTGGATTGGACCGCGGATTGGGTCGCACGCGGCATGCCGAGCCTCGGCAAGGACACCCACTACGATACACGCGATGGCAATTTCTGACCTGCAGCTCACCGTCAAGTCGTCGCTTTCGCGCCCGGAGCTGGACGACGTGCAGGCACTGGTGCGCGAGGCCAACTGGAACCAGGTGACGGCCGACTGGCGGATCTTTCTCGCGCATGGTCGCGTCTACGCCGCGCAAGACGCCGCGGGCCGCATCGTGGCGACCACGGCGACCCTCCCCTACGGCGGCCGCTTCGCATGGATCGGCATGGTGCTGGTGGCCGGCGACCATCGCCGCCGCGGGCTGGCCACGCTGCTGATGCGGCGCGCCACCGGCGACCTCCTCGGCCACGGCTTCGTGCCGGTGCTCGATGCGACGCCGGACGGGCGCGCTGTCTACCGCGCGCTGGGATTCGAGGATTGCTGGGGCTTCCATCGGCTGGCGCGCAGCGACCGGCAATCGGCGGCGGCAGCCATCCCCACGCGGGATGGAGTGACCATCAGGGCGTTGACCGAGGCGGACTGGCGAGCCGTCTGCGACTACGACGCGGGCGCGTTCGGCGCCGACCGCGCGGCGGTGCTGGGCGGGCTGCGCGGGCGGCTGCGCGCCGCCGAGCTCATTGCCGAGCGCGACGGCCGCATCGCAGGCTTCCTGCTCGGCCGCGACGGACGCCTGGCGGCGCAGACGGGCCCATTGGTCGCGGAGGACGATGCGATCACCTGCGCACTGCTGGCATGTGCGCTCGATGCGCTCGACGGCGCGCTGTTCGTCGATCTCGCCGACGCCAAGACCGAGGTGCGTGCCTTTCTCGAGGCGCGCGGCTTTCGCGCAGTGCGTCCGCTGACGCGCATGCTCTTCCGGACCTCGATACGCTTCGACGACGAGGCGCGCACCTATGCGGTGATCGGGCCGGAATTCGGGTGACGCTGCGCTTCGATCAATACAGCTTCGGCGGATTGATCGGCGGCATCTTCACGTTCTTGTCCAGGAACTGGTTGGTGTAGGCCGCCGTCACGTCGTAGGGCTTCTCCAGCTTCAGAAATTCGTCGACCAGTCTGTAGTCGTCGGCCAAGCGCTTGTCGTCGTGCCAGCCGAGCGCCACGTTGCGCGAGATATCATCGCTCATCAGCATGGTGACGAGGTGCCAGTTGTCGAGCTCGTTCTCGTAGCGCAGCGCGCCGTACGCCTCGACCAGCGCCTTGACGCAGGGCTCCGGCGTCTTCACGCAGTCCGCGAAAGCCTTCTGCGTGATCTTGACGAACTTGTCGGCCTTGTCACCGTTGCCGTTGAGCCAGGCGCGGTTGGCGATGATCGAGTTGCCGTACGGATTGACGCCCAGGTCGCGCCACGCCTGGAAGCCCATGTCGGAGCCGAGCTCGCGGGCGAAGATGTGGTGGATATTGAAGAACGAGGTGGTGGCGTCGATGGTCTTGGCCTTGAGGGCGCCGAGCTTGGCGTTGGCGTCGATATTCACCCAGGTGACTGACGCGGGATCGATGCCGACCTTTCTCGCCAGCGCCGGCCACATCGGACGCGCGCCGTCGCCGGCGGGATTGCCGATCTTCTTGCCGGCAAGGTCCTTCACGCTCTGAATGCCCGAGCTCTTGAGCCAATAGAGACCCTGCGGGGAGTTGGCGTAGATGTTCATCAGCCCGACATTGTCGGCGCCCTTCCCGCGCAGCAGCAGCACGCCCGCCATGTCGGAGAGTCCGAGCTGGGACTGGCCGGAGCCCACTTTCTGCGCCGAAGCCGCCGAGCCGCGGCCGGTCTCGAAATCGACGTCGAGGCCCGCCTGCTTGTACAGGCCCGACTTCTGCGCGTAGAAATAAGGCGCATGATCGCCGCCCGCGACCCAGTTGAGCGTGAAGGTGATCTTCTGCGCCGCGGCGGGAGACGCCGCCGCCGCGAGGCCGCAGAGGGCCGTGACGGCGACTTTCGCGATCATCGTCATACTGAGCTCCGTTCGGGGTTCGACGCGCCGAGGTCACGGCTGCAACCGATGTCGTTCTCGACGCACAACGAAAATTCGTGGTAACTGCACGGTTACCGGGAACGATAGGAGCGGTCCCCTACCCTGTCAATGCGACGCTTCGACGGATCTGCATGGCCACTTCCAACAAGCGTGCGCCCCGGCGCAATCCCGACCGCACACGGGCGGCGATCCTGGTGGCGGCTCAGCACGAGTTCGCGACCAAGGGCCTCTCGGGGGCGCGGGTCGACGCCATCGCCGGCCGCGCACGCGCCAACAAGCGGATGATCTATCACTACTTCGGCAGCAAGGACGGACTCTACCTGGCCGCTCTCGAGCGCGTCTACGAGGACCTGCGTGGAACCGAGAAGACGCTCGATCTCGGGCATCTCGAGCCCGCAGCGGCCATCCGGCGGCTGGTCGAGTTCAATTTCGACTATTCACGGAACCATCCCGAGCTGATCAGCCTCATCAACAACGAGAACCTGCACGGCGCCCGCTACCTGCGAAAGTCGAAGAAGGTGCGCCAGCTGCACAGCCCGTTCGTCCGGCTGATCGACGACATCCTCCGACGCGGCATCGCCAAGGGCGTGTTCCGTTCCGGCCTCGATCCCGTCGACCTCTACATCACCATCGCAGCGGTCGGTTACTTCTATCTCGCAAACAACCGGACATTGTCGACCATCTTCGGCCGTGACCTGTCGAGCGCGGCCGCATGCCGCAGGCGGAGGAAGCACAACGTCGACGTGATCCTGCACGCAATCCGGGCCTGAGCCTGCCGGGCACGTTGACGAAGGCATCGTCTTGGGCGCAATGTAACTACCTGGTTACTTGAGGAAGCTTAATGGGTCTACGCTGGCAGGACTGGCCGACACCGGTGCTGGCGACATTGCGCGCCGGGACGGTCATTCCCGCGCATCCGCTGGCGCTCGACGCCGGGCGCAAGCTCGACACGCGCCGCCAGCGCGCGCTCGCCCGCTACTATCTCGATGCCGGCGCCGGCGGGCTGGCGGTCGGGGTCCACACCACCCAGTTCGCGATCCGCGAGGCCGGGCTCTACCGGCCGGTGCTCGAGCTCGCAATGCGCAGCGCGGCCGAATGGGCGCGCAAGCAGCCCATCATGATCGCCGGACTGTCCGGCCGCACGACCCAGGCGGCCGAGGAAGCACGAATTGCGCGCGACCTCGGCTATCACGCCGGCCTGCTGTCGCTGGCCGCATTGAAAGGGGCGAACGAGGACGAGCTGATCGCGCACGCGCGGGTGGTCGCCAACGAGATGCCGCTGGTCGGCTTCTATCTGCAGCCCGCCGTCGGCGGCCTGGTGCTGCCGGTATCATTCTGGCGGCGCTTCGCGGCCATCGAGAACGTCGCCGCCGTCAAGATCGCGCCGTTCAATCGCTACCGGACGCTCGACGTCGTGCGTGGGGTGGTGGAGGCGGGCGCCGCCGACCGCATCACGCTCTATACGGGCAACGACGATCACATCGTGCTCGACCTTCTCACGCCGTTCACGGTGGCGACGAACGGCGGGGTATCGACGATGCGCATCAGGGGCGGTCTGCTCGGACACTGGAGCGTGTGGGTGAAGAAGGCGGTCGAGCTCCTGGAGGGCGCTCATGCCGCGGTCGCCGCCGGAACGATATCCGCCGATCTGCTCGCGCTCGACTCCCAAACCACCGACTGCAACGCGGCGATCTTCGACGCGGTCAACGACTTTCACGGCGTCATCGCCGGCTGTCACGAGATCCTGCGCCGCCAGGGCCTGCTCGCGGGCATCTGGTGCCTCGACCCGAACGAGTTCCTGGGAGCGGGCCAGAAGCAGGAGATCGACCGCGTATGTGCGGCCTATCCGCATCTCAACGACGACGACTTCGTGCGTGCGAACCTGGAGCGATGGCTGGCGTGATCGGCACGAGCGTCCGGAAGCGCCATGGTCGCACCCGGTGGCTCGGAACGATCGCTTGCCCTACGATGATGGCGAGCGCATTCGACGCAAGGGGGTAGCCTTGGGCGCAAATCCACAAACGTTGCAGCGCTACGCACTCGCGATCCTCGGTCATCTGGCATTGGTGGCTGCATGGTACCTGTTCGTGAAGCTCGGCGAGGTGCCGAAATTCGTGATGCCCTCGCCCTACGAGACGATCGAGGCCCTTCTCCTCCCCAACTACCGCTGGCTCGAGAACATGGCGGTGACGACCAGCGAGATCTTCCTCGGTTATCTGCTGGCAGTCGTGCTCGGCGTCGGGGCGGCGTTGCTGTTCTCCTGGTTCCGGATGCTGGAGATGGCGGCGATGCCGCTGCTCGTCAGCCTCAACATGATTCCGAAGGTGGCGCTCGGCCCGCTCATCATCGTGTGGTTCTCCTACGGCATCGGCCCGAACGCGCTGATGGCATTCGCGATCTCGTTCTTCCCGATCGTGCTCACCACGGCGCGCGGCCTGCGCGAGGTCGAGCCGGACCTGATCGACCTCGTGCGCACGCTCAAGGGCTCGCGCTGGCAGACGTTCACCAAGATCCAGCTGCCCGGCGCCCTGCCCTACATCTTCTCCGGCATGAAGGTGGCCGCGATCCTGGCGGTTGCCGGCGCCATCGTCGGCGAGTTCCTCGGCTCCGATCGCGGATTGGGCTATCTCATGCAGCAGGTGGCGGTGACGCTCGACACGCCGGCCATGTTCATGGCGGTGATCCTGATCACGCTGATCGGCGTGGCGCTCTACGGACTGGTGCTCGGCCTCGAGCGCCTCCTGGTCGTGCGCGATGCGCGCATCGAATAGGGCGCTGGCGGCATGACCGACCCGTTCATCCACCTCGCCGGCGTGCAGAAGGTCTACCGCGCGCGCGGGGCCGACTTCCTCGCCATCTCGGAGGCGACCTTCGACGTGGAAGCGGGTGAGCTGGTCGCGCTGGTCGGCCCCTCGGGCTGCGGCAAGACCACGCTGCTCAAGATCCTCGCCGGGCTGCACCCCTGGGATTCCGGCGAGGTGACCATCGGATCCAGGACGCAGCCATTCGATCCCGCGCGCGACATCGGCATGGTTTTCCAGCAGCCGCTGCTGCTGAAATGGCGGCGCATCATCGACAACGTGCTGCTGCCGGCGGAAATCCTCGGGCTCCCGGTGGCGTCGAGCCGCGCGCGCGCCCGCGACCTCCTGGCGCTGGTCGGACTTGCGGGCAACGAGGACAAGTACCCCTACGAGCTCTCCGGCGGCATGCAGCAACGCGCCGCAATCGCGCGCGCCCTCGTTCACGACCCCAAGCTGATCCTGATGGACGAGCCGTTCGGCGCGCTCGACGCGCTCACGCGCGAGAAGATGAACCTCGAGCTCCTGCGCATCTGGGCGGAAGCAAAGAAGACCATCGTCTTCGTCACCCACGGCATCACCGAGGCGGTGTTCCTCGGCACACGCGTGGTCGTGCTCACTGCAGGCCCCGCCCGCATGGCCGACAATTTCCAGGTCGATCTCCCGCGTCCACGCACGCTCGAGATGAAGACCAGCGAGCGGTTCGGCGAATACACCAGACGGATCTACCGGCTGTTGGGGATGGAATGACGCATGCGCGAGCATCATTGACGCAGACAGGAAGGAAAAGCATGGCCCAGCGACGTCTCGGCATCATCATGAACGGAGTGACCGGCCGCATGGGGATGAACCAGCACCTGATCCGCTCGATCGTCGCGATCCGGGCCCAGGGCGGCGTCGGGCTGAGGAACGGCGAGCGCGTGATGCCCGACCCGGTCCTGGTGGGCCGCAACGAGGCCAAGCTCGCGGAGCTCGCGGCGGCGAACGGAATCACGCGCTTCACCACCGACCTCGATGCCGCACTCGCGGACAAGGACGACACGCTGTTCTTCGATGCCGCTACCACCAAGCTGCGTGCCCAGCTGCTGCGCAAGGCGATCGCGGCCGGCAAGGACATCTATTGCGAGAAGCCGACAGCAGAGAGCCTGGAGGACGCCCTCGACGTCGCCCGCGCCGCCGAGACGGCCGGCGTCAGGCACGGCGTGGTGCAGGACAAGCTGTTCCTGCCCGGCCTCATCAAGCTCAAGACACTGATCGCCGCCGGCTTCTTCGGACGTATCCTGTCGGTGCGCGGGGAGTTCGGCTACTGGGTGTTCGAAGGCGACTGGCAGCCGTCGCAGCGCCCCTCGTGGAACTACCGCAAGCAGGAGGGTGGCGGCATCATTCTCGACATGCTCTGCCACTGGCGCTATGTGCTCGACAACCTGTTCGGGGAGGTCGAGAGCGTGTCGTGCCTCGGCATGAACCACATCCCGCAGCGCTGGGACGAGAACGACGAACCCTACCAGGCCGACGCGGACGACGCCGCCTACGCCACCTTCCAGCTCGCGGGCGGCGTGGTCGCGCACATCAACAGCTCCTGGTGCACGCGCGTGCGCCGTGACGATCTCGTCACCTTCCACGTCGACGGCACTCACGGCTCGGCGATCGCCGGCCTGCAGAAGTGCTGGAGCCAGGCGCGCGTGAACACGCCCCGGCCGGTGTGGAACCCGGACATTCCCCAACCCATCAAATTCTTCGAGACCTGGAGCGAAGTGCCGGACAGCACGACCTACGACAACGGCTTCAAGGCCGAATGGGAGATGTTCATCCGCCACCTGTGCGAGGGCGCGCCGTTCAAATGGACGCTGGTCGAGGGCGCCAAGGGCGTGCAACTCGCCGAGGCTGGGCTGCGAAGCTGGCGCGAGCGGCGCTGGATCGACATCCCGCCGCTGAAGGTCTGAAGCCGGGAGGATCAAGTGCCCACGCTTTATCTTCCCGTCGCCGGCGGCAGGCTGGCGCCCTATGCCACCAGGCCGCCGCGCGCGTTTCCAGCCGCCAAGCCGCCGTTCAACCGGATCGCCTATGCCGCCGCCCACGTGGTGGCCGACCCGCTCGCCGACGGCGATCCCTGGCTCGAGGCCGCCATCGACTGGGAGGGCACGGTCGCGTTCCGCCGGCACCTGTGGTCGCTCGGCCTCGGCGTCGCCGAAGCCATGGACACGGCGCAGCGCGGCATGGGCCTGGACTGGCCGGCCTCGTTGGAATTGATCCGCCGCAGCCTCGATGCCGCGCGCGACTTTCCCGGCGCGCTGATCGGCTGCGGCGCCGGCACCGATCATCTGGCGCCCGCAGCGGATGTGACAATCGACGACGTTATCGGCGCCTACGAGGAGCAGTGCGCCGCGATCGAGAAGCTCGGCGGTCGCATCGTGCTGATGGCCAGCCGGGCGCTGGTGAAGGCGGCGCGCTCGCCCGACGACTACGCCAGGGTCTATGGGCGCATTCTCGGCCAGGTGAAGGAGCCGGTGATCGTCCACTGGCTCGGCGAAATGTTCGACCCCGCGCTTGCGGGCTATTGGGGCCATCACGATCACATGCAGGCGATGGAGGTCGCCGTCGATCTGATCGCCGCCCATCCCGCCAAGATCGACGGCGTGAAGATTTCGCTGCTCGACAAGGACAAGGAAATCGCCATGCGCCGCCGGCTGCCGCAAGGCGTGCGCATGTATACCGGCGACGACTTCAACTATGCCGAGCTGATCGACGGCGATGCGAAAGGCCATTCCGACGCGCTGCTCGGCATTTTCGACGCGATCGCGCCGGCGGCTGCGTCAGCGCTCGGCGCCCTCACCCGCGGCGACCGCGACACCTTCCACGACATCCTGGCGCCGACGGTGCCGCTGTCGCGCCACATCTTCAAGGCGCCGACCCGGTTCTACAAGACCGGCGTGGTGTTCATGGCCTATCTCAACGGGCTGCAGGACCATTTCACGCTGGTGGGCGGGCAGGAGAGCGCGCGCTCGACCTTGCATCTCGCGGAGCTGTTCCGCCTCGCCGACGCCGCCGGTCTCATCGCCGACCCCGAGAAGGCGGTCGCGCGCATGCGCATCGTGCTGGCGACGCGGGGCGTTGCGGCGTGATGCGCGACCTCTCCCAGGATCGCTCGCTCATCTCGATCAACTCGATGACGGTGAAGGCGTGGTCGCTCGCCGAGCTGGTCGAGGGCTGCGCCCGCGCCGGCATCGGCGCGATCTCGCCCTGGCGCGACATCGTGCAGGCCTGCGGGGTCGAGCGCGCAGGGCGGCTGATCCGCACGCACGAATTGACCGTCACCGGGCTGTGCCGGGGCGGCATGTTCACCGCCGCCGACGAGGCCGGGAGGCGCGCCGCGCTCGACGACAACCGGCGCGCGGTCGACGAGGCGGCGGCTATCGGCGCGCAATGCCTGGTGCTGGTGGTCGGCGGGCTGCCGAAGGGATCACGCGACATCGCCGGCGCCCGTCGTCAGGTGCGCGATGGACTGCGGGCGCTGCTGCCCTATGCCCGGCAGGCCGGCGTCCCGCTCGCGATCGAGCCGCTGCACCCGATGTACGCCGCCGACCGCGCCTGCGTGAGCACGCTGGCGCAGGCGAACGACCTGTGCGACGAGCTGGGCGAAGGCACCGGCGTCGCGGTCGACACCTATCATGTCTGGTGGGACCCGGACCTGGCGAAGCAGGTCGCGCGCGCGGGTCGTCGCATCATCGCCTACCACGTCAACGACTGGCTGGTTCCGACCGCCGATCTGCTGCTCGACCGCGGCATGATGGGCGACGGCGTCATCGACCTTCGCGCGGTCCGAGCAATGGTGGAGGCGGCCGGCTATCGCGGCCATTGCGAGGTCGAGATCCTCTCCGCCGAGCGATGGTGGAAGCGCGAGCCCGACGAGGTGCTGCGCATTTGCATCGAACGGCACCAGACGGTGGTCTAGCGATGACCGCCAGCTATGACGGCATCATTCTCGGCGCCGGCCACAACGGCCTCGTTCTCCAAGCTTATCTCGGCAAGGCCGGCTTGAGGACCTTGGCCATCGAACGGGGGCCACTCGCCGGCGGCGGATTGAGCACGCTCGAAGACCCGCGCCATCCCGGCTTTCTGCACAACACCCACGCATTCTTCCAGCGCGCGATCACGGCAATGCCGTGGTACGCCGACCTGGACCTCGAGCGCCACGGCGCGCGCTTCATCGAGCCCGAGCTCAACGTGGCACTGCTCGCGAGCGACGGGCGCGTGCTGGAGTGGTGGACCGACATCGAGCGGACCATCGAATCGTTCGCGCGCTTGAGCCGCCGCGATGCGCAGACGCTGCGGCGCTGGCACGACGAGTTCGTACCCATCGTCGCGCACATACTGGCGCCGGAAGCGCGATCGCCGCCGCTGCCGCCGGCCGAGCGGCGCACCTTGCTGGCGCGCTCGGGCGCCGGCCGGCGCCTTCTCGAGGTGAGCGCGCTGTCGCCGCTGGAATTCGTCGAGAAGGAGTTCGAGCATCCCACCATCAAGGCGGGGCTGCTGTTCTTCAACGGGCTGCGCGAGGTCGATTTGCGCGCGCGCGGCTTCGGCCACCACATCGCCGCACTGCTGGCGAGTCCGGCCAAGGCACAGATGTCGCGCGGGGGGTCGGTGGCGCTGGCACGCGCGCTCGAAGCGGCGGTGCGCGAGAGCGGCGGCGAGCTGCGGGTGATGACGGAGCCGAAGCGAATCGTAGTCGAGAACGGGCGCGCTGTCGGCATCGAGACCGCCGAAGGCGAACGGATCATGGCCCGTTCTTTCGTCGCCTCCTCACTCAATCCGCAGCAGACTTTCATCGACCTGCTCGACCAATCGTTGCTGCCGCGCGAGCTGCTGGATCGGGTGAGGGGCTTCCAATACAATCTTCTGGCGCCGTTGTTCGCGCTCAATCTGAACCTGCGCGAGCCGCCGCAGTACCGGGCGAGCGCGGATCACCCGCAGCTGGCGCGAGCTTTCATGGTGCTCATGGGGCTCGATCACGTCGACCAGTTCGGCGAGATCGTACGCCACCACGAGGCCGGCACCATCCCTCCGACCGTGATGTGGGGTGCGTGCCCGACCGTGTTCGATCCGAGCCAGGCGCCGGCGGGCCGTCACACCGCCTTCATGTGGGAGAAGCTGCCCTATCGCCTGCACGGCGATCCCGGCAACTGGGATCGGGCGCGCGCGGAGCACGGCAAGGTCATGCTGGCCCTCTGGCGAAGCCATGCCCCCAACCTCGCCGACGCCGTGATCGATTGGTTCACGCGCTCGCCGCTCGATGTGGCACGCTCGCTGCCCAACATGCGGGACGGCGACCTTCTGGTCGGCGCCTTCACCAACGACCAGGTCGGCTACCACCGGCCATTCCCCGGTGCGGGCTCGTATCGAGCGCACTTTCCGGGCCTCTATCTGTGCGGATCGAGCAGCCATCCCGGCGGAAACATCACCGGGCTTCCCGGCTACAACGCGGCGCAGGTCATCCTGACCGACCTCGGCATCAAAGCGGACTGGATGCCGCCGCCGATCGCGGCGCAACTGGCGGGCCTGCCGTCCGCATGAGGCGCGATCGCACGCTCGTCATGGCCGACGGCCGCAAGGTGAAGGGATTCCTGGTCGAGGCCGAGGCTACGACGGACGCCCGCGACATCTCCTCTTATGGCGGCTGGCGTGAATTCATGTCGAGGGAGAGGTCACGTGCGTAACGGCGGGCACGCGCCATCTCAGCGTGCATTGCAAGATTGCCGGGCGCGGGAACCGAGCCGCGAGCGCGGCAATGCGGCTCCTACCTCGACGTTCGATCAGGATCAATTATAATTCAAGCATGAACCGAAACGAAGCCATCGCCAAACTCACGCAACACGTCGATGCCGTCAAGGCGCGCGGTGCGACCTCGCTCTACCTGTTCGGCTCGGCCGCCCGCGGAGAGGCACGGCTCGGTAGCGATCTCGATCTGTTCATTGACTACGACCCGAACCTGAAATTCTCCCTGGTTGATCTTGTGGGCATCAAACTGTTTCTCGAAGATGCGCTTGGGGTGGAGGTCGACGTTACCACCCGAGACAGCCTGCACCCGATGCTGCGCCAGGACATCGAGCGGTCCGCGGTTCGTGTGTTTTGATGGAGCGTAGGATCGGTCATACGATTTATGACATGCTCGAGACTATCGAAGCGCATCCAATGGAAAACGGATGGCAAGACGTTTGCGGAATTCCAGAAAGATTGGGAATTGCGGTACATCGTACAACGAGCGATCGAGATCATTTCGGAAGCGAGCCGGCGGCTTCCAGAAGAGCTCAAGTCGACAAGGCCGGAGATCGAGTGGCGCAGCATCGCGGCGGTAGGCAACGTACTGCGACACGAATATCACACGATTTCCGACAAAGTGATTTGGGATGTCGTCCAAGTCGATTTGCCGCAACTCAAGACGGCAATCGAAGCGCTCGCAGCCGGCATCGCAGAGTGACCGGCCGTGACGCAGCTGCCAAGTCAAGCTTGGAGTACCCGACTTGCGCACACGTCCAGGCATGACCGCCGCCATACGATCAAGTGACATCTCTCTCTCCGACACGTCAGCGTCCCCGGGCCATCCTATCCCGTTTGGGCCGCGCTCACCAAAATCGAACGGCACCGATCCGCAAGCCTGGTGCGCGCTGCGAGGAGCGGGCCTCCCGAGGCCCGCCATCGTCATCGCACTGCATCGTACGGTAACGGCTGAAGCGTGCCACCGCCGTCGTCTCAGTGCTATCTCAATGCGGCAGGTACGGCGAAAACCGGGCACGGCGCGTGCCGGATCACGCGCTCCGTCGTGCTGCCGCGCAGCGCATCGAGCACGCCGCGATGACCGGCAGTGGGCATGCCTATGAAATCGACATCAAATTCGGCGGCGACATCCAAGATCGATTCTACGACATTGCCGTGACGAAGCATGACCGGGGGCATCGAAACCGAAGATACGGCATGCACGGACGGTGGTGACCGACCGACATGAAGCAGATGCACCAGGATGTCCGCACCTGTCAGCAGTCTGCCTATGAATTGAACCATCTCGATCGCCTTGCTCGGGTCCGGTGAAACATCGATCGGGACCAACGCGCGCCGAAGTCGGGTATCGCCCGTGACTTGATCGACGAAGCCGCGCGCACCCGGAGCAATGAACAGCGTCGGGACAGACGAGCGACGGGAAACGGCTTCCGAGATCGATCCCCTCAGCCAGCGCTCGAAACCATCCCCGCCGTGGGTCGCCAGGACAATGAGATCGCACGGGTGGGTACGCAGGAAGCCGACAATTCCCTGCAGCGGCTGCTGCCATCTGATGCGGACATTTTGAACCTCGATTCCGAGTTTTGCCGCGACCTCCCAGGGCGGATCTTCCTCGTCCGACAATCCCCATTGCACAAGCAGGCGCCGCACCTGCGGGAATGCCAATGCTCCACCGCTGTCGTGCTGGGCAACGTGCACGAGGTGCAACTCGCTGCCGGCGGCCAATGCAATGCGAAGGGCATGGCTGAAGGCCAAGCCGCTCAGATCCGAAAAATCGGTCGGATGCATGATCGAGCGAATGTTCATCGAACGGGGCCGAAATTCGAGAGTTTAGAACCTGGTCCTTCGCGCAACTCATTCCACCACCGCACCGCCGATGAGGTGTCACGAGTCTGCTCGATTATCCCTACATTCATGTGCTTATCCAGGGCGATTGAGCGCTCGAACGCGTTCCGTTACGCTTGCACGGACGGCAGCCAAGGAGAGCGGCGATGAGCCGAGGAAGACAATTCCGGGAGCTGCTGCAGCAGGGCGAGCTGGTGATCGCGCCCGGCGCCTACGACTGCATCACCGCGCGCAGCATCGCGCAGGCGGGCTTCGGCGCCGTCTACATGACCGGCGCCGGCACCGCGGCGACGATCGGCTATCCCGACTATGGGCTTCTCACCATGTCGGAGATGGCGGACAACGCCGGACGCATCGCGGCGGCCGTGGACGTTCCGGTGATCGCCGATGCCGATACCGGATACGGCAACGAGCTCAACGCGACGCGCACCGTGCGCGAATATGAGCGGCGCGGCGTCGCCGGCCTCCACATCGAGGACCAGGGCTTTCCGAAGAAGTGCGGCCACCTCGACGACAAGGCCATCGTCCCGCTCGACGATTTTCTCGCCAAGATCCGGGCGGCGGTGGCGGCAAGAAGCGACGGCAACTTCTTCATCATCGCGCGCACCGACGCGCGCGCGGTGCTCGGCTTCGAAGAAGCGATCGCCCGCGCCAATGCGGCGCTCACGGCCGGGGCCGACATGGCCTTCGTGGAGGCGCCGCAGACCCTGGAGGAGGTCGCGGCGGTGCCGGGCCTGGTGCGGGGGCCCTGCCTGTTCAACGCGGTGTGGCGCGGCAAGACGCCCGACGTGGCTTTCGAGGACGTTGCGCGCATGGGCTACAAGCTCGCGATCGTACCCGGGATGCTGTTCAAGGCGGTGATCGGCATCTGTGACGCCACGCTGGCGGAGTTGCACCGTATCGGGCGCCATCCCGTCCCCGCGAACAGCCTGACCGTGCGCGAGGCGTTCGCCCGCATGGGCGCAGACGAGTGGGACGCGGTCAGCGAGCGCTTCGCACCGCACCCTCGCCCGCAACCGGGTGAAGGGGAGAAAAGCGGCACTCCTGTCGCGCGAGCGGGAGGGCGGCGGGGGAAAGCGCGGTCGGAGGCCGCCGAGTAATCCTGGAGCGATCATGCCGGCGACCATGCTCGACAAGATCTGGGCCGCGCATAGCATCATCGCGCGCGAGGACGGCCCTACCCTGCTGCACATCGACCGCCATCTCATCCATGACGGATCGAGCAACGCCTTTCGCATGCTCAAGGAGCGCGGGCTCGCTGTCGCCCGCCCGGATCGTACTTTCGCGACGCCCGACCACTACGTGCCGACGATCGGGCGCGACCTCGCTTCGATCAACGAGCCGCATCGCCGCGGCATGGTCGAGGACCTCGACGCGAACGCCGCAGCCGCCGGAGTGACATTGTTCGGCCTTGGCGACCGGCGACAGGGGATCGTGCACGTGGTCGGTCCGGAGCAGGGCCTCAGCCAGCCCGGCATGGTCATGGTGTGCGGCGACAGCCACACCGCCACCCACGGGGCCCTGGGCGCGCTGGCGTTCGGCGTCGGCGCTTCCGAGGTCGCCCACGTGCTGGCAACCCAGACGCTGTGGCAGAAGAAGCCCAAGAGCCTGCGCATCACCGTGGACGGCTCGCTGGCGCCGGGCGTTCACGCCAAGGACGTGATCCTCGCGATCATCGCCGAGATCGGCGCCGCCGGCGGCACCGGCCATGTCATCGAATATGCCGGCTCGACCATCCGCGCGCTATCGATCGAAGGACGGCTCACGATCTGCAACATGTCGATCGAAGCCGGTGCGCGCGCCGGCATGGTCGCGCCCGACGATACCACCTTCGCCTATCTCGAGGGCCGCCCCTATGCTCCCAAGGGCAAGGACTGGGACAAGGCGCTGACCCATTGGCGCTCGCTGCCCTCCGATGCCGATGCCTCGCTTCGATCGAGAGGTCCATCTCGAGGCGGCCGCGATCGCTCCGATGGTGACCTGGGGGACGAGCCCGGAAGCCGCGGCGCCGATCACCGCGCACGTCCCCGACCCGGCCGACGCCACGGACGCGATGCGGCGCGACAGCATGGAACGCGCGCTCTCCTACATGGATCTGAAGCCGGGAACCCCGCTTTGCGACATCGCCATCGATCGCGTCTTCCTGGGCTCCTGCACGAACAGCCGCATCGAAGACCTTCGCGTTGCCGCCGCGATCGCGGATGGCCGCCGCGCCGTGGTCCCGGCGATGGTGGTGCCGGGCTCGGGTCTGGTGAAGGCGCAAGCCGAGGCGGAAGGGCTCGACGAAATCTTCAAGCGAGCAGGCTTCGAATGGCGCGAGGCCGGGTGCTCGATGTGCGTGGGCATGAACGGTGACCTGGTGGCGGCAGGGGAACGCTGCGCTTCGACGTCCAACCGCAACTTCGTCGGCCGCCAGGGCAAGGGCGCGCGTACCCACCTGGTGAGCCCGGCCATGGCGGTGGCCGCCGCCGTCACCGGCAAGCTGACCGACGTACGCCGGCTGATGAGGCCATGATGCAACCGTTCCGGCATCTCGACGCGGTGGCCGCGCCGATGGGCGCGCCCAACGTCGATACCGACCAGATCATCCCGGCGCGATTCTGCTGGCGCAAGCGCCAGGATGGCTGGGGCCATCTGCTGTTCCATGACCTGCGCTTCGACGACCAGGGCGCGCCCAGGCCGGAATTCGTGCTCAACACGCAGCGCATACCGCGGGGCCGGCATCCTGGTGGCGAACCGCAACTTCGCCTGCGGCTCCTCTCGCGAGCAGGCGGTCTGGTCGCTCTACGACTACGGCTTCCGCTGCGTGATCGCGCCGAGCTTCGGCGACATCTTCTTCAACAGCAGCTTCCAGAACGGCCTGTTGCCGGTGGTGCTGGCGGCCGAGCGGGTTGCTGCGCTGCGAGCGGCGGTGGAACAGGCTCCGGGTGCCCATCTTGCCGTCGATCTCGCGGCGCAAGAGGTCCGGAGCGCGGACGGCGGCGTCGACAGGTTCGAGATCGATCCGTTCCGCAAGGAGTGCCTGCTGGCCGGCCTCGACAGTATCGCGTTCACGCTCGGCCATCGCGACGAGATCACTGCGTTCGAGAAGTCATACGAGGCGACCGTGTCCTGGCTCTGAGAAATCGACCGAAGCACGGCTTCGGGACGAGGGTGCGCGGAGCTTGTTGCGTCGTCACTCCGGTTCCCAGCCCAGCACGCGCGCGATGATCGCCTCGGCCGCGTGCCGATCCTCGCAGCGGGTACCCCGCCACGCGACGTGCTGATCCGGCCGGACCAGCAGCAGCACGGCGCCATAGACCTTCGTCAGCTCCGGATCGTCGAGCTTCAAGACGTTCATCGGCATGCCGCGCGCGGCGGCGGCTGCCACCAAGGGCCCACTCGGTTGCACGCCGACACAGACGAGGGTGAACCAAGGCCCGAGACGATCGAAGATCGGCGTGCCATCGCGCAGGATGACGCTCGGCAGGCGCGCACCGGGGGCAGTGGTCGGCACGTAGCGCACGGGGTCGTCGGGGATCTCGGCGCCCGGGTCCCGGCAGACCACCGGGGACTGGTGATAGACGTAGCCGAGCTCGATGCCGAAGCTTTCGTTCTCGGCATTGCCGAGTGCAGCAATGCGCCGCCCCGCCTCGGCCCGCACGCGATCGCCTTCAGTGCCCGGTGAGGTCAGATCGGTGCGGTAGACGTCGGCGATCGCGGCGCGCACGCCGGCTGTGCCGCTCGGCCGCATCTCGGTTGCGCTCGCCGACCGGGCGGCGCTCCGCATCATACGACGCCAGCAGGCCCGGTCCTCCGAACCCGAGCAGCACGGCCGCGAGCTTCCAGCCGAGGTCGCAGGCATCGCCGATGCCGGTGTTCATTCCGTAGCCGCCCGAAGGGACGTATTGATGCGCCGCGTCGCCGGCCAGGAGCACCCGGCCCGAGCGATATCTCCGAGCAACCACCAGATGCGCCGTCCATGCATTGGCGATCAGTACCTCGTGTTCGAAGTCGCAGCCCGCAAAATTGCGGAGCAGCGCGCGCGGGTCGACTGCCGCGGGCGCGACGTCTTGCGGCCAGCGCGTTTGCAGCGTCCAGATGTCGCGATCATTTTGCGCAATCAGACGTACCCACCGCCGATTGGTAGTGCCACGCCACGCCCCAACGCTGCAGCACGTCGGTTGACGTGGAGCGCAGGTGCGTCATGAACCGCCGCATGAAGCGCCGCCTGGCCATCGAGCTGAATGCCGAGACAGTCGCGCACCCGGCTGGTTCCGCCGTCGCAACCGACGAGGAAGCGGCAGCGAACCTCCTCCACACCGCCATCGGCGGCGCAAACCATTGCGGTCACCGCTTCGTCATCTTGCACCAGATCGACCAGTGCCGTACCCCACCGCGCCTGCACGAGGGGCCGTGCGATGACGGTTCGCTGAAGGACCGGCTCGATTTCCACCTGTGACACGCGCATCGGCGGCTCCCCAGGGAGGCCGCCGTCGTTCCGATCGCGAATCCTGCGCCGCCATTCGGTCACGCTCGGGTATCGGAAGCGGTGCAACTCGTGACCGCTGAGGGAGGTGATCCAGGAGACGTCGAAGTTGTGATCCTCCGGTACCGCGACGCTCCGCAGCTCGTCCGCGAGGCCGAGCCGACGGAACAACTCCATGCTGCGGGCGTTGGTGATGTCCATCTTGGGATGGCGAGTGGTGGTGGCGTTCCGCTCGACCAGCATGCATGCGATGCCGTGCTGCGCCAATTCGCATGCGAGGGTCATGCCCACAGGTCCGCCACCCGCGATGAGAACCGGGACCGGTTTCATTGCCGCCCCGGATGGGTCGCCGACGGGTGTGCTTGCAGCGTCCGGCCGCCACGCCTCGGCAACTTCATATCCCGCCGCCTATCGGCGTCACGCCGCCGATCCCACCGGGTCGTCGATGACGCTGACATGGGCGGCCACCACCCGCCAACCTTCGGCGAACCGCACCCAGGTCTGCATCTGGCGACCGATCTTGCCGGGTGCACGGCGGAACAGTGTCGAGGCAACAGCGAAATCGCGTCCGTAGGTGGTGATGACCGTGCGGGAGAGCGTGCGCTCCAGCCCGACCGGCGAACGGGCCGCGCGGAACGCGCTGATCTCGGCGTGGCCGTAGAGGTTCTCCCCGACGCCATACCGGATGGTGCGGGGATCGTCGCGGAACAGGCCGCCGAGGACAGCGATGTCGTTCCCCACCAACGCATGCTCGTAGCGCGTGAACGCTGCCGCAACCTCGGCAACCACGTCGGGCCGGTCGATTTCCGTATCCTCGATCACTTGCGCTTTCCCGCCTCCGCCTTGTCCAGGAATGGTGGTTCGATGGCGGCCACGGCTCCCGCCTGCTCCAGCGCGTATGCGATGCGCAGCGCGACGTCCTCCCGCCACGGAGCCGCGACGATCTGAACGCCGATCGGCAGCGGCGGGGCTCCTTTGGTTGGTTGCCTTTCTCGCGGGAATCCGCTTCCCGCTTTGCCGGAAAATGCGCCATGCGGTACCGGCACCACCACCACCGGCAGTCCGACGAACGAGATCGGCTGGGTGTGGATGCCGAGATTGGCGCGCACGGGGAGCTCGACGCCGTCGAGCACGAACGTCTGCTGGCCGATCGCGGGTGCGACGCACGGGGTTGCCGGCGCGAGCACGGCATCGACATCGCCGAACAAAGCGAGCAGCCGCTCGCGGTACCAGCGTCGAAACTTCTGCGCCTTGACGACGGCCACAGCAGGGATCATCGCGCCGGCGATGAGGCGGTCGCGCACGGCGGGATCGAAATCACGCGCTTGCGCGCGCAGACGAGAAAGGTGCAGCGCAGCGCCTTCGCTCGCAGTGATGACATAGGCCGCCGCACGCGCGCGCGCCGCTTCCGGAATCTCGACCTCGCGCTCGACGCCGAGCGCAGCGACGACGCGCGAGAGTGCCGCGCGTGCTTCCGGAAACGCTCCCGCGCGGAAATACCCGCCGGCCACCGCGATGCGCAGGCCGTCGCTGCCGCGGGACATCAGGGGCATCACGGGTTCCACCGGGCGATCGGCGCACACGGGATCGTCGGGATCGTGACCCTGCATGGCGTCGTAGGCGAGCGCGAGATCGCGGGTCGAGCGCGCCAGCGGACCGACGTGATCGAGGCTCGCCACGAACGGAAAGGTGCCGGCGCGCGAGAGCCGGCCATAGGTCGGCTTCAATCCGAAAATGCCGCAGAACGAGGCCGGCACTCTGATCGAGCCGTTGGTGTCGGAGCCGAGCGCGAGCGGAACCAGCCCGCCGGCAACCGCGCCGCCGGAGCCGCCTGAGGAGCCGCCGGTCATGCGGCTCAAGTCGTGCGGGTTGCGCGAGGGGCCGTCGTGCACGTTCTCGCCGGTGAAGTCGTAGGCGTATTCACCCATGTTGAGCGCGCCGACGAGGACGGCGCCCGCCGCTTCGAGCCGCCGGACGATCGTGGCATCGTGCTCGGCGGGCGCGTGCGAGCGGTTGATCTTGGCGCCGGCGAGCGTCGGGATGCCGGCGACATCGAACAGGTTCTTGACGGCGAACGGCACGCCAGCCAGCGGCCCCAGCGGCCGGCCGCTGGCGCGTGCATCGTCGATCGCGGCCGCCCTTGCGGGCGCGCTCATCGAGCACGGCGGTAAATGCATTGAGCGCGGGATTATGGGCCGCGATCCGCGACAAGGCGGCGGCGGTGACCGTGGCCGCGCTGGTGCGGCCGGCGGCGACGGCAGCGACAATCTCACTCGCCTGCGGAAAATCCATCGCAGCTGCTCAAGCCGTGAAGACCGGCGCCGGCTCGGCTTCGTCCGGCAACGGGAAATCGGCGTAGGCAGCGGCCAGCCGCAATGTAACCGAGAGATTGGTCTTGATCGCCGGCTGCCAGGCGGGCTCGATCGGCAGCCCGAGCGCACGCCCCGCAGCCGCGATGAAATGGTCCAGCGGATCGCGCGCGGGTGGAGCAGCGCGCCGCGCGGATCTTGCCCTCGCGCGCCGCTTCTTGCGTACGCTACCGCGCGACCGCTTGGCCTTTCCCGTCGTCGTCGCTGTCGCCTTGCTGCGTGTCATCGCCACGAATCCGCACCTGCTGCTCGAACGCGGGGTTGGGAGTCGCCGCCGGCAGGTCACGAGTATACTGCGCTTCGGGAGCATGCAGCACCCCCGATCGGTGACGCCGAGTAGGCCCGGGGAATTTCACCCCGAGCCCCTCACAGATCCGGACTTGACACTCTCGCGTCATCCGGCTCGTGCCACCGCGCGAAGGCTGCCGCCTTCCATTGAACATCGGGTTCCTCCCGTTGCCGGTTGACCCGAGCCAATGGCGATGGCCCGCTCCCTTCGCTCCACGAGCATTACGCCCGCTTCATCGCTACTACGAAGCAGTCCGCCCCTGCCCGGCGCATCGGTACTTTCGGCCTCGCGGTTGGAGCCGCTTGTGCCTTTTCCCTTGGCATCGCCGTCCAGGTTCTCACGTTCCGTACCAGAGCCTGGTCGAGCTTCGCGCCGCCTACACGCCGGATGTCGCTCGGCCGGTCTCAGGTCATCCTCCGAGCTCGTCCCGGAGGATGGGTCAACCCCCGGTTTTGACATCACCTAATCGCATTTCGACGCTTCTGCAGCGGTTCGCTTGCGCTCGCCTCTCTCGACCGTGCCTGCCGGGATCATCGTCCCGACGTTTCCGCAACGTTCACCACCATTGCTTTTGACAACAGCAGCTTGCGGTGGCTTGGGATCAGCTCCCGATCGCCGAACCCGAAGGGCCCTCCTTCATCTCTCGTACAGTTGCGCATGCCGTTTGGACCGGCGATGCTCGTGACACAAGACCCATCCGCGACACGTCTTCTCCGCAATTGACAGCGCAGTGCGCAGCAGCACGTCGCGGAATCAGTTCCGTGCAGGGCACCAAGTCCAGGTTAACAAGATGGGGCCCAGCAGCGCGGCGCAGATTCTTGGAGTTGAATCCTGACGCGAAGGGACTCGGCTTGCGTGTGGCTTCCTCTTGTACTCGGCACTCCCAGCCGGCCCTTGAGGGAAAAGACGCCCTGAACGCAGTGAAAGTTGCGAGCGGTAGTGATCCCGATGCCCGAAATTAACCTGACCTCGCCGCCCTGCAGGTCCGTGTCAGGTCCGTGCCACCGCGATTGACCTCAGGACAAACCCGTCTAAAGTCGAAGTTCGGCACCGTATTCTGAGAACACGCAGGGAGGGTCGGATGCTATTCGAAGGCGGGTACACCTTTTCCAATTTCCTGGCCAACGCGCTCGCGGTCTTCCTGTTCGTCGTATGGTTCTGGCTGCTCATCATCGTCATTGGCGACTTGTTCCGGCGACAGGATATATCCGGGTGGGGCAAAGCGCTCTGGGTGATAGGCTTGCTTGTTTTCTCTTACCTCGGCTTGTTCGTGTACATGATCACCCAGGGAAAGGGCATGGCGGAACGAAACAGCCAGCAAGCTCAGCAGGCACGCGATGAGCTGCGAAGTGTCGTGGGTTTCAGTGTCGCCGATGAGATCGGGAAGCTGGAGGGACTCAAGAAATCAGGATCGATCTCCGAGGCAGAATTCGCACGTCTTCGCGCCAAACTGGTTCAGTAGCCGGACTGAACCAGGACGCATGTTCGAAGATGCTCGTCCGCGGGGTAGCTGCGGCAGCAGCGGACCCCGCAAGCGAGATCTCAGGGCCGGGACCACAGCCAGATCGCTGCGATCGAGAGCAGCAGCGCCGCCGCGAGGGCGATCCACCCGTAGCGATGCGCGCCGAGCATGCGGCCGAGCGCGCCTTCGCGCGGCGCACGGCCTTCGACTTCGGCAAGCCTTCCGATCATGGAGCCGGCTTGGCTCAGCGTGTCCTTGAGCGCGAGATAGTCGACCAGCCGGTTTCGAGTCAAATCGACGCGCGGCAATACCCGCAGTGCCGGCGGCAACACGTCCATCACCGACGGATCGCAAATGACGGGGAGAACGAACTTGCCCTGCTTGGCGCAGTATGAAAATTCGAAGCGGCACGAGTCCGACACCAGCCACCCGAGAGTGACTACGCACAAGACGACGTCGCAGGTGTCGAGCTTGCCCGTTGCCGCCGCCTTCCAATCGTCGCCCGCCGCAAAGGCGTGGCGATCGTCGGCACTGACCGACCAGCCACTGTCGTTGAGCCAGCGCACCAGCCCCATGACCCGCGGGCGATCGTCATCCGCGAAGCTGAGATAGATGCGTGCCCGATCGGCATGCAGCGCGGGGGACATGATCGCCTCGCCGGTGCCTGGCGCCCGGCGGGATTATATGCGCAAACCCGGAATCGCGCAGGTCGAGCAGCCGGCGCCGTCGAGCAGTTCAGCGAGATCGCCCCCGCCCGACCACGACTTTCGCTGAACGTGCAGATCATGCCGCCTCGACGAACCGGTGCCGCGCATACGGTGATCATGAGGACGGTATTGGCGAGCTTCTGATGGATTGCCATCACCGAGTCCTGAAGGCGCGAGTGAGCGCATCGAGCGCCCCGAACGGCTCGTCGAGCAGGAGCATGATGCCCTGAAGCACCTCGGTCTCGAGCGAGCCCCGCGTGAAGATCGCCGCGCATCCATCACCAAAGCGAGTGCGGACGATCAATTCATCAGGTTCGGGAGGAACAGCGATATCTGCGGAAAGGCGATCAGCAGCGCCATGATCGCAACCTCGCAGCCGAGAAACCAATAGCAGCCGCGATAGATCGTACGCAGCGGAATCGAATTGTCGGTGGCACTGGCCACGACGTAGATATTGAACCCGACCGGGGGAGTGAGCAGGCTGATCCCGATATACTTCACCACCAGCACGCCCAGCCAGACCAGATCGAGGTTGAGCGCCGCGAACATGGGCACGAACACCGGAATGGTGAGCAGGATCATTCCGAGCGGGTCCATGAAGGTCCCCAGGATGATGTAGACGATCGACACCGCGATGACCAACAACAGGGGGTCGAGCGCCCACCGCCCGATCCCAGCCGTGAACATCTCGCCGGCACCGGAGAGGGCGAGAAACTTGGTGAACAGAATCGCACCCATGCCCACGAAGAACAGCTGCGCGGTGGTCGCCATGGCGTCCTTGAGCGCGTCCAAGAACCCCGCAAGGGTCAATTTACGTTGCGCAAGACCGATGACCGCAGCGAGAAACGCGCCCGCCGCTCCGCCTTCTGTTGGGGTGACGACGCCGGCGTAGAGGCCGCCGATCACGCCGATGATGAGCACGAGGATCGGCCAGATCCCGGCGAGCAACTCCCAGCGCTCGCGCCAGAGTGCCGCGCGGTCCGGGAACTCGATGGGCGGAGCGAGCGATGGATCGAGCCGGCACCGGATCATGATCATGGACATGTAGACGACGGCAGTGAGGAGGCCGGGAAGGATACCGGCGATCAAGAGCTTGGGCACCGAGACCTCGGCGAAGACGCCGTAGATGACGAACAGGATGCTGGGAGGGATCAGCGCGTCCAGCGTGCCGCCGCTGGCACATACCCCGGTAGCGAGCCCCTTGTCGTAGCGGTTCTTCAGCATTTCCGGAATGGCGAGCCGCGCCATTACCGCAGCCGCCGCGACGCTCGATCCGGACGCCGCCCCGAACCCGGCGCAGGCCCAGTTGGTCGCAACCGCGAGCCCCCCCGGCAGCGCCCCGAACCAGGCGTGGGCCGCGCGAAACAACGCAGTGCCGATCCCGGAAGTGCCGGCAATCGCTCCCATGAGCAGGAACATCGGAATCGCGGAAAGATCCCAGCTGGCGGCAAACACGAAGGGCGTGTCGCTGAGCGCGCTCAGGGCGACGTTGAAGTTGCGCAGATGCCAGAACCCGAAGAATGCAACCGCCCCCATCGCTATGCCGATGGGCACGCGCAGCGCGATCAGCGCGAGCATGGCACCGAGACTGACCAGCGCGAGCGTCAGCGCGTCCATCTCGCCGCTCTCCCCGACCCTGCCGCCGCCCGCCCGCTCAGCGCCGTGCGGCTGCGGCGACGTCCGCAATCACGCGCAGAACGAGATAGGCGACCATGAACGCGCCGGACAGCGGCAGCACCCAGCGACTCGGCCACACCGGAATGTACATGGTCCCGGCGAGCCACACCTCGCCCGCCCGCGTCTGGCGGAGTGCCGCCCAAAACGTCTGATAGGTGAACGTCGCCACGCAGATGGCCGTGAAGATCTTGACTGCGACTTCCAGCCAGAACTCGAAACGCGGCGTGCCGATGTGCTGGAACATCCCGGCGACGATGTGCCGGTCGCGGCTGGCGATCCAGGCCCACGGCGCATAGGCCACCATGACCATGTAGCAGGCGGCGACGATCTCGGTGGTGCCCTCCAACGGACGCCTGAACAGATAGCGTCCGGCGACGTCGATGGTGACGTGCATCATCATGAGGAAGCCGGCGAGCAGGCTCAGCCAGAACAACAGATCGATCGGTTTCTGCAGCCACCCGAGCGCGCGATCCATGCACTCTTTCCCTCGAACGCAATCGATCGCAGCGATGATGCGAGCTCGCGATCTCCGGTCACTGTGGCGCAACGACAAGATGCAGTAAAGCGGCTGGCCGTTCAGGCCCGTTGCCTGAGCAGCCTTCGGATCACCTTCCCCGTGGTCGTCATCGGCATCTGGTCGATGAAAGCGACCTCGCGCGGATATTCGTGGGCGGAGAGGCGGGTCTTGACGAACTCCCGGATCTCGGCGGCGAGGGCATCGGACGGTTCGCGATCGCGCTTGAGCACGATGAACGCCTTTACGATCTCGGTGCGGATCGGATCCGGCTTGCCCACGACCGCCGCCAGCGCGACCGCAGGGTGCCGGATCAGGCAGTCCTCGATCTCGCTCGGACCGATGCGATAGCCCGCCGAGGTGATGACATCGTCGTCACGTCCGACGAATTGCACGTAGCCGTCTTCGTCGGTGATGCCCTGGTCGCCGGTGGTCATCCAGTCGCCGATGAACTTTTCACGCACGGCGTCGGGCCTGCCCCAGTATTCCAGGAACATCACGGGGTCGGGTCGCCGGACTGCGATCTGACCGAGCTCGCCCGCCCCGCACGGCGAACCGTCCGACCGGATCACCGCCACGGTGTGGCCCGGCACCGGCTTGCCGATCGCGCCGGGACGCGACACCCCGATCGCCGCGCAGGAGGCGAGCACGAGATTGCATTCGGTCTGGCCGTAGAACTCGTTGATGGTGACGCCAAGCGCCGAGCGGCCCCATTCATAGGTCTCGGCGCCGAGCGCCTCGCCGCCGGAACCGACCGAGCGCAGGCGCAGGTCGATCTTCGGGCGCGGCGCCGAGCGCAGCATGCGCAGCGCCGTCGGTGGGATGAAGGAATTGCGCACGCCCATCCTGGCGATCAGTGCGAATGCCCGCTCGGGATCGAACCTTTCGAAGCGCGCAGCCACCACCGGAACGCCATAGTGCAAGCCCGGCAGCAACACGTTGAGCAGGCCGCCGGCCCATGCCCAATCCGCCGGCGTCCAGAACCGGTCGCCGGGCTGGGGCAGGAACTCGTGCGGGATTTCGATGCCGGGCAGATGTCCGAGCAGCACCCGATGGGCGTGCAGCGCGCCCTTTGGAGGCCCGGTGGTTCCCGACGTGTACACCATCAACGCGGGATCGTCGGCGGCTGTGACCACCGGCGTGAAATCGGATGCGGCACGTGCCAGCGCGGCGTGAAAGTCTTCCGCACGATCGGCCGGCACCGTCGAGCGACAGCATGAGCTCGAGGTCCGGCAAGGCATCGCGGATGACGGAAAGCTTGGCCAACCCTTGCGCATCGGTGATCAACGCCCGTGCGCCGGAATCGCGCATCCGATACGAGATCGCCTCGACACCGAACAACGTTGCGAGCGGCAGTGCGATGGCGCCGAGCTTGTAGATGGCGATGTGGCTCGCTGCGACCGCCGGTGCCTGCGGCAGCAGAATCGCGACCCGGTCGCCACGAGCGATGCCACGGGCTTGCAGCACGTTGGCGAGCCGATTCGAGGTTGCGCGCAATGCCCCGTAGCTGACCTGCTCCACCGCGCCATCGGCATGCACATGGATGATGGCGGTACGGCCGGGATCGGCCTCGGCCCAGCGATCACAGACGTCGACGCCGATATTGTAGTAGGCCGGCACCTGCCAGCGGAATGAGCGGTAGAGCACGTCGTAGTCGCGCTCGTGAGAAAGCACGTGCGGGGCGTACATCGCGGGCAAGGCTAGTGACGCGAACTGCGGAGGTCCAGCATGCGCTGCCACGCCATGGCAGGCATGGGGCCACGATCTTGATCCGCAATGTCGCCAACGGCCGCACGTCCGGGCTTGCCGGAAAATGATCCTAGCGCGCCGATGCGAAGACCCACCGCTTGCCCCATGCACATTTGCTCGAGGCGACCCGCGACGCGCGGGCTTTGCGGCGCATGCACCAGCGGGTAAACAGGTCTTCGATAGCGGGCCTCGGCAATCCCACGCCGGAGAGCAACGATTCGCGAATGAACAAGGAGCCGAGCGCGCCCGTCGCCCCCGCAAGAAGCGACATCGACTACCACCTGCTTGTCCCGTTCCTGGCCCACGTCACCCTCACCCAGACGCTCATCCTGATCATCAGGATCACCACCTCCTACCGGGCGCTCGAGCTCGGCCTCCCCGTGCTCTGGCTCGGCATCATCGCCACCGGCTTCGCCATCGTCCCGGCCTTCACTGCCCTCCAGGTCGGGCGCTGGATCGACCGCGGCAATGACGCCAAGGCCAACTGGATCGGGTCCTCGCTCGTCCTGATGGCCTGCGTCGGATTCTGGGCGTGGCCGCAATCGGCCCTCCACCTCGTCGCCTTCAGCGTGCTGCTGGGCTTCGGCCACATGTTCTGCATGGCCGGCCACCAGATGCTGGCGGTGCGATCGGGCGGGACGCGCAGCCGCGAAACCGCGCTCGGCTACTACATGGTGGCGGCCTCGATCGGGCAGGGGCTCGGCCCGTTCGTCGTCGGCTGGCTGGGGGGCTCTGCCGCGCTACCGCCGACGCAGACGCTTTTCACGATCGGACTGGGCATCGCGGCGGCGAGCGTGCTCGTCGCATTCCTGGTGCGACCGGCCCGCTTGATGCCCAAACCGTACGATTCCGGCCATTCCATTCCGATCGGACAGCTGTTCAAGCTGCGCGGCTTTCCGATGGTGATGCTGTCCAGCGTGGTGACGGTCACCTCCCTCGACCTCCTGGTGATCTATCTGCCGGCGCTGGGCGCGGAGCGACAAATCGATTCCCACCACATCGGTCTCTTGTTGACGGTCCGTTCGGTGGCATCGCTGGTCTCGCGCGCGTTCTATGCCAGGCTGATCTTCGCCATCGGCCGCGGGCCGCTGACACTCGTGAGCATGCTCGGCAGCGCGCGCGGGATTTCTCGTGCTGGCCATTCCGCTCCCTCTGCCCGGCAATGTATGTGGTTCTTACCATGCTCGGCTTTGCGATGGGCATCGCCTCGACACTGACCATCTCGGGCGTGGTTCATCTCGCACCGGCGCAGGCCTGCGGCACGGCGCTCACCCTGCGGATGACCGGCAACCGCGTCGGCCAGATCGTGTTTCCCGCGCTCGCCGGGCTGCTCGCGGCAGCGACCGGGGTGGCGGGGATTCTGCTGGCGCTGGGCTTCGGCCTGGCCGCCTCCGGGATCGCCGTCGCGATGAGCCAGCCGCCGCCTACCTCTTGAACGGACGAGGACGTGCGCATGGGCGACCCGATCCAGATTCGCATGGGTGGTTACGGTCCGCCCAGCACCGGCTTCAGCCGGGCGCTGAAACACATCGGCGACCGGCTCAGTGCCGAATTCGCCGGCCAGGTCGAGATCAAGTATGTCTGGAACATCATGGATCTCGGCTATCGCGCCGAGGACATCCTGTGGCTGGTCGAGCACGGCCTGCTGACGCTCGGCTACCAGTCCTCGAGCTATCTGACGGATCGGGTGCCCGAGCTCGGTTTCGTCGACCTGCCGTTTCTGTTCGCCAACGCCGGCACCGCGCGCGCCGCAATGGACGGTGCGCTCGGCGACCGGCTCGCGCGCAGGATCGAGGAGCAGGTGAGCTATCGCGTGCTCGGCTGGTTCGAGAACGGTTTCCGGCACATCTCGAATCGCGTGCGGCCGGTGCGCATGCCTGCCGACCTCGAGGGCCTGCGCATCCGTGTGCTGCCGAGCAAGGTGCAGGAACGAACCTTCGCGTTGCTGGGGGCATCGCCGATGCGCATGGATCTCACCCAGGCGATCGAGATGATCAAGGCCGGCTCCATCGACGCGCAGGAGAACCCGCTCACGAACACGGTGACCTACGGCGTGCACAAGTTCCATCGATTCCACACGCTGAGCAATCACTTCTACATTTCGCGGCCGATCTTTCTCAATCGCACGGCGTTCGACGGCTGGCCCGACGAACTCCAGCAGGCCATGCGCACCGCCGTGAGGGAAGCGGTCGTGTACCAGCGCGCGTTGCACGCCGAGGAGGAGGAAGACGCGCGAAAAGCCATTGCAATGCACGGCTGCGAGGTGGTCGAGCTGACGCCCGGGCAGCACGCCGCCTTCGCGAGCTGCGGTGAGGCCCCTGCTCGACGAAGCGCGAAGAACCTATGGTGCCGAGCTGTTCGGGCTCGCGGCGGGGGGAGCGAAATAGCGATTCCACGTCCTGCACCGTGCGCCATGTATCCCTGTCGCCAGGCAGCCGAGGCACCCCGCGCTACCCTCGTCGCTCGTCGGGCTCCGCGAGGATCAGAGCCCAGAATACCTTGTATTTCGACTTCGGTGCATAGACCGCAGCGATGCCGATGCGCGTCGCCCCCCCGAGCAGCATGTTGGCGCGATGCGGAGGCGAATCCCGCCAGCCCGAGAACGCCTCAGCCAGCGTATGATAGCCGGCGCTGATGTTCTCGGCCGCGGCCTTGGCGCGGTAGCCCTGCGCCTTGAGCCGGTCGTTGAACGCGCGGGCGACGTTGTGGTCGAGCTTGTCGCGGCCCGCCATGGCTTGCGCCTGCGCCTCGGCGAGCCTCATCAGCTCGGGATCGACGCTGACGCCGCTCAAGCCATTGTTGGCCCGGTAACCGGAAATCATCGACGCCGCGCTGGCTGCGTCGATCTGCGCTCCGGTCGTTGCCAAGCTGCGATAGAAACTCGGTTCGGTAGGCAAGTCGCGCTCGCCGGCGCAGGCGCACAGCAGTGCCAGCGCGGTGACGGTGCCCAGGCGTGCACTATGGTGCAGAAGCCGCATCGGGATGTCCCCAGGATCCCCTATGCCGCCCATCCTGCGGTAGGAGCATGGCGGAAGCGTGGAGGCCCCGCCTTTTAGCTTTCCCCGTCCTGGCGAAGCCGCACCTCGCTCTGCGGATGGGGAATGACGATACCCGTGGCTCGAAAACGGCGCAGGATGGCGAAATGCAGGTCGCTGCGGGTGACGAGCGCAGCATCGACGTTGTCCACAAAGGCCCGCAACTCGAATTCGAGTGCCTTGTCCCCGAAAGCGAGCAGAAACGCGCCCGGCGCAGGCAGCTTGAGAATCCGCGGATGCTCGTCGGCGCAGGCAAGCAGGATGCCGCGCACCCGATCGGGATCGCTGTCGTAACCGACGCCGACCTTGACGATGATGCGGCCGGTCGCGTTGGCATGCGTCCGGTTCTTCACCGGCCCGGTGATGAACTCCGCGTTGGGAATGATGACGCTGGCACGATCGGCGGTCTCGATCTCGGTCGCGCGCACACGGATGCGGCGTACATGGCCTTCCTCCCCCTTCACCACCACCAGGTCGCCGACGCGGATCGGCCGCTCGGTCAACAGGATCAAGCCCGAGATGAAATTCGACACGATCGACTGCAGCCCGAAGCCGATGCCCACCGAAAGGGCGCCGGCAATCAGCGCGACCTTCTGGAGGTCGATGCCGAGCTGCGACAGCGCGAGCACGATCGCCGTGATGATGCCGACATAGCCGAAGATCGCGGCGATCGACTGCTGCAGGCTCGGCTCGAGCTCGGTGCGCGGCAGGATTTGCCGTTCGAGCCAAGCCTGCAGCGCGCGTGTGACGATCAGGGCGACCAGCAGGATCACCACAGCGGTCAAGAACGCCGCGAACGACACGTTGAGCTCGCCGATCCGGAAACCGGCCGCGACCCTGCGCAGGGTGTCCTGAAAATCGGCGGACGTAGCCTCCAGCGGACCGATCACCAGGACGAGCGCCCCCACGATCAGGACCATGCAGATGATCCCGGACAGCAGGTTCGCAATCAGGCCGAGCCGCCGCGGATTGACCCCGATACTCGCTGCGATCGCCCGGCTGCGCGGTGCATCGGCATCGAGCCGATCGACGAGCGCGGTATGGGTCAGCACGAGCAGAAGATACAGCACGCCGATGATGGCGATGGTCGTCAGCAGCCGTGTAGCGAGGAAGGCGGCAAAGCCGGCGTAGCCGGCGATCAGGGCGATGATGATCGCCGCCAGGACCAGCCAGGCCACGGCGCGCAGCCACTGCGCGCGCGGAGCGGCGGCGGCATCCGGTATGTCGGCGCTCGGCGAGAACAGGAGCAGGTGCAGCAGGAGACCACTGATCGCCAGCGCAAACAGCATACTGGTGGCGATCGTGAGCACCGGCGCCGCATCCAGCACCTTGTGAACGACGAGCAGAAAAAGCAGCGCCGCCATCGATCGCGCGCCCCACACGAGATGGCTCGTAAACGTTCGTGCCGCTTGGTCGTCGAGGGCAACGAGACGGCGCCACGGCGCTTCGGCCGCGAACACTCCGCTCGCGACTGCGCGCCCCAGTGCCGCGACCGCCACGGCAATACCCAGGCCGAACGCGATCTCGAACCAGCGGTCCGACAGCAACCGATAGGCATCGAGCACTGCGATCACGACCGCCGCCGTGAGCGGGCCGGTCACCGCGATACGCACGAACGCGCCGATAGAGGCGAGGGCCCTCGCGAAGGCTCCTTCCCTCCCCTCGGCCGGCCGCGGACGCACCGGCGCGACGACCCGTCTCTGCCACCATCGCCACAGCATCGCCATGGCGATTCCGAGCACGGCCAAGGTCACCGCCGCCATGGCTGCTCGAAGGAGGACGTCATGGTCCGACAGCGTATCCAGCGTGGACTTGAGCCACTCGCCGATGACCCCGGCCTCCTCGCCGAAGGCCTTGGCGGCATCGATCCAGAAGAACGGCGAGAGAATGCTGGGAGACTGCACGAACAGCTGCTGGGCGTGGAGGGAGCGTCGCCGCTCGGCGATCTGCTCTGCGAGCTCGTCGGCGCGCGCGGTCAGAAGACGTGCCTGCTTCAGGTGGGCGTCGAGCTCGCTGAATTCAGCGCCGAGACGCGCACGTTCGGCGACAATGGATGCGCTCTCCGGCGGCGCGCCACTCGCCGGGGCGGGACCCAACTGCTCGAGGTGCAACTCGACCTGGGCGGCACGCGGCTCGAGGTCGGCGATCGTCGCATCCAGAGCGGCGCGCACGGGAACCACGCTTTGCCCGAGCTCGAACAGGGCCTGGACCGACGAACCCTCGCGCTTGAAGCTCGCATCGATGCGATCGAGCGCCATACGGGCCGCCCCCAGCTCGGCGGGCTCGCTCGCCTGCTGCGCCGAGAGCGCAGAGGCAAGCAGCAGCATCGCCGCCGCTGCTGCCCCTGCAACGAGCGCGCGCAACACACGAAGCCGGGCACAAGGACGTAGCATTCTCGAGCTCCCCGCTGCGTCGGTCTCGCCCCGGGCACGGCGCCCTGTCAAGGGCGTCAACCCGGGCACGCGATCCGCTCGCCCGCATGCAGGCCGCACTCCACTTTCGCCGGTGCCGATGTGGGCCACGGCCAATTGCGCCAACCGGATCGATCCGTAGAATGACGGGGACGAGCATCCAAGACCCCAGGGGCGCGCTCGGTGACAGGCCGCATTTTCCTGGAAGGCCGACCGGAGAATGCCGTCAGGGAAGACCGTCAGGGAGGACGTCATGTGGCTTCGCGTAGCGATCATTCTCGCACTCCTGGGACTGTCGGAAAGCGCTGCGGCGCAGACCTGGCCGTCGAAGCCGATCCGGATCATCGTCCCATTCAGCGCCGGCAGTGGAACCGACATTGTGGCGCGGACGGTTGCCGATCAGCTCTCGATGCAGCTCGGACAGCCGATCGTGGTCGAGAACCGCGTCGGCGCCGGCGGCACAATCGGGGTCGGCGCGGTGGCCAAAGCCGAGCCCGATGGCCACACCCTGCTGGTGCACTCCACCACTCACGTGGTTGCCGCGTCGACCTATTCGAATCCGGGTTACGACACCGCGCGCGACTTTGCCGGCATAACGTCGTTGGCGAGCCTGCCGAACGTGCTGGTGGTGGCGCCGAACAAGTACAAGACGCTCAGGGATCTGGTCGATGCCGCCAAGGCCAAGCCCGGTACGATGAACTACGCCTCCGGCGGCGCCGGCAGCGCAGCGCATCTCAACGGCGAGCGCTTCCGCATGGCGACCGGGCTCGAGCTGCAGCACATTCCCTACAAAGGCGGACCGGAGGGGCTCGCGGCGGTCATGGCCGGGGACTGCGAGTTCTACTTCATTCCGCTGCCGGCGGCGCGCGGCCTCATCGCCGGCGGCAAGCTCGCCGCGCTCGCGGTCAGCGGTGCCACTCGGGCCTCCGCGCTGCCGGACATCCCGACCACGGTGGAAGCGGGCTTCCCCAACTCCGAGTACAACTTCTGGGTCGGAATGTATGCGCCGGCGGCGACGACGCGGGCGGTCGTCGACAAGCTCAATGCGGAGGTGTCGAAGGTTCTGCAGAACCAAGCCGTGAAGGAGAAGCTCGCCAACGTCGGGGGCGATCCTCTGTGGATGAAGCCGTCGGAATTCGATGCCTTCACCAGGAAGGAAATCGACGTGAATGCGGCATTGGTGAAGGCCGCGAATATCAAGGTGAATTGAACCGACTACTGGAATATCTCGTTGAACCGGCGCTTGATCCGTGGAAGTTTCCTTTTCGATGTAGCCGTCGTCGACCGCAATGATCTTCAAGGTCTTGAGGTCGGGTGAACCTCCGGCGCGACGATGTCGATGCGTGAGGAATATCCGCCGTCGGCGGGAAAGATGGCCTGCGCGATGTCGCCGATCATGAACTCCGCGAACAGCTTGGCGGCGTTCGGATTGGGCGATCCCTTGACCACCGAGGTTGGCGAGGGAATGACGAAAATACCATCCGACGGATAGAGCGTCTTGATCGGGTGGCCCTCCTTCTTCAGGTCCGCGGCATAGGAGTCGGAGAGCTCCCACTGCGATCAGCCGCTCGCCGCGCTTGAGCGCGTCGGACACCTGCTGGTTGCCCTGGACGATCATGATGTCATTGGCCCTGAGCTTCTCATAGAACGCCCAGCCGCGCGCTTGCGACATCGTCCCGACCACCGACACTTGCAGCGAGGTGAACGACGGGTCTGCCATCACCATCTTGCCCTTGTACTTGGCGTCGAAGAGATTGTCCCAGGTCCGGGGCTCGTCGGCGAGGGCAATCTTGTCGCCGCGCAAATACTGCGTCATCATGTTGAGCCGCTGCGCCACGAACAGGCCGGATGCATCCTTGGCGGCATCGGGCACCTTGTCGAAATTCTTCGGCTTGAAGGCGACGAACATGCCCTTCTTGCCGAGTGCCTTGGCCGCCGGGGGCTCCGAATGCGTGAGCACGTCCGCCGCGATGCGCCCGCATCCATCTCCTGCTGGAAGCGGCGCAGGATGGCGGAGCCGCCGGACCGGAACATCTCGACCTTGATGCCGGTCTCCCTTTGAAAGGCGTCGGCGATCTTCTGTCCCTGCGCGATCGGTGTCGAGGTGTACCAGACCACTTTCCCCTCGGTCTTCGCCTTGGCGACATCGACCGGGTCCTGGGCGCGCGCCGTCGCCGAAAAGCCTGTCGCCACCAGCAGCATCGCCGAATAGATCGCGTTGGTCATTTTCGTCACGTCGTTTCCTCGCCTATTTCGAGCGGACAGCCCGGGATCGCGCAGCCATCATTCTGGCATGGGGCAGGCCGGCTTGGATTTCATAACGGCGAACTCATCCCTGCTCAACGGAGGTGCGTCATTGCGGCAGGGTCATCCGAAAGACGCTGCAACGGGCGCTTCGGTCGCCGTTTGTGGATTCGCCGGGGCAGGAACAGCGAAGGGACGCCGGAGGATACTGCGGACCGAAATCGCCCGCCTTAAGATTTTTGATGGGCGTGTTTTCGTACCACCGGGTGTTCGCGGAGTTTGATATATTAGTAAGGTTAACGGGAGCGGGGGCTCACAATGGGATTGGAAGCTGCGGTTATCATCTTCGCGGTCGGCATGGTCGGCTTCGTCTCCTTCGTAATCGCAGCATACTTGGCTTGCTAAGCAATTCCTTGCGAAGCACGTCATCGGAGCGACCCGCACATATGCACCCCCCGGTCGAGGAGCTCAGTCTTGGTGCTCCCCGAGATAGACCGGCGCGGGCTGCGCGAAGAAGCTCGCCAGGATGTGGTGGCAAATGGCGTAGTTTTTCTGATGAAACGACGCATGGGCGATTCCCGGCATCACGGCGAATTGCTTGTCCGGGTTCGGCAGCTTCTCGAAGAACTTCACCAGATCCTGAAAGCTCGCGATGCCATCATACTGGCCACGCATGATGAGGGTGGGGGCTGCGATCTTCTCCGGATCGCAGACCGGCAGATTTGCGCACATGTCGACATAGGTGCCGGTCGGCACCGAGTCGTCGAGCGCGAGGATGGCGTCGGCAAAGGCCTCGATCACGACGTCGTCGGCGGTGCCGGGATGGTCGCGCTCGAAGATGGAGCGCACGAACTTGCGGTCGATGGGCCGCCGGTTCCTGGACCGGAATTCCGCCAGCCGCTTGCTGCGCTCGGCCAGCGTAGGGGAGCCTTCACCGGTCCACACCATGGCGTCGAGCGCGAGCCGGCCGACCATCTCGGGATGGCGCTGCGCGAACAGGGCGGCGCGCAACGCGCCCGACGAGATGCCATACACCAGTAGCGGGCGCCTCCCCCGCAGATCCTGGATATAGCTTGCAGCGGCGAAGCAGTCGTCGGCGCCGAAGGCGATGGGCGCGTTGTTGTCGCGGGTCTTGGTGGAGCGGCCGTAGCCCTCCATGTCGACACACCAGGTGTCATAGCCGCGCGCCGCGAAGAAATCCATGACGGAGGAATCGGGGCGTCCGGGCACCTGCAGGTCGAACGTCGGCTGCGACGCCATGGACGAGCCGTGCACGAACAGGATGCGGCCGGACGGCCCGGACGGATCGCCCGCGTGCTTGTTCCACAGGAACAAGCGGACATCGCCACCCTTGCTGGTCCAATGCTCCTCGCCGCGGATGGCGGCGGCAGGCGAAACAGGCTTGTTCATGATCGCGCTCCGGACATACACAGCTACCCCTGTCAGTTCACAATGACGGCGACCTCGGATCAAGATGCTATCGCATCGCCGATCTCACGCCGAAAGACGGTGCACTGCCGGGCGTCGACCTCGACCGCAACCTCGTCGCCGATCTCGAACTGCTGCAGTGGATGTGTCTGTACCCGCAACACCCAGCCGGACGCGAGCGTCGCATAGTATTCGCTGATATTGCCGAGGAAGACGTGGTTGGTGATCCTCGCCCGCGCTCCGCCCGCGGCGCCGGCGCCGGCGCGGAGGCGGATGTTCTCCGGGCGGATCGCCACGTCGACGCTGTCACCCGGGGCGAGCCCGGCGAGCGCGGCAATGTCGAGCGCGAGCCCGGCGCCGAGCTCGACCTTGCCACCGCCGTTTGCGACCTTGCCGACCTTCCCCGGCACGAGATTCACCAGGCCCATGAAATCAGCGACCATCCGGCCAGCCGGGCGGCTGTAGACATCGAACGGCGTGCCGTATTGCTGCAGGCGTCCGCCGCTCATGACCGCGACATAGTCGGAGAGCGCGAGCGCTTCGGCCTGGTCGTGGGTTACATAAACGAAAGTGATACCGGTGCGGCGCTGCAGCTCCTTGAGCTCGCCGCGCATGCGCTCGCGCAGCTTGGCATCCAGATTGGACCGCGGCTCGTCGAGCAGCAGGATCGACGGCTCCACCACCAGCGAGCGCGCGAGTGCGACGCGCTGCTGCTGGCCGCCCGAGAGCTCGTTGGGGTAGCGGCCCTCCAAACCGGTGAGGTTGACCAGCGCCAGCGTCTCCTCGACCTTCTTCCTGGCCGCAGCCGTCGGGATCCGACGCAGCTTGAGGCCGAACACCACGTTCTCGAACACGGTCTTGTGCGGCCAGACGGCATAGTTCTGGAACACCATGCCCATGCCACGGGACTCCGGGGGCACTACTGTGTTAGGCGTCGACATCAGCCGACCACCGATCTCGATACTGCCCTGGTCCGGCGTGATGTAGCCCGCGATCAGGCGCAAGGTCGTGGTCTTGCCACAGCCCGAGGGGCCAAGCAGCGTGACGAACGAGTTGTCGGCGACGTCGAGATCGAGATCGGCGACCGCCGCCAAGCTCGCGTCGCGAGCTCCGTAGCGCTTCGACAATCCACGGATCGTAATGGCGGCCATGGCTCAGTTGCTCACCGGTGTGGCGTCGCGTGGGGCGATCCGGCCGACGCCGATCCGGTGCGCAAGCCAGATTGCCACCCCGATGATCGCCATGTTGATCATGGCAAGCGCCGCAACCGGCTCGATATAGCCGGTCTCATAGAGGTTGTAGACCGCGACTGCCAAGGTGATCGAGCTCGACGAGAACAAGAGGATCGACGCCGAAAGTTCCTGGATCACCGGCACGAACACCAGAAGCCAGCCTGCGAACAGTCCCGGCCTGATCAGCGGCAGGGTGATCTCACGCATGGTCGTGGCCCAGGAGGCCCCCAGGATCTGCGCGCTTTCCTCGAGTGACGGGTCGACCTGCCGCAGCGACGAATTGGCCGCGCGCACCCCAAGCGGGATATAGCGACCGACATAGGCGAGCAGCAGGATCGCCAGCGTACCGTAGAGCGCCAGCGGCATCGCCAGCCAGAACTGGATGAGCGCAACCGCCACCACGATCCCGGGGAGCCCGAGCGGAATGAGCGAAGCATAATCGAGCAGCTTGCGGCCAGGGATGCGGGTGCGCAGGTCGATCCAGCCGATCACGACGCCCAGCAGGACAGCAATGGTCGCGGCGGTGACCGCCAGGGTCAAACTGTTGAAGATGGCACGCTGGGTGACGTTGTACTCCAGGAGGATGAACCGGTAATTGGCGAGCGTAAGTCCCTTCCAGAAATCGAGCCCCCAGGATTTGGAGAACGACACCGCGGTCAGCGTCGTATAGGGGCCGACGATGGAGGCGATGAAGATCAGCACCACAAAGCCGAGCAACACCCAGCGGAAAGGGCCGAGCTGCATCAATTGCGGCCGTGCGCCCTTGCCGCCGAGAGTAATGTAGGAGCGCCGCGCCAGGAATGCGCGTTGGAGATAGAGCGCAACAACGGTGATCAGCACCAGGACGAGCGAGAGGGCCGAGGCGAGCCCATACTCCGGGGGATAGTCGAACAGCGCATAGATGCGGGTCGGCAGAGTGAAGATGCGGGCGGGAAGCCCGATGATCGCCTGCGAGCCGAACAGCGCCAGCGCATTGACGAAGGCGAGCAGGGTGCCGGACAGGATGGCGGGCGCCACCAGCGGTGCGGTGATCGACAGCGACGTGCGCAACTTGCCGGCACCGAGGATTTGCGCCGCCTCCTCGTAGGAGGCATCGACCGACATCAGCGCGCTCGAGGCCAGCAGATAGACGAACGGGAAGGTGTGCATGACGGTAACGAGCACCAGCCCCGCCATCGAGAAGATGTTGAAGGTTAGCCACGGGAGCCCCGCCACGTCGCGCAACAGCACGTTGATCAATCCGGCATTCGGGCTGAACAGATAGGTCAACGCGATGGCGGTGAGGAACGGAGGCGAGAGATAGGAGAGCGTCGCAGTGATCTGAATGAGCGGCTTGGCCGGCACATCGGTGCGGGCGACCGCCCAAGCCAGCACGAGCCCGATGAGCAGGCTGAATATCCCGGTCCAGGCGCCGAGGATGAGGGAATTCTTGAGCGCGGTGACATAAAGGCGCTCCGATAGCACCTCACCGAAATGGTCGAGACTCAGTCCGTGGTCACTTCTGACGCTGCCGAGCAGCAGCGAGAGCAGCGGCAGAACCACCAGCACGACGAGCGCGATGATGGCGGCGCCCATCACCACATGCTCGAGCCTCGGCCGCTTGCCCGACGGCCGCCGGTCCAGCCCGGTAGGTAGCGCGGCAGTCGCGACCTCGGTGGTCATTGCGTTCGTTTCCGCCCCACGATCCGCGACTTATACCCGTGCTCGCCAGCGGGCAACAGCGCGCGTTTCTCACCCGGCTGTACCGGAAACCGCTCCCCGGTTTGCGTGCGGAACTCGCACGTCCACACTTGTCGAAAACGATCCGAGAGCAGCGCCGGCCGCAGCAGTCCCGCATCCCGACCTCGTTACGATCGCGTACGCTCGACAGCCCTTCTCATTCAGCGTGCGTGATTGACCTTGCCGGCCAGCTCATGGACAGCACCGCTGAACGGATGAAAGCTGAAACGCACGACGTGGCGCCCGCGGGGAACGACGGCGGCGCGGAAGATCACATTGGCCTTGAGCATCTCGGTATCGGCTCCGTCCACGCTCGCACGCCACCAGGGATGCCAGACATCGTTGAGCAGCAGAATGCCGCCTGCCGGCGTGTCGACGTCGACTACAACGTCGGTATTGGCATAGCTCAGGAGGCGAGCGCTGCCGCCCTGATCGACAACGCGCGAAAATCCGATCGGCGCCTTCTTCAAAAGGACGGTGCGGCGCGGATCGACGGCAGGCCAGCCGCTGCGCACGAGCTCGTCGAAATCGGCGAGCCTCCAATCCGTCAGCACCATCACCCGCGGCAGTGCCCGCGGATTCTCATACACGTAGGCGTCCTGGGTACGCGCGACGAGATTCAAATCTCCGGGCCTCAGCGAGAAGTCGATCTGCTCGACCGGCACTCCGGTCGCAACGAAGCGTATGCCGAGGAGATCGGCGAAGGCGGAACGGTATGATGGAAAGAGCGGAGAGAAACTGCGCTGCGAAGGGAGAGCCACGGTGTCGCCGACGTGGGTCGCCTCCTTGAACCATCGCAGACGCAACGGATTGTGCCCGAATACGTGGTCGAAACCCTGGGCAAGCGAGAGGTTCGGCCAATGATAGCCGATGCCTATCAACTCGACGCGGTCGCGGCGATCCGGCGCCGCAACACCGGCGAGACGCGCCCGGAGGACGCGCACCGTGTCATTGACGGTGTTCCGGCGCAGTGCATCAAAATGATCGCGCGGTAACGCGGTCGAGACGTGGGGAGCGTTGTTCCAGGCGAGATCCGCGGCCATGAAGGCAGCAACGAGTCCGGCGGCCGCCGTGGCCGAACCCAGGCGACGCGCCAGCAACAACGTCGCGACCGCCGCAACCGTGAAGACGATCGCAGTCGCCACCGGAAGGAGAGCCGGACGCAGCCCGACCACCGAATAGGCGAGCGACAATGCCCCGGCAATGAGGACGATCGGACAAGCGAGCTCGAGGGCGCGCTGGAACCTGCGCGCAGGCGGCACGGTGCCAGTGAGCCAGCGATGGACGAGGTAGCCCGCCAGCACCGCCACCAGCGCGACCAGCACAAAGGTTGCGTCCGCCGGGCGACGATAGAGCGCCACGGCAGGCAGGAGGTCGTACATCAGGTGGAAGACCAAGGTATAGCCGCCGAGCGCGTAGAGCAGCAGCAGCGCCGCGGCGATGGTGAAAAACCTGATCTCGCATGCCCAGGCGAGACCACGGATGAACCCAAACGAGACGACCGCAGCGAAGGCGAGCGTCCCGGCGTAGAGCAGAGGCATGTTCTGCGAGAGATAGAGCCCGGGCCAGCCCCAGGCGGCATCCCATATTCCGCTCTCCGGCGCCCAATACTCGACATCGGGATTCATCGCCCCGAACAGATCGGCGAACGCGAACTGAAAGAGATGCACCGGGTGGATCGAGCCCGCCGCGGCCGACGGATATTCGATTTCGGGGCGATTCGATCGGGCTGCAAGCAGCGTCGTGATGATGAGCGGGACGGCGGCAACCAGCACGGCGCTCACGCCGGCGGCAGTCAGCGGCTTGATGCTCGCTCGCACGCGTGCAAGGGGCTGTTGCCCAGCCCAGTTCGCCAGCACGAATCCAGCCAACACATAGAGCGACAGCAACGCCACCTGATCCCGTCCGACCGCAATCAGGCCGGCGAGCGCACCGGCAGCAAGGCCTGCCTGCCAGGATCCTCGCTGGAGCGCCCGCGCGAGCAGCCACAGCGCGAGCGGCAGATAGGCCAGACTGACGATCTGGCCGGTGTGTTGAAGCCGCGCACTTGCCGAGCCGCCGAAGGCAAAGGCCATTGCCGCCACCAGCGCGCCGCCGGGATGCCAGCCGCGATCGTGAAAGAACAGGATGATCCCGAGCCCGCCGAGAAACAGGTAGGCGAAGGTTACGGCATCGAAAGCGCGCAGGCTGATCGCCGAGTTGAACGCGGCGAGCAGGACGTGGAGCGGAGAGAACAGCAGGGACTGCGGATCGGAAATCTGCGACCAGCCGGCAAAGACATTCGGCGTCCACCACGGCCAATCGCCGCGCGCGAGCGACGTCGCAAGAAACTGCACCTGTGGATAAAACTGCGACTTGGCATCCCATGGAATGGTCACCGCGCCCGACAGCCACGGCCACGCCGGAAGCAGGAACGCGAGCGCGAAGATGCCAGCCGTGACCGCCCACGGAACGCGCGTGACGAATTCCGGCCGATGCCCGGCCAACCACGCCGTTATCCGCCCAAACGACACCACGAGGGCGGCATCGGCCCATCGTGACGCAACCTCCCCGTCCGCCGCTGCCGGCGGCTGGTTCCTCAGGCCCATTCGCTCGTCCGCCTTCCCGTGCTTCGGCGTTGGCCGGAGCTTATCGCATCTGTCCGCGCCTGCGATCCGGGAATATGCCGCACCCGGACGCTCCCGCCCGTCTGCGGTGGATCAAATCGGGACCCGGCCCTATCATGCCCCGCAATGGAGCGCCGATCTCATGACGACACCCATGCTGCCGCGTGACCGCTGCGACTATTCCGCGATCGTCGACCGTCCGCCGCTCGAGCTTCCTGGCGGGGCGCGGCTCGCGTTCTGGACCATCGTGAACTACGAGGTTTGGGATATCGCAAGACCGATGCCGCGTCAGGTCCTGCCCGCGCCGACCGGCGTGCCGCTCCTGCCCGACGTGCCGCACTGGAGCTGGCACGAATACGGCATGCGGGTCGGCGCCTGGCGCTTCTTCGAGCTCTACGAACGGCTCGGGATCAGACCGACGCTCGCGATCAATGCGCGTACCTGCGAGGACTATGCGCGCGTGGCCGAAGAGGCGCGGCGGCTCGGGTGGGAGTTCATGGGGCACGCCTACGACCAGATGCCGATCCACAAGGTGGAGGATCAGGCCGGCATGATCGGTCGCTCCATGGAAATTCTCGAGCGCTTCACCGGCAGCGCGCCCGGTCGGGTGGCTGGGCCCCGGCCTGACCCAAACCTTGGATACGCCGGAGCTGTTGGTGAGCGCGGGCGTGAAGTATATCGGCGATTGGGTCTACGACGACGAGCCCACGGTGATCCGCACCGCGAAGGGCCCGCTGGTCACGCTTCCGTACACCGTGGAGATCAACGACATCACCATGATGATCGTTCAGCATCACGAGAGTGACTACTTCGCCAGACGCGCGATCGATCAGTTCGAGCGGCTTCACGCGGAGGGAAAAACCCGCGCCAAGATAATGGCCCTCGCCATCCATCCGTACATCAGCGGCCAGCCGCACCGTATCAAGTATCTCGAGGCGATCTACGATCATGTGAGCCGCTTCGAGGGCGTGCTGCATTGGAACGGCGCGGAAATTCTCGACTGGTTCCTGTCCGTCCGCAAGGACGCGGCAACCGGGGTTGCCGCCTGATGAAGGCGAACATTGCCGAGGCCGTCGATATCGCAGCGGTCGCCGCCGAAGCACTTGCCGCTCTCGACCATGGCCGCTCGATCACACCCTTCTCGTCACGCCTTTCGAACTTCGATCTCGCCGCCGCATATCAAGTCACCGCCGCAGTCAGGCGGATGCGGGAGGCGCGCGGCGAGGTGCCGGTGGGGCGCAAGATAGGCTTCACCAATCGCACCATCTGGAACGAGTACAACGTGCATGAGCCGAACTGGGGATACATGTACGCCCACACGGTCCACGATCTGGCCGAGAGCGGGGAGGCGTTCTCGCTCGCGGGTCTGGTCGAGCCGCGCATCGAGCCGGAGATCATGTTCGGGCTTGCGGTGGCGCCGGCCGCGGGAATGGACGAGCATGCATTGCTCGACTGCGTCGACTGGGTAGCGCACGGCTACGAGATCGTGCAGTCGATCTTCCCCGCCTGGCAGTTCTCCGCGCCGGATACGATCGCGGCATTTGGCTTGCACGGCGCGCTGCTCATCGGCCCCCGCCATTTCGTTGCGGGCAAGGCCGAGGAGTTGGAGCCGTGCGCTGTCGTGCTTCGAGATCGAGCTCGAACGCGATGGAGTGGTGGTCGATCGCGGCAAGGCCGCGAACGTGCTCGGCGGGCCGCTGTCCGCGCTGCGTCATCTCGTCGATTTGCTCGCGCGCGACCGGATCAATCCACCGCTCGCCGCCGGCGAGATCGTCACCACCGGAACACTGACGCGAGCGCTGCCGGTCGCAGCCGGCGAGATCTGGACGACTGCCCTCGATGCATTGCCGTGGGGGCTACGAGTGCGCTTTACCTGAGCGACCATCCCCAGGGCCCTTCGCGGTGGTTCATCACCCGTCAGGGGGGCGCAGGAAGTCATTAAAATCAATGATTTACGGCGGACTCGATGGAGGCCTGCCGGCCCCTCTAAAACCCGATTCTGTCCTTTATTTAAGTGGTCCGGCCGCCTCGTGCTGATAGCATGGCGGCAGCGGGTGGCTGGGGGAAAGCGTGGGTTGCGTTGACGCTAATACCCCGTTTCGCGGGCGTTGGTAGCGTTGAAAGTCGGTCCCATGTTCGACGAGTTGCGCACGCGTGCTCTGGCGGTGGGCGCCACGAGCATTCGCCCCGTCTTCGTCGCCTTTCTGGGATTAGCTGTCGTGCAAATGTTGTCCGGATGCATTTTCAGCTCCGAGCGGCCGGAGCTCGCCCTCGGCATCCCGCCAGCCTATCGGGCCGGGCACGGGAACTCCGCGCCCCCAGCGCTCGACTGGTGGCGCGGCTTTCGCTCGCCGGAGCTGACCACGCTGATCGAGGAGGCTCAAACCTCCAACTTCGACATCGGTGCCGCCATTGGCCGGATCATGCAGGCCGACGCACTGAGCAAGATCGCGGGCGCACCGCTGCTTCCGCTGGTGGATCTCGCAGGCAGCGGTATCCGGTCGAAGCCTCCGGCCGGCCGGGAGCGGGAAACCTACCGCGCCGTGCTCAACGCCGCCTACGAGATCGATTTCTGGGGCAAGAACCGCGCCGCTTCGCGCGCCGCGCAACAGATCGCCGTCGCCAGCCGTTTCGACAAGGAGGTGGTCGTCCTTTCGACCATCGCAGCGGTCGGCACCGCCTATTTCCAGGTGCTGGCGGCGCAGGATCAGCTGCGGATCGCGCGCAGCAACCTCGAGGCCTCCAACCGTGTTCTCACCTTGATCAAGCAGCGTTTCGATGCCGGCACCGCCTCACAGCTCGATGTCTCGCAGCAGGAGAGCCTGGTCGCCACAGTGCGCGCCGCGCTTCCGCCGTTCGACCAGGCGCTGCGCCAGAACATCGCAGTGCTTGCCGTGCTGATCGGCCGCGCACCGGCCGATCTCAAGGTACGGGGCGGCAGCCTCTATCGGTTGGCAATCCCGCGGGTCACCCCGGGGCTGCCATCGGAGCTTCTGTTCCAGCGTCCCGATATTCGCGCTGCCGAAGCCGATCTCGCCTCCGCCAACGCCAGCGTGGATGCTGCACGCGCCGCTTTCTTCCCCAGCATCTCGCTCGCCGGCCAGGGCGGCTACGAGAGCTCCGCGCTCAAGCTGCTGTTCACACCGCAGACCGCCTTCTACAACCTCGCCGTCAATATCGCGCAGCCGCTGCTCGACGGCTTCCGACTGGAAGGACAGCTGGAACTCGCCAAGGGGCTGCAATTCGAGTTGCTGAAGACCTATTGCCAAACCATCCTCGCCGCCTTCGGCGACGTCGAGATTGCGCTCATCGCCATCGCCGACACCGCCGAGCGCGAGCGCTTGCAACAGGTGGTCGTCAACACGTCGCGGCAGGCGTTCCAAATCGCGGAGACCAGGCTGCGCGAGGGCACGGTCGATCTGGTCACCGTGCTGCAGACCCAGCAGACCTTGTTCACGGCCGACAACAATCTGGTGATCGCACGCCTGGCGCGGTTGCAGGCCGTATTGAGTCTCTTTCAGGCCCTCGGCGGTGGGTGGATGCCGCCGGGCGCAAGGCCCCTGCGAACGTGACGCAATGACGCTCAAGCGGCGCATCACCGGCTTCCTGTTCGGCAGCCTCGTCATCGCGGCCGTTGTTGCGGTCTATTACCTGCCGCCGTGGGAGACCCGGTCGCAACCGTTCTCGAAGGGCGCCCGCCAGCGCGGCGCGCCCTCGACCGATGCCGTGCCCGTGCTCGCAACCATCGCTCGCACCGCCGACGTGCCGGTCTATCTCGACGGCGTCGGTACCGCGCGAGCGCTCAACACCGTGACCGTGCGCCCGCAGGTCGACGGCAAGCTGATCAACATCTCGTTCACCGAGGGGCAGGAGGTGCCCAAGGGGTTCGTTCTGGCCAAGATCGATCCGACCACGTACCGGGCCCAGTACGACCAGGCGGTCGCGACCAAGGGGAAGAACGAGGCCCAGCTCGCCAATGCCAAGCTCGATCTCGAACGCTACAGCCGGCTGGCGGCAACCAACGCCATCAACAAGCAGCAGCTCGACACCCAAAGGGCACTGGTCCACCAGCTGGAGGCGCAGGTCAAGGCCGACCAGGCTGCGATCGACAATGCGCGCGCCATTCTCTCCTACACCGATATCACCGCGCCGATCGCCGGCCGCACCGGCATCCGGCTCGTCGACGAAGGCAATCTGGTGCGGGCACAGGACGCAGTCGGCCTGGTCGTCATCACCCAGGTGCGCCCGATCGCGGTATTCTTCAGCCTGCCGCAGCAAGACCTGCCGGAGCTCAACAAAGGGCTCTCCGAAGGCCCGCTGCCGATCGACGCATTCGGAGCCGACAGCAAGGCGCCGCTCGACCGGGGCAAGGTGCTGGTGATCGACAATCAAGTCGATCAGACCACAGGCACGGTCAAGCTCAAGGCGGAGTTTGCCAATGCGCAGCTCCAGCTTTGGCCGGGCCAATTCGTCAACGTGCGGGTGCTGATCGACACATTGCGCCAAGTGGTCGTGGTTCCGACCGCGGCCGTTCAACGCGGCCCCAACGGAACCTTCGTCTATGTCGTCAAGGACGACGGCACCGTGACGGTGCGGCGGGTGGCGCTGATCCAGCAGGACGACGTGCAGACCGTCGTTCGCAGCGGCTTGCAGGTCGGAGAACGCGTGGTGACGAGCGGTTTTGCCCGCCTCGCCGAAGGGACGCAGGTGACCACTGCAAGCGCGGAGGAGGCCGGCCAGGTCAGCCCGGATCGACCGCGGCCGGACGGAACGCGTGGCAAGCGCGGCGAGAAGGGCAAGCGCATTCCGAGCGCCGGGGCGTCGCCGGGCGCAAACCCATGAGCGTATCCTCGCCCTTCATCAAACGCCCGATCGCGACGTCGCTGCTCGGGGTGGCCACGATGCTGGGCGGGCTGCTCGGCTATCTGTGGCTGCCGGTGTCCTCGCTTCCACAGGTCGACTTTCCCACCATCCAGGTCACCACCCAGCTTCCCGGGGCCAGCCCCGACGTGATGACATCGCTGGTAACGGCGCCGCTCGAGCGCAACTTCGGGCAGATCCCGGCTCTGCAGCTGATGACCTCGCAAAGCTCGTTCGGCATCAGCCAGATCACACTGCAATTCGATCTCGGTCGCGAGATCGACGCTGCTGCGCAGGACGTGCAGGCTGCGATCAACGCATCGGGATCGTCGCTGCCGAGAAACCTGCCCTATCCGCCGGTCTACTCCAAGGTGAACCCCGCCGATGCGCCGATCATCACGCTGGCGATCACATCGGAAACCATCTCGCTGCGCGCGCTCAGCGATATCGCCGACACCCTGCTTGGCCAGAGACTGAGCGAGGTTTCCGGGGTCGGGCGGGTCACCGTGCAAGGCAACATCAAGCCGGCGATCCGCATCCAGGCGGATCTGGCGCGGCTCGCCAACTACGGCATCTCGCTGGAAGAGCTGCGCAACGTGATCGTGGCCGCGAACGTGGCCGGACCGAAAGGCGCGCTCGACGGAGCGCATCAGTCGTACACCATCTCAGCCAACGACCAGCTCACGGCCGCCGAAGCCTATCGCACCGTCATCATCACCTATCGCAATGGCGCCCCGGTCCTGCTCAAGGATGTCGCCGACATCGTCGACGGGCTGGAGAACAACAAGGTCGGGGGCTGGTATCAGGGCAGGCCGGCGATCGTGATCGACATCCAGCGGCAGCCCGGCGCCAACGTGATCGAGACCGTGCAGCGCATCCAGAGGGAGCTCCCGAAGCTGCAGCGGTCCATGCCGGTCGGTGCCACGCTCACCGTCGTGCACGACGCCACCGCGAGCATCCGCGCCTCGGTGCGCGACGTGCAGTTCACGCTGGTGCTCAGCGTGGCTTTGGTCATCACCGTGGTCCTGATCTTCCTGCGCACGGTTCGCGCCACAATCATCGCCGGCGTCACCCTTCCGCTCTCGCTGGTGGCGACCTTCGGGATCATGTGGTTCTGCGGCTTCTCCCTCGACAACCTGTCGCTCATGGCATTGACCATCGGGACCGGTTTCGTGGTCGACGACGCCATCGTCATGATCGAGAACATCGTCCGCCACATGGAGGCCGGCGAGGATCCGTTCGAGGCGGCACTGCGTGGCGCGCGCGAGATCGGTTTCACCGTGATCTCACTGACGGTTTCGCTCATTGCAGTCTTCATTCCGCTGCTGTTCATGACCGGGCTGGTCGGCCGCATGTTCCGGGAGTTCGCCCTCACCTTGACGATCGCCGTCGTGACGTCGGCGGTGGTCTCGCTCACCTTGACGCCCATGATGTGCAGCCGGCTGCTGCGCCACCGCGCTGACGGGGCGGCCAGCGGGCGCATCACCAGGACGTTCCACGGCGCCGTCGAATGGTCGGTCGAGCTCTACCGGCGAAGCCTGGAATGGGTGCTGCGCCACGAGCGCCTCACGCTGGCGGTTACCGCTGCGACCTTGGTGGCGACCGTCTGGCTCTACATAATAATTCCCAAGGGCTTTCTGCCGCTGCAGGACACCGGTTTGATCTTCGCGGTGATGGAAGGAGGCCAGGAGATTTCGTTCACCGAGATGAAACGGCTGCAGGCCGCGGTCGAGCACGCGATCCGCAAGGACCCGGAGGTGAACGGGGTCGTTTCCGTCATCGGCGTGACGCCGATCAATGCCACGCCCAATGCCGGGACGGCTCGCCATCACACTGCGCTCGCGCGACGTGCGCAAGACCCCGGTGACCGAAGTGGTCGAGCGCCTGCAGCAGGCCGTCGCCCCGATCCCTGGCGTCACCGTCTTCTTCCAGCCGGTGCAGGATATCCAGATCTCGACCCGGCTGAGTCGCGCGCAATACCAGTACACACTCACCGGTACCGATACGAAGGAGGTCGCCGATTGGGCGGATCGCCTGACGCAGCAGCTGCAGCGATCCGAGGAGCTGCGAGACGTGGCATCCGAGGCGCAGGACGAGGGGTTCCGGCTGCAGGTCGAGGTCGACCGCGAACGGGCCGGCCGCCTCGGCATCTCGATGCAGACCGTCGTAGACACCTTGGCCGATGCCTTCGGCCAACGTCAGATTTCGACCATCTACGGGCAGGCCAACCAGTATCGCGTGATCCTCGAGGCCATGCCGCGCTACCAGAACGATCCGGCCGCGCTAGCCAAGATCTACGTGCCCGCTTCCGGCATCGCAGCGCAGGCGCAGTCCAGCTCGTTGACGTCGACGGTCGCTCCGGTCATCGCCTCGATCTCGGGCAGCCCCATGGTGCCTCTGAGCGCGATCGCCCGCTTCGAGCACACGACGGCGCCGCTGGTGATCGCCCATCAGGAGCAGTTTCCAGCGGTGACGATCAGCTTCAACCTGGCGCCGGAGGCAGCGCTGAGCGACGCGGTCCGGGTGATCGCGCAGGCCGAGCGCGAAATCGGCATGCCGTCGTCGCTGGTCGGCAGGTACTGCCGGCGACGCCGCCGAGTTCGGCAGGTCGCTTGCCGGGCAGCCGTGGCTGATCCTCGCAGCAGCAATCGCAATCTATATCGTGCTCGGCGTGCTCTACGAGAGCTTCATCCACCCGCTCACGATCCTCTCCACGCTGCCGTCGGCCGGCGTCGGCGCCTTGCTCGCGCTCATGCTCTACAACTACGACCTCTCGGTCGTCGCGCTGATCGGGATCGTGCTGCTGATGGGCATCGTGAAGAAGAATGCGATCATGATGATCGACTTCGCGCTCGAGGCCGAACGCAGTCGGGGCCTCTCGCCGCGGGAAGCCATTGTGCAGGCCTCGCTCCTGCGCTTTCGACCGATCATGATGACCACGCTCGCGGCGCTGTTCGGCGCCATTCCGCTGGCCTTCGAGCAGGGCACCGGTTCGGAGCTGCGCAACCCGCTCGGCATCACCATCATCGGCGGTCTGCTGATCAGCCAGTTGCTCACGCTCTACACCACCCCGGTCATCTATCTCGCCATGGAACGCCTGAAGACGCGGCTGGGGAGGCCGGCACCTTCGACCGGCGAGCTCGACCCGGCGGGTCAGCCCGAGCCGTTGCAACGCCGGGCGGCGGAGTGACGGCATGAGCTACGCCGGTTTCTCCGAGCCCTTCATCCGCCGACCGGTCGGCACCACGCTCATCGCCATCGGGCTGTTCCTGGTGGGCACGGTGGCCTACTTGTTCCTACCGGTCGCCAGCATGCCGACCGTCGACTATCCCACCATCAGCGTCAGCGCGAGCCGACCGGGCGCCGACCCGGAGATCATGGCGGCGACCGTGGCGGCCCCGCTCGAACGCCGGCTGGGAGAGATCGCCGGGGTCACCGAATTGACCTCGCGCAGCTCGCTCGGCTCGACGCGTATCTCCATCCAGTTCGATCTCAGCCGCAACATCGACAGCGCCGCACGCGACGTGCAGGCCGCCATCAATGCCGCGCTGACCGACCTGCCTTCGGACCTGCCCTCGCGCCCGTCGTTCCGCAAGACCAATCCGGCGGCGACGCCGATCATGATCCTGGCGCTGACCTCGAGCACCATTCCGCCCAGCGCGCTCTACGACGCAGCCGACACCGTGATCGTCCAGCGGCTGTCGCAGATCGACGGCGTCGCCGAGGTCAGCGTCAACGGCGCCGAACAGCCCGCAATCCGCGTTCGCGTGAACCCGATCGCGCTCGCCTCGATGGGGCTCGGGCATCGAGGACGTGCGGGCGGCCATCGCCAACAGCAATGCGATCGGCCCCGTCGGGACTTTCGACGGCAGCGAACGCGCCATCACGCTCGGGAGCAACCGTCAGCTCCGTATCGCCGATGACTACGACCCGATCGTCGTCCGCAGCGCCAACGGGACGGTGGTGCGGCTTTCGGCCGTCGCCTCCATCGAGCCCGGCGTGCGTAACAGCCGTTCCGCCAGCTGGTTCAACGGCCAGCCCTCGGTCCTGCTGGTGATCCAGAAGCAGGCCAACTCCAACGTGATCGAGACCGTCGACCGCATCTATGAGCTCATCCCCGAGCTCAAGCGATGGATCCCGGCCGGCATCGAGATAACGGTGCTGTCGGACCGCACCAGGACCATCCGCGCCAGCGTGCTCGATATGCAGCTCACCCTTGCCGCGAGCGTGGCCCTGGTGATGCTGGTGGTGTTCGTGTTCCTGCGGCGCGCGGCGGCGACCGTCGCCGCGGGGGTGACGGTCCCACTGTCGCTCGCCGGCACCTGCGCCATGATGTGGTTGGCGGGCTTCTCCATCGACAATCTGTCGCTGATGGCACTCGCGGTCGCGGTCGGCTTCGTCGTCGACGACGCCATCGTCATGATCGAGAATTGCTTTCGCAATCTCGAGAAGGGCATGACCCCTTTACGCGCCGCGATCGAGGGCGCGCAAGAGATCGGATTCACCGTGCTCGCGATCAGCATATCCCTGGTCGCCGCCTTCATCCCGCTCCTGTTCATGACCGGGGTGGTCGGCCGCATGTTCCGGGAGTTCTCGCTCACGCTCGCCTTCGCGATCGCAGTCTCGACGGCGGTGTCGCTGACGCTGACACCGATGATCTGCGCCCACTTCGTGCGCAAGCCACCGTCACCGCATGCCACCCGGTTCGACCGCGCGGTCGAGCGCGTGCTGTCCGCGCTGGTCCGCTTCTATGCGTGGAGCCTGGGCGGGGTGCTGAACCACCGCGCGCTCACGCTTCTGGTCATGGCGGCAACGCTTGCGATCACCGCCATGCTCTACGTGCGCACACCCAAAGGCTATTTTCCGCAGGATGATACCGGCCTGATCTGGGGCGGCACCCAAGCCTCGACCGAGGTGTCGTTCCAGGCGATGTACGATCTGCAGCAAAAGGTGGAAGCGATCGTACGCGCCGATCCCGCCATCGCCGATGTGGGATCATCGATCGGCGCCGCCGGATTCTCGGCCTCGGTCAATCGCGGCACCCTGTTCATCAGCCTCAAGCCGTTGGCGGCACGCGGCGGGCTCACGGCGCAGGCCGTGGCCGCGCGGCTGCGGATGAATACCGCCAACGTGCCGGGGTTGCGCGCCTTCTTCTTTCCGATGCAGGACGTACGGGTGGGCGGCCGCATGAGCAATTCCAGCTACCAGTATACGCTCTGGACCGCCAACTATGCCGAACTGCTGCACTGGGCGCCGCAGGTATTTGCCAGGGTCCAGACCCTGCCGGGCCTTGTCGACGTCTCGAGCGACCGCGAGCAGGGCGGGCTGCAGGTCAACGTCTCGATCGACCGCGTCGCCGCATCGCGTCTCGGCGTGCGCGTGCAGGACATCGCCAATGCCCTCAACAATGCCTTCGCACAACGCCAGGTCTCGACCCTCTATACCCAGCGCAACCAGTATCGCGTCATTCTCGAGATCGATCCCCGCTATCAGCGCGATCCGACCGACCTCGCCCGCATCTACGTGACCGGCGCAAACAAGGTTCAAGTGCCGCTCACCGCGGTGACCAAGATCGAGCGCGGGCTGTCCCCGCTCGTGGTCAACCATCAGGGACAGTTTCCCGCCATTACCATCAGCTTCGGGCTGGCGGAAGGCACGACCATCGAGCAGGCGACGCGCTTGATCGACCAGGCTGTGGCGGAGATGCACCTGCCCGACACGCTGCACGCGGAATATGCCGGCGATGCGCGCGCCTACCGGCAATCCATCGGCGCACAACCTATCCTCATCATTGCGGCACTGCTTGCGGTCTATATCGTGCTCGGCGTGCTGTACGAGAGCCTGGCGCATCCCTTGACGATCATCTCCACCCTGCCATCGGCGGGGCTCGGCGCGCTTCTCGCGTTGCAAGTCTTTCACACCGAGCTGTCGCTGATCGCATTCATCGGCATCATCCTGCTGATAGGCATCGTCAAGAAGAACGAAATCATGATGGTGGATTTCGCGCTCGAAGGCGAGCGCAAGCGCAGCCTCGCGCCGGAGCGGGCGATCTTCGAAGCCTGCCTCGAGCGCTTCCGGCCGATCATGATGACCACCTTGGCGGCGATGCTCGGCGCCATGCCGCTGGTGGTCGCGACCGGTCATGGGGCCGAGCTGCGCCGGCCGCTGGGTATCACCATCGTGGGGGGCCTGCTGGTGTCGCAGCTACTGACGCTCTACACGACGCCGGTGATCTATCTCATGCTCGACAAGCTGCATCGGCGGCTCTGGGGAGCACGTGTTCACCGCGAGAGAGGGCGATTGCTGCGGTCTGCGGCGCGGGCGTTGCGACCGTGACGAGTGCGAAGGACAAGGGCGTCGAACTCTCGAAAGGGCGCAGGCGCACGCCAATAGCCCGCTTTTACGCCGTCCTCGCCAGCGGCGGCAGGTCGGCAAGCTCCTGGGCATAAGCCTGCTCCATACGCGGCGCGAGGCCGTTCTTGGCCAGCTCGTCCGCGAACAGCTTGCGGATTGCCGACGCCTCGTCGGCGTAGTCGATCTGGTCGCCGCCGGCGCGCCGGCTGATCCAGGCCTTGGGCACGCCCTGGCCGTTGCGGATCGCAACGCCCTCGTGCTTGAACGCGAGATATCGCGCAGGCGCGGTGCCGCTGTTGAAATGCTGGTGGAACCACATGTTCGGCGGCACGATCAGCGTACCGACCTCCCAATCGTAGCGGCGTGGCTCCTCGCCCTCCGGCCACATCAGCGAGTACCCCGCCCCCGATAGAATGATGACGTGCGCGCCGGGGCCGTGGGCATGGCCCTTCTTGTAGGTGCCGGTCGGGAACTGGGAGATGTGGCTGTTCATGGAGCCATTGGCCATGTTGAAGCGGATATGGCCGCCGCCGGCACCGCGTTCCCTGGCGCTGATCAGCGGCAGGTTGACCGCGTCGGCCACGAAATTGGTCACCAGCAGCAGCCCCTTCTGCTCGCCCTTGGCGGCGAAGTAATCAGGCTCACCATTGAAACGGTCCCTGAAGTCGTGGCTGGTACCGAAGACGAAGTCGATGTCCTCGTACAGATTGATCACCGGCGGCGCGTTGGTGACGGCGACGAAGCGCGCCGGCGACTGGCCGGAGCCGTTGAAGTGCTGGTGCCGGCAATTGAGCGGGATTGCGAACATGGCGCCCGCCTTCCACTCGAAGGTGATGCGTTTGCCCGCGTCGTTCCAAACCGTGGTGGATCCACGGCCGTCGAGCACCAGGATCATCTCCTCGAACAGCTGCCGCTGCGGTGCAAGCTCCCTGCCCGGCGGGATCTCACACACGTAGCAATCGTTCGAGGTACGGGAGGCCTCGTGATTGATGTAGACGCCCGACCCGCCGCGCCGCGGCCATGGCTTGAGGTCGACCGTACGCAGGTTTCTCACGTAATGCGCGCCGATGATGTCGAGGCCTTCGCTCCTCACCCAGCGCAGATAGGGCGTGTCCTTCTCGGTAGAGAACTTGCTCGCCAACTCCTCCGAAACGACGGCGTCCTTGGCCATGCCCTGCTCCGTGCGGTGGTCATTCATTGGCATTGCGATGGTCGTGATCATGGCGATGATGTCCATGGTCATGCCGATGATGATGCGCCTGTGCATGATGATGGATGCGCTGGTGGACGCGTCCGCCGCGCGGATCCTCGCTGAACAGCAGCGACTTGATAGTCACCGGCACGGTGTACGACGGCATCCGAATGCGTCCGAGATCGATGTAGTCGAAGTCGCGCAGCACCAAGCCGTCGATCGCCAGGATCTCGCTCTCGACCAGGAGCTCCTCGCGCAGAATGGCTCCGAGAGTGTGCGCAATGTCGCCGTCGATCATGATATAGAGCGGTTTCTTGCGCTCGATGGTCGTGGCGAGCCCGTAACGGATTCCCGCGGCGAAAGCCGCGATCCGCTGGTGCGACGGCACACCCTGCCAATGCAGTGCGATCGCCACCTCGCCTTCGCCTTCGATCAGGTCGAAGGCAGCGAAATGCCTGCGAATCGTGCCGGCGAGCTGTGCAGGATCGACGATCTCATCGCATACGAAAGGCGGGTGCAACACCTGCAGATTGCGCCTGGGCAAGAGCTCGCCCGGCCCGGAGATGTAGCTGGTATTGCCGCTGAGCTGCACGCTGTATTCGGAGGCTCCAAGGGCGGTAGCCCGAATGCATTCGCCGGCCGGGAGCAGAGGCCAGGGCAGCGCGCCGGCCTCGATCCGGCGGCGGATCGCGTGCCCGAGCCGGCGCCCCAGGTCGCCGAAGTCGCGGTCCTCCCGCCCATAGACATATTCGCCCACGCCGCCGGAGAACATCATGCCGTCGATGCGACCGAGAGCGGCGATCGGATCGGTCAGATGGAGGTGCTCGACCGCATGCGGCAGCGGACGTCGGGTGAGTGCGGCGAGCAGCAAATCCGCCATGCTGCCGGCGACGTGGTCTAGCTGCGCGGGCAAGGGCGCGTCGCCTCGCGACCAGTGGAAGCCGGCCTCGCGGGCGTGAAATTTTCCCGCGGGATCGAACCGCACGATGCGGCCGCTCTCGTCCATGACCTGCAGCCGCCCGCCGATGTGGAGGGCTGCAGTCGCGACCACGTCGCCGTTATCGACGACCGCGAGCTTGGTGGTGCCGCCGCCGATGTCGACGTTGAGAAACCGCTTGTTCTGATCGTGGGACAGTCTCGAAGCGCCGGACCCGTACGCCGCCAGCATCGATTCCATGTGGTGTCCGGCGGCGGCGGTGACGAAATCGCCGCCCTGCCCGGCCAATAGGCCGGCGATCGCCTCGGCGTTCTCGCGCCGCAGCGCCTCGCCGGTCAGGATGACCACGCCGGTGTCGATGTCCGCGGGCGTCAATCCTGCGGCCGCGTAAGCCGTCTTGATGATGGCGGCGAGCGCAGCGTCGTCGATGCGCTCTTCGCCGGAATAGGGCGTGAGCGCCACCGGCGACTGAAACAGGGTCTCGCGCGAGACGACGTAGTATCGGCTGGTGAGGTCCTCGCCATAGCGGCGCAGGTTGATGCGGGAGAAGATGGCCTGCGTGCCGGACGACCCGATGTCGATGCCGACGGTGACCAGCGTGACATGATCCTGGATCCAGATCGGGTTGTCTTCCAGGCGCTCGTTGATGTCGAGCTCGAAGTGATCATGATCGTGATCGGCGTCGCCGTCGTGCTCGTGCACGACATTGCGGCCGAGGAGATGGTCGGACAGCGCGTGTTTCTTGTCGTCCGGGCCGGACATTCAGGCTCTTCTCCTGGCGGGCGCGCAATTGGTGTGCCGGATTTATTGCACGACCGCTTCGGCACGGTCAAAATGCAAGTCATCCGAAGGGACCGTCGGATGCTCTGCGTGGGGCAGGCGCGCTAAGCGCCCTACCGACTGGCAGCGCGGCGGCTCGGGGTCACCAGAATGATGCGATTGGTGCTGCTCTGGTGGATGATCAGGTTGCCTTCCCATGTGGGGCGCATGTGCCTGATGATGCCGGCATGAACACCGCCGGACGGGATCGCCCAGCTCTGGAATGTCTCGGTCTTGGGATCGAAACGGACCAGCGCGTCGGGTCGCATGCCCAACTCGTTGTACCAGATCGATGCCATCCACGATGGCAATCGCATAGGGATGGGACTTCGGCCCGCTGGGCGACGGCCATTCCTTGATCTCGCCGCTTTTCGGATTGAACCGGCCGAGCCGCCCCTCACCCGAGTTGACGTACCAGATCATGCCGTCTTCGGCGACGGCCAGACGCCGGACGGTCGTACCCGGCAGCGGCAACTCGACCTCGGTAAGCTCCATCGTCCCGGGGTCGATTTTGACCAGGCAGGGACGGCCGTTGCACGCAAACCAAGGAACGCCCTCGGCATCGAGCTTGATGCCGTACGGCTTCGAATTCGGCGTCTTCAGCGTGACCAGCTTGATGTCGCCGCTCGCCGGGTCGAGGCGGCCCACCATGTTGCTGTTTTGCAGGGTGAACCACAGGATCCCCCTGGCATCGAAGATCGCCGAGTGCGGATCCTTCGCCGCCGGGTCGGGCATCTTGTACTCGGTGATCTTGCCCGTGTTCGGATCGAGATAGCCGATCGTCCCGTTCCGGTTTCCGGTGTACCAGACGTTGCCCTTGGCATCGAGCGTCACGGTGTGCGGCATGGCGTTGGCCGGCAACGGGTATTCCTTCATTTCCCCGGTCGCGGGATTGATCCGCCCGATCAGATTGCCCCATTGCCCGGCCCACCAGATGGTCCCGTCGGCGGCCTGGATCGGGTCGCGCGAGCGCTGCCCGAGCGTCGGCGTCACCCATTCCTTGAACACGACCTGGGCGGTGCCCGGGACCAGCTTCGGCGCCCGCCCGGCGTTCGGGGGAAAATGTGCGGCGAGGTACTCGGTGATCGTGACCTGCTCCGCCGGGGTGCGCGACAGGTCCATCATCGTGCTGATCAGCTCTTTCCAGCCCTCGCGCGTGTAGCCCGAGCCGGCGGTGATCAAGTTGGTCGGATGGCACGCGGCGCATGTGCCCTCGACCAGCTGCTTGCCCACCCCCTCGGGCAATCCCGGCGCTCGGCTCTGCGCCTGGGCGGCGAGCGGCACCAGCACGAGAGCGGTGACGGCGATCACGGTCACGGTTGACATTCTGGGCATTTCTCACCTCCACGGAGTTTGCAGAACGGCTCATCCGCGCGGGCATCGGCCGCGCCGACCATCGTGAACAATGCGACTGCGATACCGGCAGTGCGCATGGGTTTCCTCATTTCTTCGCGGCCTTGATGTAATCGGTGACGAAATTCCTGATCTCGGGCTTGATCTCGAGCCGCTTGCGGACCTGCTCGTTGATGCCGGTGCCGGTCTCGTAGTGCGGTACGAACTGAATGACTTTCATCGCCTCTTCCGCATATTCCTTGTCCCCGTTGAGGCGCGCAAGCGCCGAGCGCAGCGCCTCGGTGGCTGCCTTCGGCGAATCCGGCGGCATCACGATCAGCCGCAGCATGGCCGAGTCCACCGCGAGGTTGGTCCGATAGACGTCCCACAACTGACCGCTCGGGAGCGCACCCTTGACCGTCCGGTAGAACTCGTGGAACGGCAGCACCGCGGAGCCCTGCATCACCTTTGGAGCGCCGAAGGTTTCGCCATTGTAGTTGGGATCGTACCAGGTCGGGATGACCTGCCCTGGCCGCACCATGCTCGGCTCGACCACGCTGAAGTAGGCCGGCGTCGTCTCGGAGAAGAAATTGACCTCGCCCCGCTGCAGCGCAAGCCGTGCAGCGTTGTTGTTGCGATAGCCGGTGACGTAGCGGTAGGGGAGCCCCAGCATGTCGAGCTGGAGGCGAATCAGAATGTCTTTCGACGAATCCGCCGTGAGCCCGCCCGCCAGAATGCCTTTGGCCGCCATGATATCGGTTGCGGCCCTCATGCCCGGCTCGGCATCGCTGCGCACGTAGTAGACGGCATTGCCCGGCTGCGAGCCGATGACCTCGTAGCTCTTGAGGTCGACGCGGAACTTCCGGGATCAGTGGCGTAAGCCCAAGCGGCGGCTGTGATGTAGCCGAACATTGTCCCGTCCTTGGGACCGAGCTCGCCGATATAGGTCGCTCCCACGAGTCCGCCGGCACCATCCTTGTTCTGCACGATGATGCCGGGTTGTCCATCGATGTGGTTGACGAGATGCTTGGCGAGCAGGCGCCCCTCGATGTCGCTGGGGCCGCCTGCAGCAAAGTTGATGACGAGATTCAGGCGCTTGCCTTTGTAGAAGGCATCTTCGGCGCAGGCGGCGGTTGCCCCGGCCGCGATGGCGCAGAGCGAAGCGACGGCGCGCGCGAACAACATTCCCGTCCTCCCGATATCTTGTCTGGTCGTGAGCTTATCCGGCTCTGCTCCGCCGGGAAAGCACGTTGCATGATGATGGACCGGCGATCACAATGTGCAAGCGACATCAGACGACGCTGCGGGAGGGGGAATCGCCGTGCTGGAGAAGACCCAAAGCCGACGCGTCAACGTCGACGACCGAGCGCACGACGACCTGCGGGAATTCTTCGAGCGCGTCGAGCAGCCGGTAGCGGATCACGAGTGATCCAATTCGCTAATCCCCTGGTCGCGATTTCATCGAAATCCGCCCTCGGTTCCAATGGAGCACCCACGATGCCCGATCAATTCGCCGAGCAGCGCCACGAGCTCGCCGTCGCCAACCGCGTCCTCGCCAACGAAGGCATCATCGATGCGTTCGGGCACATCAGCGTCCGCAGCCCAACGGATCCCGGGCGTTACTTCATTTCCAGGCACCGCGCCTCCGAGCTGGTCGAACCTTCCGACGTCCTGGAGATGACACTCAATTCCAAGCCGGTGACCCCGACCGGCGTGCGCCTTTACAGCAAGATGGTGATCCACGGAGAGATCTACAAAGCGCGGCCGGATGTGAACTCGGTGTGTCACCACCATGCCCCGGCCGTGCTGCCGTTCTGCGCCACGGGCGTGGCGCTCGTCCCACTCTTTCACCTCGGAGGTGCGCTCGGCATGGAGGTGCCGTTCTGGGACAGCCGCGACGAGTTCGGCGATACCAATCTCCTGGTGAGCACGCCCGAAGAAGGCGCCTCGCATGCCCGCGCGCTTGGCCCGCATTTCATGGTACTGCTGCGCCGGCACGGCGCGACGCTCGCGCGCAGATCGGTGCGGGAATGTGTATTCCGCTCGATCTACACCACCCGCAATGCCGAGCTGCAGCTGCGGGCCATGGCGATCGGCACGCTCGGCCCGCTGTCGCCCGGCGAGATCGAGAAATGCAGCGGCCACAATCTCGGCGACCGCGGGGTCGAGCGCGCCTGGGAGTATTGGGTGACGCGGCTGCAGAAGGCGGAGGCAATGTGGGCGGCCGCCGACCTGCCACGGATGAAGCGCCTAGCCGAGGTGGGGCGGCCACGCACCGCGGGCTTGCCACAGCCGAGCAGGACGCCCGCCCGGCGCGCCGCCAATCGTGGCCAACCCGAGAAACGCTGACCGTCGGAACCTGCATGCGATCGGCTGCTGCCTGATCCCCGAAAGCGCGAGCAGTGGGAACGCCCACCCGCACGGGCGTCGCGTTGCACGTCCGGCTCTAATCCCTTAATGACGATGCATGGGATAAGCTCGCTTGCAGCAGGGCGGCGTGGACCGTCGAACGATCGTCCGAGAGTTGATCGACGGGATCGCGCCAGAGAAGCCTTTGCGACGGAGGCGCCGGAATGACGGGGATGTACGAGCAAGCGCGGCCGGGTATCGGCCACAACCAGCCCGATGAATTTCCCGAGGAAAAGAAGCACGAGAAATGGGAACGATGGGCGAAGAAGCGCACCTTCGTACGTGCGCTGGAGGGCACCTACAGCCACCTCTACAAGGCCCTGCTCGAGGAGCGTCGAGTGTACCCTTCGCAGGAAGTGCCGTGGAAGGGCGGACCAGGCCAGTTCGGCAAGAGCGTCATCAGCCCGCAGGCAACCTCGATAATCCAGTCGCTGGAGTCCCACATCGAGGCCTACGCCCCCGGTGCCTATGGGCAGAAGCACGGCCACCTCAACAGCGCGGTGTTCTACGTGCTCAAGGGCCACGGCCACGACGTGCACGACGGGCGGCGCATCGAATGGGAGTCCGGCGATGTCATGATCGTCGAGAACGGTTGCGTGCACCAGCACTTCAACGATGATCCCGACGACGAGGCGATCCTTCTGGTGTTCAAGGCCAAGCCATTATTCCTGTTCATGCATCTCCTATTCCAGAAGATCGTGGAATGGCCGCCCGACAAGCTGCCGCCCGGACAGGACGGATACACGCCGCCGTCCGACTTGTAAGCGCGTGTCGACAAATGCCGGCGTCGGACCGGCTTCGTTCGGCGGAAAATGCCGTGGAGGATAGCGCATGTCGTTTCAGGACAAGCAACCCGCACATTCGGGATCGGCCAGCAGCACCTTTCACGCCGACGACATCGCCGCCTCGCAGAAATTTCGCGAGAGCTACGAGACCCGGTCGAACGTCGTCAAGGCCAAGGACATGCCGTGGGAACGTTCGCCCAACGGCTTGATCAAGCACCTTGTTCATCACCGCATGAATACGCGCGAATGCTGCGTCGAGGCCTACATGCAGTTCCTCGAGAAGGGCGAGCGGTCGGGCAAACATCGGCACATGTGGGAGGAACTCATCTTCGTTGTCGAAGGCTCGGGTTATGACCTGCATTGGGACATGAAGTTCGACTGCCTCGATGCCTTCAAATGGCAATGGGCGGAGGAGCCGCGCAAGTTCGAATGGCAGCGCGGCGACTACATCTACATCCCGCCCTTCACCACCCATCAACACGTCGCCACCGTGGAGGCGCGGCTGATCATGATGAGCAACCGCATTGTCAAGGAGATGGGATTCGACTGGTTCGATCAGGTCGAGAACGCGCCCGCGAGTCTGATGCGCCTCGCGAGCTTGCGGGCGCGCAATGGCGAATGCGAGCGTGGAAGCCGGAAACCCTCGATTGGAGGATGAAATGGGTCTTGGAATTCGCGTCGTCGTGGTCGCCGGTCTCGCAGTCTGCGCGGTCGCGAATGGTCACGCGCAAAGCCCGGCGGAATTCTACAAGGGCAAGAACGTCGATCTCTACATCGGATACAGCGGTGGCGGCGGATATGACGTCTATGCCCGCGCACTCGCCCGCCACATTGGGCGCCTGATCCCCGGCAAGCCGACCATCGTGCCGAAGAACATGCCGGGTGCCGGCAGCCTGGTGCTCGCCAACTGGCTCTACAATGTCGGTCCCAAGGACGGGACGGCCTTCGGAATGATCGGCCGCGGCACCGGCTTCGATCCGTTGCTCGGATCGAGCAAGGCGCAATTCGACGCCGGCAAGTTCAATTGGATCGGCAGCATGAACGATGAGGTCAGCGTGTGTGTCGCCTGGCACACCTCTGGCCTCGCCACCCTCGAACAGGTCATGCAGCATGAGTTGACGGTCGGCGGCACCGGCCCGGCAGCCGATACCGATCAGTTCCCAAAGGTGCTCAATGCGGCGCTCGGTACCAGGTTCAAGATCGTCACCGGCTACCCCGGCGGCAACGAGATCGACCTGGCGATGGAACGCGGCGAGGTAGCCGGCCGTTGTGGCTGGTCTTGGTCGAGCATAGTCGCTACCCACAAGCATTGGGTCGACGGCCGCAAGATCAATATTCTGGTGCAACTCTCGCTCGGAAGGCATGTCGACTTGCCGCATGTGCCCCTGATCATGGACTTCGCCAAAAGCGACGAGCAGACGCAGATCTTCAAGCTGGTGTTTGCCCGCCAGCCCATGGGCAGGCCGTTCCTGGCACCACCCGGGATGCCCGTGGAGCACGTGACCGTCCTGCGCAAGGCGTTCGTGGATACGTTGCGGGATCCAGAGTTCCTGGCGGACGCCGCGCGGATGAAGCTCGAGATCAACCCGGTTTCGGGCGAGGCCGTTCAGGGCATCGTGCAAGAGGTCTACCAGACGCCGAAGTCTGTCACCGCCAAGGTCGCTGAGATGATCAACCGCTGACGCCGTCAATGCGGAGCAAGAGCGCGCACGCGATGGAAGCGAAGGTCGAGAACCACGCCCGCTGGCAGTCCGATGTCATCGTCGACCTGATCAAGCGCTACGGCTTTCCGTACATCACGCTCAATCCAGGCGCGAGCTTTCGTGGCCTGCACGATTCGCTGGTCAACTACGGCGCCAACGAGCCGCCCATGATGCTGTGCCAGCACGAGGAGACCGCGGTGCAGATCGCACACGGCTACGCCAAGGCATCCGGCAAACCGATGGCGGTCATTCTGCACGATCTGGTGGGGCTGCTGCACGCCTGCATGGCTATCTACTATGCCTATATCGACCGGGTGCCGATCTTCGTCATCGGCGCGACCGGCCCGATGGATGAGGCCAAGCGCCGGCCACATATCGACTGGACGCATTCAGCGCTGGTTCAGGGCAACGCAATCCGCGACTACGTGAAATGGGACTACCAGCCGACCTCGATCGAAGGCGTGCCGGAAAGCTTCGCACGCGCCTATTCGATCATGACCACCGAGCCGCAGGGGCCGGTCTACATGTGTTACGACGCCGCGCTGCAGGAGGAGCCGCTCGCCTGCAAAGTGCCGCTGCCACCCGTCGGCGCTGCCGCCACCCCGGCGCCAATCGCCCCTGATGCGACGGCGATCGAGGCGATCGCGGACACGCTCATGCGTGCCGAACACCCCCTCCTGCTCGCCGAATATGCCGGCCGGCGCGCGGGAGGATTCGAGAGCATCGTAGAGCTCGCCGAGACCACCGGCGCCGCCGTATGGGACGTCAACAACGCACTTAACTTCCCCAACAAGCATCCGCTGTGCCTGAGCATGGACAAGGCATCGCTGCGGCACACCGATCTCGTCGTCGGTCTCGATGTCAAGGATTGGGAAAAACAGCTGACCGAGCTCAACAGCACCGAACGCACCCGCGAGCAACTTACGCCACCATGGTGCGACTTCGTGGAGATCGGCTTTGGTGAGCTCAATATCAGCAAGTGGGCGTTCGACTATTGCCGCATGCAGCCTTGCTCGGTCCGCGCACTCGGTGACACCGCTCTCGGGGTTCCCGCGCTCACCAGCATCTGCAAGCGGCGCATCGCCGGTGACGCCAAGCTCCGGACTCGCATTGCCGAACGCAAGGAGAGGATCGGCCAACGTCACGACGAGCTGTGGGCGAACTGGCAGGACGAGGCGCGCCGGGATTGGGATTCCTCGCCCATGACCTTCTCACGGCTCGCGCTCGAAGTGTGGGAGGTGATCAAGAACGAGGACTGGGTGCTCACGGCCAACAATCTCAAACAACAAGTGCGCAAGCTTTGGGATTTCGACCGGCCCTATCGGCATCCCGGTGTTGAGCTCGGCACCTCGACCCAGATCGGCATCTCGCTCGGCGTGGCGCTCGCGCACAGAGGCACGGGACGGGTCGTTGTCGACATCCAGCCCGACGGCGACCTGATGTTCGACGCCGGCGCGCTCTGGGTCGCCGCCAAGCATGAAATCCCCATTCTGATCGTGATGCACAACAACCGCGCCTATTACAACGACTGGGAGCACCAGCTTCGAATGGCGCACCTGCGCGGCACCGACGAGGCCAAGGCCCATATCGGGATGGATCTGTTCGGGCCGGAGCCCGATTTCGCGGCGCTGGCGCGCTCCATGGGTTGCTGGGGCGAAGGACCGATCGACAGACCGCAGGATGTGCGTCCCGCACTCGAACGTGCGCTGACCGAGGTCAAGAAAGGCAGACCAGCTTTGGTGGATACGATCACGCGTCACCGGTGAGCGATCCGCAATGGAACTGTCGGGAGCCGCGTCCCGATTGCAGATCGCATCAAAACCGAGTAGCCGCGAGCCACCTGCTGTCGCGGCCATCAAACGCTATTGGATAGATGCCGGACTTCTCAAATCGCGAGCTTCAAGTCCTTGGCCGCGCGGAACGTGACCTTCTTGCTCGCTTTGATCTTTATCGCCTCTCCGGTTGCGGGGTTGCGCCCCATGCGGGCGGCGCGCTTTCTCACCTGCAAGATGCCGAGGCCGGCGATCCTGATGCGCTCACCCCGCTTGAGGTGCTTGGTGATCAAAGTGACCATGTCGCCGAGAAGTGCCTCCCCGGCACGCTTCGTCATTTGGTGATCGTCGGCCAGCTGTGCCGCCAGAAGCTTGAGCGTGACGGGACGGCTGGGTTTGGCCATTGGTGCCATGATAGTTTCCCTCATCAGGAGCGCGATATGCGCCGCGCTGGACGAGACATGATTCGGAACCGAAAGGAAAGTGGTCAGCATGGCCGATCCGGCTTCATGCCCAGCTTCTTGAGCGACGGAAGGGCGGGCTCGCAGGTGAGAATCGTCGACCGGCGCGTCAATTCCGGCTGTCGGGCGATGGCGGCAAAGTGCACCCGGACGGCCAGCAATGTTCCCGGTCGGGAGGAGGACATACGAAATCCATACACGGTCCGGCAGGAGGCTCGAAGCTGCTTTGGTGGCCCCGGACTATGCTTCGATCGCGGGCTCCAAACCGTTCTGGGCGAGCAACGGTCGCGACTCGGTTACAAGGAATTTCACCAGTGCCGTCACGGCGCGCGCATCCTTCGCGCTAACCAGCGTGCCGGCAGCAAAGGTCGTGATCTTCTGCAACGTCGGTGGCAGCGGGCCGACGATCTCGATACCGGTCACCGGAAGCAGCTCGCTGATCTGCTGGACACCGAGCTCCGCGTCACCGCGGGCGACGACCTCGCCGACCGGGGTGCCGGGGTCGGGCATCACGATCCTCGACTTCATTGCGTCGGCGATGCCGAGCCATGCCAAAACGGTGGGAAAGTAGATGCCGCTCATGCCGGACTTGGAATGGGCGACCGATCTCGCCGCGAGCAGGGCATTCTTGAGCGCTTCGGGCGAGCCGATGTCGGGCTTCGGAGCACCCTTGCGCACTGCGATGCCGATGCCGGAGCGGGCGAGGTCGACGCGGCTTCCGGCTACGACCTTGTTGCGCGAGACGAGATCGTCGATCATCTCATCAGAGAGGATGACGAGGTCGCCGCCGGCCCCACGCTCGAGGTCTTGCACCAGGCTCATCGTGGAGCCCCAGGTGACGGCAAGCTCGGTCCCGGTCATGCGCTGGTATCTCAGAACGAGCTCCGATAGGACGGATTTTACGCCATTGGTGGACAGAATTTGCATCGCGATCATCCTCCGCACTTGTTCCAAGGTCAGCCGATCTCGATCAGGACCCGGCCGTTCTCCACGACGGTCTTATAGGTCCTGATCGGCACCATGCAGGGCGGCGCTACGACCTCCCCGGTCTTGATATTGAACTGTCCATTGTGAAAATTGCACTCGATCACCTCGCCGTCGACAAAGCCTTCGGAGAGCGAGCCGGGTCCATGCGTGCAATTATCGTCGGTCACGTAGAACACCCCGTCGAGATTGAACACCGCGAGCGCGAAACCCGCGGTCTCGACCTTGAGAGCCGCGCCGCGAGCCACCTCTTCGGTGCTGCAGAGATCGATGCGACGGGGAGCGGACATCCAAAGCGCCCTCGTTGACTTCTGATGCGACCTGGTGCCAGTCCTAACCCAGACAGCCGAGCACGGCTCGCCATATAGCGAAGAGACCGCAGCGATGAAAAGCGAAAGTGCGCGCATGAGCTCGGCGGCAGAGGCGCGGTTCCGCGTCGACTACCCCAATTCCAGTCCGCGGGCCGTGAAGGTCGTCGCGCTCGACCTAGCGAGCGAGCAGCTGGTCAAGCGCGCGGCCGAGCGGACCTGGCAGGGGGCGACCTTCTTTACGTCACTTACGTTCGACGGTGCGCCGCGCGACGGCGAGGGCTGGTCGATCCCGGCCTGGCTGAACGATCTCGCCGGCCGGACCAAGGCGCTGGTCGAGGAGGTGGCCTCCGCCGACCTGGTGGTGATGGTGTCGAGCGCCGGCACCGCGGCACAGGCCGCCGCCGTCATCGGCGAGGCTTGCGCGATGCGCAAGGTGATGACCATGGCGGTGGTGGTCGGCGGCGAGCAGCGCTCTGACGAGGAGCTGTCGAGGTCGTTGGCGGCACTGCGGCCGTACGCCGCCATGCTGGTGATCGCCGGCGGCGACGAGTATTTCGAGGAGATGCTGGCGGCGTTGAGGGCATAGCTCGACACGCGGGAGCAATGAACGTGGCGACCATGGGACGACCGGTCGGGGAGGAGGGCTCAGTACTGCCATGAGCGCTGCGCGTAGCATCGTGATCGTCGGCGGTGGTCCCGCGGGAGTCGCGGCAGCGCTTGCAGCCAAACAGCAGGATCCCGGGGCACAGGTCGTGCTGCTCAATGACGAGCATTGCGAGCCCTACGAAAAGCCCCCCTTGTCCAAGGCCGTGCTCACCGGCAAGACCACGCCCGACGCCGCTCCGATCGCCGGCCGCGACGGAATTGCCGGAAGCGGCGTGGTGCTCAGGTCCGGCACGCGCGTAAGCGAGATCGATCGCGTCGCGCGCGCGCTCGTCGCCGAATCCGGCGAGCGCCTGGGCTATGACACGCTGGTCCTTGCTACCGGCTCGACCAATCGCGCGCTTCCGATGTTTCCGCCCGCTCGCAACGGGATCCATTATCTGCGCACCAAGGCCGAAGCGCTCGTGCTCAAGGAGCATCTGCAACGCAGCCGGTCGCTGATCGTCATCGGCGGCGGATTGATCGGCCTCGAGGTGGCCGCATCCGCTGCCGGGCTCGGCCTTGCTGTCACAGTGATCGAAATGGCGCCACGTATCCTCGAGCGGGTCTGCGACGAGGGAAGCTCCGCGCTGATCCACGCGCGCCACAGCACAAGCGGCGTCGAAATCCGGATCGAAACCGCGGCATCCGCTTTCAGCGAACTGCCGGATGGCCGGCTCGCGGTCGAGACCCAGATCGGCGACGCCATCGTCGCCGATCTCATTGTGGTGGGGACCGGAGTTCGCGCCAGACGATTCGTTGGCCAAAGGCGCGGGCATCGCCGCACGGGATGGCATCATCGTCGACCACCATGGCCGTACCAACGATCCCGCCATCTTCGCGGCCGGCGACTGCGCGCGGCTCCCCGGTCCAGAGGGACCGGTACGACTCGAGAACTGGCGCCACGCCCAGGAGCATGGCGCCGTCGCCGGCCGCAACGCGGCGGGGGGTGACGTCACCTACGACGTAGCGCCCTCGTTCTGGTCGGAGCAATTCGACATGTACATTCAGGGCGTGGGCTGGCACCCCAAGCAGGCGCGCGCGCGAGTACACCGTCAAGTCGGCGCCGGCGCCTCGCTGCTGTTCGAGCTCGATGGGACTCATATCGCCTACGCGATCGGCATCAACGCTCAGCGCGACATCGCCGTGACGCGACGTCTGATCGAGCGTCGCGTACCGGTCGAGGCTGCAGAGCTTGCCGATACCGAAAAGCCGATCGGAGCGCTGCTGAAGACGAAAGTACAGCCATAGGCTTACCGGCCGACCCTTCGGCCTGCTTCTTATCCGTTTACATTTGCGCATGGCGCCTGGCACCCCGGGGCGGCCTCGCGGGACCGCCGTGAACATGCTAGGAGCAATTCTCGGAACATGGATTTCGCCATGAGCGCACCGCTCAAGACCGTCGACGGCTCCGACATCGCTGCCCTGATGCGCGGAATCGGACGACAGGCGAAGAGCGCTGCACGCGTTCTGGCGCTCGCGCCGCCGGCTCGCAAGGACGCGGCGCTCTCGGCCATGGCAGCAGCGATCCACGCCCGCCAGGCGGATATCCTCGCTGCCAATGCCCAGGATCTGGCCGAGGGCAAGGCATCGGGCGCGACTAGTGCCTTTCTTGATCGGCTCGCACTGGACGGCAAGCGCGTTGCTGCCATAGCCGAGAGCCTCGACGTGGTGCGCTCGCTCGCCGATCCGATCGGCGCGGTGACGGAGCGCTGGACACGCCCCAACGGAATGACCATCGAGCGCGTGCGAGTACCGCTCGGCGTGGTAGGCATCATCTACGAGAGCCGCCCAAACGTCACCGCGGACGCCGCTGCGCTCTGTCTCAAGGCGGGTAATGCCGCCATCCTGCGCGGTGGTTCGGAAAGCCATCGCTCCAATCGCGCGATCCACGCCGCCCTGATCGAGGGCTTGCGGACGGCTGCGCTGCCTGACGGAGCGATCGCGCTTGTCCCAACCCGCGAGCGCGCTGCGGTCGGGATGATGTTGGCTGGACTCGACGGCGCGATTGACGTCATCGTACCGCGCGGTGGCAAGAGCCTGGTCGCACGCGTCGAGAGGGAAGCGCGCGTGCCGGTATTCGCGCACCTGGAGGGTATTTGCCACGTCTACGTGGCCAGCGGCGCCAGACTGGATATGGCGAAGAGCATCGTGCTCAACGCCAAGATGCGACGCACCGGGGTGTGCGGCGCGGCCGAGACCCTGCTCGTCGACCGCACGGTCGCGGCCACTCATCTGGCGCCGCTGGTCACCATGCTGCTCGATGCCGGCTGCGAGGTGCGCGGCGATGCCGCGACCGCTGCCGTCGATTCTCGCGTAAAGCCAGCGAGCGAAGAGGACTGGTCGACGGAGTATCTCGACGCGGTGATCTCGGCCAAGGTCGTCGATGGCATCGACGCCGCGATCGCGCATGTCGAGCGCCACGGTTCCCATCACACCGATGCGATCGTGACCGAGGATGCGGCCGCGGCGGAGAAATTCCTGCGCGAGGTCGATTCCGCCATCGTCCTGCACAATGCCTCGACACAGTTCGCCGATGGGGGCGAGTTCGGGTTCGGCGCCGAGATCGGCATCGCCACCGGCCGCTTCCATGCTCGCGGGCCCGTGGGCGTCGACCAGCTCACAAGCTTCAAGTACCGCGTGCACGGCTCGGGACAAATCAGGCCGTGAAGACGTCATGGTCGGGGCGCTCGGCGCACGTCGCGCTGCCGCTGCATGCTCCCGGGATTCGCATCGGGCTGTTCGGCGGAACGTTCGACCCGCCGCATGATGCCCATCTGGGCGCCTGCTTGATTGCCATGAAACGGCTCGATCTCGACCAGGTGTGGTGGCTGGTCACCCCGGGCAATCCGCTCAAGGACACGCGCGGTCTCGCGCCGCTCGGCCAGCGTATTGTGGCGGCCCGCGCGCTTGCGCGCCATCCGCGCATTCGGGTCACCGGCCTCGAGGCACAGATCGGCACCCACTATACCTTCGCCACCATCGCCTATCTGCATCGGCACTGCCCCGGCGTGCATTTTGTCTGGATCATGGGCGCCGACAATCTGCGCAGCTTTCACCGCTGGCAGAAATGGCGCGGGATCGCGGCCATGGTGCCGATTGCGGTGGTCGATCGCCTCGGTCCCAGTCTCTATGCCGTCGGCAGCCCGGCCGGGCAGGCGCTGGCACGCGCACGCATCCCGGAACGGAAATCGAAGTCACTTCCAGTCCGCAAGCCGCCGGCCTGGATCTACCTTCACGGCCTGAAATCGCCCCTGTCGTCGACCGCGCTGCGCGCCGCCCGTCACAAAGGCGACGCCAAACAGCCCCACAATAGGGATTCCGGGACGACGACCCGTTGAAACCGTTAGCGGACCATGCCTATCTTAGCGCTGTCCTGCTTCGTGCAGGCCAGCGCTACTGCTGCAGCGAAAGGAAAGGGACCCTGGCAACACCTGCTCTCTCTCGTGCCGGCGCGCGCCGCGCCGCAGAAACCATCTCCAAGGTACGTCCCCCCGCCGAGGAGATCCTTCGACTGGTCCTCGCACGCCTGGACGACATGAAGGCCGAGGACACCGTCACCATCAATCTCACCGGCAAGTCCACGATCGCCGATGCCATGGTTGTGACCTCCGGCAGGTCGAACCGCCATGTCGGCGCGGTTGCCGATCGCGTGCTTGGAGACTTGGCCGATGCCGGCGTGCCGGGCGTGCGGGTCGAGGGCATGCCGCATTGCGACTGGGTTCTGATCGATGCCGGCGATGTCATCGTGCACGTGTTCCGGCCAGAGGCGCGCGCCTTCTACAATCTCGAAAAGATGTGGGCCGCGACGCGACCACAGGGGCGACGGGCCAGCTGACGTTGGCCCGAGATCCGCGCTAGGGTCCCGTCCGGATCGTCGCGCATGCGGATCGTCGTCGTCGCCGTCGGCCGGTTGAAGCAAGGTCCCGAGCGAGAGCTTGCGGAGCGCTATCGCAAGCGCGCGGCTCAAGCCGGTCGGACCGCCGGTCTGCAAGCCTTCGATATCGTCGAGATCCGGGAAAGCCGCGCCGCCGACGCCACCCGGCGAATGCTCGAGGAATCAATCGCCATCGCCAACGTGGTCCCCGACGGCGCCGTCACCGTGATCCTGGACCAACGTGGCGAAAGCCTGTCGAGCGCATCTTTTGCCGGCCAGCTACAAGGATGGCGGGCGCAGGGCAAGCCGGCCGCCGTATTCATCGTCGGCGGTCATGACGGAATCGCGCCGAGCCTGCGAGAAAAGTCCAGCTTCGGCTTCGCCTTCGGCGCAGCCACTTGGCCGCATCAACTGGTTCGAGTGATGCTGTTGGAGCAACTCTACCGCGCCGTCACTATCCTGGCTGGACATCCCTACCATAGGGCGTAATCGCCTGCCCTTCGTCTTAATCCGGTACGAATCATGGTTACTTATTGCGGGCGTTGGACGCGTCCTTCATAGAACGGACCGATGCCGGCCCTGTCGACCTCGCCCACGGTTCTCCGCCCACTCGTCCTGGCGTTGCTGGGCGCTTTGCCACTGGGGCTATTGGCCGCCACGGCACAAGCGCCGCGCGTTCGCGCTCAATCGCCGGCCGAGTCCGGTCACCCCCCCGCAGCATCCACCACCGATCGCGATTCCCTCAGGCAGCGCGAGAAAGAGCTGGAAGCGCTCCGCACCGAGCAGCACAGGGCGCAGGAGAACGAGGCCCGTCTCAAGCGCGAGATCGAATCGATTGCCGGCGACCGACGCAAGTTCAATCAGCAGATCATAGACACTGCGTCCCGCGTCGTGAGCTTGGACGAGCGCATCGCGAAGACCCATGATCGCCTGCGGCCGCTCGACGACAAGGAACAGGCCCTGCGGGCGTCGTTGGAGCAACGGCGCACCCTCATCGCCGAGGTGATGGCGGCGTTGCAGCGGATTGGCCGGCAGGCACCCCCCGCGCTCATCATTCGGGCCGAGGACGCGCTGGCATCGGTGCGCTCGGCCATGATGCTGGGCGCGGTGCTTCCGGAGATGCGGCAGCAGGCCGAGGCGCTGGCCGCCGATCTCGCCGAGTTGGTCCGGCTGCGCAGGCAGATCGGGGAGGAGCGCGAAAGCCTCGGGCGCGACTTGTTGGTCGTAACCGACGATCGCCGGCGGCTGTCGCTCATGGTGGAGGAGCGCCAGCGACGCCAGGCCGAGGCGGAACAAGCCCTCGCCGAGGAACGCCGGCGCGCTGCGCAGCTCGCCCGCCAAGCCGAGGACCTCAATCAACTCATCTCCCGGCTCGAGCAGAGCCTCGAATCTGCCGCGCGCGCCGCAGCGGAAGCGGCGCGCCGGGGCGAAGAAAGCAAGCCCTTCGAGGGGAAGCAGAATCTTGCCGCGTTCAGGGATCCGGGACGGTTGACCCCGGCCATCGCCTTTGCCTCGGCCAAGGGAATGCTGCCGTTGCCGGTCAACGGCCCCCGAATCAGGGAATTCGGGGCCCCGGATGGGCTCGGAGGCACCGAAAAGGGCCTGTCGATCGCCGCCCGCTCCGGCGGTCAAATCACGGCTCCGTGTGATGGCTGGGTCGTCTACGCCGGCGTTTTCCGCAATTACGGCCAACTCTTGATCCTCAATGCCGGCGGCGGGTATCATGTCCTGCTCGCCGGAATGGAACGGATATCCGTTGATTTGGGGCAGTTCGTGGTGACGGGCGAGCCCGTTGCGGTGATGGGCGAAGGAGCCCATTCCGCCGCTGCTATCACGGGCGGAACAAGCCAACCCGTCCTATATGTGGAATTCCGGAAGGACGGTATCCCCGTCGATCCAGGCCCATGGTGGGCCGCAAGTGAAGGTCAGAAGGTTCGCGGATGATGCGCAAGACTTCCCTGATTCTCCTCGGTGCGGCGGCAGGCATCGCCTTGACGCTCATCTCGACCCAGCCACGCGTCATATTCTACGGAGCTCGTGCGCAAGCCGCGGCAGCAGACACGTATCGTCAGCTCAGCCTGTTTGGCGACGTGTTCGAGCGGGTGCGGGCGGACTACGTGGAGAGGCCCGACGACGGCAAACTGATCGAGTTGGCGATCAACGGCATGCTGGCCGGGCTCGATCCGCATTCCAGTTACATGGACTCGAAGAGCTTTCGCGACATGCAGGTGCAGACCCGCGGCGAGTTCGGCGGGCTCGGCATCGAGGTGACCATGGAGGATGGCCTGATCAAGGTGGTGGCGCCGATCGACGAGACACCGGCGGCCAAGGCCGGCATCATGGCGAACGACATCATCACCCATCTCGACGACGAGCCGGTGCAGGGACTGACCCTCAACCAAGCGGTCGAGAAGATGCGCGGACCGGTAAACACTAAGATCAAGCTCAAGATCATGCGCAAGGGCCAGGACAAGCCGGTCGAGGTGGCGATCACGCGCGACATCATCCGAGTGCGCTCGGTACGCTCGCGCATGGAAGGCGACGACGTGGGTATCATCCGCGTCACCCAGTTCAACGAGCAGACCACCGAGGGCACGAAGAAGGCGATCGCCGATCTCGGCAGCCAAGCGGGCGACAAGCTGAAGGGTTTCATCGTGGATCTGCGCAACAACCCGGGCGGCCTGCTCGACCAGGCGATCTCGGTGTCCGACGCGTTCCTCGAGAAGGGCGAGATCGTATCGACCCGCGGCCGCAACGCCGAGGAGACCCAGCGCTTCAATGCGCGCGCCGGCGACCTCACCAAGGCAAGGCCGATTATCGTGCTGATCAACGGAGGCTCGGCTTCCGCCTCCGAGATCGTGGCGGGCGCGCTCCAGGATCACCGGCGCGCCACCGTCATCGGAACGCGCTCGTTCGGCAAGGGCTCGGTGCAGACCATCATCCCGCTCGGCTCCGGCAACGGTGCTCTACGGCTGACCACGGCGCGCTACTTCACCCCGTCCGGACGCTCGATCCAGGCCAAGGGCATCTCGCCCGACATCGAGGTGCTGCAGGAGGTACCCGAGGAGCTCAAGGCGCGTACCGATACGCGCGGCGAGGCGTCGCTGCGCGGACATCTCAAGGCCGAGGGCGACGAACAGACTGGTTCACAGTCGTACATCCCTCCGGATCCGAAGGACGATAAGGCGCTGCACACCGCGCTCGATCTCATTCGCGGTATCCAGAAGAATTCGGCCTATCCGCCGAACCCGAAGACGTCGGTGCCCAACTGATCCAGCAACAGCGGTAACCGAGTCACGGGGCGGCCTGCCGGCCGCCCCGTTTTGTTTGGCCGCGTGCCCATCACCGCGGTCAAGCCGAAGTCGAGTTGAAATGGGGCTTGTCGTTCCGGCCGCGCAATGCGAAGCATCCCGTGAGCCGAGACTGGTATCCACTCTCATTTTTCGAAGCTCTTCCCTGGGTCCCAAATCTCCCTCGCTCCGCTCGGTCGCCCGGGAGGACGCCACGCGATGCCCGCCTTCGAATCGCTTCCCTATCGGCCCTGCGTCGGTCTGGCGGTGTTCAACTGTGTCGGCCGTGTGTTCATTGGCCGCCGCCTGGACGGCCCCGAGCATGTCGACGCGGCGCACGCCTGGCAGATGCCGCAGGGCGGGATTGATCCGGGCGAGGATCCGTGGCCGGCGGCGTTCCGCGAGCTCTACGAGGAGACCAATATCCGCTCGATCGAGAAGATCGGTGAGATCAAGGAGTGGCTCAACTACGACATCCCACGCGAGATCCTCGGCCGGTCCTGGCGCGGCAAGTATCGCGGACAGACACAGAAATGGTACGCCCTGCGGTTCACCGGCGACGAGAGCGAGATCGACATCGCACATCCCGCCGGCGGCCATGACCCGGAATTCGCGCAGTGGCGGTGGGAAGCGATCGAGAACCTTCCCCGCCTGATCGTGCCCTTCAAGCGCCCGGTCTACGAGCGCGTAGTCAAAGAGTTCGCAAGATTTTCGAAGTCCCCACCGGCTCCTCGTGATCGTCCGCCCAGCAAGGTCCGGTAACCACCGAGGTCGCCGGGAGGGGACGCAGCTCGCTGTCACGGGCAGGAGGGCCGGTCATCGGCAGGCGGTACCCTCCCACCGGCTCAGATTTCACCTTCGCGTGAAAGTGAGCGTCTTGCCAGGCTTGGTTACGATGCCAGCGCGGCCTGCAAGGCCTTGAGCTGCGCCAGCCTATGAGCGAGCCTGTCACGCTTGCGATCGCTCTGCTCGTCGGCGACGTCCTCCTCGACATCCTTGATCGTGCCGGCGAGCACAGCCAAATCGAATTCCTCGCGCGGCACCGCCATGTCGGCCAATACCGTCAGGCCCGCCGCACCGACCTCGGCGAAGCCGCCGTTGACCACGACCGGCGTTTCCACGCTGTCCCCGTAGATCACGAT